>JBCFAO010000004.1:0-120058 GCA_038562165.1 Clostridiales bacterium | reverse complement strand
TACAATGGTTCTCACAAGGGGCAGCCTCCTTTGGTGTTTTAATGGTTTAGCGACTTTATTAAACCACATTTTGCTGCCTCTTGTTTATTTTTTTATCCTACATCTATTTTACACCGAGTATTTATCCCGCTTAAATTGACATTTGCCGTAAAACGCTATACTATGGTTAGCAATAGCTAACATCCTGCGAAAATATAACCAGGGAGGTATCATATAATGGAATTTCGGCAACTGGAATTTTTCGTGGTGGCCTGCCACCACGGCAGCTTAAACAAAGCTGCTGAATGTCTCTACACCTCTCAGCCAAATGTCAGCAAAGTAATCAGGGCATTGGAAACGGAGTTGGGCCGGCGCCTTTTAGAACGGACGGGCCGGGGTGTTCGCCCCACCCCTTATGGAGAGCGGGTTTTGGAATATGCCCGCCATATTTTAAATGACGCGGCATTTATCAGCTCCCTGGCCGACCACAATCAAGGCCGCAAGTTTACTCTGTCTTCTTATCCCAGCAACATGATCGCCCGCCTGCTCATTGACTACTATAAAATCTGGGGTGATCAATATATCGTGGAGCACCGGGAAGGGGCGGCAGAGGAAATCAGCAATCATGTGTCCGAAGGCATATCTGAAATCGGCATTGTTTATGTAGCCCAAAAGCAACTGCAAACCTTTAAACATATTTTGTCTCACAAAAAATTGCAGTTTGAGCCTCTGGATGTGAAAGAAGCCTGTGTTTATGTGGGGCCTAAGCATCCCCTGTATTTTCATGAAAGTATTGAGCTTTCGGAATTGTCCCGGCTGCGCTTCGTCCGGGGAATCCGGGATTATTTTTCCATGGAACACCATTTGGCCCAGGTCAACGTGGGCGCCATCCCTACGGAGGGCCTTAATTACGCTATGTACACCAACAGCGACCACCTGATTATCGATCTGCTGCTCCATACGGATGTCTGCAGTATCGGCCTTAATTTTTTGCCCTCCCAATACGAGCAATACGATATTAAGGCGCTGCCCATCAACAATTGCGAGCCCTTTTTGGTAATCGGTTATATATATCCCGAGCAGCATAGATTAAGCGAATCAGCCCAGTGGTTTATTAAAAATCTCAAAAACATCCTATAACGAGGCTTCTGCGGCACTCTCCTTACCTTTGCACTTTTTTCAGTCATCACATACCCTAGTACTCTGCATCCACTAAAAGCTTACACCTGCTTGCCTATTTTCTCAATTGCGGCGTTGTCGTCGCTCACCGTAGACACCGCTACGCCTCGCTTCTCCGCCTTGCACTTGAGAAAATATTCTGCGCATCTGTGACAACTTTTAGTGGACACAAAGCACTAGCCTCGTTGAAACGCACATAGGCAAGAAAATTTTTCTGCAATCGAAAAATTTTCTACTGAGGCGTTATAACGAGGCTTCTGCAATCGAGAAATTTTCTACCGAAGAGCTATAACAATCCGTTATAGCTCCTTTTGGCAAATCCGCATTAGTAAGCTTATGCTAACCATGCTATACTTGACCAGGAAATCACCTATATTCTTGGTTTTAGAGGAGGCATTATGGTAAAAACACGTTTATCTACCTTATTACCCGCAGTAATAATGAGCCTGGCTTTGCTGGCCGGCTGCGGCAATGGGGCTAATCCGGGCAGCAGCGGCTCTACTAATCCGGGCGCCGGTTCCGCCACCGATGGAACGACCCCTCCGCCCGCTGTCAGGGACGAATTGGTCTTTGTAAACTACCGGGATATCCGGGACCTCAACCCCCATCTTTATGCCGGGGAAATGTATGCCCAGGAAATGCTCTATGAAACCTTGGTAAACATTACCGAAGACGGTTATGAAGGCTGTCTGGCTGAAGACTGGCAGATCAGCCCCGACGGCAAGGCATATACCTTCAAGATCCGCAGCGGCGTCTACTTTTCCGATGGCGAGGTTTGCGACGCTTATGCCATCAAGGCTAATTTCGACGCCATCATTGAGAATAAAGACCGCCATACCTGGCTGGAAATGATGAACCTGCTGGAGGGCGTTTCAGCTCCCGACGCCAATACCCTTGTGATTGAATTGTCCGAGCCTTACTATCCCATGCTGACGGAATTAGGGGTCACCCGGCCCTTTGCCATGATTTCCCCCGCCGCCATGAAAGACGGCAGCACCAAGGATGGGGTAAACCAATATATCGGTACAGGCCCTTACATTCTGAGCAACTTTGTTACCGATGAGTACGCTGTCTTTGAACGCAATGAAAATTATTGGGGTGAGAAGCCGGCCATTGCCAAAATCACCGTTAAAGTGATTCCCGACAATCAAACCCGAATTCTGGCCCTGCAAAAGGGAGAAATTGATCTGATCTTCGGCAAAAACATGATCGACGCCGACGCAATCAATCAGTATAAGGATAATGATAAGTTTTCCGTGGCCCTCTCCGCCCCCACCTCCACTCGTCAGATCGTTCTGAATACAACCAACAATATTCTGTCTGACAAAGCAGTACGCCAGGCTCTGCAGCATGGCACCAATAAGCAGGCCATTTCCAACGGTATTTTTTACGGGCTGGAGGAGCCGGCGGAAACCCTGTTTGCCGAAACCGTACCTTATTGCAGCATCGGCTTGAAGCCCTATAGCTATGATATGACCGTCGCCGATGAAATGCTTACCGCCGCCGGCTGGATCATGGGCAGCGACGGCGTACGGATTAAAGACAACAAACGTCTGGAGCTCAAACTGCTTTACAACAGCGACAGCGTTACCGAACGTACCATCTCGGAATATTTGCAAAGCGAATACGGCAAGCTGGGTGTGGTTCTGAACATTCACGGCGAAGAAGAGCAGTCTTACCGGGATAATATGAAAACAGGCAATTTTGACATGGTCTTCAATATCTGCTGGGGTATGCCTTACGATCCTCAATCCTCTCTGGCCGCCATGCGGGCGCCGGTTTATGGCGACTACGCCGCTCAGCAGGGTCTTGATGATAAAGCAGAAATCGACGAGGCCATCAGCGAAATTCTGGTTTCCACCGATGAAGCTCAGCGGCAGGAGTTGTATAAGTTCGTTCTGACACGGCTCCACGAAGATGCGGTTTACATTCCTTTGACCTACGAGTGCAACAAGGCCATTTACCGCTCGGATTTGCAGGGAGTGGGCTTTACCCAAACTCAATATGAAGTTCCTTTTGCGGACATGTATTTCTAAAATTTCGACGGCGCAAGCCGCGGCCTGTGCGGAGTCGCCTTTTATACTATTTCCGGATTAAAAACCATCTATCTTGCCGGCCTTTTTTGAACAATACATCTGCGCCCAAATATCTGCGGATAGCAGAACATTTGCGCCCTGAGTATCATCGGATAGCGAATTGTATCCGTAGGATTGAGCTTGCAGAACCTGCGTTGCTCGTCAGTTAAATACCACTACGGGTATTCGCCCTCCTCACGCCTTGTCTTGCTCAAAAAATTCTCGGCAATTTCAGACAGTTTTTAATCCGGCAACAGTATTGAGGGGCGGCTCTGCCTTTGTTTGGAGAGGATCGGCAATGAAACAATATATAATCAAACGGCTGCTTACGGCCATACCGCTTTTATTATGCATTTCCTTTGTTTGCTTCGTCTTTATTAATCTGATTCCTTCGGACCCGGCGGAAGTGGCTCTGCGGGTACGCCAGGTTCCTATTATTACCGATGAGGCCATTGCGGAGGTCCGGGCGGAATTAGGTCTGGACAAGCCTTACCTTGTCCGCTATCTCACCTGGCTGGTCAACTGCCTGAAAGGCGATTTCGGCATCAGCTATGTCAATCCTTCCCGCACCGTAGCCGGGGAGCTCCTCCGCTGCCTGCCCGCCACCTTGCGGCTGGCCGGAGCCTCCTTCATCCTGGTTATTCTGCTCAGCTTGCCTATCGGCTTCTTCTGTGCCGTCTATAAGGACAGTTGGTTTGACAAAATCATGCGGGGAGTTATCTTTATTACCACGGCCATGCCTGCCTACTGGGTGGGCCTCTTGCTAATGTGGAGCGTATCCATCAAGCTGGATCTTTTGCCTACCAGCGGCAGCGGCAGCTGGCAGCACTTGATCCTGCCGGCTTTCACCGTTTCTCTGAGCTACATCGCCACCTTTATCCGGCTGATCCGCAATAATATGCTGGAAAATATGAAACAGGATTACGTGCTGTATGCCAATGTCCGGGGCTTGCCTCAAAAGTCTATTTTAGTCAAGCATATCCTCAAAAACTCCATGCATACCTGTATCGTTGCTTTAGGCATGAGTATTCCCCAGTTGATTTCCGGCACCATTGTTGTGGAAAACGTCTTTGCCTGGCCGGGCCTGGGTACCTTGTGCATCAGCTCGATTTTTAACCGGGACTATCCGGTGATTCAGACTTATGTGCTTTTAATTGGCGTGCTTTTTGTTATGTTTAATCTTCTTTTTGATATTTTGCAATCCCTGGCCGATCCCCGGCTTAGGAAGGAGGCTGCCTGATGCTCCAGAGGCTCCTTCATCATAAAACCGCCGTAGCTGCCGTAAGCCTGGTGCTTCTGGTGGCCCTCATCGGCATTTTTGCACCCTGGATTGCTCCCAACGATCCTCTTGCCACAGATATTATCAATAAATTTGCGCCCTACAGCGCCGAGTATCCCCTGGGCACCGATAACCTGGGCCGCTGCATTCTCTCCCGGATGATCTACGGCATCCGCCCCACTTTGGGTCTGGCTGTGCTGACCATGCTGGGCACCATCGGCTTAGGCGCCTTGATGGGGCTTTTGGCCGGCTACTTCCGGGGTTGGATCGAAGAAGTGATCATGCGGGTTGTGGACGTGATGCTTTCTTTTCCCAGCCAGGTAATGGTTTTTGCCGTGGTGGCCCTGTTGGGGGTCAGCGTCCAAAACGTGATCATTGCCAATGTATTCATCAAGTGGGCCTGGTACGCCCGTATGATCCGCACCGGCGTAATGCAGCACCGCAATAGCAATTATGTGCTGTTTTCCCGCTGTATCGGTACGCCGGAGAGATTCATCCTGCTGCGCCATCTGGTACCGTCCATCGCCTCAGATTTAGCGGTTTTGGCTTCCCTGGATGTAGGCTGGGCCATTATTAATATTTCCACCTTGTCCTTTTTGGGTCTCGGCGTCCAGGCGCCTACCCCCGAGTGGGGCGCCATGCTGAATGAAGCAAAGAACGTGATGACCAGCAACCCCACCCAGATGATTGTACCCGGCATCGCCATCGTTGTCCTGGTATCTGCTTTCAACCTGATGGGTGATGCTCTGCGGGATGTGCTGGACCCCAAGGAGGTAAGCGAATGAGCATAATAGAGGTGCGGGACCTCTGTGTCTCGCTCAAGACAAAAAAAGGCCTGCGTCCCATAGTCAAAAACGTCAGCTTTTCCGTCAATCAGGGTGAATGCCTCGGCATCTTAGGGGAATCCGGCAGCGGCAAAAGCATGACCGTCAAAGCCTTCGCCGGCCTGCTGGATAAAAGCTTTCAGGTTTCCGGTCAAGCCTTATTTAATGGCCGGGATCTGCTGAAGGAAAGCAAGGAGTCTCTGCGGCGGCTGCGGGGCCGTCAAATCACCATGGTTTTGCAAAACCCCATGACCTGCTTCGACCCCCTCTACCGCATCGGCAACCAAATGGCCGAGACCTTTGGCGTTCACACTGAGTGGGATAAAGCCCAAATTCGCAGCCAGTCCCTGGACATCCTGGAGCGGATGCAAATCAAGGACCCAGCGGAAGTTTTGGAAAAGTATCCCCATCAGCTCTCCGGCGGCATGCTGCAGCGGATCATGATCGGTATCGCCATCGCTTTGGAGCCGGATCTGCTGATTGCCGATGAGCCTACCACTGCCATTGACGCCATAACTCAATTTGAAATTCTCCAGGAATTTCAAAAGATTAAAGCCGGCCATCAAACAGCTATGCTCTTTATCACTCACGATTTAGGAGCCGTCTCAAAAGTAGCCGATCGTATTTTAGTCATGAGCAATGGGGAAATTGTGGATAAAGGGGAATTTTCCCATATCCTCCATCACGCTATTGATCCCTATACAAAGCTTCTAGTGGAAAAACGCAGCGCCGTTATGGCCCGCTACCGTTTAGCCCTGCAAAAGGAGGCGTCTCAATGATCCCGATGATCGAAATGCAAGATATCTGCGTCAGCTTCCGCAGCGAACAACAAGAGAAAGTATTTGGAGCATCGAGAAAACAAGTGCTCTTTGACGTATCTTTGTCTCTGCCCAAAGGCTCCTGCCTCGGCATTTTAGGCGAATCCGGCAGCGGCAAATCCACCTTGGGCCGGGTGCTTTGCGGACTGCTGAAGCCGGAGAAAGGCCAGGTTTTATTGGACGGTATGTCCGTTTACCGCTCCAGACAGGGGAAAAGGGCTCTGCAGAATAAGCTCAGCGTTGTTTTTCAGGATTATACTACCTCCGCTAATCCCCGTTTTCTCATCCGTGACGTCATCGGCGAAGGTATCAGGGCCAGGCAGCGGCGGGAAGACATTGCCCTGAATTACGAAAAAGAGATTGCCCGCCTTCTGGATGTGGTAGGCTTGGAGGCCTCCTTTGCCGGCCGTTTTCCCCACCAGCTTTCCGGCGGCCAACTGCAGCGGGTTTGCATTGCCCGGGCCGTGGCCTGCAAGCCGGAGCTGATCCTCTTTGACGAGGCGATTTCTTCCCTTGACACCCATACCCAGGTGCAAATCATGGACCTGCTGAAGGAATTAAAGGAGCGGCTGGACTTAACCTATGCCTTTATTACCCATGACCTGACCGCCGTTACCTACATGTGCGACAACGTATTATTCCTGTACCAGGGCCGGGTAACGGAGCAAATCGCCGTGGAGCGGCTTTCTGAAACAAAGGATGAATATGCCTTGCGCCTGCTGCACTCCATTATCGACTTTGAGGCCACTACTAAAATTCCCCTTGACAAAATCTAGTTTAGATACTAAACTATCCTCATGGATAAAGAAATGACAAACTCATCAAAAGATAATAGCGAATTTTGCCGGGATAGGGGCAGCCGGAATTTGGGCCGTTTATTTCTCCAGCTGCAGCGCCTGGAGAAAAACCCCCGGAGCTTTGGTGATGCCGGCCCCCTTACCCCCAGCGAAATTCATACCATTGACGCCATTGGCTGCGGCCAGGCCATTCTGATGAGCGAGCTGGCCAACCGTTTATCCGTTACGAAGGGCGCCGTTAGCCAAGTGATTAAGCGCTTAGAAAGCCAGGGCCTTGTTCAGCGCTCCGCCCATCCCGAGGATTCCCGGGCCTCTTTGATTTCCCTTACCTCCAAAGGGGTCAGCGCCTACCATGCTCATTGGCAGGATCACCTGCATTTTTACGATCAGCTGAGAGCCAAGCTAAGCCAGCAGGAAATCGAAATGTTTGAAATAGGCATCGAAAAGCTGATTGAGCTTTTATAAGCGTAGTCTGTTTTAACAGGCTTAGCTATTTTTTTTACCAATATAGTTTAGTATCTAAACTATATTGAGTTTCTCTTGAAAGGGGTGGTTACGCTGAGTTTATAGCCCGACCCGGTAAACAGAAGAATGGGTAAAGGGAATTAATTGATTAAGGGGGAAAATTATGTTAAGCGCTGCCCATTGGTTATTTCTTTCCGTTGTGGTTATTGTCATTGTCACTATGGCATTTCGAAAGGATGTTGTCATCCCTTGCGCCCTGGGGCTGTTCCTCATGGGCTGGCTGGTCAAAGGCTCTTTTACTGCCGCAATACAAACCGTCTTTACAGGCATGGTAGCTGCCGGCAGCGAATTCATCGGCATCATTATCGTTATTTCTCTGATTGTGGCCATGTCCAAGGCTCTCTGCGACTGCGGCGCCGACTATCTGATGATCCAGCCGGCAACGAAATTAATGGTCAACGCCGACTTGGCTTACTGGATTTTAGGTATTGTCATTATGGTCCTATCCTGGATGATCTGGCCCGGTCCCGCCGTGGCCTTAATCGGGGCCATTGTACTGCCGGTGGCCATCAAAGCAGGATTGCCGGCCATCGGCGCCGCTACTGTCATGACCATGTTCGGCTATGGCTGCGGCCTTGGTTTTGACTGGGTGATCCAAGGGGCCCCTTCCATATCCGCCAAGGCTGCCGGCCTGGAAAGCGCCGCAGCCGTCACTATGGCAGGCATACCCCTTCATCTTGTCATGGGCCTCGTCGCCACAGGGACCGCCTATTTCATGCTTAAACGGGACATGAAAAAGGATATTAATAAATTACATGCTTTACATGAGAATAACGAGATGTGTAAAATTGAAGTCAGAGAGAATATTTCTCCCTTTGCCCACTTTATTGCGCTTTTCGTTCCCGTTGCCTTCGTTTTAAATGTCGTCCTGATGCTAAAGCTGGATTTAAAAGGCGGCGACGCCACCGCTCTCGTAGGGGGCACCGCTCTTTTGATCATGTGTATCACTGCCATTGGGCATCATAAGCTGGAGGCCCTGGAAATAGCTACGGACTACGTCCGCCAGGGCTTCATGTTCGGCATCAAGGTTTTTGCTCCGGTTATCGTCATTGCCGCTTTCTTTTTTGTGGGCGGCGAAGAAATGTCCAAAGTTATTTTAGGTCCTGAGGGCAGCGGCTATATGGTGGACTTTGCCCGGCTGATTTCCAATTCTATTCCTTTATCGAAATTCCCCGTAGGGCTCATCGTCATGGGCGTAGGCTTTCTTGTGGGCATGGACGGCTCCGGCTTTGCCCCCCTGCCCCTGACGGGAGCCATGGCCGGCAGCCTGGGCGCCACTATCGGAGCCGATCCGGCAGTCCTTGCGGCCATGGGCCAAATCACTTCCGTTTGGACCGGCGGCAGCGTCATCGTACCCTGGGCTTTGATTCCCGTGGCGGCCATTGTGGGCGTCAACCCTATAGAAGTGGCCCGAAGATGCCTTATTCCCGTTATGGCCGGTTATCTGGCCACTTTGATCTTAGGCGTTTTCCTGATGTGATATTTTTATTTATGATATATTATTATAGAAAAGAGGAGAAAAAATGAAAGTTAAAGCTACGGTATTATGCGAAAACTGCGTCTACAGCAATATAGGCGCTTTGGCCGAACACGGCTGGTCGGTTTTTCTGGAGACTGATCAGGGCAACTTCCTTTTTGACACCGGCCAGGGTTTGGCCTTAATCAACAATGCCCACTATTTCAAAAAGGATCTGTCCGGCATTCAAGGCATTATCCTCAGCCACCACCACATCGACCATACCGGCGGTTTGCTTGCCGCCGTCACCGCCGCCGGCAAGGTGAAGGTCTACAGCCACCCCGAATTATTCAAAGAAAGCTACATGACCCGGGGAGGCAAGGTCAAATACATCGGCATCCCCTTTGCCAAGCCTGCCTTGGAATCCCAGGGCGCCAGCTTCGTTTACAACACAGAGTTCAGCGAAGTCGTCCCCGGCATGTATCTTACCGGGGAGGTGCCCCGCAAAAACGATTTCGAAACCGGGGATTTGGACCAGGTCATTCCCTGCGGCTGCGGCTGCGAATCCGACTATGTACAGGATCCCCTGCCCGACGATCAGTCTTTGGTCATTAAGACGGAAAAAGGACTTTTTGTGGTGCTGGGCTGCTCCCATGCCGGCATCATCAATATCCTGAACCATGCCATAGAAAAAACCGGTGAAAAGCGTATCCATACGGTGATCGGCGGCACCCATTTGGGACCTGCCTCGCCGGAACAGCGGGAAAAGAGCATCGAGGCTCTGAAGGGCTTTAATATCGAGCGGCTGGGGGTCTCTCACTGCACGGGAGATATTGCCGCCATGGGGCTGTCCCAGGAATTCAAAGAAAAATTCTTCTTCTGCCATGTAGGCACTGTGGTGGAAGGGGAATAGAATCTATACCTACTTGGTACTAGAGCCTTTTGTGCAAAATTTCAAGTTTGTAGTAGATGATTTGGCCTGAAAATAGGGTTTTTACCCTGTTTTCAGGCCAAATTTGTTCCAAACGAGAGATTTAAGGGTTACAAACCTGCAATTATGCACAGTTAGCCTATGCGAACGACGACAAACCTGCAGTTTTGCACAGTTGCCCAAGCAAACGGCGACAAAGCTGCAATTTTGCACATTCTGTCTCTGCTCTGCACAGATTAGCCGGATTAGAGCTGGCCAAACAACCTGGGCAGGAACAGGGATATTTGCGGAAACATTACCAGTAAAACTTGGGCAATTAAAAGAGCGCAAACTGGCCCAATGATCGCTTTAGTCAGATCTTTGACATGGATGCCGGTCAGCGCTGCGGCAGTGTAGAGATTTGTGCCCACAGGCGGCGTTACAAAACCAATGGCCAGGTTTGCCACCATAATTACGCCAAAGTGCACCGGACTCATGCCAATCCCATTGATGATCGGCAGTAAAATAGGCGCCAGTATCACAATAGCAGCCAAAGTCTCCATCAACATGCCAACAATGAGAAGCAGAATATTGATCAAAATAATAATCAATATCCCGGATGTGGTAACCGACAAAATACCACTGGCGATCATTGTGGGAACCTTCTGCATAGCCAGCACTCGTCCCAGCACCGTAGCAATGCCGACGATCAGCAAAATCGGGGCATTCAGCGCTGCTGCCCGTAAAAAAATGCGAGGCAAATCCTTCAGCAAAATGGTGCGGTAGACAAATATACTGACAATTAAAGCGTATACCACGGCAACACCGGCTGCTTCCGTGGAGGTAAAAATGCTGCCGTAGATTCCTCCAAGAATAATCACCGGCGTCAGTAAAGCCCAAAAGCCCTCTTTGATGCTTTGAAATACGCCCATTGTCGGGGTAAAGCTTGTCCCTGAAATTGGGTGGCGTCTGCAAAAGAGATAAGCATAAATCATTAAGGTTAAGCCGCATAAAATCCCTGGTAAAATACCTGCGGAAAACATTGTGCCGATGGATGAATTAGCCGCAAGAGCATACATCACTATCGGCAGGCTGGGGGGAATCAATACGCCTAGCCCGCCTGACGAAGCGGTTAGTCCGGTGACGAAACTCTTGTCGTAACCCTGCCTTTCCATCTCCGGAATCATGATGCTGCCTACCGCCGCAAAAGTGGCCTGCCCGGAGCCGGAAATTGCCCCGAACAGCATGCAGGTCAGCACCGTAGCCATTGGCACGCCGCCGGTAAACTTGCCCACCATTGCATTGGCCAGATTGAACAGGCGCTTTGAGATACCTCCCTGCCCCATGATCTCGCCGGCTAAAATAAATAGGGGAACCGCAAGAACAGTGAAAGAATCCAACCCCTGTATCAAAGAACGCCCAATATAAGCCGGGGCAATACCGGAACCGGCCAGGCCGTTGGCCAGCAATGCCAGGCCTATTGATCCCGCTACCGGAACACCTAAGGCCAACAGCGCAAAAAAGGCGATGAACAATATACCTACAGCCATACCTGACTCCTTTCCTATATGCCGGCGGTTTTCTTTTTATATAGCTCCAGGTAGAACCATTGCAGCATTCGAATGGCGGACAAGATCATCCCCACCGGCATGGCGGCATACACCGCCAGCATCGGCAGCCCCAGCACCGGACTTTTCTGGGGCTTGGCCAATAATGTTTGACATACGCTGAGGCCTATTCCGCTCATGATCAATAAAAACGCTAAAAAAATCAGCATAGATAAAAGCTTCAGCCTTCCGGCGGCTATCGGACCTAAATAACTTTCCATAATATCCATACGGATGTGCATACCTTTTTTTGTGGCGTAACTGGCGCCGATGAAAGTAAGCCAGATGAAGGCATAGCGTCCGGTTTCCTCGGTCCAGGCAGCCGGCACCTGCAGCACAAAACGGGCAATAACTTGGGCCACTACGACAAACACGAAATAGGTCATTAAAAAGACCAGCATCACCTCTTCCAGGTGGTCATCGATTCTGCCGATAATTTTCATCGAATCTCTCCCTTCGGAATAGCTGCTATTTTGTGGCAGCCAACAACTCATCCAATAAATCCTGACCCACTTCTTTTGCGATTACCGGATAGGCAGCCTTGGCCTTTTCCCGAAATAGCTCCAGCTCCTGGGGCGTCAGCATCACGACCTCAATGCCGGCGTCTTGCAGCGTTTTTAAATAATCCTTATATTCAGCGGCTCCAGCCTCACGCTGGAAGGCAACCGCCTTTTCGACAGCGTCCTCCACAATCTTTTGCTGTTCGGCAGACAGGGAGTTGTAGAAATCCAGGTTCATTGTGGCCATGCCGACGGAAAAAAGATGATTCGTTAACGTCACCGCTTGCTGTACTTCATAAAAGCGTTGCGCCACAATCAACTCCAAAGGGTTCTCCTGGGCGTCAACGGTTTTCTGCTGCAAAGCGGTATAAAGCTCGGAAAAAGGTATAGATGTGGGACCGGCGCCAAGGGCTTCCCAAATGGCAATATGAATCGGGTTCTGCATCACCCGGATTTTTACACCCTTCAAGTCGTCAGGTGTATGTACAGGTTTGTTGGCGCTTAGCACCCGGAAATGGACGGATTCATAAAAACCCAGCCCTTTAAAGCCGCTTTCTTCCATTAAATTCAGCATTTTATCACCAAATTCACCATCTAAAAGCTCATAGGCGGCCTGGTTATCGGCAAATAAAAAAGGTGTTGCAAATACGCCAAGCTTTGGTTCAAAGCCGGTTAATGCCGCTGTGTTGCAGGCGGTAGCGATCAGATCACCGTTCTGCACAGCCTCCTGCAACTGCTGGTCACCACCCAGTTGGCCGTTGGCATAGATTTCAACGGTCATTTTTCCGCCGGAGACCTCTTCTACTTCTTTCTTAAATACCTCCCAGGCCCGATGCATCAGCGTAGCCTCGGAACCGGCATGGCCCACCGTAATGTGCACCTTTTCCTGGGGGGCAACGTTGGAGCCTTGCCCCTCCCGGGCTGCGGAGCCTCCGCAAGCGCCCAGAACAAATATGATTGCCAACATTAAACAAATCCCTATTCCTGCCTTTTTCATCTTTCCGTCCTCCTGTCTCATATTTGGCTATATTACAACCAGACCCCATAGTTCCTGACTTCAGGATTCACAATATTTTCCGTATAACGGCCTTGCAATACATCCAAGGCTTGTCCCGTCAATTTATTATGCAAGTCTTTCATTGCCGCCTCAGAGTACATGGCAACATGAGGTGTAAAAATAACATTTTCCATCTGCAGCAGCGGATGGTCCGCTCCAAGGGGCTCGCCTTCACAGACGTCCAGCCCGGCGCCGGCAATTTCTCCTTTTTTCAGCGCTTCCATCATATCCCCGGTATGGATTACCGGGCCTCTGGAGGTATTAATCAATATAGCTGTGTTTTTCATCCTTTTAAACTGGGGAGCCGCCAGCATATGCCTGGTTTGCGGCGTCAAAGGCGTATGCACGGACAGAATATCCGCCCTGTCCAGCACTTCGCCGATATCGGCATATAATGTTGTATGGGAATCGCTGATTTCTTTCACGTAAGGATCATACACTGCTACCTGCATACCGATTCCCCGGGCCATGGCCGCAAGTTCCCGGGCAATTCGCCCGTAACCCAGTAAAGCAAATACCTGTCCTTTTATTCGTTCCACCGGATAGCCGCTGCCCTGGCCGTAACCTCCGGCTCTGGCCCGGGCTGCGAAAGGAAAAAGCTGCCTGCGCAGGGCCAAGGCCAGGGCCAGGCTGTGGCTGGCTACTTCATGAGCGCAGTAATCCGGCACGTTGCATACGGCAATGCCCCTCTGAGTGGCGGCCTCCAAATCTACCGAATCGTAACCGATGCCGCAGCGGCCAATAAACTTGAGATTAGGCATTGCCTCAATAACATTGCGGGTAATCGGCACCGCCACCACCATCAGAGCAGCGGCATCCCGATTATTCTGAATAATTTCCTGGGGAGATGTGTAGTCATGAAAGGTAATTTCCATGCCTCTTCCTTCAAAGGCCCGCCGCTGTATCTCCATGGTCTCCTTTGACAGCCATTGTTTATCCACAAAGCAAATCTTCATTTGTATCCTTCCCTTTCCAAATGGCAACTAATAAGTTTTTAATTGGGCATCACTACACTTGACATACCTGTTTTGCTCTGTCAAAATTCCGAGTGTATCATTAATCTGCCCTTGCTGATTAAGGAGGCCGCCATGTCCGCCATTGACATCCATTCTCTTTGGATCAACCGCCAATCTTTTATTGATTACCTCTCCACCGATCCATCCCTGACAACGATAGCTTGTTTAAAAGACACTTTCATTTTTGATCAAGGCCAAAAGAACCGTTATTTGTACTATATCGTCGAAGGCCTGGTCAAAATCACAATGACGAACATCAGAGGCGAAGAAAAGATGCTCAGCGTACTAAATCCGGGAGTATTCATCAACGAAAACAGCTTTTTTCTCAATATCGACAGCATGGCGTCAGCCCAAGCCATAACGAATACAAAGCTGATCCGGATCAGCCGCAGCGATTTCAAACGTATTGCCGCCGAAAATTCGGAGTTCACCCTATCGATGATTATATCCATGAGCATGAAAATCCGCATTCTTACGGCACAGGTGGAGTATTTGACCTTCTTCGACAACAAAACCCATCTGGCCATTGTAATTCAAGGCTTGATCAATGATTTTGGCCGCAAGGATAAATCCGGCGCTATTGTCGTTGATCTGCCGACTACAGATCAGGATTTAGCGAATTATCTAGGTATCCGCCGGGAGACGGTAACCAAAATCCTCAGTAAATTTAAAGCGGAAGGTATCCTTGAGAAAAAAAACAAACGTCTGTATATTTATGATCACCAGAAGCTTTCCGATATGATAAACGGTCTGGGCCTCTCCCGGTAGATCAAATTTGGCAAAGGCCCAGCAGCCGGTTCCAGCGGCGGTCAACCAACTCTTGTATCTCCAGGACATCACTTTCATTTAAATGGCGAAATTTTTTGAGCTGGTTGAGAAAATCTTTCACCGGCTTTGGCTGCTTTATATCCAAAGAAAGCTTGAATTTTCCGTGCTCCACCTCATACAGCGGATAAAAGCGGGTCTGCACCGAACGGCGGCAAATATCTATACTTTTGCAAGGCTGGTAGCCCCAGCCGGTGGAACAGGCATTATATACATGAATGTAAGCCATACCCTCCCGAACCTGCATAGCCTTTTCCACTTTGGCGATCAAATCCGGGATATAAGCCGGCGAAGCTGTAGCCACGTAAGGAATATCGTGCATAGCCATAATCATTGGCGCATCCTTGCGGTGGGTCTTTTTACCCTTGTGAGCGGCGCCCACCGGCGTTGTGGAGGTCCAGGAGCCTTTTGTGGTAGAGCCGCTGCGCTGAAAGCCCGTATTCATGTATCCTTCATTGTCATAACAGATATAAATGATATTATCGCCCCGCTCAGCAGCTCCCGAGAGGGCTTGAAAACCGGCGTCCACACTGGCCCCGTCGCCGGCAAAAGCCACCACATTTACATGACGGCCGATATGCTCATAATACTTCTTGATGCCGCCCAGCATGGATGCGGTATTATCCAGCAGCGGGAAAAACACCGGGATTTTCGTACCCATCCTGTCTTCCCAGCCCACCGTCTGCACACCGCCCATACAGCCCGGTGGGATGGCCACAATGGTGTTTGGCCCCAGTACCTTAAGCACCGTACGCATGGTCAGCTCCACGTTGCAGCCCTCACAGGAGGTAATGCCCGGAGCCACCATATCGGCATAAGCCAGCATTTTATCGGTTGCGCTCATCTTGGTAGTCTTCATCTCTGCAGCTCTCATTCTTCTTCCCCCTTTATCAGCCAGATTGCCTGCTGAGGCGTGTTATACCGCCCTTTACCTGCCGCAACAATATAGTCGATTGCTTTAGCCAAAAGCTGGATAGTCAGGTCCTCGCCTCCCAAACCCCCAATAAAGGGCAACAGCGGCATATTCAGTGCGCCGCCCATGGCGGACAGTACCTCCAAATAGGTGATGCCACAATGCCAGCCAAAGCTGACGTTGCGGTCCACCACGCCGGCAGCCTTACGGCCCTTCAAATACTGCTGGACAAGCTCCTTCGGGAAAGGCCGGATGCTGCGCAGCTTCAAAATCCCGGCTTTAACGCCCTTTTGGCGGGCGTAATCCACTGCTACCCGGGCCGTTCCGGTTAGAGAACCCATGGTTATCAACACGTAATCCGCATCCTCAAGGCGGTACGTATCCACCAGGCCGCCATAGCTGCGCCCAAATAATTGAGCAAACTCATCATTGACCTGCCGGATCACCTTCTTCGCATTATCCATAGCCTGCATATGGAGCTCCCGGTAATATTGCAGATAGGCACCCGGCGTCAGCGGATCCACAGCCATAGGCCGCTCCGGGTCCAGCTTCACATGCTCCGGCAGGTATTTGGGCAAAAAGGCGTCCACTTTCTCCTGCTCACAGACCAGTACGCCTTCTGTCATGTGAGAAAGGTAAAAACCGTCAAAACAGATATTAACAGGCAATAGCACATCTTTATGCTCGGCAATTTTGAAAGCCTGCACATTCATGTCCAAAATCTCCTGATTATCTTCAACGTAAATTTGAATCCAGCCTGCGTCCCGCACGGACAGGGAATCCTGAGGCCCTCCCCAGATAGTCTGGGGGGAAATCATCTCCCTGTTGACAATATCCATAACGATAGGCAGCCGCATGGTGGAGGCCCGAAAATAAGGCTCGTACATCAAAGCCAGCCCTTGGGATGACGTAGCGGTAAAGGTGCGGCCGCCGGCTAAGGAAGCCCCTTCCAATATGCTCATGGCAGAATGTTCTGACTCCGGTTCCAAAATCGCACAGTCCAGGGCGCCGTCTGCTATGTACTGAGTGAAGTGCTCAACCAGGGGCGTCTGGGGAGTGATAGGGTAGGCCGCCACCACGTCGGGTCTGCACAGCAGGGCGCCCAAAGCAGCCGCATGATTGCCGTCTACAACTACAAGCTTCTCCATATTATTGATCCTCCTTCACATAGCTGATAGCTCCCCTGGGACATTCGTTGATGCAGACGCCGCAACCCTTGCAATACTCAAGGCTGATGAAGAAACCGTCTTTTTCGTCACGGATTACCGAATTGGTGGGACAATATTGGATACATAAACCGCATTTGATGCATTTTGCCTGATCAAGGAGCAGCGGATAGGTTTTCCAGGCCCCGGTATTGATATCGTTTAGCTCCTCGGCAACGGCACAAATATACTTTGTTTTGATCACGATTAGACCTCCCCTCTTCTGATCACCGTTACGTCGGAATAGCCCCGCAGCACAGCGTCCCTGTTTTTTTCGCCCCAAATTTCACCGGCCCGGCCAGCCAGTTTTTCCACGTCGGTCCAGCCGGTAGCTTTGGCATAGGCTCCCAGCATCACCGTATTCGGCACTTTACGCCCCAACAATTCCTCGGATAAAGCTGTGGCGTCAATATAGGCAATGGTCGTGATCTGATCGGGAATATCTAAGCTATCAACAGACCTGGCATTGATCACTAACACGCAATCCTCTCTTGCTCCTTGAAATACGTCAGTGGCTCCCATAATTGTGGGATCCAGTACAATAATACAGTGGGGAAAATAGACTTGATTTTTTTCGCGGATTTTTTTGTCATCAATCCGGACAAAAGCACTGACCGGACCGCCTTTTTTTTCGAAACCAAAATAAGGGAAACAAGCGACGAATTTGCCCTCTTGTACTGCGGCATATACAATTACTTCAGCGGATTTGACAATTCCCTGACCGCCTCGTCCGTGGAGCCGTATCTCTTTCATAGTCACACTCCTAAACACTTATCTTCTATAGCAAGGTTCGGAATCTTTCGTCTAACGGATAAGAAAGCTTCCTCTGGCCGCTGATACCATCTGTCCATTTTGACAGACTAATTCCCCGCCTTTGATGGTAGCCACAGGCCAACCCCGCAAGGTTCTACCGGTAAACAGCGAAAAATCAGAGCGGCTGCCCAGTGTTCCCGGATCAACTGCCTGTTCCCGGCAGGGGTCAACAATCACAAGGTCTGCATCGCTGCCGGGCAGCAGGGTGCCCTTGCGGGGATAAATCCCAAAAATCTTCGCCGGATTTAATGTCATTTTCGCTATAACCATTTCCAAAGGAATGCCCCGGCGGATAGCGCCGTCCAGCACCGACACCAAATGGGTTGCCATTGCCGGATAGCCGGGTATGGCCCCTGCCACACCCTTTTCCACCTGTTTTTCCGCTCTGGTCATCGTTACATTGTCGGTACCGATTGTATCAACGGTACCGGTGATAATCCCTTGCCACAAAGCCTCCCGGCTGGCCTGATCCCGGATGGGCGGCGCCATCTTGGCATCGACGCCGGCGGTGGTGCTGTCATCCAGGCTTAAATAGGGAGAGGTAGTCTCAATATGAATGCGGGGCCCTTTAATTGACCGGGCCGTCTCAATAGCATCCTTTGTACTGATGTGCACAGCGTAGAGGTTTATACCAATTTTGCTGGCAAAGTAGGCTGCCCGGATCAATGCCTCCTCTTCGGCCATAGCCGGATGAGTCGCTCCCCACTGCCGGAGATCCAGCTTCGGCAACGCTGCCGCCTGTTCCAGTGCGGCATCCACCAGGGAGGTATTCTCGCAGTGGACACACAATACCGGTTCTCCTGGCAGGGTCTTTAACGATTGCATGGCGGCAACGATAAACCCGTCGCTTTGATGAGGCAATATACCGGGAATTCCGCACATATAGGTCTTAAAGGAAGAAACTCCCTTTGTGCGGTACAGATTCAATTCCTCAAGGTGGACCTGCTCCCGCAGGGTCAGATGAGGGAACAGGTCGGCGCCGCTATATTGGGCTACTTGGCCGGTCAGGTCTTCCAAGAATCTGCGGTAACTCTCCTTTTGGTTGAAAAAGCAGCCCATGGTCGTTACGCCGCCCATAAGGGCACTGTGGGATTCCGTGGCCAGCTCCTCCTCCAGCGGCGCAAACATCCCCAGATGGACATGGGGATCGATAATGCCCGGCAGCACATAATTGCCGCCGGCATCCAGCAGCCGCTCCGCCGGGCAGACAGCATCCGGGGCCATGATGGCCAGTATCTTGCCATCCTTTATGGCCAGCCCCCCTTCGATAACTCCCGCTTCCGGCAGCACAATGCGGCCATTGGTGATCAATAAGTCCGCTTGATTCAGAGCTCCTGCGGCTGTCATCTCTTTATCCATCCGAAAAGCCTGACCCAAACCTCTGGCAAAGTCCGCCCCCTCCGATTTTCCGGCCATCGCCGCTATCTTTCCCGGGGCGGGTCCGGCAATGGCAATACCATATCGTTTGACCATATCCCGGGCAATGTCGGTCAACACATATTCGCCCTCCAGGTGCAGCGTGGTTTTACCTCCTTGCACCAGATTCCAGATATCATCGGAAGATATCACTTGTCTCACCCAACCCCTCCTTTCTTATTGTTGAATTTTGCAGCATTACATATGGGACCGCAAAGCAGCCAGCTTGCCGGTAATATGCTCGCCCAAAAGGCCCAATTCCGAGTTGATCAGCACCATATCAAAACCCTTATCCAGCCAGTTGGCGGCAGCCTCCATATTACCGGCAAAAATGCCGATAGGTTTGCCGTATTTTCCGGCGGTTTCCTGTATACGTCCGATTTGCTCCACCATAATCGGATGGCCGGTCTGACCGAATACGCCTAAATTCATCGAAAGATCTCCCGGTCCGATAAACACCATATCCACAATATCCCGGGAAATCACAGCATCTAAATTATCCAATGCTTCCTTTGTCTCAATTTGAATAATAATCGCCGTATCCCGATTGGGCTCCTGGCCTTTTTTGCCGATTTCAAGGCCATAAGAGGTGGCCCGGGAGGGGCCGATGCCTCTGCGGCCCTGAGGAGGATATAAACAAGCTTGCTCAACAATATCCATATCCTGACCGGTGCGGATCTGGGGAATCAGCAAGGCATCTGCCCCAATATCCAGGGCGCCGGACATATATTGATAGGAAATCATCGGCACCCGTACAACGCCATAGGTAGGGGTAGCACCCATACTTTGCAGCATTTCCTGGAGGGTGGCCAGGTGAATAGGCGTATGCTCGGCATCGATGCATAAGAAATCAAAACCAAGCTTGCCAACAAACTCAGTCATCACCGGATGAGGCGTACCGATAAACGTACCGGCAATTTTACGGCCGGAGCCCAGCACCTCTTTGAATGGCCGTTTATACGTTAGCGGAGCCGGCGGCTCAAAACCCTGTACGCCGTAGGTGCCGCCGCTTTGAGATTTTGCCTGCTTAGGCGATGGCGCTGGATTTTGAACTTGGGCCTGGGGCTGTGAGGCAGACTGGGGTTGTGTCCCCATCCCTTTGTTATCCCCCTGCCTGATAAGCTCGATACCCAGCTTATCCACTTCCTCCCGGGCCAGATCCGTCAACACCGCATCTGCCCCGCAGGCGAAAACCTTCTCTCCCTTGATATGGCAAGTGGCTATCTCCGCCGCCGTAATATATGTAGGCATGGTAAAGCACTCCTTTTCGGCAACTTCTTATGCAGTCTGGAAGGGGCGGGCGATCACATTGGTGCTTACGACCTTGCTGATTCTGGCCGCCGCCGCCTCTGCCGCATCTAAAGCCGCTCTAATGGAGCCAATTTCACCTTTAAATACAACCGTAATCATACCGGCGCCGGGATTTTCTTTGCCCGCCAATTCCACATTTGCTGCTTTAAGCCCCGCATCGGCCGCCTCAATAGCGGCAACCAGGCCAATTACTTCAATATATCCCAGAGAAGTCATCTGTCTCCCTCCTATCCTAACTTCATTTTCAGCAGTCCGGCGACCTCCGGATTGGGCCGGGCCAGCACATTGGCTGCTACTAATTCCCCATTTTGCTTGGCGGCAAGCACTCCCGCATCCACAGCAGCTTTGACCGCGCCGATTTCACCTTTCACGCCCACTGTCAGCATGGCGCCGCCGATTTGCTCCAGGCCCACCAGCTCTACGTTGGCGGTTTTGATCATCGCATCTGCCGCGGCAATAGCGGGAATAAAGCCAATTACTTCGATAAAGCCCCAGGAATCCATAATTTTACCTCCCCTTCTTTTTGTGTACTGTCCCGTTGAGAATTCGGTTTACTTCTTGTCTATTTTCCCAATTGCGGCGTTGTCGCAACGGGGCAATACACTTAGATAATAGTCTTGATTTCTTCCGCCGGCCGGGCCAGCGTAAAACAGCCGATCAGGTTGCCCAGGCGCTTTGCCCCATTGGCGCCGGCGTCCACTGCCGTGCGTACCGCTCCGATCTCGCCGGCAATCACTACGGTAACCATGCCGGCTCCAATAGCCACCCGCTTAACCAGCTTAACGTCCGCCGCTTTCAGCGCCGCATCCTCCGCCGCAAAGGCGGGAACATAGCCCTTAACCTCAATAAATCCTAATGATTCCATTAGATTTCCTCCTTTCTTATTTCGGGTCCAATATAGCGGACACCATACAATCAACTCCGTATTCCTCTTGCCTTGTTGAATAGTTTTTGGAAACCAGCACTTCGCTGCCAACGCCTGCGCCCAGCGTATCCACTGCCACAATGATATTCTCCGGTTTTTCTGCCGGCCGGCAGACCAGCAGCTTCTTTCCCGCCAAACCTGCCATCTTGATTTGGGCGGTCAGCGTTTCCGTCACAAGACATCGTATCATTTGCTCTTTCTCCTTTCTGAAGGGTTCTTGTCACCAGGGGGATAGTTATAGTATCATGGTTAAACGAAGGAGGTGTCCAGCTTGCATAACTCTTCACCTTGGGTAAAACCTCAGAAAAACGTTGTCCAAATCATGGCCGGTTTTTCCAGCCACTTGCGGCGGGTCAGCCAAGGAACCGTCATCTATGGCCAGGAAGATCAGGCTGAGCACTTATACTACGTAGTGGAAGGAAAAATCAAAGTGTTCATTGTCAATGAAGACGGTAAGGAGCGCACTTTGGCTATCCATGAGCCCGGCACTTTTTTCGGCGAAACCTCCTTTTTTGATGATGATTTATACTTTGCATCAGCCATTGCCATGACAGACAGCCAAGTATTGCGCCTCGACCGCAAGACCACAACAGACTTACTGGCTCAAAATCCTGAAATTTTTATGTATATGCTAAACTCAATGGGCCGTAAAATCCGCCTGCTCACCTTTCAGGTGGAATGCATGTCATTTTTAACGGTGGAAAAACGGGTTATCGCCTTGCTATTCAGCCTCTTTGAGGTCTATGGCAGCACTACCCCGGAAGGCGACGTCCTCAATTTTCAAATCACCGATAACGAGCTGGGCAATGTGCTGGGGGTGCGCCGGGAGGCCGTTACAAAAACCATGACGAAACTGCGCAGTTTGGGCCTCATTGTAAAACTACGCCACAAGCTGGTGATCCCTGACCGGGAAAAACTGCTGGAATACATGACCTCTGACGAATAGTTTTCAGATGGATAGCTCTCTGAAGCCTCAGTTTTTCCAGAGGCTTTTGTTAAACAAATAAGCGGGCCGCTCTCCTCTGGCTATTTGCAGGGCCTGAGCCGCCACGCTTTTGCGCAGGATCAAAAAAGACTCCTCGCTAAAATGGGCGGCATGGGGCGATAAGACAACCTGACTGAGGGAGCAAAGGGGATGCTCCGGTGAGATAGGCTCCTGCTCCATCACGTCCAGGGCGGCCCCATAGATTTGACCCTCCTTTATCGCCTGGGCCAGGGCCAGGGTATCGATGACCGGACCTCGGGAAGTATTCACCAGCAGCGCCTGAGGCTTCATCTTGACAAAGGCCTCCCTATTGAAAAGATGCCGGGTTTCCTCAGTAAGGGGGCAATGGATGGATATAATATCCGCAAGCTCCATCAGTTCGCTGATTTCCACCTTCTCCGCCCCGGCGGCGGCGATGGCCTTTTCATCCAAAAAAGGATCATATACCAAAAATCTAACATTCCACGGCGTTAATAATTCTTTGAGCCGTCTGGCAATCGCACCAAAGCCCACCAGGCCTACGGTGCGATTTTGCATTCTCTTGGCCGGGTAACCTTTTGAAAAGCCCCAGTTCCCCCGGCGCAGCTCCGTAGTATAAAATGTCAGCTTGCGGGATAAATCCATAATCATGGCAAAGGCATGATTAGCCACATCTTCCACACAGTAGGCAGGCTCATTGCATACCTGAATACCTAATTCGGTAGCCAAGGGTACATCGATGGTGTCAAGGCCAATGCCATAACGGACAATGCCTTTAAGCTCCGGCAGGGCCCGCAGCACCCTTTCACTATAGGAACCGGCTACCGTACAATGTATCCGGCAATCCGCCAGCTGTTCAATGATTTCATCTTCCGATTTGCAATTGCAGACTTTCAATTCAAAGCCGGCTTCGGTAAAAAATTGCTTTTCCATTGCAAAATCCACTTCCAGGCGGAAGCCGTCTGTTATACCGATTTTGACGGTCATCTATGTTCAACCCCTCTCATTAAGTCAAAAGCACCAGCGATACAGCCGGAATAAAGGTTACAATCAGCAGGGCCGCCAGCATCACCAGCAGGGGATAGCCTATTCTGCTGGTAATCTCCGTGATGGACAAACCGCTGATGCCGCTGGCCACATAAAGGTTAATGCCGATGGGCGGAGTGATAAAGCCGATGGCCAGATTGACAACCATAATCACGCCAAAGTGGATAGGATCCACACCAAAATTCTGTACGATAGGCAGCAATACCGGCGCTACAATCAGGATTGCAGCCACAGTGTCCATAACGGCACCAACAAATAAAAGAAACAGGTTAATGATAATCATAATCACCACAACATTATCAGACAATGCAGTGATCACACCGGAAATGATCATAGGAGCTTTTTCCAGGGTAAGGATACGGCCAAACAATGTGGCCATGCTGACAATAATCATCAAAGGACCGATCATGGCTGCGGACTGAATAAACAGGTCCGGCACTTCTTTTAGCGGTATCTGCTTCGTCACAAAGATGCTGATGATCAAAGCATAGATAACGGAGATGCAAGCCGCTTCTGTGGGTGTAAAATAGCCGCCATAGATACCGCCAAGAATAATTACCGGCATTAAAATCGACCATTTGCCATCCCAGATAGCCCGCCACAGCGTTTTTTCTTCCTGATCCCAATGAAGCTGCTGTTTTGTAATTTTGCAATAAAAAAAGCTATAAATCATCAGGCAGCCGCCAAAGACGAAACCGGGAAAAATGCCGGCCAAAAACAGATCGCTGATGGAATTTTGCGTAACAACGCCATACATAACCATAGGAATACTGGGCGGTATCATGACGCCTAAGCCGCCGGCCGCCGCCACCAAAGCCGTGGTAAATTTCTTCTCGTAGCCGATATTCACCATCATGGGAATCATCAGGCCGCCGATAGCCGCCACCGTAGCGGGGCCGGAGCCGGAGATAGCGCCGAAGAACATGCAAGTGAGCACCGTAGCAATGGCATGGCCGCCGGTGATACGCCCCACCAGCTTATGAGCGATATCAAAGAGCTGCCGGGCAATGCCGCCCTTCGTCATCAACTCCCCGGCCAGCATAAACAGCGGTACGGCCAGGATAGGGAAATTATCAAGGGACGTAATGGCTGACTGGATAAAATAATCAGGCCTGATGCCGTTAAATAAGAAACCGTAAGCCATTGAGGTAATCCCTAACGTAACGCCGATGGGAACAGACAGCACCAATAAGAAAAAGAAGAGAGCAAATAAAATCAAAATAATCATTGGGCCGTCCTCCCTTCCCTGCCCTTTTTACGGAACAGCAGCAGATTTTTCTCAACAATACGGCATAAGGTCATCACCATACCAACCGGCGCCGCTGCGTATAGCACCCACATTTCAATAGCCATACCGCCGCTTTTTTGGCCAAAGCCGTAAAGCTTGGCCACAAATTTATAGCCGTAAATAATGATGTAGAAACACATTCCGGCAAACAATAAATCACAGATTATTCCGATAATATTTCCTGCCTTAGGGCTGATCACATTATTGATGAGATCCACATTCATATGTTTGCCGCGCTTCACGCCGA
The DNA here is from genome assembly GCA_038562165.1 of Clostridiales bacterium. Classification (GTDB taxonomy): domain Bacteria; phylum Bacillota; class Peptococcia; order DRI-13; family UBA5745; genus WRMS01. The sequence goes on along the minus strand of JBCFAO010000004.1, from coordinate 95,082 downwards.
GGCTAACGCCCAGATAAGCCATCCAGACGAAGCAGTACCGGGCCAGCTCCTCGGTCCAAGGCAGCGATGCTTTTACCGTAAGCCTATTGCCTATCTGAATGGTTACGGCAGCTAAAACGATGACCATTAAAATACCGCAGATGATCTCCTCAATAATGTATCTGTGCTTTTTCATTATGCACCTCCGTTATGATACACCGGCAGGCAACGCCCCTGCCGGGATAAGCCGGGCCGCACCGTTTAGGTGACGGCCCGTAAATGTGAGAGGGAATCAATTTAAGTGCACAAGGGCGGCATCGATGATATCGCTGCCAATTTCGGCTTTCATCGCATCGTATACGACCATGGCAGCTTTGCGAAATTTGTCTTTTTCTTCATTGGCAAGAGGGAATATTTCCATACCGCTGTCTATAAGCTCCTGTTTGGCAGTCTCTTCTTCTTCCTGAGCCAAACCATAGTTATATTGCACAGCCTCGGCCCCCGCTTCCAGCACCGCTTTTTCCAGATCATCGGGCAGGCTGTCTACAAATTCCTTGTTGATAATCAAAGGCACAACGGTAAGAATATGGCCTGTTTCGGTGCAGTAGGGCTGAACCTCATTGAATTTCTGAGATAGAATCAAACCATAAGGGTTTTCCTGCCCGTCTACCGTTTTCTGCTGCAATGCGGTGTACAGTTCACTAAAAGAGATAGGAGTGGGGCTGGCGCCATAAGCTTCCCAGGCCGCCACATGGTAATTGCTGCTCATGGTGCGAATCTTCATGCCTTTTAAATCCGCCATGGTTTTGACTTGTTTGGCAGTGGTAGTAAGATTCCGATAGCCTGCCTCTGCAAAGCCCAGACAGACAAAGCCCTTTGCTTCCATATTTGTTTTCAGCACACCGCCAACGGCCGGGTCTTCAAAGACTTTATAGGCAGTCTCACGGTTAGGAAACAGAAAGGGCAGATCGAAGATACTCAGGCTTTTCTCAAATTGTGCAACCATCGCACTGGAAATACCGGTCATGGTGATTGTGCCCATTTGTACACCCTCAATGCATTCCCTGTCATTTCCCAGTGTGCCGTTAGGATAGATTTCCACCCCAATACGGCCGGCGCTTTTGGCCTCAACCAACTCTTTAAATTTGACGAAAGTTAGATGTGAAGAGTGATTTTCTGAAGTGGTGTGGCCAACCTTAATGATGTATTCCGCCACAGCCGGGGCTGCGGCCGCCGGGGAAGTCGGGCCTTCGGACCCCTGGGAGCCGCCGGCAGCAGTCACCTTGGTATCGCCGTTACCGCCACAACCGGTTAACACAATACATGCGGCCAATAAGAACACCATAGTTGTAAATATCCGCCAATGCTTCATGACCTGATACCCTCCTATCAATTTTAGGTGTTGAATTCATGTCCATTGTAGCATCGCATTTTTTTGGCGTATGTGTCGTTTTACACATAAAATCTTTTTTTTCGTAATATTTAATTATGTTTGAAAAATGTGTTTTTTTACACAGCTATCCTCCCCTGCTTCTGGCATAATCAGTTATGCAATTTTTTAAAAACTCGACTATGCCTTAACAGAACAGAGAAAGCGGGGAACAGAACATGACGAGAATCATCGTCCTGAATGTGGGAGGCACCTCAACAAAAGTTGCCCTCTATGACGGCAAGGATATCAAAGCCCAGGCCAATCTGCCAATGCCCCAGCAGCTTGCCATTGAACTGGGAGATTTGTGGAATCAATATTCCCATCGCCGGCAAACACTGCTGGATTGGCTGGATAAGCAGCTCTTTTCTTCCTGCGATTGCAGCGCCATCGTTTCCCGGGGCGCACCGGTAAAGCCCATGGGCAGCGGTGTCTACCGTATTAATCAAGCCATGATTGATGACGCCACCAGCCGCAAATACGGCAATCATCCCTGTAGTGTGGGCTGTAAGATTGCCTTCGATCTGGGAAAGGAATGGGGTGTTCCGGCATACACGGTGGATACGCCCAGTGTGGACGAAATGTGGGCCTATGCCCGCTACACCGGCCGGCCGGAAATGGAACGAAAAAGCTATTTTCAGGCGCTGAATCAAAAAGCGGTAGGCCGCAGGCTGGCCGCCGATCTTGGCAAGCCTTATGATAGCCTGCGGGCTGTTATCACTCACATCGGCAGCGGCCTATCCATTGCCGCCCACCGCGAAGGTAAAGTTATCGACGTTAATAACGGCCTGGATGGCGACGGCCCCATGGCGCCGGAACGGGCCGGTACAGTTCCGGCCGGTGCTCTCCTGGCTTTAGCTTGCAGCGGTAAATATAAATATCAGGAAATTTACCGGATGATCAACGGCCAGGGGGGATTATATGCCCATCTTGGCACGAAAGACTGCGTTGAAATCGAAAAACGCATTCAAAAGGGTGATGAAAAGGCCCGGGAGGTTTACTGTGCCATGGCCTATCAGATCGGTAAAGAGATCGGCGGCTGCGCCTGCGCCTTGGAGGGTAAAATCGATGCTTTGGCCTTTACCGGCGGCCTGGCCAACAGCCATTATTTGATGGCAGAAATTGCCCGCTGGGTCCATTGGATTGCGCCGCTTTACTATTATCCCGGTGAGGACGAGCTCCGGGCTTTGCAAGAAGGCGGGGCTCTGGCCCTGGAAGGTAAAGTACCTGTCCACGAATATGAATAGGAGGTGCCCGAATGATCCAGAATTTTGCAGAGTTATTGGAAATTGTGCAGCATATTTCCTCAAAAGTTGTGGCTGTAGCCGCGGCCCAGGACCCTGATGTGCTGGAGGTTGCCCACATGGCCGGCCAGCAGCGGCTGGCGGAATTTATTTTGATTGGCGATCAGAATAAAATCGAAGAATTGGCTCACCGGCATAACTACAGGCTTGATCATTGTCAAATCCTTCATGAACCGGATATTAGTCAAGCTGCCCGTAAATCAATTGAGCTGCTGCACAGCCGCCAGGCCCATCTGCCGATGAAAGGCTTACTGCCTACCTCTGTATTTATGCAGGCAGTCCTGGATAAAGAAAAGGGCATCCGCGGCTCACATTTGCTTAGCGAAATCAGCATCATTGAAAAGCCCGACAGGGAAGGCCTTTTGTTGATTACCGATTGCGCCATCAATATCGATCCGGATCTATCGGCGAAAAAGCAGATTATCGAAAATGCGGTTGTTTTAGCCCAGCGCATCGGCTACCAGCAGCCTCACGTAGCCTGTATTACGTCTTTAGAAACGGTAAACCCGTCGATGCAAGACACATTAGACGCCGCTGTGCTCAGTAAAATGGCCCAGCGAGGACAAATAACCGGCTGTATTGTTGACGGACCCTTTGCCTTGGACAATGCCCTCTCTATGGAATCGGCAAAGCACAAGGGCTTGGATTCCCCCATAGCCGGCAACGCCGATATTCTGCTGATGTCCGATATCCGCATGGGCAACGTATTGCATAAAGCCATAACCTACATTGCCAAAAAGCCATTGGCTACAGCTATAATGGGCGCCAGGCAACCGGTCATTATGACCTCCCGCTCCGATTCGCCTCAGGACAAGCTGCTTTCCCTGGCCCTGGCTTGTGTACTATGCATTGATTGAATATAGGGTAAAGACAAACTGAATGCGGAAAACAAGAAGCAGCGAGACCGCTAGGGCCCCGCTGCTTCTTGCTGCAAGATTTTTCTGCGTCAGTAAATTTTCCGGCAATTTTTTGGTATAATACATCTATGCTTACCTTTGAACAGATTAAAAACGACGCCTGCATCAACACCTATATCCGGATGGCGGACCAGGCCCTGGTGGCCCTGGGCTTTACGGAGCATAGCTTTGCCCATGTGGCCAAAGTAGCGGATACCGCCAAATACATTCTGGAAACCATGGGTTTTCCGGAACGGGATGTGGAGCTTGCTCAAATTGCCGGCTACCTCCATGACATCGGCAATCTGGTAAACCGGGCGGACCATGCCCAAAGCGGCGCTTTAATGGCCTTTCATATCCTGAACAATATGAACGCCGACGCCGAAGATATCGCCCTTATCGTCTCTGCTATCGGCAATCACGACGAGGCCACGGCAGTGGTAGTAAACCCTATTGCCGCCGCCCTGATCCTGGCCGATAAAACCGACGTACGGCGCAGCCGGGTGCGCAATACCAACGCCGGCGTCACCGATATCCACGACCGGGTAAACTATTCGGTCATCAGCTCGGAAATCACCATCGATAAGGAGCGCACATATATCCAACTACAGTTAACCGTTGAAACCCAGTACAGTTCTGTTATGGATTACTTCGAAATCTTTCTGGTCCGGATGATCCTTTGCCGCAAAGCGGCAGAAGCTCTGGGGCTGCAGTTTAAGCTGGTCATCAACGATCAAGCCTTGCTATAGCAGAAATGCCGGAATTCTGAGCCGACTTTCCAACTACATGCTGCATTGTACAAAATTCGAGGTTTTCGGGGATCGCCTCGGTTGAAATAGAAAAAGCCGGGCTTCCCGCCCGGCATAAAACTGACCAAATCTATTGATTTTTCCCTAGGCTATTCCTTCTGAAAGGCCAGATATTTTTCGTAAGCCAAACGCACCAAAGCCTGATCCTGACTATAAGTGATCCTGTCCGCAGCCTCGCTGGTGGGATAAAAGCCGCCGTCCTGGAAGCCTTCTTCTTTATTGATGGTGTAATTCTCATCCTCTGCCTGCATAATGAACCAGTCTATCTTATTGCTGATAGGGGCCCGCCGGGAAATCGAAAAGAATTCGTAACGAGTCTCCCCGGCCGGCGCAACGATTTTTGCTTTTACGCCAGCTTCGTGCTCCACCCTTTTGAGTGCTACCTCGCTGGCCAATTCGCCGTCTCTGATGACGCCCTTAGGCAACACCCATTCGCCTTTATCATTACGCAGTAAAAATACCTTATTGTCGACAAACACAACGCCACCGGCACAGTTTCTCTGTCGCATGGTACATTCCTCCCTCACCAAAATTATTATTATCCTTTTCTACATGGAAAGCAGTTCTCCTGCTGCCGAAAAAAAATGTCTAAACATTAAATCGAAAATTGATAATATCACCGTCAATAACCGTATATTCTTTGCCTTCCAGCCGGAAAAGACCTTTTTCTTTGACTTTCACCATGGAACCCAAAGACTTAATGTCCTCAAATTTAACAACTTCCGCCCGGATAAAGCCCCGCTCAATATCGGAATGGATCTTGCCTGCCGCCGCTCTGGCACTGGTACCTTCTTCGATGGTCCAAGCCCTGACTTCGTCTTCACCGGCAGTCAAAAAGGAAATCAGACCCAAAAGTCCGTAGACCGCCTTGGCTAGCACAGCAATTCCCGGCTCGCTAAGGCCTAAGTCCTCCATAAACATCAGCTTGTCTTCTTCCGGCAGGCGGCTGATCTCCAACTCCATTTCGCCGCATAATTCCAGCAGGGGAATGTTTAATTGGGAACATAATGACCGTACAGCTTCTTTATTAGGATAGTCTTTCTTTTTAAACTGACTTTCATCCAGGTTTACCACAGCTAAACGGGGCTTTTCTGTTAAAAAAGCATAATTGCGCATTGCAATCCTTTCCTCTTCGGAAAGCTCCATCTCCCGCATGGTGCCGCCGCCTTCCAGCCAGGCAAAGCAGCGTTCCAGCCTGGCTAATTCATCGGCATTTTCTTTCGTCATTTTCTTGCCTGTCTTGATGCGGTCTATCCGCTTTTCTACCAGCTCCAGATCGGCAAAAAGCATCTCCGTTTCCACAGCCTCCAAGTCCCGGGCCGGATCAATATTTCCCTGCTCGTGGATCACCGAGTCGGATTCAAAAGCCCGCAGTACATGAATCAAAGCCTCGCAAGGGCGTACATCATTTAAAAATTTAGCGGCGCCGGATTTCTGACCTTCGCCGGTAGCGGAAAAGCCGGCCACATCCGTTAGCTCAATCTGAGCATACGTAATTTTTTTCGGTTTAAATAGCTGAGATAAAAAATCTATACGGCTATCGGGAACAAGGCCTACCCCCGTATTGGCGGCGCTTTTGCCCGCCGGGGCCTGACCGCCCTCTTCTCTGCCTGTAAGTAAATTAAAAATTGTGGTTTTGCCTGTCTGGTTTAACCCTACCAGTCCGATTTTCATGAAGCCCCTCCTGATTTCAATACAATTAAGGGTAATCATATCATATTTCCATGGTTTTTTAAAATGATTTTCCAAATAACACTTGACGGGGCCATGCCTATGGCCGAGAATAATAGATGAGCATTACGTTCAGGATTGGAGGAAAAATAATGAGGGTTTTATTGCTTAACGGCAGTCCCCGGGAAAAGGGCTGCACCTATACCGCTTTGGCGGAAGTGGCCAAAGCCATCAACGACGAAGGCATCGAGACCACCATATTCCATATTGGCAATAAGGCTGTCCAGGGCTGCATTGATTGCCGGGCCTGCAAAGACAGTCTTAGATGCATTTTTAACGACGATCATGTTAATGAGGCCATTACCCTGCTTACGAAAGCTGACGGCCTGGTGGTAGGCTCTCCCGTTTATTTTGCCGGCCCCTGCGGCGCCTTATGCTCCTTCCTCGACCGGATGTTTTATCTCAAGAGCCATCTCTATGCTTACAAACCAGCAGCGGCGGTGGTCAATTGCCGCCGGGGCGGCGCCAGCAGCGCCTTTGACCGGTTAAACAAGTATTTCACCATCTCCAATATGCCGGTGGTTTCCTCCCAATATTGGAATTCCACCCACGGCACCACTGTTGAGGAGGTATTGCAGGACCTGGAGGGTCTTCAGACCATGCGCACCCTGGGCCGCAACATGGCCTGGATGTTAAAAGGCCTGACTATTGCCGCCGAAGACATCGACCTGCCAAAACCGGAGCACCCCCGTCAAAGGACGAATTTTATCCGTTAACCTATAGAAGGAGTAAAGAATAATCATGACGCTGACAAAAACACCGGTCAAGGGTATGAAAGATATTTTGCCCGAAGAAATGGCCATCCGGGATTATGCCATCGGCTTAATCAAAGAAACCTATAAAACCTTTGGCTTCACCCCCATCGAGACCCCCTGCATGGAGCACATCGGCAATCTGACCAGCAAGCAGGGCGGTGAAAACGAGAGTTTGATCTTCAAAATCATGAAGCGGGGCGAAAAGCTTTCTCTGGAGCAGGCGGCCTCTCCCGACGATTTGGTGGACAATGGTCTGCGTTACGATCTCACCGTATCGCTGTGCAGGTTTTACGCCAATAATCTGGACAAGCTGCCCAACCCTTTTAAAGCCCTGCAGATTGGCAGCGTCTGGCGGGCCGACCGGCCTCAAAAGGGCCGCTTCCGCCAGTTTACCCAATGCGATATCGATATTCTGGGCGAAAGCTCTATGCTGGCGGAAATCGAGCTGATCACTGCCACCACTACCCTTTTAGGCAAGCTGGGTTTTCAAGATTTTACCCTGCGCCTGAATCACCGGCAGCTATTGAAAGCCATGGCCGCTTATAGCGGCTTCCCGGAGGACAGCAGCGAAAAAGTTTTTATTATCTTAGATAAAATGGATAAGATCGGTTTAGAAGGAGTCTCCGGCGAGCTTCTGGCTGCCGGCTTCCCGCAAGCCGCCGTGGATACCTATCTGGAATTTTTCCAGCCCCGGGAAGGCAAAAGCTTGCTGGAGGTCTGCAGCGAAAAGCTGGCGGCCAAAGGCGACGCCGGCGCTATGGCTGCTATCGGCGACCTCAACATGATCATGAGCTGTGTGGACGCCACCAAAGACAAGGAGGGCCAAGGCAATTTCCACCTGGTATTTGATCCTACCCTCGTACGGGGCATGGGCTATTACACAGGCCCTATCTTTGAGATCGCCATGAAAGAGTTCGGCAGTTCCGTAGGCGGCGGCGGCCGTTATGACCAATTGGTAGGAAATTTCACCAATCTGCAGGTGCCGGCCTGCGGCCTTTCTATCGGCTTTGAGCGGATTATTTCTATCCTGCTGGATCAAGGCTTTTCTGTGCCCTCCACAGGCAAAAAAATCGCCTTTCTGGCGGAGAAAGGCTTAGCCGGCGACGAGCTTTGCGCCATGCTGCTGGAGGCTGGCCGGGAGCGGCGGGGGGGCTCCACCGTGCTGGTCACCGCCAAGAATAAAAACAGCAAGTTTCAGCGGGAGCAGCTAGAGAAAGAAGGCTACAGCGAGTTCCGCAATTTCCACAAGAAAAGCTGACAGAAAAATAGCGGATCGAACACTGCGCAGCAAAGCGGCGATAGGCACCTGAAAAGGGCTGCTTATCGCCGCTTTATGGTTAGATTTTTCTTTTACCTAATTAAAGATTTTTGATGAGGTTGGCATATACCTGGCAGCACTTATCAATCTTTGCGACTTCTGCTTTCTCATTCCTCATATGAGCCAGCTTATATTCACCGACGCCAAAGCCAATAGTCGGAATGCCCATACTAACGGGAGCAGGCGCGTTGGTGCCAAAATCCCAGAAATCATAAGTATCCGCATCTATACCGAAAGTATCCTTATATGCTGCCCTGATGGCCTGTGTCAAAGGGGCGTCTATGTCGATCTTCCACGGATCATGCATGGGCTCGTAAACAAGCTCTTCACCCGTCCAGCTTGTATGTAGTAGTGTGCCAACCTTCCAGTCTGCATTTTTGCCCTTTATCAGCCCATCCATTTCCTTCTTGACTTGATCCAGAGTCTCTGAAAACGCCAGACGGCGATCCAGATAGATCGTACATTCCGTCGGAACTGCATTCAAAGAAGCCTCAACGCTACAAATGTCAGATAGAACTACCGTACCGTGAGCTTCGTTTTCCTTGTAAAGAGAATTATTCAGCATTTCTACTCGCTGAATAATCTCAGCCATTTCGTAGACGGCATTTTTACCCTTCTCCGGTGCGGAACCGTGAGCAGAAACGCCGTGGGTTGTAATGCGAACTTGTGCTTTTCCCTTATGACCTAATGTGATGATGTTGTCGCTGGGCTCGCAGATGATGCAATAATCCGGCCAAACTCCACTATCATGATAAAAGTGCTGCAAACTTACGGCATCACAATACTCTTCGCAGACGGAGCCGGTAACATAAATCGTCTTGCCATCGACCCAGCCGTTTTTCTTTGCAAGTGCGGCGCCATATACGGCTGAGCACAGAGAAGATTTCATATCGACGCTTCCTCTCCCCCATAACCATCCGTCAATGATCTTTCCTGCAAAGGGCGGCTGCTCCCACTCATCAGCATCATTTACCTGTACGGTATCCATATGTCCGTCGAAATGAATAATGGTCGGCCCGTTTCCAATACGTCCTACCGCGTTGCCGACTCTGTCAATATATACTTCGTCAAAACCGACTTTCTTCATCTCTTCCACTAGGAGCTCCGCCATATCTCCTTCCTCATCGGAATAGCTTCTCGTCTGTACTGCTGCCTGGCAAAACTTAATCAGTTCTTCCTTCATTCCATATCCCCCCAGAACCAGATCACTTAATTAGCCATCCATAATCCTGCCGGCAATCCACAATATAATCTATATAAACCTTTTGATCTTTTATCTGATACAAAATGAGATATCGATTTTCCACGCACATCTTGTGATATTTATTTGGCGGGAGGTGTTCTGCCTCCAAAAAAGGAAAACGTTCCGGCATTATCGCCAGGGAACGAATTGCTTTCATCATTTCGGCTCTCATCTCACGGGCAGCAATTGCACTGACTTTGGCTAGAAAGCCGATATGAGCGCCTAACATCTTCTGAGTGCGTTCAGATATGATAATACTATATTGCGGTATCTTTGCCATAGTCCACCTCGTCAAGGATACCGTCAAGATAGGCTTCCAACTCATCAGGTGTACAACCTCTGCGGCCGGCAATACGTTCTTCTTCCACAGCCAACAATTCTTCTCGCAGCTTGAGCATCTTCTCCCGCCGCACGAAGGTTTCCAGGTCTATTACCACCAAATCCCCCTCACCATTTTTAGTGAGATAAACCGGCTCTTTAGTAGCACGGCATAGCTCCGCAATTTCATTGTAATTTTGTCGAATTGCCGCCGAAGGTTTTATGTTCATAGTTCTCACCTCTTATAGTCATACTATATTCATATTATATCTTTTTAATGCTATCCAGTCAACACTGTTAATATTTTTTCTCGCTAAAAAAACGGCCCGCCGGCAACAAGCCGGGGCCGCTTTTTCATGTCCATCTTTTTTTATCTCTGAACTATTTAAAACTCTGCAAGAACGCCTTGTAGGCCTTATAAGTATTATAGATATCGCCTTTGCTGACAATCTCAAAGGGCGAATGCATGGACAGCATCGGCACGCCGCAATCGATAACCTGCATACCCATGTTGGCCATAAAAGCGGCCACCGTACCGCCGCCGCCTAAATCCACTTTGCCCAGTTCGCCGGTCTGCCAGGCGATTTCTTCACCGTCAAAAAGCTGGCGCAAAGCGGCGATAAACTCCGGATTGGCATCATTGCCGCCGTTTTTGCCCCGGGCGCCGGTATACTTCTCCAGCACCATGCCTTTGCCTATATAATTGGCATTCAAGGGGTCCTGGACATCTTTATAGTTGGGGTCCACAGCGGCGGCTACGTCGGCGGAAAGCAGATGGGACGCGGCATAGCAGCGCCGGGCCATCAGGTCATTATAGCTTTCTGCCGTGGCAGCGCAAAGCTCCGCCAGGAAATTGCCTAAATTAGCGGATTGGGCGCCGGTATTGCCCTGGCTGCCTACCTCCTCTTTATCGGAGAAATAGAGCACCGCCGTTTTCTGGGGAATACCTTCTATATCCAACAGAGCTTTCAAGGCTGCGTATGAACAAACCCGGTCATCCTGGCCGTAGCCGCCGATAAGGCTGCGGTCAAAGCCCACATCCCGGGCAGGCTGGGCCGGCACCACTTCGATTTCGGCGGAAACGAAATCCCGCTCCTCAATACCGTAAGTCTCCTTCAATATCCGCATTAGGTTGGCCTTGACCAGCTGGCCGCATTCCTTTTCGTCCTTCTCGTCTTTTTCCGCCTCAGCTTTTTCCTTATCATCCGCCTCGGCTTTCTCCGCAGGCATAGAGCCCAGCAGTACATTAAGCCCTTCGCCGGTGATAGCCTCCGCCACCTTTTTCTCCATTTGCTTCTGAGCCAGATGGGGCAAAAGATCGGTGATCACAAAGCAAGGCTCCCCTTCCTTCTCACCAATATTGATTTCCACCTTCCCGCCGTCTTTGAGAAAGACAACGCCGTGAAGGGCCAGGGGCAAGCAGACCCACTGGTACTTCTTGATGCCGCCATAATAATGGGTTTTAGCCAGCACCATATGAGTATCCTCATAAAAAGGAGTTTGTTTAAAGTCCAAACGGGGTGAGTCGATATGGGAAGCTACGGCATTGACCCCCTGAGCCGCCGGCTCCTTGCCGATAATGGCCGCCAGCACGGCTTTCCCCCTTACATCCAAATAAACCTTATCCCCCGGCTGCAGCAAGCAACCAGTCTGGCCTTTTGCCTCGTTCAGGATTTTGTCTAAAGGCTTAAATCGGTTTTTCTCTAAAAGGGCCACCGTGTAAGCGGTGACCTCCCGTTCCGTTTTGCAGGAATTCAAAAAAGCCAGATAATCGCCGCAAAAGTCGAAAGCCACCTTCTTTTCAACCGCTCCGGCCTTATGCCACCAAATATCGTATGCTTCATTACCTTTTGCCATGTGTTCCTCCTTCTGCTGCCATCTTACCCACGCCTGAACGCCGGCAGGCGATGAGCCGCCGGCATTCAGGATTTATTCTTTCCGAAAACAGCAAACTTATTTCAACAAACTTATTTCAGCAAATCTGTATCTGCCTGATTTGCTTTAGCATTCAAATTCCTATGTTTTCTGGTTTTCTTCGCTGCTTAATTTGCCGCTTAATTTTCTTTGCAGCCAAAGACAATTTCCTCTGCCCGCTCATGCTTTTTGCTGCGGGTCATCAGACTGACTACCCCATCCCGGGCATTCATCGTCCCTTTTATCACCTCATAAATATGCTCTGTGATCGGCATGGATACGCCCAGCTCTTTGGCCAGGGCATAGGCAGCCTCCGTGGTATAGACTCCTTCCACTACCATGCCCACCTTCTCCATGGCCTCCTGAGGAGCCAGGCCTTCGCCGATCATGATACCGCAGCGGCGGTTTCTGCTGTGCATACTGGTGCAGGTGACAATCAGATCGCCGATACCGGCCAGGCCATAGAAGGTATCCTCCTTGGCTCCTAAAGCCACACCCAGGCGGCTGATTTCCGAGATTCCCCTCGTCATCATAGCGGCCTTCGTATTATCACCGAAACCCAGGCCATCAGAAATCCCGGCGCCTAAAGCTATAATATTCTTTAGCGCCCCCCCCAGCTCCACGCCCACCACATCGGTGCTGGTGTACATCCGCAAACGGTCGCTCATAAAGGTATCCTGAATAGTCTCGGCTAGCATCCTGTCCGTTGCCGCCGCCACCAAAGTCGTAGGCAGTCCGCGGCCTACCTCCTCGGCATGGGAGGGGCCGGAAACCACCACATATTTAGCCATGCTTTCAGGCGGCAAAAATTCGGCGGCGATCTGGGACAACCGCTTTAGCGTGCCTTGCTCGATGCCTTTGGCCACATTGACGATGGTCATGACAGGCTTCAGATAAGGCAGGGCTTCCGTCAAAGCGCTGCGGAAATTTTGGGCCGGCACTGCAAAAATGACGATCTCCGCATCTTCCAAGGCTTCCTGACGGCTGTAAACCATGGTAAAGCTTGGGGGCAGGGCTACCCCCGGCAAATAACGGCGGTTTTCTCTATGAGTATCCATATCCCGCAGTTCTTCTTCAACGATGCCCCAGATTTTTACCGGGTAGCCTTTGGAGCTGAGACTTACGCCCAGGGCCGTTCCCCAACTGCCTGCTCCTAAAATAGTAATCCTACTCATTGATCCTATCTCCTTCCGGCAAATTGTAGTCCATTATGATCGATTCTTTACTGGTTTCCTTGATTTGCACTGTCGATGAGGCTGCGGATGTTGGCGTCGATGCGGCAGGCAATTTCCATATTGTTCATCGTATAAAGATGGATGCCGCGAACCCCGCTGGCCAAAAGATTAATGATCTGATCGGTAGCATAAGCAATGCCGGCATCCCGCAAGGCTTCCGGCGAATCGGCATAACGGTTGATCACCCGTACAAACCTTTTGGGCAGGCTGGCTCCACACAGGGTAACGATTTTTTCGATTTGATTTTTATTTACAATGGGCATGATGCCCGCCTGAATAGGCACCTGGATTCCCGCCGCCTCCGCCTTTTCCCGGAAATCATAAAAGCAGTCGTTATCAAAAAACAATTGACTGATTAAATGGCTGGCTCCGGCAGCCACCTTCTCCTTCAAATGCTCAATATCCTCCTCCAGGCTATTGCATTCTCCATGGCACTCCGGGTAGCAGGCGCCGGCTACGTTGATCTCCGGATCCAGCCCTTTAATATATGCCGTCAGCTCGCTGGCATAACGGAAAGCCGAGGGAGTGGTAACATCCGGATTCTTATCGCCCCGAAGAGCCAAGACATTCCGGATGCCTTTGGCCTTCAGCTCCTCTAAAGTCTGGCGGATATCTTCCCGGGAAGCGCCTATACAAGTAAGATGAGCCACCGGCTCAAATTTATACTTTTCTTTAATAAATCCGGCTATTTCGCCGGTTTTGCTCTTCTGGGTGTTGCTGCCGCCGGCGCCGTAAGTCACGCTAACAAAATCCGCCGGAATGTCCTGTATACCGGCCAGCGTAGTATATACGGTATCCAGAGCGCTGGTCTTCTTAGGCGGAAACACCTCCAAAGAATAGATCACTTTTTTCTGTTTGAACAGATCTGCAATATTCACCACTGTTGCCGCCTTTCCTTTGAAAAAATTACACTATTACTACTTTACACTATACCTGGCATAGCCGCAACAGGAATCTACGAGAGAACGGTCTAGAAGCTGGACAGAAATAGGACTGGCCATAAATGTGACTGCCCACTGCCGAAACCGGTATAGACAAAACGGACACCGGCTTTACGGTGTCCGTTTCCTCTGCTGTCCCACAAGGCAGCTTAAGGCTTACGCTTGTCCGTCTTTGCTGAAGCCCCGCCTGCACAGCCGCACCTAGCTGTTAAGCAGCTCCTCCAGCAGTTGATTGGCCATGGCCGGATTGGCCTTGCCTTTGGAAGCCTTCATCACTTGGCCCACTAAAGCGGAAATGGCCTGCTTCTTGCCGCCCCGGTAGTCCTCTACAATCTTGGGGTTGGCGTCGATAACCTGCTGGCACATAGCTTTGATGGCTCCCTGATCGCTGACCTGGCCCAGGTTTTGCTCCTCAACGATGGCTTTCGGCCCTTTGCCGGCAAACTCCGGCTGGAAGAGCATTTCCACCACCTTGGAAGCGGCGGAGCTGCTGATGGCTCCCTGGCTGGCCAGATTGGCCAATTCGGCCAGTTCTTTGCCGCCAAAGGGTACTTCTTCCGGCTGCAGGGCTTTTTCATTGAGCAGCCGGGTAATATCTCCCATGATAAAGTTAGCGCAGGCCTTTGCCGGGCCTTGACATTCTGCCACCGCCTGGTCGAAGAGGTCGCTGAGAGCCTTTGATACAGTCAGCAGATTGGCGTCATATTCCGATAAGCCGTACTGCTCTTTATAGCGCTGCTGTCTGGCTTTCGGCAGCTCCGGCAGGGTGGCCCGGATTGACTCTATTTTTTCCGGTGTGATGATAATGGGCATGATATCCGGCTCCGGGAAGTAATAATACTCATCGGCGTGTTCTTTTACACGCATGACGTAGTTGATCCCTTTGGCGTCATCCCAGCGCAACGTCGCCTGGAACAGGCTGCCCCCTTCTTCCAGCACCTGCTTTTGCCGCTTAATCTCGTAAGCGGTTGCCGCCCTGGCAGCGGACAGGGAGTTGATGTTTTTCATCTCCGTCCGTACGCCGTAGGGTTCCCCTTCTTTATGAACGGAAACGTTGACGTCGCAGCGCAGAGATCCCTCTTCCATTTTGCAGTTGGAAACGCCGGTATAAAGCAGCACCTGCCGCAGGGTTTCCATATAGGCGTATACTTCCTCAGGGTTTGACAGATCCGGCTCGGAAACGATCTCAATCAGGCCTGTGGCCCCCCGGTTGTAGTCCACTCTGGTACCGGTCAGGTCGTGAATCAGCTTGCCCGCATCCTCTTCAATATGAATACGGGTGATGCCGATGCGCTTAGTCTGACCGTTAACTTCAATATCCAAATAGCCGTCATAGCAAATGGGCAGGTCAAGCTGAGAGGTCTGAAAGCTTTTAGGCAGGTCGGGATAAAAATAATGCTTGCGGTCCTGCCGGGAGTAGTTGTTGATTTTGCAGTTGAGGGCCAGTCCCGCTTTTATGCAGAACTCCACTACCTTCTCGTTCAATAAAGGCAAAGCTCCCGGCAGCCCCAGGCAAACAGGGCAAACATGAGTGTTTTCTTCGCCGCCGAAGGCTGTGGTGCAGCCGCAGTAAATCTTGCTGGCCGTATCCAGCTCCGCATGAACCTCTAAACCAATAACGGGTTTATAATCAGACATGGCTGCCGCCTCCTTTTTGTCCCCGGCCCTCACCGAAAGCCTGCAAGCTCAGAGCTTCCACACCATGGGCCGCCTGCAAAATCCGCTCCTCCGACAAGGTGGGGCCAATCAACTGCACGCCTACGGGCATGCCTTCTTTATCCGTGCCCCAGGGCAAGCTGATGGCTGGCAGACCCGCCACATTGACAGAAACGGTGCAAAGATCCATGGCATAGACCTTGGAGGGATCCTCAAAAGCCGTGCCTAAAGGCCAGGCTGTAACAGGAGCGGTGGGTGTAAGCAAAATATCGTATTGGCCGAAAGCCCGGCGGAAATCTTCCATGATCAGAGTTCTGGCTTTTTGAGCCCGCAGATAATAAGCGTCAAAATAACCGGCGCTCAAGGTATAGGTGCCCAAAAGAATCCGCCTTTTTACCTCGTCACCGAAGGCTTCGCTGCGGGTACGGCGCAGCATATCGTCATAGCCGTCATAGCCCTTGGCCCGGTAGCCGTATTTGACGCCATCAAAACGGCCCAGGTTGCTGCTGAATTCCGCCGAGGAAATGACGTAGTAGGCGCTTAAAGCATAATCCAATTGGGGCAGGGAGCATTCTTCCACTATGGCTCCGGCGGTCTGCAAATCGGCAATCAATTTCTTGACGTTTTCCCGGATTTCCGCCTGAATGCCGAGGCCCATATACTCTTTAGGCACGCCTACCCGCAGGCCTTTTAAGCCCTCGGCGCCTTTTAAGCCCGCCAGATAATCCGGTACCGGATTGGGCAGGGAGCTGGCATCCCGGGGATCCTGGCCGGCAATCAAAGATAAGGTAAGGGCGCAGTCTTCCACCGTCTTATTGAGAGGACCTACCTGATCCAGAGAAGAAGCGAAAGCTACCACACCGTAACGGGAAACCCGGCCATAAGTAGGCTTTAATCCTACCACGCCGCAGAAAGCTGCAGGCTGTCTGACAGAACCGCCGGTATCGCTGCCCATGGTAAAGTAAGCCGTATCCTCCGCCACCGCAGCGGCAGATCCTCCGGAAGAACCGCCGGCCACCCGTTTGGGATCCCGGGGGTTCTTGGTGGGGCCGAAATAGGACGTATCCGTGGCGTTGCCTGCCGCAAACTCATCCATATTGACCTTGCCCAGCAGCACCGTGCCGGCATTGGCCAGCTTCTCCGCTACAGTAGCCGTGTAAGGCGGCACGAAGTTTTCCAGCATCCGGGAGGCGCAGGTGGTTTTTATACCTCTGACGCAAAAATTATCCTTCAAAGCCATAGGCAGGCCATCCACAGGGCTAAGGCTGCCGTCTGCCCGGCGTCTGGCGTCGGCAGCCTCCGCCGCCGCCATAGCCTCGGAATTCACCGTAATATAAGCGTTGTTATCGCTGGCTGCGATTCTGTCCAGCATCAGCTTTGTCAGCTCGCTGCTGCTGGTTTCCCCTTTGGCCAGCAAAGCGGCTGCCTGCGTCATTGACAGCGAGGCCAGCTCTTGTTTTTGTACATTATCCATCCGGTTCTCTCCTATTCCACGACCTTAGGCACCACAAAGCAAGCCTCGTCCCGCTCCGGTGCGTTAGCCAAAATTTCTTCTCTGGGATATGAGGGTTGCATTACGTCTGCCCGAAAAACGTTCTCCATCTTGACTGCATGGGTAGTGGGCTGAACACCCTCCAAATCCATTTCGGAAAGCTTATCGGCAAAGGCTACGATTTTGCCCATCTCCTGAGACAAACGCAAGGCCTCTGCTCCGGTCAGATCCAATTTTGCCAGGCCGGCAACCTTCAGAACCGTTTCTTTTGTAATTTCCATATCTTGTCCATTCCTTCCGCCCAACCGATTTATAGCCGTTAATACGAATCTCCGGCTATTTCTTGAGGATCTTTTTCACTCTCTCCATGGCTTCCAGAGTGTTTTCCTTCGTATTGAAGGAGGAAAGCCGGAAATAGTTTTTACCATTGGCGCCAAAGCCGCTGCCCGGGGTGCCTACGATATTGGCCTCCTTAAGCATCAGATCAAAGAAATCCCAGGACTCCATATCATTGGGGCATTTCAGCCAAATGTAAGGAGAGCAGTAGCCGCCGAAGAATACCATTCCTAGCTCCTCAAAGGTCTTGGCCATGATTTTGCCGTTTCCCTTGTAGTAAGCGATGACATCCTTCACCTGTTTCATGCCCGTTTCCGAGAATACGGCGGCGGCGCCTTTTTGGGTGATGTAAGAAACGCCGTTGAATTTGGTGGTTTGGCGGCGTACCCACATGCGATTGAGGAACAGGCCGTCATAAGACAATTCCTCCGGCACTATAGTATAGCCGCAGCGGACGCCGGTAAAACCGGCAGTCTTCGACAGGGAGCAGAATTCAATGGCACATTCCCTGGCGCCGGGAATCTCAAAAATACTATGGGGAATATCCGGATCATCAATGAAAATCTCATAAGCCGCATCATAGAGAATTAAAGCCTTTTTCTCCCGGGCAAAGTTGACCCATTGGGCGAGCTGGCTGCGATTGTAAGCTGCGCCGGTGGGATTATTAGGGGAGCAGAGATAAAAGAGATCCCCTTCCGTATCCGCCTGAGGCATAGGCAGAAAACCGTTGGACTCCTCGGCATTCATGTAAAGGATTTTTCTGCCGTCCATTATATTGGTATCCACATAGACGGGATAAACGGGATCCGGCACCACTACGGTATTATCCAAAGCAAAGAGGTCCAGGATATTGCCCAGATCGCTTTTGGCGCCGTCGCCGATGAAAATATCCGCCAGGCTTAATTCAACATTTTTCTCTTTGTAATAGCCCTGAATGGCCATCCGCAAAAAATCATAGCCTTGCTCGGGACCGTAGCCATGGAAGGTTTCCTTTTTGCTCATGTCCTCTACAGCGCCATGCATAGCTTCAATGACCGCCGGACAAAGAGGAATCGTCACATCGCCGATACCCATACGGATGATTTTGGCCGCCGGATTTTCCTTTTGGTAGGTAGCCACCCTGTGGGCAATGTCGGTAAACAAATAGCTGCTTTGCAGTTTGCCGTAATTCGTGTTTGCTTTCATCAATGATCACCGCTCCTCTTTTTCAATCTCTGTTCCGTTTAGCCTCTATTCCTGAAGTTTGCTCAAATCTCCTACATCCTTCGTCAAGTCCACCACTGCCTGAAGCAATCCCAGCCGGTTGGCCCGCACTGCCGGATCCTCGGCCATGACCATGACGCCCTCAAAAAAGGCGTTGATGGGGCCGGCCAGGTTGGACAGAGACAGAATCACGCCGGCCAGCCCTTCCTGCTCTTTGACGCCGCCGATGGCTTTCTGAGTAGCCAGCACCTGGGCATGGAGGGCCATTTCCGCCTCTTCGGCAAACAGGGCCGGATTGATTTTGCCCCCTTCCCCTTTTTTGGCCAGGTTATTGGCCCGGGTGAAAACTGCCAGCAGCTTTTGGAAGCCGGCATGCTGCCGCAGGCTGCTTAGGGCCTGGGCCCGCTCCTTCACCTGCTGAATCCGGGCAAAGGGTACCGCCATCACTGCATCCACTACATCGTAGCGGTGGCCTTCGTCACTGAGGATATTGCGGATACGGGCGGCAAAGAACTCCATAATCTTAGCCAATACCTTGGCGGCGGTGGCCTCATCAGCCAGTACATAAGTATATTGGCTCAAGGCCTGAATCACCAGATCCTCCAGGTTTAAAGGCAGGTCCCGGGTCAGAATGGTCTGGCAAATACCCATGGCTGCCCGGCGCAGGGCGTAAGGATCCTGAGAACCGGTGGGCTCTATGCCCAAAGCAAAAATACCGGCAATGGTATCCATCTTATCGGCTATGGCTACAAAGGACCCGGCCTGGCTGGCTGCCGGCTGGTCACCGGCAAAGCGGGGCTGGTAATGCTCCAGTATAGCCTGAGCAACCGCCGGCCTTTCGCCGCATTCCAACGCATAATAGCGGCCCATCACACCCTGAAGCTCCGTAAATTCAAAAACCATATTGGTGACTAAATCGGCCTTGGCCAAATGGGCGGCCCGCAAAGTATCCTCTTTGACCTGGGGCTCCGCCTGCAATACGCCGGCAATCCAGGCAGCAAGGCCCTCAATCCGGCGGACCTTATCCCCTACGGTGCCCAGCTTCTCCTGAAAAACTACTTTCTCCAGCTTGGGCAGGTAGGCTTCCAAGGGCTGCTTGCGGTCTTCATCCCAGAAGAACCGGGCATCGGACAAACGGGCCGCCAACACCTTTTCATTGCCCTCCGCCACCAAATCAAGCCTTCTGTCGCCGCCGTTGCGCAGGGTAACAAAACGGTTCAGCAGCTTGCCGGTTTTATCCCGTACCGGGAAATAGCGCTGATGCTCCCGCATGGGGGTAATCACCACTTCCTCGGGAATCTCCAGGTAGCTCTCTTTAAAATTGCCTATCAAAGCCGTAGGCCATTCTAAAAGGTAAGTAACTTCGTCCAGCAATTCCTCGTCAGGCTCCACTACGCTTTGGTTCTTTTCGGCAATGGCTTGAATCTGCCGCCAAACCTCAGCTTTGCGCTTGGCCTGATCCACGATAACGGATTCCTTCTCCAAACTGCTCTCATATTCGGCGGCAGATGCCAGCGGAAAAGCACCTTGGCTTAGAAAGCGGTGGCCCCGGCTTTCTCTGCCGGCGGCTACTTCCGCCAGAGTCAGAGGCAGTATTTCGCTGTCCAGCAAAGACACAACCCAGCGGATAGGCCGGGCAAATTTGAAATCCAGATCTCCCCAGCGCATAAACTTGGGGAAATTCAAAGCGGACACCATATTAACTAAAATCTCCGGCAATACCTGCACCGTCTTTTGGCCCTTGATCAAGCGGCTGGCATAGACGTAAGCATTGCCGTTCAGCTCTTTGACCGACAGGTTGTCCAGACTGACGCCCTGGCTGGCGGCAAAACCTATTAAAGCCTTGGTGGGTTTGCCCTCTGCATCATAGGCCGCCTTTCGGGCCGGGCCTCTGACTTCCTCAGCCTGGTCTTCGCCCTGTTCGGCCAGGCCGTCGATCAGCAGAGCCAGCCGCCGGGGCGTACCCAAAGTCCGCACCTCTTCAAAACCAATGCGGTGCTGATTCAAAGCCCCTTCCACAATCTCTTTCATTTGCGCCAGCGCTTTATCAATAAAATGGGCCGGTATTTCCTCCGTGCCGATTTCCAGTAAGTACTTGGTCATTACTGCCGGTCCCCTTTCTCGTTAAACTCCTGCAAAGCCTGCTGCCGCTTGGCTTCATCCTTGATCAAAGGAAAGCCCAGATTGCCCCGCATATTAACATAACCTTGGGCGCAGGAGCGGGCCATGTTGCGGACCCGGGTAATGAAGCCGGTGCGCTCCGTAACGCTGATAGCCCCCCGGGCATCCAGAAGATTGAAGGTGTGGGAGCATTTTAAGACGTAATCATAGGCCGGCTGCACCAGGCCTTTGGCCAGCACGGCCATGGCCTCTTTCTCATACATTTCAAAAAGATTAAAAAGCATCTCCACATTGGCTACTTCAAAATTGTAAGTGGAATAGTCCACCTCATTCTGGTGGTAGATATCGCCGTAAGTAACGTCTCCTACCCAATTGATATCGAAGATGCTGTCCTTCTTTTGAATATACATGCATAACCGCTCGATGCCGTAAGTGATCTCGCCGCTGACCGGCTTGCACTCCAGGCCGCCGCACTGCTGAAAATAAGTAAACTGCGTAACCTCCATGCCGTCCAGCCAGACTTCCCAGCCCAGACCGCCGGCGCCCAGAGAGGGGTTTTCCCAGTTGTCCTCCACAAAGCGAATATCATGATCCTCAGGTACAATGCCCAACTGCCGCAGGCTCTCCAGATAAAGCTCCTGGATATTGTCCGGGGAGGGCTTTAAAATTACCTGGTATTGAAAATAATGCTGAACCCGGTTGGGATTTTCCCCATAACGGCCGTCGGCGGGCCGGCGGGAAGGCTCTACATAAGCCACGTTCCAGGGTTCAGGGCCCAAAGCCCGCAAAAAAGTAGCGGGATTCATCGTCCCGGCGCCTTTTTCCATATCGTAGGGCTGGGCGATAATGCAGTCCTGCTGACCCCAAAACTTATTGAGCGTCAAAATCATATCTTGAAAATTCACCTGCGGACACTTCCTTTATCAGTAGCTTTGATGTATAAATACCAATTATCTGCGGTTTTATCACATCCACAATAGTATTATTATGCCATATTTGCCTTGGTTAATCAATGAGAAAGATAAGAAATGGAGTATCTCAAAGGGGCTGGGCAGCCTTTGTGAGATACTCCTTCTAAATCATCTAAACTGTACAGCTAAAAATTCGGTCCGGGTTTTCTATTCAGGCAAGATAAAAGGCAATCAAGCCGATAACGGCAAAAGTCAGGGTCATCACCCAGCAGGCATTCATGGTTTTCATCACGTCCACATCTTTGTTTAGCGTGGCGCTGACCAGGCCGCAGGTAACAAAGGTGATCAGGGCCACCGGCGGGGCCAGTTGGCCGGCATTGGCCATGTAAGCGCCGCCTAAAGCTACATATACAGGATTCATGCCTTTGGCGACCAGAGCCGGTCCCATAAAGGTCAGTACCGAGGTTTGGGCGGTGGCCTGGGAACCCGTCAGCATCCCCACCAGCATCATGGCTATGGAGCCTCCGATAATCAGCAGATTGGAATCCATGCCCAGGGCAAAAGATTCAATCATTTTCAACTGGCCGCCGGCATAAAAGCCGCCCAGCATCAGGCCGCAGCAAAGCTGTATCCCCACGCAGCTACGGCAACTGATCACGCCTTCCTTGATCACCTTGCCGATATTTTGGCGGACAGAAGCATAAACCAAACTAATCAGGGTAACCACAATCATGGAAAGCACGATAAGGTTGGAGAAACCTTTTAAAATCGTAACGCTCTTTACTGCGTCAATAAAGCTGCCCAGCACCAGGGTGATAGGGTCTATGGCAAAGCCCAGGCGCAAAATGATCAGGCCAGCCAGAGTCAGCAGAGGAATCAGTGATTTCCAACCCTTTTTTAAAATCTGACCGGCCTTTTCCTCGGGCAGCAAATCATCAGGCAATTTATCCATTTTAACAAAGCTTTTGCAGACAAAGACGGTACTAATAACCAAGCCGACTGCAGCAGCAATATAGCCTAAATTGGTCACCGGATCCGGCGGTTCTATACCTAAAAGGGCAGAGGACAGAAACAATGCCTGAGTGACCGGAGGCATCAGGGAGCCCCAGCTGCTGCCAATGACTAAGGTAGCCGCAATCTGTACGGGGGTAAGGCCGATTTCATGCAGGGAATTGATGATGAGAATACCGATAACCGCCACAGCCGCCACAGCATCTCCCAGCAGGGACCCGGCGATAGTCAGGGCCATCATAATGCTGATGACCAGGCCTTTAGGCGATCTGCCGAACATGGCCCGGAGAAATTTCAGCACCGTATCCATGGCGCCGATTTCCACTTGAGTCTGAGCATAAATACTGCCGAACAGAGCCATGAAAATAATCCAGGCCAGCCGGTCTACGCCATCCAGCCAGGCCATTAACCAGGCAACAGGATTGTAAATACCACCCATTAATAAAGCTGCCAAACCTGTTATCAACAGAGCAATCTGAATATTTCCCCCAATCACCGGAATCTTCTTGATCAGAACAATTCCAAACAAGACCGCCAGAGGTACTGCAACAATAATCATGTAAAGCCCTCCCCGCAAAATGATTTCAGCAGATATAAATGCAGTTTTTATGCCAAAGAAAAAATATTCTGCTCAACCACTTTTTCCTGGGCCCATAAGTTGATTTCACTTCACTAAAAACCAGGTTGGTAAGTTAATCTCATCTTATCCAAGTTGATCTCAATTTATCTGATTAGCCAAATTTACCGGAATACTTGATTCTCCGGAATAAGACTATCTGGCACAGGACTTGCGTATTAGATTAGGTGAACCCTATTGGTTTATCATGAATAAGGAGGCTGTCTTAAGATGAAAATTACCCATATTGAAACGCGCTACCTGGAAGTTCCAATGGGAGGCACCTTTTATCCTCCTTGGGCTCCGGGCATGAGTTCCTCCATTCACCAGGTCCTGTACGTTAAGATCGACACGGATGAAGGAATCTCCGGTTATGCCGCCACCACAGCCTATGCGGCAAAAGCGGCGGCTGCCAATATTGACGTATTGGTCACTCCCTATCTGCTGGGTAAGGACCCCTTTGCTCTGGAAGACCACATCCGGGTATTGCGGATTGCCCATCAGCGGGCTATCTTTGCCTGGGTGGTGGAATGCGCTCTTTGGGATATTATCGGCAAGAAGTGCAGTCAACCCATCTATAAGCTGCTGGGCGGCTCGCGAAAAACCATGAAAGCCTACGCCTGCCTGGCGGAAATTCGTGATTTGGATACCCGCCGTAAAGACTTGCAGAAGATTAAGGACATGGGCTTCAAAGCCATGAAGATGCGGATTCATAGCGAAACCATTGCCCAGGATATTGAACAAGTGGAAATGGCCCGGCAGGTTCTGGGATCGGATATCGATATTATGTGCGACGCCAACCAGGCGGCTACCTGGGCCAGCAATGAGCCCGGCGTGGTCTGGGATTATGCCCGGGCTTTGCGCACAGCCAACGAATTGGAAAAGCTGGGCGTACTGTGGCTGGAAGAACCCCTGCCCAAATTTGACTATAAAGGACTGGCCAGGCTCTGCCAGGACTCCATTTTGCCCATTGCCGGCGGCGAATCCAACCGGGGCGTCCATGAATTCGGGGCTCTCATTGAAAACCATTGCTACGATATCATTCAGGTGGATCCCACTTTCTCCGAAGGCATGCTCCAGCTCAAGAAGCTCCAAGGCATGTGCGAATACTACAACATCATTTTCCAACCCCATAGCTGGACCAACGGCCTGGGTTTCGCCTACAGCCTCCATCTGGCGGCGGCCAGCAACTCAGCTCTTTATATTGAGTATCCTTACGACCCGCCGGTCTATGATCTGGCCAGTTTCTACGCCATCCTGAAAGACCCCATTACCGTAGACAGCGAGGGCTGCATTACCATTTCCGATAAGCCCGGCGTCGGCTACGAAATCAATGAAGAGGCCATCGAAAAATATACCGTTCGTTAATTTGCTGTTCAGGCCTTAATCAATGCTTGCAGATAAAAAGAAGACTGTTGCTTCTTGGAGCCTTTCCTCCATCGGCAACAGTCTTTTTATCTTTAAGTTATCATAAATTCCGGCAATAGCGGCCAGGCTTTTTACTTTTTCTCAATGGGTATCATCAGCATGCAACAAATAGACACAGCCACGATACCTAAGCCAAAGTAAAAAACATCCCTTTGGGCCAACAGATAAACCCGGTTGTCCGGCGCCAGCCCCGCTGCGCTATAATAGCTTTGCCGCAGAGCCATAATGGCGCCGCCGAAGGCCACCCCCAGCCCCTGGCCCAGATTGCGCATAGTGGCTACCATGCCGGAAACCACGCCGGAATGCTCCCTGGGCACACTGCTGTAAATAGCCGTATTGATGGCCGCCACACTGAGGCTGTTGCCTATGCCGTAGCATAAGAGGACTATTACCATATAAGCCAATCCTGTCTCCAAGGTCAGCAAGCTCATAAGCACACAGCCAAGGGCAATTAAACTAAGGCCCGTTAAGGCAGGCCGGCGGCTGCCGTAGGCATCGGCCATCCTGCCTCCGACCGGCGATAGCAGCATCATAGATAAAGGAGTGGCCAGCATGATCAGACCTGTATCAGCCTTAGACACCAACAGGATATTCATCAGGAAAAAAGGCACCAGGAAAGTAGTCATCTGCTGAATCACATAAGAGAAAATGCAGGCTATATTAGCTAACGTAAATACCCGGCTGCGGAAAAAGCCTAATTCCATCAGGGGCATGTCCACCCGGCTTTCCCGAAAAATAAAGAGGGCTAAGGCGCCCAGGCTCACCGCCAGACAACCGATAAACCGGGGCGAGGCAAAACCCCATTCGGCGCTGAAATTGATGGTCACCGCCAAGAAGCCGATAAATAGGGCAAAGAAAAAAGAACCCAGCCAGTCCATGCGGCGGGAGGGGCCCGTATAGGGCTCGTCTTTTTTCAGCACGATGACGGACATCAAAATACCCAAAATGCAAAAAGGAATATTGAAATAAAAAATCGACCGCCAGCTAAAATGAGTCATCAGCATGCCGCCGATGGTGGGACCGATAGCCAGGCCCACAGAGACGGAAACGGAATTGATGCCCAAGGCCTTGCCCCGTTCCTCAGGTGGGAAGCTGCGGTTGCACATGGCTTGGGTAATAGAGATCATCATGCCGTAGCCAAAGGCCTGAAGACAGCGGAAAAAGATCAGAGTTCCCAGGCTATTTGACAATAAAGGCAGCAGCAACGAGGCCGTACCAAAGACAATGAAACCGCCAATAAACTGCCTTTTATAGCCATAAAGATCAGCCAGCCTGCCAAAGATAAGCAATACACAGCTGGGAATGAACGAATACACCAAGGAAAGCCAACTGATAGCCCCCATGGAAACCCCAAATTCGGCAGCCATCACAGGCATAGCCAGATTTAAACTGTTGAGAGCAAAGGCCGACGTCATATTAGCCAGGCTGGTCACTGCAAAAATCCGCCATTTGTATTCCGGTATTCCTATCTTCATGGTATACTCATCTTCCTTCCGCCAGATTTTCCACTTCGCCTTTTCTTCCCCTCTCATTGTAGGCCTTCTCTTTAGGGCAAAGCTTTAACTGGGGCTAAGAAAAAAACCGCTCTTTATCAGAGCGGCATAAATAACTTCAGCCAAATACAAACACCTTAAAGGAAGGCTTATTTAAACTTTCTCTTCCGGGCGGCTTCGGACTTTTTCTTTCTTTTAACGCTGGGTTTTTCGTAGTGCTCCCGTTTACGAACCTCCGACAACACGCCGGACTTCTGGCAGGTACGCTTAAAACGCCGTAAAGCGCTATCTAAAGTTTCGTTTTTTCCGACTCTGACTTCACTCATCTTGTTACCCCCCTTTCAGGCCAACCGTGTGCCCATTTACCGCTGCTCAGGAGAGAACGACAAATATAGCATACAGTTAATTATATCCTATAAATCGGATGAGGTCAAGGATTAGGGTTGAGAACAGGAAAATTTAATCATCCCGGATTACTCCTTAATTCCCCCCTGAATAATCCCTGAATAACATCAACCGGGAGGCCATTGCAGATCTCTGCCGCCTAACACATGCAAATGAAAATGGTTTACCGTCTGGCCCGCCGGCTCGCCGCAATTGGACACTACCCGGTAGCCCTCGGATAAGCCCAGCTTCGGCGCTTCCCGGCCAATAACCTGAAGCATTCTGCCCAAAAGAGCCTGATCTGCCGGTGCTGCCTCGCCTAAATTGGCAAAGTGCTTTTTGGGAATAAATAATACATGAACCGGAGCCGCCGGGTTAATATCCCGAAAGCCCAGGATTTCTTCGTCTTCATATACCTTCGCACTGGGGATTTCACCGGCGATTATCCTGCAAAATATACAATCCGTCAAAAGATTGACACCCCCTTGTCATCAAGTAGCTTTCGCTTTCTAAAATTATAACAGCCGGATCCGGATATGACAAGCGGCTTATTGCAATCCGGCGCCTATCCCGCTACGGCAGCAAAACTGCCACGGCAATAAAACCGTGACGACAGTAAAACCGTGACGGCAGTGAAACCGTGACGACAGTAAAACCATGACGACAGTGAAACCATGACGACAGTAACCCAATGGCCGGTGCAATGACCCGTCAGCATGTGGTAAGCCGCTCAAATTTGCAGGTCTGTCCGCCGCAGCCCCAGATGAGCAAAATTGCAGGTTTGTATCTGATGTCCAGGCGTTTTTGAGCAAAATTGCAGGTTTGTATCTGGTGTCCAGGCGTTTTTGAGCAAAATTGCAGGTTTAAAGTATGTTGTTTCTCTGGAATAGGGGGTTCTTTCCGCCTGCAACGCTAAATGCAGCCAAATATAGCCCAAAAGGGTTGTTTGAACACTTTAAACTTGAAATTTTGCTCATCTGAGGTAGGACAAACCTGCATTTTTGCTCAGTTAGCCTTAGGAAACGCTAACAAACCTGCATTTTTGCACAAACGAGAGTAGGACAGTGCCTTGAGACAGTGCCTTGAGACAGCGCCATGGGACAGCGCCATGGGACAGCGCCCTAGGACAGCGCCGGGCTTGATACCCCTTGCGTTAACCGCCGAATCATGAAGGATCATACTCGCCCTGCCAGGCTTCCGGCTTCCTGCCGGACTTGCCTGCAATCTTCACAGGCAGCAAGCTGCCTTTGATGGCTGTACCTTCCGGCAGTGTGGATGGCGGCTGGAAGGTTATCTCCAAATAATTATCGCTATGGCCCTGCCAAAAGCCGCCGCCGATTTCTTCTTCAGCCAATACCCATTGCCGCCGGCCCAGCCAACTGGCGCCGTAATTCTCCTGCAGTTTTTGGCCTAAAGCGATCAAGGCCCTGCTCCGCTCCTCCTTCTCAGCTTTAGGCACCTGACCCGCCATAGCAGCCGCCGGGGTGCCCGGACGCCGGGAATAAGCAAAGACGTGGAGGCGGCTAAAGGCCATCTCTTCTACAAAAGCCTGGCACTGCCGAAAATCCTCCTCACTCTCTCCGGGAAATCCCACCATCACATCGGTAGTCAGGGCAATGTCCGGAATGGCCTGCCTGATCTCCGCCGCTTTCTCACGAAAATCCGCCGTCAGGTAAGGTCTGTTCATGGCTTTGAGGATGGAATCCGTGCCGCTTTGCAAGGGTAAATGCAAATGCTTGCAGGCATTGGGATAATCCCGGATCAGGCTGATGAGCCTTGCTGTAGCCTCCATAGGCTCCAGGGAGCCCAAGCGGAACCGTACCTGGGGATAAGCTTCCAGCAACTGCTCCAGTACTATAGACAACTGATCCTGCTTGCCGGTTTCCCAGCCATAAGCGCCCAGGTGAATGCCCAGCAGCACCACCTCCCGCAGGCCTTGCTCCGCCATCTCCCCTACCCGCTCCAGGGCTTTTGCGGCGGGCAGACTCTGCCACTCCTGGCGCACATAGGGAATAATGCAGTAGCTGCAAAACTGGCGGCAGCCATCCTGCAGCTTCAAAGTGGCTCTGGTGCGATCCAAGCCCTTCAGCAAAATAGGAGGAACGGCTTCTTCGTGAGGCATGGCTCCAGCCTCGGCAGCAGCTCCCGCAGCAGTCTCCGCAGCAGTCTCTGCAACGGCCCCCGCGGCCCCCGCAACGGCCCCGGCATCAGACTCCGGCTGCCCTGCCTTTTGCCGCCAGAGCTCCTCTACCAGGACGGGCATCTCTTCTTTTTGCCTGTTGCCCAGCACCAAATCGATTTCCTTGATGGCCGCCAACGCTCCCCCGCCGCTTTCCGCATAACAGCCGGTAACCACCAGCAAGGCCCGGGGATTGCTTTTTTTGGCGCCTCTGATCATTTTGCGGGACTTTTGATCGGCGGCTTGGGTAACTGTGCAGGTATTAATGATATAAACCGCTGCCGGCTGGTCGAAATCCACCGGCTGCCAGCCCCTTTGCCGAAAGGCGTCCAGCATGGCCTGGCTTTCTCCCTGATTTACTTTGCAGCCCAGGGTATAAATTGCAATGGTTTTATCCAATTCGGCCTCCCGTGTCCCCCCATTGATACTGCAGCACCGACAAAAGCATCAAGCCTGCCGTTTCCGTCCGCAATATCCTGGGACCCAGAGTCAGGGTTCTGCCGCCGGCTTGGCGGCCCTGCTCCACTTCTTTCTCGCTGATGCCGCCTTCCGGCCCAATCATCATATATATCTTTTTCCCCTCCGGGGATAGGCCGTCCTCCTCAAAAAACTTGCTCAGGGGCTGCCCCCCCTCTTCCCAGGGAATCAGCAGCAGGTCTGAGGACTCTATTTGGCGGACAAAAGCCGCCAAATCCATAGGGGCCATTACTTCCGGCACCGTCAAACGGCCGCACTGCCGGGCAGCCTCCCGGGCTACCTTCTGCCAGCGTGCCTGCCTTTCCTGGCGCTTCTTGTCCCCTTCCAGCCGAACCACACAGCGACTGAGCTCCAAAGGCAGTATGGCGGCAACCCCCAGCTCCGTGGCCTTCTGCACGATCCACTCCATCTTCTCCCCCTTGGGTATGCCTTGGGCCAGGCAAACCTTGAGTGAGCTATCCCTTTTTTGCAGCACCGGCTCGTCCAGGGATACGACGGCTTCCCCCTGGCCCACCGAGATTAACTGGCCGCCAAAGCCAACGCCTGTGCCGTCAAAAATCTCCACCTGATCTCCGGCATTGAGCCGCAATACTTTTTTCAGGTGGTTAAACTCTTCTCCTGTTATTCTGGCTTCCCGTTGGCCAAAAGCCTGGGGCTCTACATAAAACCGTTCCATCTTGTTTCTTCTTTTCCCTTCCTATATAAAATCTTACTTTATTTTCTCAAATACAAAGGCATTCCATTCTCCGGATTGGCCGCTTTCCAGCAAAGCAAAACCGGCCTGCTCCACCTTGGCCAACACTTCCTGCCGCCGCTCGTCAATGATCCCAGATACCAACAGCTTGCCTGCCGGCTTCAAAAAGCCGGTAAAGTATGGCGTCATGGCCAGAATCACATCAGCCACAATATTGGCGGTAATCATGTCCGCAGCCTGGGCCTTACCGCCCAGGTTCTCAAGGAGTGCCTGATCCGCCGTTAAATCGCCGCAATGTAAAGCATACTTATCCGGTGAAATACGGTTTTGCTCCAGATTTTCTTTAGCTGTACGAACGGCATTTTCCTCTACATCTACGCCAATAGCCTGTCCCGCTCCCAAAAGCAACGCGGCAATCATCAGGATACCGCTGCCGCAGCCCAAGTCCAGCACCTTCATGCCCGGCTGAACCTGCTTCTCTAAAAGCTCCAGGCATAAGCGGGTGGTATGATGCTGGCCTGTGCCGAAGCTGGAGCCGGGATCAATCTCCAGTATGACCTGTCCTTCTTCCTGCTCCCAGCTTTCCCAGGTAGGCTTGATTACCAGACGTTGACCTACGGCAAAGGGCTTAAAATAAGCCTTCCAGTTGTTGGCCCAATCTTCTTCCTTCACATTGGCAAGGCTCCAGCTTAGATCACCGTAAAATCCCTCCTGATCAGCGGCCTTCAAAGCGGCCAAATCACTGCTCAGGGCAGCCCATTGGCGGCGGCCTTGTTCATTATCGGCAACATAAACCCGAA
Organism: Clostridiales bacterium; assembly: GCA_038562165.1. Lineage (GTDB taxonomy): Bacteria > Bacillota > Peptococcia > DRI-13 > UBA5745 > WRMS01. Next base: position 64,409 of record JBCFAO010000004.1, on the reverse strand, counting down.
TCACCGTCAACCGGTCGGGGTTTTCCAATAAACTATCTTCCACATAGTCCCAGCGGGCGGCCTGAGGGCTCTCCAGGTAATTCTTCAGATCCTTGGGGTCGTCTATCACCAGGCCGGGTATGCCGGCCATCAAAACCAAGCCGGTAATGGGCTCTACACTCTCGCTGCCGGTTTCTATCTTTATTTCTATCCAGTCCATTGCGGACCTCCTCTTTTTGTTGTTCAGCATCATCACTACAAATTAATATTATAACGCCTCAAGAGAAAAATTTCGAGTGTAGAAATTTTTCGCCTCCTCTGTGCGTTTCAACGAGATGAACGATAGTGATGACCGCTTTAAAATCGCAGAAATAGAATCCGGCAGCATACCGCCTCGTTATAACGCCTCAAAAGCAAGTTTCAAAGTGAAACTTGCTTAGGAAAAATTTCGAGTGTAGAAATTTTTCGTAGCAGGACGTGTTCATAAAAAAACTATTCTATTTGCGCAACCAGTATCGGTTGTTCAGTGGTGCCGTTGCTGCTGCTGAGCAAAAAACGAGATAATGCATTAAACAAAAGTGTATATATCTAATTCAGTATACCTATTCTACATATGCGCATATCTACTTAAAAATCTGCATATATCGCCGCAATATTACTGCACTGCCTCGTTTTTTGCTCACTACCAATGCCGCCTTGAACCAATGCCGCTTGGACTACTGCCTCTGTGAACGCTGCCTCGGGGCGCCTGCCGGGTTTTTCACGAACACGCCCCGTTTTTCGTAAAACATAGAATCATCTCATACAAAAATCAAGACGCCGTCCCTTAGCAGGACAACGCCTTGATTTTGTTTTTCTCAATAATCACTATCGGTTTATCCAACTCAATTCTCAACGGCCGGTACTTTTTCCTCCAGCATCAGCATTTCAATATGCCGCTTCATCTCCTGCTTAGCCTTTTTTGCGTTCTTTTCCTTAATAGCCATAAAAATATTGCGGTGGCTATCGGTAGCTCTCACCATTTGATTAGGCTGAGCAATTACCGTTTTGTTGTACTCCAGCAAAAGATCTCTGGTGGTATCCAGCATCTCCGATAAATAAGCGTTTTTTGCCGCTTCGGCAATGGCCAGATGAAACTCGAAATCCGCATTTAAAAAGGCTTCCGGATTATCTTCATAGTTTAATGTGTTATTGAAGCTTTCTTCTATGCGCTCCAAATCCTGTTCATCCCGGCGCTGAGCCGCCAGGTCCACTATTTCCATCTCCAAAAAAAGCCTGGCTTCAATCAACTCCGAAACCGCAAACTTCATCTGAAGATTCTTTAGCTGAAAAAAATCCAGCATCAGTTTATCCTTGCCGTTGTTTAAAAAAGTGCCTTCTCCCACCCGAATATCCACAATTTTTAACGTAGCCAAAGCTTTTAACGCTTCCCGCACCGGCGGCCGGCTGACTCCCAGCATATCGGCCAATTCCCTTTCCGAGGGCAGCCTTTCACCGGGCAGCAGCTTTTCTTCCAGTATCATTTGTTTAATTTGCTCAACAATCGTATCGGCAACCGTTGAACGCTTTATTTTTTTAAATTTATCCTCCAAAATTATCCCGCCAATCCCATATTTTCTAGGCATTACTGTATGATGGTCATGCCAATACTTTCTTTTGTGACAAGTATAACATAGGATTGGCCTTACTGCCAATACTCTTTATCGACAGGAAAACACTTATCTCGACAATCTGCGGGAATCTTTAGTAATCTATGTTTAACAACATCATCCCTTCAATAAGGCCAGCAATCCTACGGTCATGGCCGGGAAATAGGTAACGACCAAAGTCACGGTGAATCCGGCAATAATAAACGGAATGATACATCGATACATTTTATTTACCGGCACTCTCGAAACGCTGGCGGAAACAAACAGATTGCCGCCGAAAGGCGGGGTAATCAGCCCTACCGCCAGGTTGCAAACAGTCAGAAGCCCCAAATGCAAAAGATCTACGCCATAATAATTAGCTACCGGAAGCAAAAGCGGAACAATAAGCATTACGCTTGATGTCGTGTCGATAAACATTCCTGCAATTAAATAGATTACATTGACGATTAACAAAAAAGTGATTTTGGAGTTGGTGAGGGAAATGAGAAAGGTGGATAGGGCCTGCGCTATCTTCTCATAGCTCAGAATCCAGGTAAAGAGTTGAACGCCGCCTACGATAAACATAATGGAAGAGGCAGCAATTACGCTTTTCCCCATAGCCTGGATTAAGTTTTCCCAATTTAATTCCCGGTAAACGAAAAAGCCGATAAATAAAGAATATACGCTGGCAATAATCGCTGATTCTGTGGCGGTAAAAACGCCTGAATATATGCCGCCAAGAATAATGACCGGAGACATCAGACCCCAGAAAGCTTCCTTAAAGCTTTTAATAAAGCTGACCTTTTCCGGGTTGCTTGACAAGGGAGCCATGTCTTCCTTTCTGATCACAATTTGAGCGGTAACACAATAAGCAACCGTAAACAATATGCCGGCGCTGATTATACCAATAAACAGATCGCCAATGGAAACGCCAGCCACAACTCCGTAGACAACCAGGGGTATGCTTGGAGGAATCAGAATTCCCAGCATGCCGCTGGAGGCCATCAGCGTGGCGGTGAAATCTTCCTTGTAACCGTTTTTCACCATTTCCGGATACATAATACCGCCGATAGCGGCCACTGTAGCATAGGCAGAACCGGAAATCGCCCCAAAGAAGGCGCAGGTGACTACCGCCACCATAGCGAGGCTGCCTCTTAGCCCTCCAAGCAGTGATAAGGCAAAGTTGATCAGACGCCTGGAAATGCCGCCTTGCAGCATCAACTCTCCGGCGATACAAAAAAATATGATAGCCATCAAAGGAAAACTATCTGTGGCCGTATACATTCTTTGGATAAATAATCCCATAGGCAAAGCATCGCTTGTTAAAAGGGCAAGAAAAGAAGCTCCCGCCATACTCAAAGCAATAGGAACGCCGGCTATTAAACAAATACCAAGGCTAATTAACAAAGTAATGCCTACTGCTGACATTTATCTTCCCCCATCCTTTTGCTAAGTTTTAATATTTCGTCCACAGTAAATAACGCTGCCAAAAGCCCCCCCAGAGGCAGGCAAAGATACACGTAACCCATTGGCACCATGGTAGCCGGCGCATACTGATTCAGATTGGCAAGCGAAAACCTGACGCCTTGCACCAGAAATATCAAGTAAAAAATAAGACTGAGGATCAATATAATCAGTGACAATATATTCTTGGTTTTCCCCTTCAACATGTTAGGGATTGCATCGATGGAAACATGAATCCCCAAGGGTATTCCTACGCTTACGCCGATATAGATTGTCCAGACATTAAGAAATCTCATGGTTTCTTCGGACCAGGTCAGCGAATTATGAAGGACATAACGGCTTACTACCTGAGCAGTGCCGATAGCCAGCATAAGCACGCCCAGAAAAGCCAGGAAATAAAATATATATTTGTACAATTTACTGATCATTTTGTGATACGACTCCATCTTTCCACACTCCCCGCAAATTGATGAATATAAAGATGGACGGCGATACCCGCCCATCTTTATATTTTCTACACTTAACCGTCCATAGATTATTTCGTGTTGGCAATTGCGTTAATGTTTTCCATGCCGAAGCGGTCGGCGAATTGTTCCCAAACAGGTTTCATTTTTGCTATAAAGGCTTCCGTATCCACCTCATTTACTTCGACGCCATTATTGCGGATAATCTCGATATTCTCCGCTTCTTTGGAACGGTTTAATTCCAGCTCAAAAGCCGTTGATTCCGTTACTGCTTCCTGTATGATTTTCTTATCTTCATCAGAGAGCTTATCCCAGGTCATTTTACTGATCATCATGGGCACCGGAGAATAAACGTGTTTGGAAAGAGAAAGGTATTTTTGTACTTCGTAAACTTTATAGGACACAATGATTGATGCAGGATTCTCCTGTCCGTCAATTGTTTTTTGCTGTAAGGCCGTGAATACTTCCGGCCAGGCCATGGGCGTTGGCTGGGCGCCGGCCGCTTTCCAGGTAGCAATGGACACATCTGATTCCATAACCCGAAGCTTTACGCCGTTTAAATCCTCCGGCACAACAATGGGCCGGACATTATTGGTGATATGGCGGAAACCGTTTTCCTGGAAAGCGAGACCCACTACGCCATAGTCCGACATTTTATTTAAATAATACTCACCGATTTCACCGCGTAAGACCGCATCCACATGTTCATAGTCCCGGAAAAGAAAGGGCAGCTCAAAGATAGCAATTTCCGGCATAAAACCTGCGAGAGCTGCCGTGGCTGTGGCCGTTATATCAATGCTCCCCATCCTCAAGCCTTCGATTTCGTCCCTTTCGCCCCCTAGCTGGGCATTATAGTAAATATCCAGTATAATCCGGCCGCCGGATTTTTCGGCCAAACGCTCTTTTAAATCCTCATAACCAATAGACATTGGGTTGCTGGGATCCTGAATAGTGGCCAGTTTGAGAGTGATCGTATCTCCGTTTGTCTGAGTTTCAGGTTTTGTAGCTACATTTGAGGGAGTATTGCCTGTGCTTTCGTTTTTACTGCCGCAGCCTGCCAAACTTAATACCATAAGGACGCAGATAATTACCGCACTGATTTTTTTTAGCATTTTCTTCCTCCTCCTGCCTATAAAAGCTCTCTATTTACCAAAGATACAGGCTTTTCACCGCTCAATACCCGCAGAACCTCTGTGGCTGCACTTTTTCCCAAATCAACAACGCACTCTTCAGAATAGTAGGCTGAGTGGGGGGTGATAATTATGTTTGGATACTTGTAAAGAGGGTAATCTACCGAAGGAAATTCGGTAGCAAGAACATCCAAAGCTGCGCCGGCAATTTTTTTATTTTCCACAGCATCAGCTAATGCGGCTTCATCAATAATTCCACCCCTTGACGTATTAATCAGATAAGCAGAATTCTTCATCCCTTCAAAGGCTTTGAAGCTTATCAGGTTTTTTGTATCAGGGGTAAGAGGCATATGGACAGAAATATAGTCGGCTTCCCGGATTAGCTCTTCAAAGCCGACGCTGGCTACGCCGTGCTCTGCAAAAACGCTTTCCGGCAGATAAGGATCATAGGCGATTACTTCCACATCAAAAGCCTTGATTCGTTTAGCAACCTCTTTTGCTATGTGGCCAAACCCCAATAACCCCATCTTTCTACCGGTCATTTTGTAAATCGGCACCGCCATATCCAAAGACCAATGCCCTGATCTTACGTATTCATTGAGGAGATGTATTTTTTTAATAGAAGTTAACAACAAGGCAACGGCATGATTGGCCACGTCAACAACTTGAGGCATAACCACATTGGTCACATAAATATTTTTCTTTGTAGCTGCCGCCACATCAAGATTATTTACAGCTACGCCGGTACGGGCCATAATCCGGCAATTCTTCATGCTGCCGATCAAGGCGGCGTTCATATCGGCATAGGTCACGATTATGCCGTCGGCCTCGGCGCATAAGGAGTTAAATTGCTCTTCATCGTTTAAGTCCGCAAATACAATATCGAACTTTTCCGAATCAAGAACATCATATACCGGCTTTCTGCTGGGAAAAGGGAAGTCAGTTATTACTATTTTCTGCTTTGTCATTTTGTCCTCATTCCTTTGCAAATTTTCCGCCACAAGCAATATCCTCCGGTTGATGGTCATTGAAAATAACGACAATTCTGGATTTATCTACTCCATCAATCTCGTGGATGGTATCCGTAACAAATTCCATTAATTCCTTCTTTTCTTCGTTACTTTTACCTTGGGCCCAATCAACTCTGACTATCGGCATTTTTCACTCCTCCAAAATCCCGTTTTATTTAACCTCTTGTAACACCGTTCATTCCCATATTGGCCAGGGGAAGGTCGATAATTGTAATGATAATTTTAGCAGGATCAATATTCGTCATTTTTTGGACTTTTTCCGTTAAAGCAGCTACCAGCTTCTTTTTAAGGCCCGTAGACCGTCCTTCCGCCCAGTGAATACTAATTACCACCGTCATGCCGGAAACACCCCCCTATAATTTTCAGATTGGTTTACAACTTTAACTTCTTTCTTTGACTTTATTGACAATGGTCAACAAATCCGCTTCACTGAGCAAGGCCTTCCTGACCCGGCTCTCTGTCTTTACTTCTTCCAGAATATCAGCCATTTCATCTTTGCTGACGCCGCCGGGATCAATACCGTTTTTCTCCAGATAATACATGATGTTGGCCTTGCCGCTGCCTTTGCCGATAGCGTACTGCTGGGGCTGGCCTCCTACCAGTCTCTGTGAAAAAGGCGACATTCCCGTCTCTATACCCAGCTTGCGCATACGATAGGCCACATCCGAAACAAGGCCCGATTCCACCTGGGCCAGGCATTTGCCTACGATGGGCTTATTCCCCGCCAAAGCCACCTTGCCGATCTCCGCCACCAGATTGGAGATTTCACAAAGCCGGCTTAGCCCGATACCAGTCTTTACACCTAACAAAACCTCCAAAGACATGACGATTTCCTCGGTGGGCACATTGCCGGTCCGCTCTCCCAAACCATTGACGGCAGTATGGACACCGGAGGCCCCCCCTTCGATGGCTGCTAAAGCCGCCGCCGTACCAAAACCGAATTCATTATGGCCGTGGAATTCTACAGGCGTGTGGCCGCTGACTTTTCTCATCTCTTGCAGTGTATATTTGACGGCGGCAGGCAGGGCTACCCCAAAAGTATCCGTCAGGGTCACGGAATCCGGCCGGGCCTCCTTAATTACCGTGCCGTAAATCTTTTGCAAATAAGGAATGCTGCAGCGGAAAGCATCCCACCCGAAAAAATTGACATGGAGCCCTTTTTCCTTGGCATAACTGATGGAAGTAATCAGCCGCTCCAGCAATTTTTCCACACTAAGATCCAAGGCATGCCGGCACAGATAAGGATTAATGGGATGCTCCACAATGACGGAACGCAGGCCTAAATCCAGGCAAAGGTCAATATCCTCCTTTTTGGAACGGCAAAGAGCCGCCATGTCCAGCTTTGTGCCCAGGGCCTGCAAACGCTTAATTGCCTTTCCTATCGTATCCGACACCACCGGCATGCCGATCTCAATTCTTTTCAGGCCGATTTCCTCCAAAGCAAGGGCAATGCGGACCCGTTCGTCCTCATTCCAGCAGACGCCGGGGGTCTGCTCCCCATCCCTGAGCGTAACGTCATAGATCAACACTTCATCGGGATACCGCCCTCGTATGCCGGCTTCATGATTGATTGGCGATACCCAATAATCCTCGTTAAACCAGGGCTTGCCATAAAGCTCCATCCCCTCCAGGACATCCATTTTGGTAACCTCTTTCATTAAGCACTCTCCTCCCTTAATTCATTTTCTTGGATTCTTCTTCTGCTCTTGCCGCCGCCCAGCGGCTTTTTTAATTTTTGTACAATTCTCTCAATTAATTCAGCACCATCTTAAAACCAGGTGACTATGTTGTCAAGAGGTAATACCATCTTATAATCATTACAAGAACTTTGTTGTCTGTTACCCCCATCCGGCGGCTGGAGCACCCGGATAGATAGCGAACAGGTGACCGGTTTGCTGGATGGCATAGATAACAAGATGCCCGCATATTCTATCGTGAAGGCAGGCGATAAGGATGAAAAATGATTTTAAGATTGTTAAAAAAACATTAAGCAATCAGGTCGAGCAGGCTTTGCGCAATATGCTTTTGGATGGCCGCTGGAGCGATGGTCAAAGGCTTCCCGCCGAAGCGGAATTGGCAGAATTGTTCAACGTTAATCGCCTCACCGTCCGGCTGGCCGTGCAAAGGCTCAATGCCCAAGGACTGGTGGATATCCGCATGGGTGAAGGCATCTTCGCCAAAAAATTCTCCCTGTCCCAATATTTATCGGCAGCCAGCGATCTCTACATTACTCCCGAAATGATGGACGACGTCTGCGAATTCCGCAAGAACCTGGAGATCGAATGCGCACGGCTGGCCATTGAGCGGGCTACTCAGGAGGATATCCGGGATATGCAGAAATGCCAAGACCGCTATATAGAGGTTTGTCAAAAGTACAGCTTGAATACTGAGACGGGGCTGCATAAACGGGTGGAAGCCGATCTGGATTTGCATTACTGTCTTTGCCGGGCCGCCCATAATTCTCTTTATACCCTGGCTTTTAATTCCGCCAGGGCCGCCATCAGCAACTATATGAAAATGATCCAGCCCAAGCGCTTAAAAGGCAAGGGCCTGCCTTATTATGATTTAGGCGAATATACCAAAGACGGCAAAAAAGAGCTGCATCAGTTGCTGATTGATACTATTGTCAACAAGGATTTTGAGACCTGCCGCCGGCTTTACATCGCCATGATCGACTATAAGCTTGACGACCCGGAAACCGGCATTCAGCTATGAACCAGTTTTTGTCCAGGAGTGCAACCCACTTTCTGATAGCAAAATTAAATTAACGGAGGGATGAACATGAAAATTACCAGCGTAGACGTTATCAAGGTTCTCAACGGCCAGCCCAGCATAAAAGGTACGCCCTGGAATCCCATTTGTGTCCGCATCAACACCGACGAAGGCATCAGCGGCTTTGGCGAAGCGGGGCTATGCTACGGCAATGTCAACCATGCCGCCTTTGGCTGCTGCGTAGATTTTGCGGAACTGATCATCGGCATGGATCCCATGAATATTGAAGCCATTTGGAATAAGCTGCACCGGATGACCTTCTGGGGCATGGGCGGCGGCGGCGTGGTTTTCGCCGGCATCAGCGCCATCGATATCGCCTTGTGGGATATCAAGGGCAAGGCTTTAAACGCTCCTGTCTATCAGCTTCTGGGCGGCAAGACCAACGAAAAGCTGCGGGCTTACGCCAGCCAGATTCAGTTTGACTGGGGCAAGGTCTGCCGTCCTCTGGTCAAGCCGGAAGAATATGCCGAAGCCGCTAAAAAAGCCATGGCCGAAGGTTATACCTGCGTCAAAGTTGATCCCGTGGGCTTTGACCTCCAGGGCCGCTGGATGGGCTGGAGCAATTACGGCTTGCTGGAATACGATCAGATGAAAGTGGCCGTAGACCGGATTGCCGCCATCCGGGAAGCCGGCGGTCCCGGCCTGGACATCATCATTGAGCTCCACTCCCTGACGGACACCAATACCGCCGTTCAACTGGGCCGGGAGCTGGAGCAGTTCCGCTGCTTCTACTACGAAGAGCCCACTCAGCCCCTCAATGCCGCCTTATTCAAGGAAATCTGCAGCAAAGTGAAGATTCCTATGGCTACCGGCGAAAGAAGCTATTCCAGATGGGGCTTCCGCCAATTCTTTGAAGAACGCACCCTGGGCATCATCCAACCCGACCTCTGCAACACCGGCGGCATCTCCGAAGGCAAAAAAATCTGCGATATGGCCCATGTATACGATGTGGGCGTACAGATTCACATCTGCGGCGGCCCCATCTCCACCGCTGCCGCCCTGCAGCTTGAGGCCGTCATTCCCAATTTCGTCATTCATGAACACCATGAAGCGGCGGTGCTGGATGCCAATATCAATTTGTGCAAATACGATTACCAGCCAGTCAACGGCTATTTCAGCGTGCCGGACCGCCCCGGCATCGGCCAGGAGTTGACGGATGAGACCATTGCCGCCAGTGAAGTCGTCACCGTTAAGCATAACCGTTTCGCTTGATAAGGAGAATAGTATGAAAATAACAAAGATAGATGTTTTACTGGTTACCACCGCCAACCCTATCTGGCGCCCCATTCTCTGCCGCATCCATACCGATGAAGGGATTTATGGCGACGGTGAGGCCGCAGTGGCTTACATTAGCTCCCAAACGGCTGCTTTCGGCATGATCCAGGATCTGGCCCGCTTCATCATCGGCATGGACCCGCTGCAAAACGAGGTTATTTGGGATAAACTCTACAAAACCACCTTCTGGGGACAAAACGGCGGCCCCGTAGTCTTTGCCGGCATCAGCGCCCTGGATATCGCCCTCTGGGATATCAAAGGCAAATTTTTCAACGCCCCTTTGCATGTGCTGCTGGGAGGCAAACGCCGGGATAAGCTGCGGGCCTATGCCAGCCAGCTGCAATTCGGCTGGGAAATGGATTGGCCGGAAGCGGCTACCGGTATACCCCAGCGCAGCGCCCAGGATTATGCCAACGTCTGCAAAAAAGCCATGGCTGAGGGCTACGACGCCGTGAAAATCGATTTCTTTACCTTCGACAAAACAGGTGAAGGCTACCAGCAGTTTACCGAAGAAGAGCGTACCCGCCTGATCAAGCCTTATTACCTCAATATGATTGAAGAGCGTCTCAGCGCTATCCGGGAAGCCTGCGGCCCCGATTTGGATATCATCATCGAAAATCACTCCTTTCCCGATGCCCAGGGAGCGGTCCAGATCGGCCAGATGGCGGAGAAATACCGCATCATGTATTTTGAAGAACCCAATACCCCCACTCCTTACATGCAAAAATACATAGCGGATAAGGTCAATATCCCCCAGGCCAGCGGCGAGCGCATTTACAGCCGTTGGCAATACGCCCCCTACTTTGAGAATAAGTCCCTGCAAGTGATTCAGCCGGATATCGGCAACTGCGGCGGCCTCACCGAAGCCAAGAAAATCTGCGATATGGCCTATACTTACGACGTAAGCGTTCAGGCCCACGTTTGCGCTACCCCCTTATCCACATCGGTGGCTTTGCACCTGGAAGCCGTCATCCCCAATTTCGTCATTCATGAGCATCATGTCAACAACCGCTGTATATTTAATTATGGCCTGGCCAAATACAACCCGCAGCCTGAGAAAGGCTATATCGCCGTTCCCAATGAGCCGGGCATCGGCAACGAGATTACGGAACAGGCCTACCGTCAAGCCCAAGTAGCGGTGATTCGCTAAAAGCCCAATCTGTAATGAACAAGGGGCAAATACCGTCAACCCAATTAAAACAAAAAGGGGGTAAACATGATGAGAAAAATGAATAAAACCTTATCCGTTATCGCATTGCTTCTCAGTATTCTTTTGCTGCTTGCTGCTTGCGGCGGGGGCGGCGGCGGTACACCGGCGCCCTCCGGCAGCAGCGGCAGCGGCGGCGGCAGTAAATCCGATGAGAAGATTGCCGACCTCACCGAATATGCCAAATCCCTGGGAGCGCCCCTTTCTGCGGAAGATGCCGAAATCTGGGCCAATATCGAGGAGCCCTCAAAAAACCCCGATAAAGTGGTCTGGCGCCATGGGGCTGTCAACCGCTCCTTGGAAGAATTGCCTACGCTGCGGGGCGACCGGCAGTTTATGATCGAAATGAAAAAACGTCTGGGAGATAAAGTGGAGTTTCAGATCTTCTATGGCGGCACCCTGGGCACCTCGGCGGATCAGATACTGGGCGGCCTGCAAAACCGCAATTTTGAAAGCTATGCTTACAACGTCGGCGCCTTCGCCGAATACACCAACGCCTTTATGCCCCTGGATGTAATGTTCCTGATTCCCGATCTGGAAGCGGGCATCGCCGTCTGTGCCGGCGAACCCGGTGAAATCATGCGCCAAAAATGTATTGAAGATACCGGCCTCAATGTGCTCACCATGGGCGCCATTGGCATGCGTCATATCACCAACAGTAAAAAGGCCTTAACCGCTGTGGCCGATATGAAAGGCCTGAAAATTCGCACCCAAAACAATCCTCTGCACATCATGGCTTTCCAAGCCTTGGGCTGCTCTCCTACCCCCATCGCCTATGCCGAGCTTTTTACCAGCTTGCAGCAAAAAGTTGTGGACGGCCAGGAAAATCCCATTTCCAATATGTTTGAGCAGAATTTCGCTGAGGTTCAAAGCTACCTGACCTTGAGTAATCACCTCTACACCGCCGCTGCCTTTGTAGCCAATGATCAATGGCTGAAGGAGCAAACCCCGGAATTCCAAAAGGCCGTGGCTGAAAGCGCAGCCATCGCCCAGGACTATTCCGGACCTGATCTGATCAGCAGCGAGGCCGCCATGCTGGAGTACATGGGCAGAACCATGGAAATCACTTCTTTAGAGGGTGAGGCCCTGGATGAATTCAAAAGCATCTCCATGTCCACCTGGGATCAGGCCGCTGAAAGAATCGGCAAGGATTACTTTGAAAAGGTGAAGAACTCCATTATGAAAATCGTTAATTAATATTTTAACCAGAAAACCATCCCGCATTTAACCATCTACGCAGAAAACACAGCAGGCGGCCGGACACCGGCTATTGTACATCATCTACGGATAGCAGTTGTCCGGACCGCCTGCTTTTGGAAGGGGATGACTATGAAAAACAAGCTGATCAACGAGTTTGAGATCTACTTGGGCGCAGTTTGCTCCGGCGCTATGGTAACCATTCTGTTCATTCAGGTGGTAGCCCGCTACGTCTTCAACAATGCTTTTTCCTGGGCGGAGGAGCTGGCCCTGATCTTTTTCATCTTATCCATCTATTTCGGCGCTACGGCGGCTATCAAAAGAAACCAGCACCTGCGGCTGGCCGTGGTGCTGGATGCCCTCAGCCCCAAAAAGCGGCTGATCATGGAAATTATCGACAATGTTGTTTTTTCTTTATTTAACATTATCATTTTATGGGGCATTATGCCTATTATTCAAAAATTAAAACTCAATGGCACCAGCACAGCGGTAACCGGTATCCCCAAATGGATAATTTACAGTTTTCTGCCTGTTTTATTTGTTTTAATGTTAATCCGCCTCTATCAGGACAGTTCTCTAAAGTTCAAAAAAATCAAAGAGCTGGAGCGGCAGGCCCAAGGCTCCGGCCAAGGCGGGGAAGGGGGTTTTTAAATGGCAACAGCAGTGCTATTTCTCGTTGCGTTTGTCTTGCTGGCCATCGGCGTACCTGTAGGCATCTCTCTGGGCCTGGGCATGGTAGCTGTGGCCCTGGGCTTTCAAACTACAAACCTGACCTTTCTGGCCCAGTCCATGTACTCCGGATTTGAATCTCTGCCGTTGACGGCTATCCCTGCCTTCATGCTGGCGGGAGCCGTTATGGAAACCGGCGGCCTCTCCAAAAGACTGGTCAACGTGGCCAACAAGCTGGTGGGCAATACTACCGGCGGTTTAGGCACCGTCACCGTCATCGCCTGCATGTTTTTCGGAGCTATCTCCGGCTCCGGCCCGGCCACCGTGGCCGCCATCGGCACCATTATGATTCCTTATATGATGAAGGCCGGCTACGACCGCACCTACGCTACCGGCTTATCGGCAGTGGCCGGCGGCTTGGGCATCATCGTGCCGCCCAGTATCCCCTTAGTCATTTACGGCGTCGCCACCAATACCTCCATCGGCGACCTGTTTCTGGCCGGCATCGGACCCGCTTTTGTGGTAGGCGGCCTGCTGATCGTCACCAACTTCTTCTTATCCAGAAAAGCCGGCTATCTGGGCGACGGCAGTGCCTTCAGCATGAAGGAGTTATTTAAAGCCATCTGGGATGCCAAATGGGCTCTGCTGATGCCCCTGATCATCCTGGGCGGCATCTACGGCGGCATTTTTACGCCCACCGAAGCTGCCGTAGTTTCCATCGTCTACGGTATTTTAATCGGCATTTACGGCTATAAGGAGCTGACCTGGCCCCAGGTATGGAAGATGCTGGTGGATAATACCTCCTTTGTAGGCGGCATCATGCTGACCTTTGCTCCGGCGGCAGCCCTGGGAGCAGTGCTGGCTTTGCTGCGGGTGCCCCGGGACCTCACCAATTTGCTGTTCAGCATTTCCAGCAATAAGATCGTTATTTTGCTGATCGTCAACGTCTTCCTGGTTTTCGTAGGCATGCTGGTGGATACCACTTCGGCCAACATCATCTTTTCGCCTATTTTGCTGGCGGCCCTCAAGCCCTACGGCGTGGATCCCATCCATTTTGGCTTGATGATGACCATCAACTTGGCCATCGGCTTCGTCACCCCGCCGGTAGCCGGCAATCTCTTTGTGGCCTCCGGCATGACCGGCATACCAATGGGGGCCATCGCCAAGAAGGCCTTGCCTTTTATCATCGCCATGTTCCTGGCCCTGATAATCGTCACTTATCTGCCCATAACCTCCCTAGGACTCTTGCGGCTTCTGGGCAGATATTAAAACCATCAGCTCAAATCATTGACGGTAATTGAATTGACGGTAACTGATAGGTAATTAACAGGCATTAAAAAAACAGGGTGCGGTAAATCAGCTTAACAAAGCTCATTTATCACACCCTGTATTGATTTGCCGGCTCTAGCGCCCCTTACTCTTTATCAAAGAGCCGCTCAAAGAAGTTTTTCTTGCCGTTTTTCCCTTGGGAGCGGTAATTTTCCTCACCGGAGCTTTTGGCAAAATCTTTGAGCAAATCCTTTTGCCGCTGGTCCAGCTTAGTAGGCGTAGCAATAATCACCCTTACCAATTGATCCCCCCGGCCGCTGCCTCTGAGCTGGGGTATCCCCTTGCCTTTCAGCCGCAGCAGCGTATGGGTTTGCACTCCTTCCGGCACTTTCAGCGTGGCTTTGCCGTCCAGGGTATCCACCTGGATATCGGCTCCCAAAGCCGCCTGGGTGAAGGTGACAGGCATCTCCATATATACGTCGTTGCCCCGCCGCTCAAAGAGCTTATGAGGCCGGACCCGGACAAAGATATACAGATCGCCGGAGGGGCCGCCTCTGGCCCCGGCCTCCCCTTCCCCGGAAAGGCGGATGCGGGAATCATTATCCACGCCGGCAGGGATTTTGACCTTGAGGGTTTTGCGCTTGCGCACCCTTCCCTGGCCATTGCACTCCGGACAGGGAGTTTCAATAATCACACCCTCGCCGCCGCAATCGGGACAGGGCCGTACGGACTGGAAGGTACCTAAAGGCGTCCTTTGCATGGTTTTTACCTGCCCGCTGCCGCCGCACTTCTCGCAGCGCTTCTTGGTAGTGCCTTCTTTGGCTCCCGTGCCCTGACAACGGCTGCAGGATTCGGCCCGTACCACTTCCACATCCTTTTCTGCGCCGAAAGCCGCTTCCTCAAAAGAAAGCTCAATATCCTTGCGCATATCGGCTCCCCGCTGAGGGCCTTTCGGCCTGCCGCCACCCATGGAACCGCCTTCGCCGCCAAAAAACATATCGAAAATGTCCCCGAAACCGCCGCCATCGCCAAAGCCTCCGAAACCGCCGAAGCCTCCGGCGCCGGCCTGACCGTCCACGCCGGCATGGCCGAATTGGTCGTAACGGGTCCGTTTGTCGGCGTCGCTGAGGATTTCGTAAGCCTCATTGATTTCCTTGAACTTTTCCTCTGCCTCTTTATTGCCGGGATTCTTATCCGGGTGGTATTGCATGGCCAGCTTACGGTATGCTTTTTTCAAGTCGGCGTCCTGGGCGCCCTTTTGAACGCCCAGGACTTCATAATAATCCCGTTTTGCCATGATTTACTGCCTCCGCGATTGCCTTATTTATCGTCCTTCACTTCAAAGTCTGCATCCACCACCGTCTCATCCCCGCCGGCATTGCCGCCGCCGGCAGAAGCATCCTGCTGGTAATCGCCTTCGGCGCCCTGACCCTCGGCCTGCTGATACAGCTTGGCAGAGATGGCGTGAAGGGCCGTGGTTAATTCTTCCGTCTTGGACTTCATTCCTTCATAATCATTGGCTTCGATAACTTTTTTCAAGGCAGCGGCAGCTTCTTCCACCTTGGCCTTTTCATCAGCGGTGGCTTTATCGCCTACGTCTTTTAACATTTTTTCCGACTGGTAGACCAGATTGTCGGCGTTGTTTTTGATTTCGGCTTCTTCTTTATGCTTCTTATCCTCGGCGGCATTTTGCTCCGCTTCTTTCACCATCCGCTCGATTTCCTCGTCGGTGAGGCCGGTTCTGGCATTGATGGTAACGGTCTGGGCCTTGCCGGTACCCATGTCTTTAGCGGAAACATGGACAATACCGTTGGCGTCGATATCGAATTTCACCTCAATCTGAGGCACGCCGCGGGGTGCCGGAGCGATGCCGGAAAGCTGGAAGCGGCCCAGGGTTTTATTGTAATTGGCCATTTCCCGTTCGCCCTGGAGCACATGAATGTCCACGGAAGGCTGGTTATCGCTGGCCGTAGAGAAAATCTGGCTCTTGGAGGTAGGAATGGTGGTATTTTTGTCGATGAGCCGGGTGAAAACGCCGCCCAAAGTCTCGATACCCAGGGACAAAGGAGTTACGTCCAGCAGCACCACATCTTTGACGTCGCCGGCCAGAACACCGCCTTGGATAGCGGCGCCGATAGCTACGCATTCGTCAGGATTGATGCCCTTGAAAGGTTCCTTGCCCATCAGGTTTTTAATAGCTTCCTGTACCATGGGCACCCGGGTGGAACCGCCTACCAGCAGCACTTTATGGATATCGGAGGCTTTCAGATCCGCATCCTTCAGGGCTTTCTTGGTGCAGTCCAGAGTCAGATCCACTAAATCTCTGATCATATCCTCAAATTTAGCCCGGGACAAAGTCAAATCCATGTGGACGGGACCTTCGGCAGTGGCCGTGATGAAAGGCAGGTTAATCTGAGTGGTCATCAGCGTGGATAATTCGTGTTTAGCCTTTTCAGCAGCTTCTTTCAAGCGCTGGACGGCCATCTTGTCGTTTTTCAGGTCAACGCCGTTGGACTTCTTGAATTCGGCAATCATCCAGTCGATGATCCGCTGGTCGAAGTCGTCGCCGCCCAAACGGTTGTTGCCGTTGGTGGCCTTTACTTCAAAAACGCCGTCGCCGATATCCAGGATGGATACGTCGAAGGTACCGCCGCCCAGGTCATAGACCAAAATGGTATGATCCCCTTCTTTGTCTACACCGTAGGCTAAGGCGGCTGCCGTAGGCTCATTGATGATACGCAGTACTTCCATGCCGGCAATCTGGCCCGCATCCCTGGTCGCCTGGCGCTGGCTGTCCGTAAAGTAAGCCGGCACCGTGATGACCGCCTGGGTCACCGTCTCGCCCAGATAGGCTTCAGCATCAGTTTTTAATTTTTGCAGGATCATAGCGGAGATTTCCTGAGGGCTGTATGATTTGTCCTCGATTTTCACCTTATAGTCGCTGCCCATCTCCCGTTTGATGGATTGAATGGTGCGGTCGGAATTGGTAATGGCCTGGCGCTTTGCTACCTGGCCTACCAGTTTTTCACCGGTTTTCGAAAAAGCCACTACGGAAGGCGTAGTCCTGGCGCCTTCAGAATTGGGAATTACAACGGCTTCGCCGCCTTCCATGAAAGCAACGCATGAATTTGTGGTTCCTAAGTCAATACCGATAACTTTTGCCATATGATTTTCCTCCTGTCTTCTTGGTTGAAGTAATTTTTATTCTCAATACGTCTATCCGCAGGTGATTGTTTAACCTATTTCATTAGAGCGCTATTCCTTCTTGGCCACCTGAACCATAGAAGGCCGCAATACCTTATCTTTATACATATAACCCTTGCGCAATACCATCACAATTTGATTATCTTTCTGGTCTCCCGTACAAGCTATCGTCATCACCGCTTCATGAACATTAGGGTCGAATTCCTGATCCAAAGCCGGTATCTCCGCCAGACCCTCCTGGCCTAAAATATCCAGCAACTGCTTCTGGATCATCAGAAAGCCTTCGGCCACACTCTTAGCCTCCTGGCCGGAGCTGTTTACAGCCAGGGCTGCCGCATCAAGACCGTCAACCACAGGCAGCAGCTTTTCGACAATGGTTTGGGAAGCATAGCGGCTCCAGTCCTGCTTATCCCGGGAAGTTCGTTTCCGGAAATTATCAAAATCGGCATTGAGCCGCAGCAATTGATCCTTTAACTGCTCAATTTCCTGCTGGGATTTGGCGTCGGCCTCAGGGCCCTCAAGAACTTCCCCGCTCACTGCCCCGGCCTCTTCGGCGAAAACCTCCGCCTCCTGCGGGGACTGGGGGTTTTCCTGCTTAATTTCCTCTCCGGCTTTCCCTTCCGTCTTTATCTTTTTTTCCTGCTGATCTTTGGTGTGTTTTTTTGCGTTCAACTCTATGCTCCTCCCGTAATATCATTGCGGCTATTTGTCTTTGAGCCCTTCGGATAAAAACTGGCTCATATAATCCAACAAGCCGGCAGTCCTTGAATAATCCATTCTCGTAGGCCCCAAAAGCCCTACTCTGCCAATAACCCGGCCGCTGATCTGATAAGTGGCCGTCACCAGGCTGCAAGCCGCCAGGTTTTCGTAGTCATTTTCCGTACCGATCTTAATGGAAATGGGCTGGCGCTCGCTGCTGCCCATCTTCAGCATCAGGTCTTCCATGATCCGCTGCTCTTCCAGCAGCGAAAGGACTTGCTTAACTTTGTCCACATCCCGGAATTCCGGCTGGTTCAGTATGTTTAACGTGCCACTCAGGTAGAGCTTCCGCTCATACTCCACGGTCAGCGTATCTTCAATGACCTCCAAAATCTCTTTGAGCAAATGAATCTGACCGTCCCATTGGCGGCGAATGGACTGCAGAGGGGTTTTGCGCCACTGTTCCACCGTAAGGCCGCAGACGGCCTGCCGCAGCATATCGGTGAGCTCCCCGATTTCATCGTCGCTCAAAGGCTCAGGCAGATCAATAATCTGATGCTCCACATGACCGTTGTCCAAAACCAAAATCAATACTAATTTTTTTTCGGCTACGGGCAATAACTGAATATGGGTCAACACATTCTGGCTGAAGGCGGAGAGAATCAGCATAGCTGTATAATTGCTGATCTGGGACAAGAGCCTGACAGCTCCCCGAACCAGGTCTTCTTTAACTTTAATTTGATCCTTTAGATTGCTGCGGATATACTTCTTAATTTCTTCGGTAACCAACTGCTTTTCCATGAGATAATCCACATAGTAGCGGTAACCGATCTGGGAAGGAATCCGGCCGGCAGAGGTATGGGGCTGCTCAATAAGGCCCATATCTTCCAAGTCTGCCATCTCATTGCGGATAGTGGCCGGGCTGACGCCCAGATCGTATTTTTTGGTGATCGTCCTGGAGCCTACCGGTTCGGCGGTGGCAATATAATCCAGTATAATGGCTTCCAAAACTTTTTTCTTCCGTTCTTCTAACTGCAAAACCTGCCACCTCCTTTTGGGATTCCGCCTTAGCTTTTCCCAAAAATCAAACCATAGTCATGACCCTTGTTTTTAAAGCTGTTAGCACTCTCTCATTTCGAGTGCTAAACCTTACAATGATAAATTTACCACTTAAAAAAACCATTGTCAATAGGTTGACAAAGAAAAGTCAGAGAAAGTCAAATTTTTTATTGCGGCGGCAGCGGCGGCGACAGCGGCGGCAGCAGGGACGCAGGCAGCAGCAGCGGCAGCGACAGCAGCGACAGCGGCAGCGACAGCGGCGACAGCGACAGCGGCGACAGCGACAGCGGCGGCAGGGCCGTAGGCAGCAAGGCCGTAGGCAGCAAGGCCGTAGGCAGAACCCCACACCCCCAAGTGTGCAAAAATCGAAGTTGTGTGCTGATTTCCAAGATTCCCAATCTCAATAATCGTAAATTTTTCGGTTTCACAGTAATTTTTAGGTCAGATTTGCTAACTTTTTCGGCTTGCTTTATATTAGTCTCAGCTAACCTTGTGCACAACCTCGATTTTTGCACACTTAGCCGTAACCAACCCCGGCACCAGGGGCCAGCGGTGTCTAAAGGGCAGCGGTGCCTAAAATGCAGTGCGGTTCAATTTTTCAGGTTTGTTACGCCTTTTGCTTGGAAAATGAGCAAAATTGCAGGTTTGTTACCTTATTCGTTCGGGAATGAGCAAAATTGCAAGTTTGTCACTACCATTTTCCAAATCGGCACTGTCCCCCCTCCGCTTTTCACCCTTATTTAGTGTCAAGGGTCAGGCTAACCCCTATTTGCAGATTTTCTTTAGCTCAATGGGGCAATTCGAGGGTTACAAACCTGCAAAATTGTGCAGTTAGCCAAAGTGAACGGTGACAAACCTGCAAAATTGTGCAGTCACAATCCCGCCCCCACTCTTCCTTAAAAGTAATCCTGCACCCAATAATTATAAGCCAGCCATCCCTCAATGGTGGGTTGTAAACGTCCTCTCTCCTCCTGCAGCCAGCCGGCGGCCAGATGCTTCTCCAGCAAGGGGCCATAGGCTTGCCATAGGTCAAGACCCCAGCGCTGCCGGAATGCTTCCGGCTCCACGCCCTGCTGCAAACGAAAAGCCAGCATCAGCTCTTCCTGCCGGCCCAGAGAGGGCGTAATTGCCTCCTTCTCCGCCAAGGGCAGCCGGCCCTGCTCTACAGCAGATAAATAGTTTGCCAAATCCGCCTCATTGGTATAGCGGAGGCCCCTGCCGCTTTGGGCCCGTACAGTGCCAATTCCTGCGCCTAAGATTAAGTCCGTGGCTGAGCCTGCCCCTGCACCCGCCCCCTCTCCCGCTGCTGCTCTGGCCTCTCCGCCTTTGCTATTGCCTGCACCAGTGCCTGCCCCAGCCCCCGCAGGCAAATAACCGGCCGCCCCCGCACCCAGCCCCAAATAATAGCCGTTGCGCCAATATAGGCTGTTATGGCGGCTTTCCTTGCCGGGCAGGGCATAATTGCTGATCTCATAATGGTTGAAGCCCGCTGCCGTCAATACTTCATGGGTCAGCAAATATTGACGGCGGCAGGTTTCCTCATCGGCCAGGCAAGCCTCGCCGGCGGCAGCTCGCCGGGCTAATACGGTTTCTTCCTCTATATTCAGCTGATATAAGGAGATATGCTCCGGTGCAAAAGCCAGCGCCTGTTCCAAGGTTCGCCGCCAATGGTCTAAGGTTTGGCCAGGCAGGCCATAAATCAAGTCCAGGCTCATATTGCGGAAACCAGCTTGCCGGGCCATTTCCCAAGCCTGGCGAAAATCGGCGGCCCGGTGGCCCCGGCCCAGCCAGGCTAAGTATTGATCATCAAAGCTTTGGGCCCCCATAGACAGGCGGTTGCATCCGGCTTTCTGCAGCAAAGCCAGCTTGCCCTCGCTTGAAGTGCCCGGGTTAGCCTCCACAGTGAATTCTCTCGGGGCTACTCCCGGCTGGCATACAACGGCTGCTCCCGGCTGGCATACAACGGCTGCTCCCGGCTGGCATACAACGGCTGCTCCCGGCTGGCCCTCGGCAACTGCTCCCGGCCTCGCCGGCATTGCCTTTGCCGCCCCTTGGGACGCCTTCGTTTTCTCCCCCGTCGTTGGCCCAGCACCCTCCTGCGCCTTCATTTGAGCCTTCGCCGGAATCACCGGCAAGCCGGCCAAAATCTCCGCCAGAATATCCTCTTCCAAATAAGTAGGCGTACCGCCGCCAAAATAGATAGTGTCCCAACTCCGCGCCCAATCTTGAGACCAATTCCGTGCCCAATCTTGAGACCGATCCCGTGCCCAATCTTGAGGCCGGCCCTGGTTTTCATCCTCGGCTAAAGCGGCGGAAGCCCCGGGGCCAGTGTATCCCCCCGCATTACCCCAGCGCTGCCGGTAAAGCTGCCATTCCTGCAGCAGCCCCTTTTTATACCGCTCCTGCCAGTTGCGGCCCAGGCCGGCGCTGGAAGCAAAGCTGCAATAATGGCAGCGGCTGAGACAAAAAGGGATATGGACGTATAAGCCCATACCCTGTTTTTTTGCTGCCTCATTCATTATGATTACTTCACTCATCATGATTGCTTCATTCATCATAATACGGCTATTCCTCATCATCCAAAGACAGCACGGCCATGAAGGCTTCCTGGGGGATCTCCACGCTGCCCACCATTTTCATCCGCTTCTTGCCTTCCTTTTGCTTTTCCAGCAATTTGCGTTTTCGGGTAATATCGCCGCCGTAGCATTTATCGATAACATTTTTCCGGTAGGCTTTGACAGATTCTCTGGCAATAACCTTCGTACCGATAGCTGCCTGCACCGGCACTTCAAACATCTGCCGGGGAATCAGGCTGCGCAGCCGGACTACCAGCTTGCGGCCCCGCACCTGGGCTTTATCCTTATGAACGATGATGGACAGAGCATCCACCACATCGCCGTTGATCAATATGTCCATTTTAACTAAGTCGGAAGCCCGGTATTCCTTGATCTCGTAGTCCAAAGAGGCATAGCCCTTTGTCCGGGATTTCAGCTCGTCAAAAAAGTCATAGATGATTTCTGCCAAAGGCAGATCGTAATGGAGATGAACCCGGTTGGTGGCGATATACTCCATAGTAATAAATACGCCCCGCTTATCCCGGCACAATTCCATTACCGCTCCCACATAATCTGAAGGCACCATAATCGACGCCTTGACGAAAGGCTCCCTGATTTCTTCAATCTTTTGAACCGGCGGTATTTTTGTGGGATTATCGATCAGAAACCTTTCGCCGTCGGTCTGGAGTATTTCATAGACAACGCTGGGGGCGGTAGTGATCAAATTCAGGTCATACTCCCGCTCCAGACGCTCATGAACAATATCCATATGGAGAAGACCCAAAAAGCCGCAGCGGTAGCCAAAGCCTAAAGCGACGGAGGTCTCCGGCTCATAAATCAGGGAAGCGTCATTTAATTGCAGCTTATCCAGAGCATCCCGCAGCCGGTCATAATCGCTGGCTTCCACAGGATAAAGGCCGCAAAATACCATAGGCGTGGCATGACGGTAACCGGGCAAAGCTGTGGCGGCGGGATTGTCGCCATTGGTGATGGTGTCGCCTACCCGGGTATCCTTGACGTTTTTGATGCTGGCAGCCACATAACCCACCATGCCGGCCTCCAGGCTGTCCGTCAGCTTAGGGCTGGGAACAAAGGCGCCGGTTTCAATGACCTCAAACTTTTTGCCGCTGGACATCATTTGGATGGTATCACCCTTGGCCACCCGGCCGTCCATCACGCGGATATAGGATAATGCTCCCCGGTAAGCATCGAAATGGGAGTCAAAAATCAAAGCTTTTAAAGGTCCTTCCGAATTCCCCTTGGGGCAAGGCACTTTGTCAATTACAGCCTGGAGAATTTCCGGAATACCGGTACCATCCTTAGCGGAAGCCAAAATCGCTTCGCTGCAATCCAAGCCGATGACTTCTTCAATCTCTTGTATAACCCTCTCCGGCTCTGCGCTGGGCAGGTCGATCTTGTTGATTACGGGAATAATCTCCAGATCATGCTCCAAAGCCAGGTAAACATTGGCCAAAGTCTGGGCCTCAATACCCTGGCTGGCATCCACCACCAGGAGAGCCCCTTCACAGGCAGCCAGGCTGCGGGAAACCTCATAGGTAAAGTCCACATGGCCCGGCGTATCAATAAGGTTCAACAAATAGGTTTCGCCGTCCGGCGCTACATAATTCATGCGAACCGCCGTCAGCTTAATGGTGATGCCCCGCTCTTTTTCCAGGTCCATCTGGTCCAGGACCTGCTTGGAGCTCATCTCTCTGGCGGATAAGGTACCGGTATATTCCAGTATTCTATCTGCTAAAGTGGATTTGCCGTGGTCAATATGGGCGATAATACAAAAATTACGGATTTTTTCTTGCTTCATTAAAATTCCTCCATGATCCTTAAAAAGGGTCAGACCAAGGCTTTCGACAAACCTTTCGAAAATTTATTCTAACAGTGGACCGGGGATTTGGCAAGCATTTACCTTCTTTCCAAAGAAAGCGTTTAAACTATCTACCGTTTTCTGCGGAGCATTCTTCTGACCATAGCGGTCTCTTCCATTTTCAGCAGCAGGCTCAATCCAAAGAAGACCAGACAACCCACCGCTACAGCCCCGCCTACTTGGATGACCTGGCCGGCTTTCGTCTGAATATCCACCACGTAAAGCTCCAGGGCTTTAGCCGTGCCCCAGGCCGCCGCGCCCATAACCAGAGAAATGGCTACGGTTTTGACGAAAGAGGCCGCCAGGCTCCTGCCGCCGATAGGACCGATCTTCTGGCGGACGACGATCAAAAGAGCCAAAAGGTTGGCGATGCCGGCAATGGAATGGGCCAAAGCCAGTCCGCCGGTACCTAAAGGGCCCACCAGAAGAAAGTTTAAAACAATCGTCAAGGCTATGGCGCTGGCCCCAATCGGCACCGGCGTCCAGGTATTTTGCAGCGCATAAAACACCCGGTTCATCAGCAATACGCCGCCCTGAGCAAACAAGCCTATACAAAAAAAGGTCAGAGTATAAGCTGTCAGAGCAGTACTTTCGGCGCTGAAATTGCCCTGCTGATAAAGCAGGCGTACCACCGGCTGGCTGAGGGCCGCCAGGCCTACGGCACAAGGCACCGTGATATAAAAGATGCTGCGCAGACCGAAGGAAAAGGATTTTTTAAATAAATCCATTTCCCGGCGGGCCACCTGGCCGTTGAGGGTGGGAAAAATCGCCACCACTACAGTAACGGCAAAAATACTAATGGGCATCTGCATCAGCCGCTGGGCCCAGCGAACTGCCGATACCGATCCTCCCGGCAGAGAGGAAGAGATATTTTGCTGCACAAACAGTCCCAGCTGCGTCAACGTATAGCTGAGCAGCACCGGGATCATTAAATGGAAAACCCGCTGCACCCCCGGGTGCTGCCAATGAACAACGGGTTTATAACGGAGGCCTATTTTGCGCAAGCCCGCCACCTGAATTAAAAATTGGGCCATAGCACCGGCCACAACGCCTATGGAAAAACCCACAATGCCCAACCGCCGCCCTAGTATCACGCCAAAAATAATGATCATGACGTTGTACATCACCGAAGCGATGGCCGGCCCTAAAAACCGCTGATAAGAATTGAGAATGCCCATGCTGATACCGTTTAAAGCCATAAAAAAGGCCTGAATCAGCATGATTCTCGTCATGGTGACGGTAAGGGCTACGAATTCCGGCTCAAAACCCGGCACCAGCCAACGGGATACGATATAAGGCGCCGCCAGACCGGCCGCCGCTATACCGCAAAGCATGGCTGTTACGGTAATATTAAATACGGTGCTGGCAACCTCCCAGCCTTCCTCCTGCCGGTCCGTAGCAATATAACTGGAGAACACGGGCATAAAGGCTGCCGTCACCGTCCCGGCAGCCAATAAATTATATAGGAAGTCAGGAATAGAAAAAGCCGCCTGATAAGCGTCGGTAATTCTTGTTTGGCCGTAATAAGCTGCAATAATGATGTCCCGCAAATAGCCCAGTATCCTGGACAATATGGTGGACATCATCAGCAAACCGGCAGCCTTCACTACCGTTGCCTTGCCTTTTGCCTCCATGGTTCCTCCTGGAAAGTTCCAAATTTATATTGATCTCAGTCATTGGCTTAGACGTTCTGCTTAAACGTTCTGTCTCATTTTACTGGAACTTGTCCACTTTGTCCATTACTCATCAGCAAGCCTGACTTAAAAATTCTCACCGGCCGCCCTGATTGCCGCCAAGAGCTCCCTCACCTTGTCCTGGAAATCAGCCCACTCCTGATTAATCCTGCTTTTCATGTCATAACCGGTAGTTTCCTGGATACGGTAGCCCACTTGGGTCAGACCGGCAAAAAGCAACAGGATAAAAAGACAAAAAATAGCCAGCATCCTCAAGAATTGGCTTTCTCGTTTCTTTTTTTCCTTTTTTATTTGCATAGTGCGGTCAAGACGGGAAGCTTGTCCATTAGTGCCGGCAGCGGCAGTTTTGCCGCTCCCAGCCCCAGTGTCTTGAACCTTGCGTTTACCGCTCATGATTTTCTCCATTTTTTATCGCTTTGCCCTATCCTTTATTGATCCTCTATTGGCCTTCCTGCAAAACCTCGGCGACAACCCGGGCAAAAAACTTGACGGAGTTGGCCGCATCATCTGCCGTATTCAAATCGCTGCCTACCTCCAGCAATATAGCGTGGGGATGCAGTTGCTGATTATAGCGGCGGTCATTGGCTATCCGCAAAGGTTTCATTAAGCCGGGATAAAGCTCATCGGCTTTTTCCTGGATCTTGCGGGCAAAAGCCAGGTTTGTTTTATAACCTTCATGAGCATCGCCCATTACTAAAAGCAATTTAGCGCACTCCACACCCTCTATTTTCACCAAAGTATCCTGCCGTTTATTCATGCCGGCGTCCCGGTGGAGGTCAATGACCACTTCCATATTGGGATATTTGTTTACGTATTGCTTCAATAGCTGTTGAGAATTGATATAGGCCTTGGTGAAATCCGGCCTGTCATTTACCGCTTCGGAATGGGCCGTCTTGATCCCGAAATCGCCTTCCAGAGTCTGGGTCAGCAGCCGGCCGGCGCTGATTACGCCGCCAATGGCTTTCCTTTTTTCGTCGCCGGTATAAGCCTCGCTATTGTGCGTATGATAAATCAAAACCCTGGGATTGCCCTCCGGAATTAATACTACGTTATCCATGGGATATTCCGGCCAGCTTTCCGCATAAGGATCCGTATAAAGAGTATAATCCTCTTCTAAATCCGAGACGAAAAACGACCGGTCGCTGCCGGCACCGGACAGGGCGTCGGCAGACAAAGGAGAATTTGGAATCAAGCCTTTTTTTCCTGAGGCAACGCCGGTATAATTCAATACGTCGGTTTTCGTCTCCCGGCCGGAGACGTTAAGCAATTCAGCGCCGTATTTTTTACCCGGCAAAGCGGCTTCCAGGAGAAACTGGCGGACTGCCGCCCCCGGATTCTGAGGCCGGCCGGCCCAGATCAGTTCCGTTCCCACCCAAGGCAAGCCCGGTATTTCTGCGGTCAATTGATGTGCCTCTTCTTGGCCGGCTCCCAGAAGAGCCTTGCCTTCCCCTTGTAAGATATAACCTGTCCAAACGCAAGTTAAGATAAACATGAAAAGAAAAACCAGCAGACTATAGCGAAAACGGCGTTTGCGAAACTCAATGCGAGTGAAATTTCTGGGCAGCATATCCTACCTCCTTATATACCATAAAACGGGCCTTCGCCCTTCTATTTATGGATACGCCGCCTTTTTTAATTTATTCCTGAAAATAAATCCTGAAAATAAACCTTGAAATATTGGATTGATAGTGTTAACATTACTTTGTTAAGCTCTGTTTCTGAAACGAAGGAGGTGAGTTGAGAGCATGGCTAATATTAAATCCGCAATGAAACGTACGCAGGTGATCCGTATTCGCGCTAAGCGGAACGCTGCTTACCGATCCATGATGAAAACCGCTATCCGCCGTTTCGAAGGTGCCCTGAAAGCCGGCGATAAGGAAAAAGCCAAGGATGAGCTGGTGAAGGCAATCAAAACGATTGACAAGATCGAGACGAAAGGCGTTATTCATAAGAACACCGCCAGCCGTAAAAAGTCCCGTTTAACCAAGGCTTTGAATAAAGCTTCTTAAAGAGAACAAGAAAACAAATTACCCGTTTGGTTTTTGCCAAGCGGGTGTTCACTTTTTGGGCCAATTCTTTTAGCAATCCCATATAAAAAAAGTTAAAAAGTCAAAAGCCATAACAAACCGTTATGGTTTTTTATTATGGCATCTATTAGTTGTAATTCTTTTCTAAACATGCTTTAATTATGATAATTGTGGAAATTTGCCTGGCCTAACCGATGAATAATCAACGAGATGAGGAGGTCAAATTTTGGAAAAGATGATTTTGACCCTGCAGGATGTGCAGGAAGCGGCGGAACGGATCCGCCCTTATGCCCGCCGCACCCCCTTGCTGCGGCAAGAAAACATGGATAAGGCCCTGGGATGTGAGATTTTTCTGAAAGCTGAGATGCTTCAGCATACCGGCGCCTTCAAACTGCGGGGAGCTCTGAATAAGATTTTATCTCTGCCTGCCGAAGAGGTTAAAAAGGGCATCATCTGTACTTCTTCCGGCAACCATGCTCAGGCTTGCGCCTATGCGGGCCGTATGCTGGGGATACCGGTGGTGGTGGTTGTACCGGAGGACTGCCCAAAAATAAAGATTGAAAATACCCGGGCTCTGGGGGCCCAGGTGATTCTCTGGGACCGGCCCTTTTCCGCACGCTGGCAAAAAGTTAATCAGGAAGTGGCGGAAAAAGGCTACAGCATTATCAGCTCTGATTCCGATCCTCTGGTGGTAGCGGGCCAGGGCACCGTTGCTCTGGAGGTGCTGGCAGATTGTCCGGACATCGACACCCTGCTGGTGCCGGCCAGCGGCGGCGGCCTCCTTTGCGGTGTTGCCACAGTGGCCAAAGAGCTGGGCAAAAACATCAGAGTAATTGGAGTCCAGTCAGCCGCCAGCGCCGCTTACTACTACAGCCGCTTGGCCGGCCATCCCGTTGAGGTGAAAAGCCAGCCCTCCATTGCAGACGCTTTGGAGTCTGACCGTATTGCAGAGAAAAACTATCCGATCATCGAGAAATATGTAGACGATTTTGTAATTGTGGAAGAAGAGACCATCAAGGAGGCTGTCAAACTGGTGGCCCGCAGTGCCAAGCTGATAGCGGAGCCTTCCGCCTGTGTGGGCATCGGCGCATTGCTTTCTCAAAAAATAGCTCTTCGTCCCGGCGAAAAGGTAGGCGCCGTCTTGTCCGGGGGCAATTGGAGCTTGGAGATGTTGGGCAAATTATATAATGACGAACTGGCGGAGGCCGCCCATTAAGCAATCAACAAAAGGAACAGCGAGGTCCAGGCTACTACCCTGTCCCTTGCTGTTCCTTTTGTTTGTGCTTATACCTGGATAGGTATTTCGCATCTCGTCATTTCAGCTTATGAAAAAAATCGAGTGTTCACAACAGATGCTAAATCCGTTATGAATACTCGATTTTACAATCTTTACAGCGTCTTCGCCAATATATCGGCAATGCGGCGGGAGGCAAAGCCGTCGCCGAAGGGGTTCTGGCCGCTGATCATCTTCTGGTAAAGCTCCTGGTCCTTGAGGAGCCGGGAAACAGACTGATATATCCGCTCCTCATCGGTGCCCACCATTTCGATAATACCCGCCTCTACCCCTTCCGGCCTTTCCGTAGTGTTCCGCATCAGCAGCACCGGTTTTTTGACGGCGCTGGCCTCTTCCTGGAGACCGCCGGAATCCGTGAGGATGATATGGCAGCGGCTCATGAAGTTGTGAAAATCGAAAACATCCAAGGGCTCAATTAGATGGATGCGCCGGTGATCCCGGAGATAGCGGTCAGCCATCTGCCGCACCTTGGGGTTTTTGTGAATAGGGTAAATCACCTTTACTTCAGGATGGTCCTCTACTATCCGCCGGATAGCGGCAAACATCCTGGCCATAGGCTGGCCCTGATTCTCCCGGCGGTGGGCCGTAACCAAGATCAACGAAGAATCCTTGGCCCAATCCAGCTCTTCATGGTGGTAATCCTGACGCAGGGTGCTTTTGATAGCGTCAAGCACCGTATTGCCTGTGACAAAAACCCGGCCGGGGTCCGTTTTCTCACTGATGAGATTTTGGGCCGACCATTCCGTAGGGGCAAAATGGTAGCTGGCCAAAATACCGGCGGCATGACGGTTAAACTCTTCGGGATAAGGGGACAGCATATCATAGGTGCGCAAGCCCGCTTCCACGTGGCCTACGGGAATCTGCTGATAAAAAGCTGCCAAAGCTGCGGCAAAGGTGGTGGTGGTATCGCCATGAACCAGCAGGATATCCGGTTTTTCCTGAGCCAGCACCGGCCCCAATTTATTTAATACGGCTACGGTGATATCGGATAGGGTTTGTTCGTCTTTCATCACGGCCAGATCGTAATCCGGCTTGATCCGAAAATAATCCAGCACCGGCATCAGCATATGGGCATGCTGGCCGGAAACGCAAACCACCACCTCAAACTCCGCCTGCCGCTGCTGGCATTCCAGAATTAAAGGACACATTTTAATGGCTTCGGGCCGGGTGCCGAAAACCAGCATGATCTTTTTTCGCGTCATTTATTTTAGGCCCTCGGCAAATTGCTGGCCAAACTCTTCCAGCTTCACAATATCTTCCGGCCGGGGCAGATGCACCTGTTTGAGGGGACCGCCGGCAATTTTTACGCCGGCTTCTTCCAAACGGGCCTGCAAAATAGCGGGGCCTTCGCCGCTCCAGCCGTAAGAGCCAAAAGCTGCTCCCTGCTTGCCGACAAGTTTCAAATGCTTAATGCCTTCCATGACGGCAGCCATGGCATGGGAAATACCGTTATTAATGGTGGGCGAGCCTGCCAGAATACCGGCGGAACGGAAAACTTCCGTCAGGACGTGGGTCTCATCGGTTCGGGCGGCATTGATCACTTTTGCCGTCATGCCGGTTTTCTCAACGCCTCTGGCCAAAGCCTCAGCCATGACCCTCGTTTCCTGCCACATGGTATCGTAGACGATCAATACCTGGTCTTCTTTGTAGTTTAAAGACCACTCTTCATATTTGTCGATAATCTGCATGGGTTTGTCCCGCCAGATAATACCGTGGCTGGGGCAGATCATCTCCACAGGCAGATTAAGGCCTCTGAATTGGTCGATCTTGGCCTTAACCATTTTGGCATAAGGCGAAACGATATTGGCATAGTACTTGATGCACTCCTGCCATAACAGGCACTGATCCACTTCATCATTAAACATCTTACTCGTTACGTAATGCTGGCCAAAGGCGTCATTGGGCAGCAAAGTGGCCATGCCGTTAATGTAAGTAAACATGCTGTCGGGCCAGTGGAGCATGGGCGCTTCGATAAACAGCAGCTCGTAGCCGCCAATATCCAGCTTGTCTCCCGTCTTGATAATGGTGCAGTTCCACTCTCTGTGATATTGGCTCTCTAAGAATTGCTTGGCCTTGGCCGTGCAATACACCGGCAGGTCCGGCCGCTTGTCCAACAGTGCTACCATAGCGCCGCTGTGATCCGTCTCCGTATGCTGGCAAATCAGGCAATCGATATTAGCCAAGCCTACGGTGCTTTCCAAATGGCCCAGATACTCATCTTTGAAAGGACCCCAGCAGGTATCCACCAGCACCGTTTTCTTGTCGCCTTTAATTAAATAAGAATTATAAGTGGAGCCATTTTCCGTGGTAAATTCATCACCGTGGAATTTTTTCAGTTCCCAGTCTTTGATGCCCACCCAGTACAGTTTTTCTCTGATTTTGATCATTCTCATACCTCCAATGTCGTCAGCTATCACGATAGCCACAGAAATATTTATTAGTAATCATTTTCACATGATTAAAGTATATGCTCTTGTTGGCCCCGCCGTCAAGGCAATGGCCGGTACCGGCGCAGGCGCAGCTGATTTCTTGCAAGATAAAAACCTTAAAGCGGCGGCATCAGGAGGCGAGGGCAATCACCAGATCCTCTAAAACCTGAGCAGGGGGAGCACTGCTTTTCATGGCTAAATCTTTATTTAAGAATACATTCATCGCCTCTTCCAACTCAGCAAAAGAGTATTGCTTGCTTTGGGAGGCTGTTTTTTCTGCTACAAAGGGGGGCACACCCAGCGCTTGCGCAATCTGCCCCTTGGCCATTCCCGCCTGGAGGCAGGCTTTTGCCCGGAAAATCAGCCGGAACTGCCGCAGCATCATCGCAAATACGGCATAAGGCGACTGGCCGCTGGCAAGGAGCAGCCTCAATTCCTGCAAGGCTTGGGGCCGCCGCCGCTGGCCCAAGGCATCCACCATCCGAAAGATATTGGCCTCCAGGCTAGGCGTCAGTACAGCTTTCAGCATATCCGGCGTAATCTTCGTCTCTGTACCGGCGTAAGTGATGACCTTGTCCAGCTCTTGCAGGCAAAACCGTAAACCTCCCGGCTGCCGGGAAATTTGCTCCAACAGGCTTTGGTGGCATTCCTTGCCTGCCTCTTGCAAGGCTTTCTGCAAATAAGGCAGAATTTCCATTGCCGAAAGAGCCGCCGCTTCTACCAAGCCTTCCAGCTTGGCGATTTCGGCCACAAGCTTGTTGCGGCGGTCGGGCTTGCCCTGGCTGCAGCGCAACACTAAGCATGTAGTGGGTGAGGGCTGGACTAAATAAGATAAAAGGGCTTGTTGAGACCCGGCCACGGGACTGCCGGCTGCTTTTTTTTTGCCTGCAGGCGCCTTTCCTGCCGTCAAGTCTTCCTCTGCCGTGGCGGCGCCATCCTTAAGCTCTCCTTCGCCCTCCTGCTCCGGGCCACCTTTGCCTTTGTCCTGGTCTTTGCCGCAAGGAATGAAAACCGGTTCTTCGATGAGCACCAGTTTGCGCTCCGCCAAAAATGGCAACTGGCATGCTAAATCCACCACTTGAGCCTGGGTCATATTTCTGCCGTCTTCCCGATTGGTGTTGAAAGCGTCGGCCTCGCCCCCCAGCCAGGACATTTTTAACTGGTTAAGAAAGCTCTCCTGCAGGTAAGTCTCCTCACCGTACAGCAAATAAACCGGTTTAATTTGACCGGTTTTTATTTGCCGCAATGCAGCGTCATAGCTTACAGGCCCCTTGGCTCCGCCTTTTCCTGTTTTCTCCGCCATGGTTTATCCGATTACATCTCCAGCAACTTGATGATCTCTTCCTTAGGCCTTACGCCCACGGAAGAAGCGGCGACTTTGCCCTCTTTAAGCACTACCAGAGTGGGGATGCTCATAACCCCATATTCCCGGGCCAATTCCGGCTCTTCATCCACATTGACTTTACCGATCTTCACTTTGCCGTCCAACTCATTGGCAATCTCATCCACCAGAGGAGACAGCATCCGGCAAGGGCCGCACCATTCGGCCCAGAAGTCCACCAGAACCGGTTCGTTGGCTTTTAATGCCTCTGCTTCAAAATTTTTACCATTTAATTTAATAATGGCCATATTGACTACCTCCTATCTTTTGACGGCATCTGATCAATACCGACTTAAAGTAATTTTTCTTTATTATACCATTAATATCCTTGCACTTAAACAATAAAATTATACAACTGCCGCCATTGGAGCCAGGCTGTAAATAAGCTGCAAAATCAGCGATGGCTGCTGACTTTCATTTTAACGCCCCGGGTAACGACTTTAACCGCACCTTGATCCATAGTCAGATAGGTTAAGCACCCTGTATCCTTCAGCCGGGCCATTGTATCCGGATGAGGATGGCCATAAAAATTTTTGCTGCCGCAGGAAATGATGGCGACTTTTGGCTCCACTTTGTCCAGAAAGGACTTGCCCGTACTGCCGCCGGCTCCATGGTGAGCTACCTTCAATACGCTGGCTCTTTTCCATTGGGATGCCAGTTCTTCTTCCGTTTGACTGCCTATATCCCCTGTCAATAGCAACGAGAATTTTTTATAACGCAGCTCCAATACCAGAGAATCTTCATTCACATTAAACCGGCTAAAATTTTGATGAGGGTTCAAACAGAGCAGCTCCGCCTTGCCGTCTTTGATTATTTGGCCTTTTGACAGATAGACTACCTTTATCTGCCTTTTTTCGGCAATGGCAAGAAGTTCCCGGCCTGCTTCCTCTGCCGCTGCCTGAGGCGGCAGAACCAAAGTCCCCACAGGCCAGCGCTCCAAAACCTCCCTTAGTCCCGAAATATGATCCTCGTCTGTATGGCTGGCCAAGAGAAAGTCCAGCTTATTGACGCCCTGACTGCGCAAAAAAGGTTCCAGCCGATAAGCGGCCAACTCTTTAACGCTGCTGCTGCCGCCGTCTACCAACCAAACACTGCCGGAAGGCATCGTCAATACTATACCGTCCCCCTGGCCCACATCCAAAACATGAATGGCCAAGGCTTTAGGCAAAAACAGCCAAAGGGCAAAGCCTAATATAGCCGCCGCTGCACAGGCGGGGCGCCGCCATTGCCATAATGACCAGAGCAGGTCCGGTTTGGCCGGCTGAGGCTGAAAAGCGGCGGGAAAGCTTTTGTCACCCTGATCCTGACTCTCTCCCTGCTCCTGACTCTGACCCTGGCTCTGGCCCCGACCTTCTGTATGCTTTTTTCCGCTCCTGCCCTGTTTTTCTTTGATCTGCCTTTGCTTTTCCAACCGCCACTCCTGCCAGTGCTGCCAATTCTGTTGCCGGTATTTTAGCTTCCGCCTCTGGTAAAGCCACTTGGTGATTGCCGTCTCTTTAACTGCTAAGCCGGGCAAAATCCACAAAGCCATAGCCCATAAAATATAGGCGGGCCAAGGCATCAGTTTTATATTTACAGAGGAAAAAGGTAAAGCTGTCCAAAGGCTGGCGGAGCGGTCAAGAAGCAAAGCCAGAAAGCCGGGAGCCTGCCAAAATAGCTGGGCCGCCAGAGAACCGGCAAGACCGGCTAAGGCGGCAAGTCCCGACAAGAGTAAAATCGGTGGCATCAAAGCCACAGCCCAGGCATTGACCAGGAAGCCCAGGGGCTGCAACTGATAAAACCAGAAGGCTTGGGCCGGCATAGCCGCCAGTTGGGCCGCTAAGGGAATAGCAAGCCAGCCCGGCAAACGCCTTTGCAGCCAAGGGCCTAAATGGATTAAGCCCCAAGTAACACCGAAGGATAGCTGGAAGCCGGCGTTAAAAAGGCTTTGGGGCCGCAGCCAGAGCATAATTAGCGCCGCTGCGGCCAAAGCATTGGCCGTTTTGCCCCGGCGGCCTAAAACCGTAGCTCCTTGCATCATGGCGGCCATAAGAAAGGTACGCCACATCGATAAAGGGAACCCGGTCAGGCTAAGATAAAAAAACAGAAGCATTAGGGCAAAAAACCGACTCAACAGCTTTCGCTGCCGCAAAGGCCCCAGCCGCTCCGCATGAAGGGCCAGGCTTAGCAAAATGCCGCCATGAGTGCCGGAAACGGCAAACAAATGGGCAATACCGGCCTGCCGGTAAGTATTTTGATCCTGCCGGGCCATGAAGGACTGATCCCCAAGAAAGCAACCGGCAATCACGGCCCCTGCTTTCTGATCAAGGTATCGTTCTACCTGATTTTTAAAATAATGGCGCAAAGTTGACAGCAGACGCTGATAAATATAAGGCTCTTTGATTATAAAAACCTGCTCACCTAAAGCCTGGCCCCGGCAATAGATACCTTTTGTCTGCAAATAGCGGCCATAATCAAATTGGCCGGGATTGCCCGGCTCTTCCGTTTGCTTTAATTCCGCAGTAAAAGCGATAAGGGCTCCTCTCAAGCTTTGGCGGCTAAAGGACAGTGCCTTTGCTTCTTCCTCCGGCCCTTTAGAGAATTTAACTGTCAGTAAAAAGCGTTTTTGTCTCTGCCAGAGCTTTTGCATTTGCTGTTGGTTTTGGTTTTGCTGCTGCCCTTGGCTTTGCTGCTGCTCCCGTCCCTGCCACGGCAGCAGCGCCGGCCTGGCCCCGCTTTTTTGATTTTCCTCCTCGCCGCCATGATCTACTAACCGCAAAACCAACTGAAAACCCGGCCCCTGGTAAGCCGTCGCTTCCAAAACTTTGCATTCCTCAATAACCCCTTTGCCTGACAGATATAATCCTTCAGACAAAACAGCCGCTCCCCGGGGCCAGGCAGCGGCGCCTTGCTGTAAAAAGCCCAGACAAAACCAAAGGAGCATAAAAAACCGCCCCAGCCAGAGGCCTAATCTTTTTACTTCTTCTGCTTGCATGGCCAGATTTTGCCGCCGTCTGCCGGCGCTAAGGCTAAAATAAAAGAAATAAGCCAGAATAGCCATCAACTCTAAGGCAAGAGCCGCCAAAGGCGGCAGGTTAAAGTCTATAAGGCCGGCGGCCGCAATCCCTGCCACAAAAGCAGCCGTCCATAATGCCAGGGCTGGTTCCGGTAAAACATCTTTTAGGAGCAGCATACCAGATCCTTTAGCTCCTCCATTTTGGCCCGGCCAATCCCCTTCACCTTCAGCAAATCTTCTGCTGTGCGAAAGCCGCCTTTTTCCTCCCGGTACTGAATGATGCGCCGGGAATAGGCAGGGCCTATGCCGGGCAAGGTCTCCAATTCCGCTGCCGTGGCTTTGTTAATATTGATTTTTCCTTTTGCTGCGGTCTGGCTTTGACCGTTTTCCTGCCATAGCTCATAATTATTATCATCGGCTCTTACGATCAAGGCGTCATCCTCCCAAGCAGAAGGTTTGCCGATGACCGGTACCCGTATCTGCATGCCATCCTCTAGAGGCAGAGCCAGATTGATCCTGCCCAAATCCGCATCCCTTTCCGGCTCCGCCAACATCACAGCATCATAAATCCTGCTGCCCGGCGGCAAAAAATATAAACCGGGAGAAGCCACTTTACCCACTACGTGAACAGCCATATCCCCTTCACCATAGGCCGGAAGGCCGGCTTGCCCTCCTGGTTCGGGCAAGTCTGAGCCATCTGCGGCTATACCCGGGCCTGCCGTACCAAAAGCTGCTGACCCAAAACCTGCCGAAGCCAGCTCAGAGCCCTCCGTAGCTTCTCCATCTTTAAGATTCACCATTGCCTTTGGCTGCCGTCCTTTGCCGGATACAGTCTCTCCCGCCGCCAGCCCTGCCAGTCCTTCCGGCCACCCTGCCACAGCTTCTTGATCCCTCGCTGCCTCACCTTCTGCAGCCGGTTCGCCATTTAGCCCGTCAGCCAGCTCTTCCCCAGCCGCCGCCAACACTACCGCTCCGCCTTTTCTCTGACCCTGATACCACAAACCTGCCCAAAATCCTATCAATAATAAAATCGTCATGCCCGTTAAACCAATCCTCTGCAACTGATTCATCCCCGCCACCGCCTTTCTGTCGCCCTTTTACCCCCTCTTCCATCATCGCTATATCTATTTCGCGACCAGATCGCTTTTTCCTTCAAATATTTCCCATAAAATATATTTTTTTACATATAAGATTGCCTGCCCAAAAACATTTTGGTGCTTTTGGGCATAATTGCCCCCCTTTGTACGTGGCTGGACATCCCATTTTGTGCAAAATTTCAGGTCTGTATGAGAACACTGAAAAATCACCCCTTTGGAAGAGGTAAATTTTATCTTCTTCTAAATTCAGCGAAAAAGGATGATCAATTTGGTGAAAAGTTAAAGGAAGAAGCGTTTATTGCGCTGTCTCCAACTCCTTTAACCGGATAATCCGCTTTACATTGGCCACAAAAGCCGTGAAATACATCTAGATTTGCATACCGAATAAGCCCACATACTTGCAGCGCGTGAGTCCATGAGCATTTTCGCTATGTTATCCCTCAGTTTCCGAGCCTTTTTTCTTTCCAGCCGCTGCTTAAGGACTTCCTCTAGCTCTTTGATATAGCGGATTTCTTCTTCCAGTTCTGCCGTTTCCAGGGGCTTTTCCGGAAAAGAGTTGGCCAGCTCGGCTGAGATTTATAGACTTCCTTCGGCGGGAATAAGTAGGTAAACCCTTTTGGCCTATGCCTAATGTAAAGGGATTGCCGCCCCACCGGCGGGGGGGTGGCTAGCTTGTCGAAGTTCAATTCTGCGCAATTTTGCAGGTTTGTCATCGTCGGGAGACCCGATCACAAGAAATATGAGATAGCTTTAAGCATTTTTGGGGGTTTGATAGTGAATTGTTTCTGCCAGGACGCTGGATACAGCCAAAGCATACATCTCTGCCTGATTTTTGAGCCTCAGGGGGTATCTACAAACCGAGGGCACTGAAAAAGTCGCGTAAACTGATCACGTCGTCTAAATCCGAAAAAGTTGAAAGACTTTTCAGGATCCTCATGGAGATGGTCTGTTTTATGCAAAAATGCAAGTTGTATCATCAACTCACGTGTTTTGTGCAAAAACGCAAGTTTGTAACCTGCATTTTTGCCTGAAAATATGGTTTCAGGCCATTTATGGGCCAAATATGTGCCAAAGCAGGGATTTAGAGGCATACAAACCTGCATTTTTGCTCAGTTAGCCATTGCGAACGGTAACAAACCTGCAATTTTGAGCAGTCAGGCCCGGCAAACGGCCAAGCTGACCGTCGTGGGCTGACGTATAAGTATAAGGCCTGTGATTTGCCCGACTTTTTCAGTGCCCTCCCCGCAACCGAAAATTTTGCTCACTTATGCAGACAACAAAATGGCGTGAGCTCCATGCCCACGCCGTGTATAGCGGAATTCCTCAGTAAGTCAGGTCAAATGCAGGGTTAAATGCCACCCGCTTAAATATCGTCGGCTTAAATATCGCCGCAGCGCCTATTTCTCCACCGCCGCCCCCGGCCTCGGTGCAAACATCCGGCAGGTAATTTCCTTAGCGGTGGCTGTGGCCGCTATACCTCCCATAGCCGTTTCCCTTAAAGCCTCAGGCAACTGGCAGCCCACTTTATACATAGCCTGAATCACCTCGTCGGCGGGGATAATGCTAAACATACCGGCCAAAGCCAAATCGGCGCTGATCAGAGCATTAACTGCCTGGGAAGCATTTCTCTGAGCACAAGGCATTTGCACAAGGCCTGCCACCGGGTCGCAAATCAAACCCATAACATTGATCAGGGCCAGGCTGCACGCCTGTACCGCCATGGCTGCAGTACCGCCGGCCATCTGCACCGCGGCGGCCGCGGCCATGGCTGCGGCAGAACCGCACTCCGCCTGGCAGCCTCCCTCTGCGCCGGCCACGGTGGCATTGCAGGTAATAACGGCGCCAATGCCGGCAGCCGTAAGCAGTCCCTCCAGAATTTGCCGGCGGGCAAGTCCATATTTTTCCCCTAAGGAAATCAGTACCGAGGGCAAGATGCCGCAGGAGCCGGCGGTAGGGGCCGCACAAATCCTGCCCATAGAGGCATTGACTTCGCTGCAGGACAATGCCCTGGCCATCACTTTATTGATAAAACTGCCGCTGATCCCTTCGCCCTGAAGGGCATAGGTATTTTGCTGATGGGCCAGCCCCCCAATTAAGCTGTCTTTAATTGAAAAAGACGTGAGGGCAGCCCGCCCGGCAGCCTGCAGCATCACTTCATAATGCTGGTCCAGCTTCTTGAAAATAGCGGCCTCATCAAGGCCCGCCAACTCCATCTCGTTTTGCAGCACCGGCGCCCATAAGGGCAGACCGCCCTCAGAGGCTAGCCGCAGCAAATCCGCTATATTGCTATATCCGGCCTTGCCGGGCTCTCCCTGCTCCCGAATCCCACCGCCGCCATTGGCTAAAGTTCCTGCTTCCCCTTCATCTTCAACTAAAGGGTTGATGGCCTGAACGCTGATTACCCCTTCGGCTTTGCCGATGGCAGCCACTACCTCCGGCAGCAAGGGGCTGTCGGTTTCAATGATGCAGCAGGCAATACCGCCTTTAGCTTTGCGGGAAACCTTCATAATTCCTATGTTAATATTGTTTTCTGCCAATACATGAGTGATGTTGCTGATGACGCCCTTCTTATCATATTGGCGGATTACCAGCGTGGAGGACTGGGCCGTAAACTCAGTCTCAAAGCCGTTAATGGAGCAAATCAGAATACCGCCGCCGCCGGTGGAAGAGCCGATAACCTCGGCAATGGCCTCATCTTGATTGTAAAAGGTAATAATCACACTATTTTCGTGGTAGCCTTCCAACTCCGCCTCATAGAAATCATAGGCGATGCCCGCTGCTTCTGCTAAAGCAAAGGACTGGGACAAACGCTCGTCATCTTCTTTAAAACCGAGGGCTCCGGCCACCAGGGCTTTATCCGTGCCATGACCCCGATAGGTTTTGGCAAAGGAGCCATATAAACCGAAGGAAACCCGGGAAAAAGCTTTGCCGGCAATGAGACGGGCAATACGGGCCAAGCGGTTGGCGCCGGCGGTGTGGGAACTGGAAGGGCCCACCATAATAGGCCCAATAACATCAAAAACGCTGATGTTCATAAGCCTTTCGCCGCCCTTCTGGCCAAAATAATATAAATAACATTCGTACCCAAAAGCAAAACAAGAACCAGCGGCAAAAACCAGGCCCCCAAAGGCATAGCCCGGGATGCGGCTACGATCAGATAGCCGAACATAACCAGAATGTAGAGCTTGGTCAGGGAAAGCATATCCTTTATCAAGGGCAATACCCGCAAGCTGTTTTCCGGCGTAATCCTTACCGGCACATTCCAGGCAGCAGGAAACAGGCTGGCCGCCGTCATTACAATATAGAGCATTGCATCAACAGCAATCAATATAATCAATGAATTTTTGCCGCCCCAGGCGTCGGCCGCTCCGGCAGCATTAAAGTGGGTGGGTACGCTATCCGGTATAAACCGCCAGTTTACCGCCAGATAGATCAGCGAGCCCAAAAACACCAGGAAGCACAGCCCTTCTATGATTTTATGAAAAAGGGTAAAGGGTAATTTTATTCTCATTGCCGCCTCCTTATCATCACCTGAACCAGTGGTCGATATTAATCCTTTGCCATAAGTATAACTCAGCAGACTGACTTTGTGCTATAAGTTTATCAGGGACAAACAACAATATCTTTTACAATTTGTTTAATCAATTACTCACCGTTAACCAGGCCAATGTCGAATATTTCGCTATGGATGAGGGCATTATCTTTTATTAATGATGCGGGAATGGCAGCCAATCCCGGTGATTCTCCGGCGGCTTATGGTTTTATATGATAAAAGATAACGAAACGGCCAATAAAAATCTATCCGAAGGCCCTATTGGAAAAAGTCTGATCCTCTTTGCTTTGCCTCTGCTGGGCAGCAGTTTGATTCAGCAGCTTTACAGCACCTTTTCCCTCATTTTTGTGGGTCATATCCTTGGCAAAGAGGCTTCCGCAGCCGTAGGTGCCAGCAGTCTGCTGGTCTCCTGCGTGGTGGGTTTTTTTACGGGGATGAGCGTTGGCGCCGGTATTGTTGCCGCCAAGTTTTTTGGTTCCGGCAATGAGACTAGCCTTAAGAAAGCCATTCAGACGTCAATGACGGTCAGCCTGGCTGGCGGCGCTTTTTTGGCGGTTTTAGGCTATCTGCTGACCCCTTTCCTGCTGGGATTGCTGAATACCCCTGCCGGCATCTTAGACCAGGCGGCTGATTATCTGCGGTTTTACTTTCTCAGCCTAGTCTCTTTGGTGAGCTATAATATGGGCGCCGGCATTTTACGGGCTTTGGGTAATTCTAAGTCGCCGATGGTATATCAACTTATTGGCGGCTTAAGCAATATCGGTACCAATGCCCTTTTTATCTGGTTTTTAGACTGGGGCTTAAAGGGTGCGGCTATTGCTATCCTTTTTTCCCAAACCCTGGCGGCGGTTTTGGTTTTACGGCGACTCACGAAACTGGACAGCGCTTATAGCCTGACTCTCAGGAAAATCCTCATCGATACAGCCATATTCAAAAAAATACTGTACATAGGCATACCGGCAGGCGTACAGTCTATGGTCATCACCCTGTCCAACCTGGTCGTCCAATACCATATCAACGGCCTTGGGGTGGACAGCATTGCAGCCTTCACCGCCTATTTCCAGGTAGAGCTTTCTATCTATTTGCCTATTCTGGCCTTTGGCCAGGCCGCCACTACTTTCACCAGCATGAACATCGGCGCAGGAAAAACAGACCGGGTGCGGCAGGGGGTCAAAACCGGCCTTGTCATTAGCATATGCACAACTATCGCTCTCAGCCTTATCACTTTGCTGCTGTCTGCCAAAGCCTTCGCCTTATTTTCCAACGACGCCGATGTTATTGCCATTGGACGGCGCCTGGCCCTCATCGCTTTTCCTTTTTATTTCTTTTACGCTATCCTGGAGGTGCTGGGCTCCACCATTCGGGGCGCAGGCAAAACCCTTCCTCCAATGGTAATTGTCTTGCTGAATCTCTGTTTACTGCGGACGGCTCTGCTTTATCCGGTAATGGAATTTTTTCCGTCAGCCTCAAGCGTTATTGCCGTTTTTCCCCTTTCCTGGGCCGGAGCAGCGCTTTGCCTTTGGCTGTACTACCGGAAAGTCCAGTGGCTGCCCACTGCTTAGCCGGAACCTGCCGGGCCGGAGGGCAAAGGCAGTGGTAACGGCAATGGGCAGCGGGCTTATTCTATGAGCTGTAAAATCAGAGAAAGACAAACATGTGGGCTCATTTTGATCCGCCTTTTGACATTACTCAACATTAACGATAAACCGCAATAAGGGTTTTTTACTGTCCAAACTCAAATAATTCATCTACCGTTGTTTGCAGCAGATAGGCTAACCTAAACGCCAATATTAAAGTCGGGTCATATTTATTGTTCTCTATGGCGTTAATTGTTTGCCGGGTAACATTACAGAGTTTTGCTAACTCATCTTGGGATAGCTTCTTTTCTTTCCGTAAATCCCGAATATGGTTTTTCATTATTAACCACCATATTTTCTTTTTTGCCAGACTAAAGAAGCTAAAAATATAACGGCTACAACTATTAGCAAACTTAGATTAGATATAAAACCATTTGTTTGGTTGCCAATGTTGAAAATAGCCCGACCAAGATTTCCAATCAAAACGCCAACTGTTGCATAAAAGGAAATCACCATAGCTTTTGTTTTTATATGCTCATATCTTTCATCACCTTGCTTTGACAATGAAACTAAAAACGCTATAATCAATACTGTCAAAAGGATAAACACGCCGCTTAGTCCAATCAATAACCAATCCATACAAATCCTCCTAAGCCGAAATTATGTAAAACACTTTTTACATTTAGAGCATAACACTTCTCATTAAATATGTCAAATACTTTTTACATTTTAATTGAATATAAAAAGCCCATTTCGCATTCTAAGGGATTCCAAAACAGATTCAAAGGGGCCTTCGCTCCGTTTGCCACTAACTGCTCAAAAAAGTGCAGGTGTGCGAGGGCACTGAAAAAGTCGGGTAAGCTGACGTGTCGTCGAACTAAATGCACAAAATTTGAGGTAGTGCACATATTAGCTATAGATTACTAATCGAGATTTCGAGTTTCATGGCACTGATCTCTGTTTTTTGCCTACATTTAGTGTCGAGGGCAGATCGAACCACCATCTTTAATGCCGGGACTATTGCACTACCTCGAATTTTGTGCAGAGGCTGAAAATATGAGCGACTTTTTCAGTGCCCTCTAGATGTGCGGTCATTTTGACCGCTCCACTCTTCTTTTGGCACTCCAGATGCTCAAAAACATAAGGTGTGCGGTCAAATTCTCCTCAACTTGCCAAAACTGTCCTGAATTCTGTCGCAAACCTGGCACCTTTTGAGCAGTTAGCCTCTGCTTTTAGCCCGAATGGGGTTTCGGCTGTCGCACACCCCCTGTTTTTTGAGCATCTCGGATCATTTGGGGGCTGGCAACGGCACTATTTCGATTTCTGAGCAGTTAAGAGCAGATTTAGGTTAGATCCGCTGAGAAAAGGGAATGTCTCAAATTTGGTTTTTCAAATTTGAAACATCCCCTGGTGTATTCCATTTGCCGACTGCTCAATCTGCAATAGCCTTTTTAGCTGCCGGACGCCGCCACTCTTTTCTTCACTTCAAAAAATTTCCCGCAGCCTGCAGACAGCTATGCACCTCGTATCCTTTGTAATGCATCAGCTTTAATTTGAAGTCCAGCAACTCCGGCGGTACGCTCAGCTCTGAAGCTACCCGAAACAAATCGCCGCCGGCTTTCAGCTTTTCCCAGACCTCTTCGTCTTCCAATAAAAACTCAGCGGCAAATAAGTTGGCTTCGTACTCGCTGCTACACTGGGGAGAAAAGAGCTGCCTCTCTTGGAAGGTATGGCCTTTGGCCAGTTTCTGGTGGTAAAGATAATGGCCCATTTCGTGGCAAACGACGGTGGGCCGCAGCTCCTCGGGCAAAGAGGAATTTAAGCAAATCACGGCCACCCGGGATTGAAAAAAAATGTAGGCCTTTAAGCTGCCCAAGGCATCTTCCCTTAAAGAAACATCAAAATGAGCCGCTAGATCTTTAGGATCCCGGCTCCCTAGCTCTTTTAACAATTTTTCGGTGTCTTTGATGATCCTGGCAATCAAAAGGACTTCTTCTCTTTCTGGCCAAACTTCTCCCGAGCCTTATTTTTAGCGGCAAAATAAGCCTGGGTAATGGATTGGAAAAAAGCGTCTTTATCCTCTTCGGACAGCTCGCCGCCGGCAAACATCATCCCCGCCTCCTCCAACAGCCGGGCAGCCTCTTTGCGGCCTTTGCTGCCGTAAGCTTCACCGGCAGCAGACAGAAAATCGCTGGCCTCCTCACGGCGGGAGGGCTTATCCTTTTTCTGCTGTTTATCCGCCGGCAAGGGAATCGTATCATCCACAAGATAATCGGCGGTGACGCCAAAAGTGGCGGCAATTCCCCGCAATACGCCCTGGCCTTTGGGGTATCTGGCATTAGCCTCATAATTATGAATGGAACGCTCCGTCACTCCCAAACGCCGGGCCAGTTCCGCTTGGGACATGCCGGCTTCCTGCCTTAAAGACCGCAATTTCTCTCCAAAACTCA
This sequence comes from Clostridiales bacterium, assembly GCA_038562165.1. GTDB lineage: Bacteria > Bacillota > Peptococcia > DRI-13 > UBA5745 > WRMS01. Next base: position 20,431 of record JBCFAO010000004.1, on the reverse strand, counting down.
TCCCTGTCTCCCTCCTTCAACCTGAACAAACTCTTCAGGGAACCGGAAATATTTTTCCGGAAAGCATTGACTTTTTCTGTAAGCCGGGTATGATAAAGATGAACGATATTTCTGCTTTTCATTATATAGGGGAATCTCCGTTCCGTCAATATATTCCATTATACATTCAGAGGCGATCCCTGATGGAGACAGATAGAGTCATTTTACATTGCGATCTGAATAATTTTTATGCTACGGCGGCTTGCCGGCAAAATCCGGAGCTCAAAGGCCTTCCTCTGGCGGTTTGCGGCAATCCCGCTCACCGCCACGGTATCGTCCTGGCCAAAAGCGAGGAGGCCAAGAAATATGGCGTTAAAACAGGAGAAGTCCTTTGGCAGGCCCAACAAAAGTGCCCCGGCCTGGTGACGGTACCGCCGGATTTTTCTCAGTATACGAGGCTTTCCAAGGAGATTCAGGAGCTTTACAGGACGTTTACCGATCAGGTGGAGCCCTTTGGTATCGACGAATGCTGGTTAGACGTCACCGGCAGCAGCCACCTCTTCGGCAGCGGCAGGGATATTGCCGACCGTTTGCGGCAGCTGGTGAAAGACCATGACCTCACCATATCCGTAGGCGTCAGTTTTAATAAGATCTTTGCCAAGCTGGGCAGCGATCTTAAGAAGCCTGACGGCACCACGGTTATCACCAGGGAAAATTACCGCTCTCTGCTTTGGCCCTTGCCGGTCAATGACATGATGATGGTGGGACGCTCCACCAAAACTACTTTGGACCGTTACGGCATATATACCATCGGCCAGCTGGCCCAAGCTTCTCCCGTCATGCTGGAAAAGCTCTTCGGCATTAATGGCCGCAAGCTCTGGGACTATGCCAATGGCCGGGATGAGAGCCCCGTGCTTTCTTTGGAGACCATGGCCGAAGCCAAAAGCGTAGGCCACGGCATCACTTGCACCCGGGATTTGCGCAATGAGAAAGAGGCTTTGCAAATCCTCCATTTTCTTGCCCAGCGGGTAGCCCGCCGTCTTCGTGAAAGCGGCTTTTTGGCCCAATCCCTCTCTTTAATTATCCGCAGGCCTGATCTCTCTTTTCGCTCCTGCCAGTGCCCCTTGCAGCCGGCAGGCCGCTCCGCCCAACTCCTTGTGGATGAGGCCCTGGCCCTTCTGCGCAAGCACCACGATTGGCAGACGCCCATCCGGGCTTTAAGCCTGCAGGCCGGCAGCCTGATCCATGACGACATCCCCCTCCAGCAGTGCTTATGGGGCGGTGAGGACCGGCGGCAGCAGGAAGAAAAGCTGGAGGCCGTCACGGATCAGCTGCGGCAGCGTTTTGGAGCCGGCAGCATTTTTAGAGCCAGCCTGCTGCTGGATATGGCCGTGCCGGAGATTTACCAGGGCGATTTCGGCGTAATGCCCGGCTCCAGAGTTTAACGCAATGCCTCATCTCAGCCCACATTGTAGCGCTTCATCCAATCATCTACCTGCAGCAAATAGGCGATCATCTGCGGACCTGCCATAAGCTGCCCAAACCATGGTTTTCCGTAATCCTTCGGCGCCGACAGGAAAGCTTCCGCTTTGCGCCTATCTACAAATCTATTCACCGGAGCATTCCGGTCTTTTAAAACCTGCTGCAGCTTCCGAGCCAGGAGCTTTTCGTATTCCGGATTATAAGTTTTCGGATAGGGGCTTTTTTTGCGAAAAAGCAGTTCCTCCGGCAGAAGGTCACTGCAAGCCTCTCTAAGCAGCGCTTTTTCCATACCCTTCCGGTATTTCATGCTCCAGGGAACGTTGTAAAGATACTCCACAATCCGGTGGTCGGTAAAGGGCACCCGGGCTTCCAGCCCCCAGGCCATACTTGCCCTGTCCATGCGATCCAGCAGGGTCTGCATAAACCAGCGTATATTGAGACAAGTGATTTTGCGTCTGGATGCTTCCTCAGGTCTTTCGCCGCCGAGATAGGGCACCATTTGCAAAGACTCCTCATAGCGCTGTCTCACATAGTCTTCCAGATCAAGGGCGGCAACCAGCTCATCCCGCAGCAGCACTGTTCGGGCAGACAAGTCCGGGGACCAGGGAAAGCCCTCTGTGTTCAAGAGTTCCTCACGATAAAACCAGGGATATCCGCCGAAAATCTCATCTGCAGCCTCGCCTGTTAATGCCACTTTGTTGTGTTTTTTGACAAGAGAACAAAAATACATCAGCGACGCATCCACATCGGTCATCCCCGGCAGATCTTTGGCCTGCAAGGCTGCGGGCAGCATATCCACCAGCCTGGTCTCATCGCATTCCAAATAAGTGTGGTGCAGGGGATAAGAGGCCAATACTTTATCCACATAGGGCCGGTCCCGGCTGGGTTGAAATTTGTTGGCCCGAAAATACTTATCATTACCGGCAAAGTCAAAGGAAAAAGTATTAAGCCTTGTGCCTTGAGCCTGCAAAAAATTTGACGCCACCGCCGTAACGATACTGGAATCGATGCCGCCGGACAAAAAACTGCACACCGGCACATCGGAAACCATTTGCCGGCTAACGGCGTCCCGCACCAGATAAGATACCTTATCCACGGTTTCTTTGTAGCTATCGGTATGAGGCATAGCCTTTAGACTCCAGTAAGTGTGCTCCCGAAAGCCTTCCCTTGAAAATATAGCAAAGCAGCCGGGCTTTATCTCATTTATTCCTTTAAATACACCGCAGCCGGCAGATCTGGCCGGGCCCAGGCCAAATATTTCTCTAAAGCTGTCCCTATCCGCTTGGGGCTTTATTTGGGGATGACAAAACAAGGCCTTGATCTCCGAACCAAACACAAGCCCGTTATTCTTTACTGTGTAGAACAACGGCTTAACACCAACCCGGTCCCGATAGAGGAGCAACCTATTTTCTTTGCCATCCCAAATGGCAAAAGCAAAAATACCATTAAGCTTCGACACAAAATCAAGACCATATTCCATATAGGCATAAAGAATCACCTCGGTGTCGCTGGTGGTTTCAAAGACATATCCTTTTTGTTTCAGTTGGGGCATAAGTTCATCTGTATTATAAACCTCCCCATTGTAAACAATCCCATAACCGGCTCCTTGTACCTGCCGCAACATGGGTTGCCGTCCCCCTGACAAGTCCCGGATCGACAGCCGGGTGTGGGAGAGGCCAATATTTTTATCCAGGTATTCTCCCGTTTGATCCTTGCCCCGATGGGCAATTGCTTCTCTCATTGCAATCAGAACCTTGGTCCAGCGGTCCTTATCATGGGTAAAATCCCCCTGAAAATCACAAAAGCCTGCAATACCGCACATTTCGACACCTCAATTCTAAAAAATAAAAGGCGCCGCCCCAAAAAGGAGCAAGCGCCTTTGCTTACACGCCATATTTTATTCCGGCTCTTTCTATTTGGTAACCATAATCCTCCGCCTATAAAAAAATAGACAGGTCCAATAAAACCGGACCTGCCTATCCCTTGCCTTTTATCAAAAACAAAACCAATCTACTCCTGTTCCTCCACCCTCTTTTTTACAGCCACATCCTCCCGAATATGGTGAAAAAAGCCGGTCATCAAAGGAACATAAGTCATGACAAAAAGCAGCGTTGCACAGTTTCTGGCTTTTCTCCTGAAAGGCAGAGCCACCGATAATCCAGCCAGCATGCCCAAAGACATCATACAGCCTTTTAGTAAAGCTATATCACAGACACCCATTTTCTTGATATACCGGTCGGCGCATTGCAGATAGCGTCTCATTTGTATCAACCTCCTTTTGCAGGTCTTATTGGCCAAGGAATTCTGCACAAATTTAGTATAACAAATATCCCGATTACCATACGCTAAAGCAAAAACCTCTGACCCCGGTTTTAGCCGGGAATCAAAGGTTCTGCATTTTTTATGCTATATTATTTACTTTACTACAATATTGACCAGCTTGCCGGGTACGCTGATTACTTTGACCACCGTCTTATTGCCGATAGCCTCTTTGGCCCGGTCCATAGCCAAAATCGTTTCCTGAACCTCACTTTGCTCCATGGAGGCCGGCACCGTCAAGCGGCCTCTGACCTTGCCGTTGACCTGGAAGACCACTTCAATTTCCTCCTTGGCTAAGGCTGCCTCATCATAAGCAGGCCAGGCCTGGGCGTGGACGCTATGCTGGCCTCCCATCTCCTGCCAAAGCTCTTCCGCAATATGAGGTGCAAAAGGCGCTGCCAGGCGTACCAACTGCTCCAAACACTCCCTCATGACGCCGGGATTCATCTCTCCCTTATCCTTGTACTGGTACAAGGCGTTGACCAGCTCCATGATAGCGCTGACGGCGGTATTGAAATTGAAGCGGTTCTCCACATCCTCCGTCACTTTTTTGATGGTGCTGTGGAGTACCCGCAAAATATCTTTTTCTGCTTTTGGCAAAAGGGAGACCTCAGGCCTGGGTGAAGGGGATTTTAATTCGGGGCATTCTTGCAAAGAAAGGGCCACAATACGCCATAATCTGTTGAGGAAGCGGTAAGCGCCCTCCACGCCCTGCTCGCTCCACTCCAAATCCCGGTCCGGCGGAGCGGCAAACAAAATAAAGAGACGGGCGGTATCGGCGCCGTATTTCTTAATGATTTCTTCCGGGCTTACCGTATTGCCCTTTGACTTAGACATCTTCGAGCCGTTCATCAGCACCATGCCTTGAGTCAGCAGGTTTTGGAAAGGCTCGTCACAGCCTACCAGCCCCATATCCCGCAAAGCTTTGACAAAAAAGCGGGCATACATCAGATGGAGAATAGCATGCTCCACACCGCCGATGTACTGGTCTACGTTCATCCAATAGTCGGTTTTACTGCGGCTGAAAGCCTCCTGATCATTTTTGGGATCCGTATAGCGCAGAAAATACCAGGAAGAGCAAACAAAGGTATCCATGGTGTCCGTTTCCCGCCGGGCCTTGCCGCCGCATTTGGGGCAAACGGTCTCATGGAAGGAAGGATAATGGTTCAGCGGTGATTCCCCGGTAGGACGAAATTCCACATTCAGCGGCAGCTCTACCGGCAGCTGATCCTCAGGCACCGGCTGAGGTCCGCATTCGGGACAATAGACAATAGGGATTGGAGCACCCCAGTAGCGCTGACGGGAGATCAGCCAGTCCCGCAGGCGGAAATTAATTTGCCGCTTACCCAAGCCTTTTTGCTCCAGCCAGTCCACGATTTGCCGCTTGCCTTCTTGGTTGGTCAGGCCGTCAAACTGTCCGGAATTATCCATGAAGCCTTCATCCACATAAGCTTCCCTTAATGTCTCCACATATAAATTCTCCCCCGCCGGCTGAATAACCAACTTCATGGGCAGACGGTATTTCTTGGCAAAAACGAAGTCTCTTTCATCATGGGCCGGTACGCCCATGACGGCGCCGGTACCATAATCCAGCAGCACATAATTGCCCACCCACAGAGGCACCTTCTCTCCTGTGGCTGGGTTGACAACATAGGCGCCGGTGAAGACGCCTTCTTTCTCCACTTCGGTAGAAGTACGGTCCACATCCGTCAGTTTTTGCACCTTGCGGACGAAATCCCGGACCGATTCTTCATAAGATGTGCCGGCAATAACTTTCTCCACCAAAGGATGTTCGGCGGCCAACACCATATAGGTAACGCCAAATATCGTATCCGGCCGGGTAGTGTACACCGGTACCCGGTCGCCGGTTTCCGCCACCTCAAAAATCAACTGGGCCCCTTCGCTTCTGCCAATCCAATTGCTTTGCATGGTCTTGACCTTGTCCGGCCAGCCCGGCAGATCTTCCAGGCTATCCAAAAGCTCCTGGGCGTAGGCCGTGGTTTTAAAATACCATTGTTCCAGAGCCTTCTTCTCTACAGTGGAGCTGCAGCGCTCACAGGCTCCTTCCACCACCTGCTCATTGGCCAATACGGTGGCACAATCGGGACACCAATTCACATAACCCAGCTTTTTATACGCCAGGCCCTTTTTATAAAACTGCAAAAACAGCCATTGGGTCCAGCGGTAATAATCCGGCAGACAGGTAGCAACCTCCCGGTCCCAATCGTAGCTGATGCCCATGCTTTTTAACTGACGCCGCATATTGGCGATATTATCCAAGGTCCAATCTGCCGGAGGAGTACCGTTTTTGATGGCAGCATTTTCTGCCGGCAGGCCGAAAGAATCCCAGCCCATGGGATGGAGGACATTGTAGCCCCGCATCATTTTGAACCTGGCCAATACGTCGCCGATAGAATAATTCCGGACATGACCCATATGCAAGTGGCCCGAAGGATAAGGGAACATCTCCAAACAATAGTATTTAGGCTTGTCCTGATCCTCGTAAACCTTATACGCCTTTGTCTCCTGCCAGCGGGCTTGCCACTTAGTCTCCAGCTTTTCATGCTGATATCGTTCTTCCACGGAAACACTCCTCCATATTTCAACCATGTAGTATAATAATGTACTAAAACCGGGGCAATAATGCCTTATTATACTCCAGTTTCAGCCCTTGAGTCAAATCATTTGCAGGCAATCAAATTTTCATATATAATGAAGTAAGAGATTTGCCCGCCGGGTTCTCTCGCAAACCCCATTAACTACTTTTAGGGAGCATCGCACCTGATGACAAGGAACGAACAAGGCCTGCAAGGAGGGCCTCCCCGTCAAAAACTGAAAAGAAGGGCCAGCTCCAGAAGCCGCCGCCGTTTAGCAAAATATTTCCGTTTGCTTATTTTAATGTTTTCTTTATTTCTCTGCACTTTTATCGTATCTTCCCTGCTTTCCGGCAATGCCCACCGGTTAGGCCAGGCTTTCCGCAATATAGCTACCCCCGGCCTGCCCAAGCTGATTATCCAGGATGCCCAATATCAGCATAAGGTCAGCGCCCTGAGCCGCAAAAACGCTCAGGCTCTATGCGATCATTTAAACACCAACTGCCAGGAAAACCAAGGCATTGTAGCCCTGAATGCCGGCAGCAGCGTTACCGAGCTGCAGAATCAAAGCTCTTTTCAAAAGCTCCTCACCAAGATCAATTATAACCCGGAGACGTTGCAGATAAAACAGGGCTTAAGCCAAAAAGTGGAGTTTGCCTCTGCTCCTTCCACCATGAATGTGCTTATGTTCTTTAATGACCAAACCATTACCGCCCAATCCCTGGAAAGTATTAATAGCTTTCTGCCGGAAAGCGACGGCACCTGCTATGTAGTGGTGGAAGCCCTCTGGAAGGCGGCAAAAAGCTGGCAGCAGGACCGCAGCGGCGTATATTGTTTTGCCATCAAATTTGACCGGCCCGCCGTTTTTTCCTTAAATACCGAATCCATCGATCCCGGGGAATTACTGGTCTTTTATGCCGAATATCTGTCTCCCGGCGAAGCCGTATCTGTCCAAAGCAACTTGCCTCTCAACCTGCAATTTGCCCCCTACGGCCAAAAGCAAATGATCGCTTTGGCGCCCATCAGCTACGATATCCGGCCGGGGGTTTACAGCACTACCCTGACCGCCGGCGAAACCAGCCAAACCTTCGACATTACTGTTAAAGACAAAGAATTTGCCGTCCAATATGTCACCATGGATCCTCAGATCCTCTCGGAAACCCGCACGGAAGAAACCAACAAAGAGTTCCAGGAAAAAATCACGCCTATATTATCGGAGCAGCTGCCCCAGTTGCTATGGCAGGGCAAGGCTTCTCTGCCGGTGCCGGAAGACAAGGTTCTCACCCTGTTTGGTTCCCGCCGCTATGTAAACGACGACGCCAACTCTTACCGCCACTCCGGCCTTGATCTGGCCGCCCCTATTGGTACAGAGGTCAGGGCCGTCAACGACGGCAAAGTTCTCTTCGCGGAATTTTTAGCTTATACCGGCAACACGATTATTATTGAACATGGCCTGGGCCTCAAAAGCTGGTATTACCATATGGATGAGCTCAGGGTAAACGTAGGCGATAGCGTCAAAAAGGACGATGTCATCGGCCTCTCCGGCCAGACCGGCTTTGCGGCGGAGCCTCATCTTCATTTAAATCTTTCCATTGGCGATACCTATATTAATCCTGTTACCGCCTTTAATGCTCCTTTGTTTACAGACCCCCTTCCCTAATATCGAGGCCGCTTTTAATCCGGTCCCGGTCCAAACCCCAGGAGTGACGAATGCATGCTTAGCCGGATCAAAAAAATCTTATTTTCCCGAGCCTTCTTCTTTGGCTCTTTGCTTTTGCTGCAAATCATCCTTATCTCCTTTTTATTTCTGGCTTTAAGCCAGCAAGGAGCCGCCATTTATGCCACCTTGACCGTTCTCAGCGCCTTTGTGGTTCTTTGGCTGTTTAGCGGCGACTTGAGCCCCTCGTACAAAATGATCTGGGGCCTCTTAATTTTTATCTTCCCTCTTTTGGGCTGCTTCTATTTTCTCCTGTGGAACAGGATAAAAATGCCCCGGCGGCTGCAGCGTTCTTTCCTCAGAATCTATCAGTTGACCCATGACGTTAATCCCCAATCTCCTCAAGTCATGGAGGAATTAAAGCTCCTTTGCCCCCACCTGTCCTGCCAGGCTCAGCAATTGCTCAATAGCTCCCAGGCCCCCGTACATTATTGCTACAATCCGAAGTATTTTCCTCTGGGCGAGCTATGGTTTGAAGATATGATGGCCCAATTGGCCAAGGCTGAAAGCTTTATTTTTATGGAATTTTTTATTATCGGCCCCGGCCAGGTCATGAACCGGCTTCTTGATCTTCTGGAAGCCAAGGTCAAGGCAGGGGTAGAAGTAAAATTCCTTTACGACGATATCGGCAGCATATTTATTGTCCCTCCCGGTTACCTCCAGTCCATTCGCAGCCGGGGTATTGATGCCCGTCTCTTTAATCCCATTACCCCTTTTCTCGACGGCTTTATCAATAGCCGTGACCACCGCAAAATCGTGATCATCGACGGTCAGATGGCTTACACCGGCGGCTGCAATCTGGCTGATGAATATATCAATGCCAAGGTCCGTTTCGGCCATTGGAAAGACACCATGGTTCGCCTGGAAGGCCCCGGTGTTTGGAGCCTGACCCTGCTTTTTCTGCAGGCCTGGGATTTCACTACGGACAGCAGGCCCGATTACCTTTCTTATAAAAGGGATTTTCCTCTGGCCGCCAAAGATAAGATAGGCTACGTCCAACCCTTCGGCTCCAACCCCATGATGAAAGGCAGCGCCCAAAACGCCTATATGCAGATCATTAACCGGGCTACCAGATACGTTTATATTACTACGCCTTATTTAATTCTGGATGAAGAGCTGAAAGAAGCCCTTTGCCTGGCTGCCGTTTCCGGCGTGGATGTCAGGATTATCACTCCCGCCATCCCCGATAAAAAGACGGTTTTCATGCTGACCCAATCCTACTATCCCCCTTTAGTCCAGGCCGGCGTCAAGATTTACGAATACACCCCCGGCTTTATCCACGCCAAAATGTTCGTCAGCGACGACCTGGTGGCGGTGGTTGGCACCGCTAATCTTGACTTCCGCAGCCTTTACCTCCATTTTGAATGCTGCGCCGAATTCTATGGCGGCCCCATCGTTCGCGAAGTAAAAGAGGACTTCTTAAACACCCAGGCAGTCTCCCACTTGATTACCTCCCAAGACCTTCATGCCGTGCCTGCTTACAAACGGCTGGCTCAGGCCATACTGCGTTTGCTGGCTCCATTGTTTTAAGCCTGCGGGTGCGGGCAGAAGGCAGGTTTTAAGGCGCTGAGGCATGAGCCGCGGAGACCGAGACGCTGAGGCAGTGAGGCAATGAATTGCGCGGACGTTTTTGGTTGTTTCAAGCAAAAGATGACCGCACTACTTAAAAAATTGAGCAGAAAACGCCAAAAAGCAGCCTTTCCTTCTGATTTATTACCAATACTATACCCTATTTTAATGACTTTTTCAGTGCCCTCGGTTTGTCGTCGTTCGCTGGGCAAAATTGCAGGTTTGTCGTCGTTGGCACTGGCTAACTGTGCAAAATTGCAGGTTTGTCACCCTCAAATCACTGCCTTATAATAGCTTTAGCCCGAAAATGGGGTGAAAACCCTATTTTCAGGCCAAAACACCTCCTACAAACATGCAATTTTGCTCAAAATGCTATGATCCTACAAACAAACTTGCAATTTTGCTCAAAAACCGCTTCGCCAAAGCACAAACCTGCAATTTTGAACAGTCATCGTCAGTGCCTCAGCGAAGAACTAACAAAACTTGCAATTTTGCCCTATCCTCCCAAGGGGTTACTGCCGCCATCGACTCACTTGCAGGCTCGGCTATCTGGTGGCTGCCTGCTTTTGCGGTTTCTCCTGCGCAACCATTCTACGCTACAGCAAATGGTGTCCCCGCATTAGTCAGGGACATCATTTTTATTTCTATTTTATGTCTACATGTATACATGTTTTTAATATGCTTTTTCTGTTGTTTGCTGAACTCCGGAGTGTTATTATGGAAGCATCATGCCGCTGCTATGCTGCCTCACTGTTTTTATCAGCGGAAAATCTGAGAAATAAGGAGCCCTCTCTATGATTACTCTTGTAGAAAACGGAGCCTGGCTTTTGCCTGACGGCTGTTTGGTTCACAACGATGCCGCCGGCATCAGCCTTTTGGAGAAATCCGGTTTAGCCGCCGGCCAGGAAGCAGGCAAAAAAAAGACCATAGCTTATGATATATTGCAAGCCCATAACACCGCTGTCCAACCGGGTCAATTGAAAATTAAATTTGACGCCATGGCCAGCCATGACATCACTTTTGTGGGCATCATTCAGACGGCCAGAGCTTCCGGCATGACCGCCTTTCCCCTGCCCTATGTGCTGACCAATTGCCACAATACCCTCTGCGCCGTAGGCGGTACTATCAATGAAGACGACCACCTTTTTGGCCTGTCCGCCGCCAAAAAGTACGGCGGCATTTATGTGCCCCCCCATTTGGCGGTAATCCACCAATACATGCGGGAACAGATGGCAGTCTGCGGCTCTATGATCCTGGGCTCCGACAGCCATACCCGTTATGGCGCTTTGGGCACCATGGCCATCGGTGAGGGCGGCGGTGAACTGGCCAAGCAGCTCCTGCAAAAGACTTATGATGTGGCATATCCCCAAGTGGTGGCCGTAGAGCTTATCGGCCGGCCCCGGCAAGGGGTGGGTCCCCAGGACGTGGCCCTTGCTATTATCGGAGCCACTTTTAATAACGGCTTCCTGAAAAACAAGATCGTGGAATTTATCGGAGAAGGCATCTCCCATTTGGATATGGATTTCCGCAATGGTATCGACGTTATGACCACGGAAACCACCTGTCTGTCTTCCATCTGGCGCACCGACGAAGCCGTAAGGGAGTATCTGGCCCTCCACGGCCGGCCGGAATCTTACCGCCCTCTGGCCCCCTCTGCCGGCGCTTTTTACGACAGCCTGATCCGCCTTGACCTGTCTAAGGTAGAGCCTATGATCGCCCTGCCTATGCACCCCAGCAATGTTTATACGATTAAGACTCTTCAGGAAAACCTGGAGGATATTCTGGCCAAAACGGAAAGAGATGCCCGGGAGTTAATCGATAATCCCAAAATCAATTTTTCCCTGCGGGATAAAATCGTTGGCGGGCAGCTCCAGGTAGATCAGGGTGTCATTGCCGGTTGTGCCGGCGGTACTTATGCCAATATCAGCGAGGCGGCCCGCATCATCGGCAAAGGCCCTACGGGCCAGGGGGCTTACAGCCTCAGTGTCTATCCCTCCAGCCAGCCGGTGATGCTGGCCCTGACGAAAAACGGCGACCTCACTTCTTTGATGAGTGCCGGAGCCATTATCCGCAGCGCCTTCTGCGGTCCCTGCTTCGGCGCCGGCGACGTCCCCGCCAACAACAGCCTCTCCATCCGCCACACCACCAGAAACTTCCCCAGCCGGGAAGGCTCAAAGCCGGCTAACGGTCAAATCGCCTCAGTAGCCCTGATGGACGCCCGCTCCATTGCCGCCACTTCCCTGAATCAAGGCCGGCTTACTGCAGCCACGCAGCTGGATTACGACGCTGCCATCCCTCCTTACACCTATGACAGCGCGCCCTACGACAGCCGGGTTTACCAAGGCTTCGGCAGGCCCCAGCCTGCGGAAACTCTGCGGTTGGGCCCCGGCATCACCGATTGGCCTGCCCTGCCGGCCCTGCCCAGGCATGCCCTGATCTCCATCGTATCTTTCATCAACGATCCGGTAACCACCACCGACGAGCTGATCCCTTCCGGCGAAACCTCCTCCTACCGCTCCAATCCTTTGGGTCTGGCGGAGTTCACCTTGTCCCGCAAGGACCCCGCTTATGTGGGCAATGCCAAAGCTATTCAGGCTCTGGAAAAGGCCCGGCAGTCCCTGCCGGAAAAAGAGGCGGATAGGGCTGAAGCTGCCTCTACTGCCGCTCAAACAACATCCTCCACAGAAAAAGAGCTGGAGGCTCTGCTTGATTTAGTAAGAAGGGTGCCGGGCTTTAGTGAGGCGGCTTGGCAGGACCTGGCCATCAGCTCCGCCATCTACGCCAAAAAGCCGGGAGACGGCTCCGCCAGGGAGCAGGCCGCCAGCTGCCAGCGGGTCTTGGGCGCCGGCGCCAACATTGCCGCCGAATATGCCACTAAGCGTTACCGTTCCAACCTGCTGAACTGGGGCATGCTGCCTTTCCTCTATGAAGGCCAGCCGCCTTTCGGCAAAGGGGATACTCTTTTCTTCCCCCACATTAGGGAGGCCATAGCCGGGGACACCTCCGCCATCGAAGGCTGGCTCTTGGGAGAACAGCCCCGAAAGCTCCTCTTCTCTATCGCACCGTTGACTAAAGATGAGGCGGCGATTTTGCAGGCCGGCTCTTTGATCAACTACAACCGGCAAGGATAATATCATTCAACAGCAAGAATAGGCCAGGGGCCATCGCAAATTTGCGGCAGCCCCTGGTTTTTCTACATTTTTTTCGCTTTGTCCATCAATTTCCTTAAAATGTTTAATTTTACAAGTTTTTTTGACTGCGGCAAAACTTTCCTATATAATAAAATGCATATTTGTATTCCAAAGAAATCGCAAAATGACTATAGAAAGAGGTTGTCCGATGATGAAAGGACTCCGTTTGCCCGGTATCTTTTTGCTGCTGCTATGTACCGGCCTGGGGGCCTGCGCCCCTGCCACCGGCTCTTCCGCCGCTCTTCCCCAGCTAAACCGGGAAGAGCCTGTGATTTTGGAGGTTTGGCATTACTATAACGGTCCCCAAAAGGCCGCCTTCGACGAACTCGTAACGGCCTTTAACGAATCCGTAGGCCTGGAAGAGGGTATCGTTGTCGAGGGCTACGGTCAGGGCAGCGTTACTGATTTGATTAACGCCGTTATTGATGCCGCCAATAAAAAGGTAGGTGCCGGCCAGGTGCCGGATATTTTTGCCGCCTATGCGGATACTGCCTACGCTGTGGACCAGCTTGGCCTGGCAGCAAGCCTGGACCCCTATCTGGCAGAAGAGGAGCTGGCAGAGTACCGCCCGGAATTTATTGAGGAAGGCCGGATCTCCCAGGATGGAGCCTTAAAAATTTTTCCCATTGCCAAGTCCATTGAGCTGCTGTTTATCAATACCACCGACTGGACGCCCTTTGCCGCAGCCACCGGCTGCCGGCTGGAGGACCTTAATACCCTGGAAGGGCTGGCTCAGGCAGCGGAGGCCTATTATCTGTGGACTGATGCCCAAACCCCGGAGATACCGGAGGACGGCAAAGCCCTTTTTGGCCGTGACGCCATGGCCAACTACTGCATCATCGGCAGCCAGCAGTTGAGAGTGGAGCTTTTTAGCGGCTATGGCCGGCAAGGGGTCATTACCCCGGATAAAGCAGTATTTCGCCGTCTTTGGGACCAATACTACGTCCCCTTTATCAACGGCTATTACGGCGCCTTTGGCAGGTTCCGCTCCGACGACGCCAAAATCGGCAAGCTGATTTCCTTCGTAGGCTCCTCCACCAGCGTCGTCTATTTCCCGGACCGGGTCTCCGTCAGCGATGTGGAAAGCTACCCCATTGATTGCTTCGTTTTGCCTGCCCCTATATTTGCCGGAGGCAAGCAAGTAACGATTCAGCAGGGTGCAGGTATGGTGGTCACCAAAAGCGACCCTAAAACCGAGTATGCCGCCACCATTTTCTTAAAATGGTTTACGGATGCGGAGCGCAATACCCAGTTTGCTGTAGGTTCCGGCTATTTGCCCGTCAAACAGGAGGCTCTGCAATTGGATAAAATCAACGAGGCTCTTGCCAGTCAAGGGGATCAGGCTACAAAAGAGCGCATCGGCCACACCTTTGCCGCCGCCCTGGAGCAAATCCACAACAGCACTCTCTATGCCAATAAAGCTTTTGATGGGGGAACCCAGGCCCGCATAGTGCTGGATCAAGCCCTAAACGACCAGGCCAAGGCAGACCGGGAAAAAGTGCTTGCCCTCATGGCCCAGGGAATTAGCCGGACCATGGCGGTGGCCCAGTATAATACCGATGCCAATTTTGACGCTTGGTACGGGGAGGTTTGTACACGGTTGATGGAAACCTTGCCGGCGGAACCGCAAGCCAAGGGAAACAGCGGAGACTAATCTCTGTTTGATGGTTTTTTAGGAGATACGTAATGATAAAGCTTAACTTGAAACGCCATTCCATCATAAACCGGATTATCCTGTCTCTGGCAGCAGTGCTGACGCTGCAGGCCCTCTTGTTTGCAGCGTTTATCCTGCATGGCGGCACCGTGGAACAGCTAAACCAAAATGCGCTGGATATTTTAAATGAACGGGCTATTAACCGTAAGAACGATTTGCAAAATGAAATGGTTGAGCGCTGGTCCAACCTAATGCAAAGCCAGGAAATCATCCAGGCCCAGGTAGACTTTTATTTGTCTAAACGGGGCAAAACCTATAGGGATCTCTCTCCCGGCAACCAACAGACGGCGGACTTGCTGGCCCTCTTATCCAAGGAGTTGATCCAGCTAATGCGGCGTAATGTGGTCAGCGGCGCCTTTGTTCTGTTCCAGGGGGACAAGGAGGCGGAAATGCAAACCGGTCTTTACCTGCGGGATCTGAATCCTACTTCCAACCCCGGCAACAACTCAGCCTTGCTGCTGGAGCGAGGCCCCTCGGCCTTGGGCCAATCCTTGAATATTCCCATGGACACAGGCTGGCAGCCCGTTTTTCGCAGCTCGGAGAATCTTGCCTTTTATCAAGCCCCTCTGTCCGCAGCCCAGGCCTATCCCGGCGTACAAGCCCAAGATCTGGGCTATTGGAGCAGGCCCTTTATGTTAAACGAGGATAACCGCCGTTCCATCACTTATTCCCAGCCCTTATTGAGCCCTCAAGGGGAGCCCTACGGTGTGATAGGCATTGAGGTGACGTTGGACTATCTGCAGGCACAGTTGCCTTTTACGGAGCTAAACCAGGATAGAAACGGCGCTTATTTGATTGCCATAACAGAGGACGGCGGAAAAAGCTTTCAGCCTGTGGTTTATTCCGGGCCGATTTTCAGGGCATTATTTGGAGAAACAACCTCATTTACTGTCCAGCCCTTTTCAGGGCCGGAGGGCATAGTCCGGGCGCAAACAGACCCGGAGCGCACCAGCGATACGGTCTATGCCAGCATTCAATACTTCAATTTGTATAATACCAATACTCCCTTTGAACAGCAGCGCTGGGCCCTCATCGCCATGGGCCGGGAGACAGATTTATTCCATTTCTCAAACAAGGTAGTCTCCTCCCTGCTGCTCTTCTCTGTCATCTTGCTGGTGCTGGGGGTGGGAGTCGCTTGTTTTGTCGGCTATCTTGTGTCAAAGCCCATTCTGTTCCTGGCAAAACAGGTTGGCAAGCTGGATCCCTCCGTGCCCGTTACTCTGCCGCCTATTCATGTCAGTGAGATCGACGACCTTTCCGCCGCTATTGAATCCTTGAGCAAAAATGTGGCGAATAATGCCTCCCGCCTATCCCAAATTATCGCGATGACTGCTATCCCCATCGGCGCCTTTGATGTGAACCTGGCTGCCCAAACGGCCTATGTCACCAAGGGTTTTTTGGAGCTGTTTCAGTTAACGGACTGCACAGAGCAAATGAGTGCAGCAGCCCTGCTGGAGCACCTGGAGAACCTGAAGCAGTACATAGAGGAGGAGTCTGCCACCGACCAAACCAAGGTGTTTAAGCTCAGGGATAAAGACGGCTCTTTCCGCTGGATACGCCTAACGATGGTGAAAACCGATCAATCCATCCTGGGAGTTGTGGTGGACGTCACCGCAGAGACCATGGAGAAGCGCCGCATCGAATATGAGCGTGATTATGACCTGTTGACGAACCTGCTTAACCGCCGGGCTTTCAACCACTGCCTGACCCGGCTGGAAGAGGAGCCAGAGCAAATCAAAACCGCCGCCCTGATCATGCTGGATTTGGATAACCTAAAGCATATCAACGACACCTACGGCCACGATTATGGGGATGAATACATTCGTCTGGCGGCGGAAGTGTTGCGCAGCTACAACGCCCACAGCGCATTGGTAGCCCGGATGAGCGGCGATGAGTTTTACGCGTTTTTCTATGGCTATGAAACCGAAGCCTCTCTAAAACAGGTCATCTGCGATATGCGGGAGAAGATGGACAAAACCTACCTGCCTCTGCCTGAAGGAAGGCGGCTAAAGCTGCGGGCTTCCGCCGGCATTGCCTGGTACCCTAAGGACAGCCGTTCCTTGCCGGAACTCATCCGGTTCGCTGACTTTGCGATGTATGAGGTAAAAACCGCCGTAAAGGGCGGCATAAAGGATTTTGACGTGGGCAGCTACCAGCGGGACGCCTTTCTGCTGTATAGCCGGGAAGAACTCAACCGCTTAATTGACGAGAAACTGGTAGACTTTGTTTTCCAGCCCATTGTTAGCTGCCAAACCGGGGCTCCCATCGGTTATGAAGCGCTGATGCGCCCCCGTTCCAAGGCCCTATCCCAGCCCATGGACGTGCTGCGCCTGGCCAGGGCCCAGTCCAAGCTCTACCAAATCGAGCGCCTGACCTGGTTTACCGCAATGGAAGCCTTTGACGCCCTGCCGGATATTCCTGAGAACTGCCTGGTGTTTATCAATTCCATCCCCAGCCAAGCCCTATCTCCGGTGGATATTAGCCGGTTCGAAGCCTCTTTTGCTGCCCTTTTGACCCGGTATGTGCTGGAACTGACAGAGCATGACGAGCTTAACCGTAAAAATAACCGCCTCAAGCAGAAATCCACCAGCCGTCATTACGCAAAAATAGCACTGGACGACTTCGGAATGGGACATAATAACGACGTCATTTTACTGGAGCTGAGGCCGGATTTTGTGAAGGTGGATATGAATATCATCCGCAACATCCATCAAGATTCCAATCGTCAGGAGCTGTTCCGCAACCTGGCCAAGTTTTGCCGGGAGCGGGGTATCCATGTCATTGCCGAGGGGGTGGAGACGGAAGAGGAAATGGAAATTGTGGTATCCCTGGGCGCCGATTTTATCCAAGGCTTTTACCTGGCCAAGCCGGCTCTGCAGCCCCTGCCTATTCCTCCGGAACGGGCCCAGGCCTTACGCAGAGCCTATGCCGGGCGGAAGGCAATATAATTTTTGCTGTTTATTTAATTGAATTCAACAGCTAAATATTTGGAGATGGTATGCAGATGAAATATATTGACTCGATTTTTGGAAGTATTGCTTCCCCAGAATCCTTCATTGAGCTTTTGGAATTTGTAAATCACCATTGCAAACACGTGAATTTCTGGAGAGGTCAGTCGGATATTGGTTGGAGAATTGACTCGGGAGCGGCCAGAAGACTTAAAAACGATAAAAATGAAAAAAAGATTACGGAATGTCACATCGCTTATTATGAGCAAGAACTATTAAAAAAGGCCAGGAAGACACTTTTTGATTTTGACGAGCACAACAGAAAACTATCAGATTTTGAACTGCTGGCTAAATTACAACATCATGGCGCCGCCACAAGATTAGTCGATTTCTCAAAAAGTATGTTAGTCGGATTATTCTTTTGTTGTTATAACAAAGAACGTTTAAATGAATACGGTCTTTTGCTGGGGATAGATACCAATATAATTGGCGGCCACGAAGACGACTTTGATTTTGACTTTACTTATACGGATTTCCAAAAGCTGATAGCTGAAAGCGGCGATAATTATATCTATTGCATTTCTCCCCCCATTGTCAGCCGCAGAATATCTGCACAGCATGCAGTTTTTTTATGCAGTAAGTACATAGATGGCAAATACGGCAGTCTAAGTATGGAGGACAAAAATTGCTATTATAATTTTATGGCCATATCGCCAGAACTTAAAAAAACCTGCAACGAATTTCTGACCAGTTATTTTGACATAACTTCAAATTCTATGTTTCCCGACTTTGAAGGTTTTTGCAGCATTAATTCTACCCAATGGGGGTTATATGAGCATTCCCGCTGGTAATATGGGTATTATGATATAATTCTATAATGGAGGTGGTACAAATGAAAAAATCTGTTTCCTGTTTAATTATGGCAATGTTAATTCTTTGTTCAAACATTGGGGCTGTACAGGCTTCGGCTATTGAAAAAGGAAATCCGGCAGCATTATATTCATCCGATAGAATTATTCTATCAAACGGCACTGAGGTTGATTTACAGGAGAATGCTACCCTTTTATTTTTGAACGGAACTCCAATAACGGATTATGAAACAATCATCAGAAATGACAGGGCATTAGTACCTGTACGGTTAATTGCCCAGGAATTAGGGGCTGCTGTAGATTGGGACGGGAGTAACAGGACAGTTACCATTAAAAAAACTCAAAAAGAGATAGTTCTGACGATTGATAGTAACGCCGCTTTTGTCAACGAAGCAGAAATTGATTTAGGTTATCCGGCCGTAATATACAAGGATCTCACCTATGTACCTTTGAGATTTGTTGCGGAAAACTTAGACGCTTCCGTTGATTATTCCTCAGAGCTATCACCGGAGTTTACCTATTATTATGATACGCTGATGCCGGTGTCTCCTGCCGACACTATAATCAGGGATTTTGCAAACATAATCATTGACGAGAAATATGATTTTAGCCATTCGGCCACGGCAGAAGAAGCCATGAAAAAAACACAAGCTGTGTGTCTTGAGGGGCTTGAAAATTTTTCAAAAAGCCTAAGGCAAAACCTTGAAAACGCAAAGGAAAATCCCGATAGGTTTGACAGTGAACTTGCAGGCATCAAAAAGGAAATAGATAGAATGTTGTATATCGGAGAGGTATCCAGATTCTATAAATTCACCATAGGGCCTTATGATATTTTGTATGACAAAATCAACAATAAAATATTCTTCATTATATATTCGTCCGGAACAACCGTTAAGGAAGTTGACGTTAACGATACCAGCTTGTATTTTCCAATTTTCATTGTTGGTTAAATTACGGGATTATTCCTCCAATCTAATTCCTATATTAATTTTGCCGCCTTCAACTATTGTTGAGGGCTTTTTTCTGTATTGTTTTCTCTTATTCCTTAATCAAAACCTCTAAAGCCGTAATATAATTGGCGGGATGGCCCTCCACAAACTGATCGATAATGTTCAGGGTCACCACACATTCCTCCAGCTTGTACTCCCGGCCGGCAGCATACAGCTTGTCAATGCTTTCCTGAATCTTATGGTAAGGCCCGTAATGGTAGCCGCAAAGGTAGCGGCCGCCGGGAATGACAGCGGGGATGACGGTCTGCTCCGCCCCGGCCGGGCCGGCAGCTTCTCCATCAAGCAACTCATCAAACAAATAAGCGCCAAACCATTTTTTCTTCCCTTGATAAAAGCCTACCGTGGGATAGAAGTAAAACAACTCATGGGTAAACAAGTTAAGCTCATGGCCGATATGGATAAACTGGCGCTGGGGATAGGTCTTAATCCGGAAGCTGTCCTTTTTGGTGAATTGGCTTTCCGCTTCAATGAAATCCAGCTTTTTTTGAATAATATTGATGGTATCCATCAACTCTTCGCAGCGCCGCCGCAAAATAACGGTCTGCTCAACCAAAGTGTCCACATTCTTATTAACGTCGTCAGCATATAAAAACTTATTGATCTTATCTAAAGAATAGCCCAGCTTCCGCAGGTAGCGGATGGTGGCCAAAGGATAAACCTGATCGAAATAATAAAAACGCCGGCCATTGGCGGCATTGCGGCGGGATGGCACCAGCAGCCCCTTGGCGTCATAGTGGCGTAAAAGCTGTACATCCATATGAAAAATCTCCGCCATCTCACCGATTGTCAGGTATTCTTTCATAGCTGCCTTCCCCCCATACAAAATAAAAATAAAACAGGGCTTGAACCTATAATTATTATAGGTTGTAAACTGATCATAGCATAACTTTTGTTGCTCAGCAATTCTACATATATAAGGGTCGGTGTCAAGTTGTTGTAGGAGAAAAAATAAATTAGGCTGCAAAATGAGGTGGGGATAGAATTAGTTCTGTCACCAAAGAGAAGTCAGCGGGAAAAAGAATAGACGGCAGAAAAAGCA
>JBCFAO010000003.1:0-123704 GCA_038562165.1 Clostridiales bacterium | reverse complement strand
AGCAGCAGCGCACTGAGCGCTTTTTCTTCTTCAACTTTCACCAAATGGTTCTTCCTCTTTCGGCGAATTGAGGAGAAGTAAACCTTTTGTCTCATAAAAGTGGTGCTTTTTCAGTGCCCTCGGACAAACCTGCAATTTTGCACATTTTGCTAAGCTAGTGAGCGACAAACCTGCAATTTTGAACAGTTAGCCACAGCCAACGGTGACAAACCTGCAATTTTGAGAAGCCAGGCACTGTCCAACTCCCGGCTACCGCGCTACTCTGCCGTCCCGTGGCCCCCGTTACCCCACTACCCTGCTGCCGGCTGCGTCTCTACTGGCAGCTGCGACTCCGCTGCCCCGCTATCCCACTGCCCCGCCGAACGGCTACGTCCCCGTTGCTTTGCTATGCCGCTATCCACCATTGCTGCGCCCGTGCCCGCATCTGCGCCCGTGCCCGCATCTGCGCCCGTGCCTGCGCCCGTGCCCGCATCCGCGCCCGTGCCCGCATCTGCTCCTTTATCCTTGCGCGGCTTCCAATTTTCCCTTGCTCCGTAAGCCGTTAAACTCCTTTTTGACCAGCAAAACGGTCCACAGCACAATGATGGTATCAATGGCCAGCGAACCGTAATATACGCCGGCCACGCCGATAAACTTCGGCAGCAGCAGCATCACCGGGATGTAAAACACAAACTGCCTTGCCATACCGATAATCATGGCAGGTTTACCTTTATCTACAGAGGGAAAGAGAGTCATGGCCATGAAGATAAAGGACAGGGCCGGCAATATGGCCATATAGGCCCGGAAATGCAGGAATTGGGTACCGGTGAATACCTGATCCTTCAGCATCATGCCGAGAATAGAACCGGGAGCGATGAGGGAAATGGCCCAGAAAGGCAGGGTCAGCAGCAGGGCAGCCACGGCAAAGATTTTGTAGGACTGGATAACCCGGTCATACTGCCTGGCGCCGTAATTGATGCCGATGACCGGCTGCAGGGCCCGCATCAGGCCGAAAATGGGAGTGAGCAGGAACTGGAATATCCGGTAAATCACGCCGTAGAAAGCAATATCCGCTGTTGTGCCGTACCGGGCCAGGGCGTTAAAGACGACGACGCCCTGAATTAAGCTCATGATGCTCATCATAAGGGAGGACATACCCAAGCGCACAACGGAGGTTGTGATCTTTTTGTCTCCCTTCAGGGAAAGCAGCTTGCTCTGGAAAGTAGCTTTTCCTCTGCCGAAATAGAGCCAGCCCATAAGGCTATAGGCGAACATCCCCACATTGGTGCCCCAGGCGGCCCCTGCCACGCCCATATCAAAAATCCCCATGAAGATGTAGTTGCAAAGGGCGTTGACGCCAAGGCCTACGCCCATCATCCAGGCCGCCGTTTTCATCCTGCCTTCGGCCCGGATAATCATATTGCCAGCCAGGCCGTAAATCCAGAAGAAAGAGCCCAGGGTACAGATGCGGAAATAGCTAACCCCATGGGAAAGGGCTTGCCCTGTACCGCCCATCATGGCGATAAGAGACTCCGCAAAGGTGAGGGCCAGAATCATATAAATGGCGGTGCAAAGAATTGACAGACGGTTGACCACCCCCAAAAGCCGCTCCTGAGTATAGTGATCCTTTGCGCCCAAAGCAATGCTTAGCACCGAGCCTGCCCCTACACCAACCAGGGAGCCCAAGGCCGTACTTATTTGGGAAAGAGGGTAAGCAAGAGACACCCCCGCCAGGGCGGTGTCGTTGACAAACTGGCCCACGAAGATGGCGTCCAACACGGTGTTGAAGCCGTACAATACCATGGCGATGACGGCTGGCCAGGAAAGCTGGGTCATTACCTGCCACAGCCCCCCGGTCAGGATGAATTGCTTTTGCCGTTCTTTTTCTGCAATTAAGTCCATTTTTATGCTCCCTTCCGGCTCCAGCCCCGGCTATTCTCCCGGGCTGTAACAAATTGCTTATAAATACCGTCTTGACCCATCAGCATTTGGTGGGTGCCCTGTTCCGCAATACCGCCATCGGCAATAACCAGGATTTTGTCGGCATGCCGGATGGTATTCAGGCGGTGGGCGATGACCAGCAGTGTCTTGCCTTTGCACAGTTCGCTGATGGCCTGCTGGATGTAGCTTTCGTTATCCGCATCCACACTGGCGGTGGCTTCATCCAAAATGACAATGGGAGCGTCCTTTAAGATGCAGCGGGCAATGGAGATGCGCTGCTGTTCGCCGCCGGAGAGGCTGGCTCCGCCTTCGCCTACTACGGTGTCAAAGCCCTCGGGCAGCGCCATGATAAAGTCGTAGCAGCGGGCTTTTTTCGCAGCTTCGATTACTTCCTGGCGGCTGGCCGTGGGCCTGCCCATGCTGATATTGTTGTAGACGGTATCCTGGAACAGGTAAACCCGCTGAAATACCATACTGATCTGATTCATTAAATCGCTAAGAGGAACGTCCCGGATATCCTGACCCCGTATCAGTATCCGCCCGGACCGCACATCCCAGAAGCGGGCCAGCAGGCTGGCGATGGTGGATTTGCCGCCGCCGGAAGGACCTGCCAGGGCCAGCATCTGGTTTTTGTTCAGATCGAAGGAAATGTTCCGGAGCACATCCTTTTCTCCATAGGCAAAGCTGACGTTTTCAAACCGGATCTCCGGCCCGTCGCTATGGGCGGGGATGGCTTGTGACCCCTGGTCGGGCAGCTCCCGCTCCGCAAACACTGCCTCAATGCGGTCCATGCAGCTATTCATGACGGTGAGCCGGGCGCTTTGCCCGTACAGGGCCTTGAGGGGGCCGAACAGGTCGAAGACAAAGAGCATAATGCCCACCAGGTAGGGCACATCCAGCAGCCCCCGGCCATGGAGAAAGACGGCAAGGCCGATGACCAAAGCGGTGCCCAGGCCATAGATGAGATTCAGGCTCCGCTGCCAGGGGGTATGGTTTTCCTCAAATTCCAAACTGGTGCGGCAGGTTTCTTTGAAGCTGTCGGTGAGGGTGCTGGATTTCTCCCCCAGCAAATTGTAGGTCTTGATAATGCCGATGCCTTCGGTGAAGTCCAGCACCGATTCGGTCAGGTTTTCCAGTTGATCCTGCCGGATGTGGGAGTCCTCAATGGCTTCTTTTTTCAGCCCTTTGCCCACCAGCAAAATTAGTAAAGTGATGCCAAGGCCTGCAAAGCCAATCCAGATATTAAAGAAAAAGAGGAAGACCAATAAAATGCCTTGGGAGAAGATGTAGCTCATCATATCGGCCAGGACGGTCATACAGTTTTCTTCAATAAACACCATGTCGGTGGAAAGTACCGAGCTGATCTTGCCGATATTGCCTTCGGTGAAATAGCCCATAGGCATTTTGCGCAGATGGGCGCCCAGCTCCATGCGTTTGTCGGCAAAAAGCAGGAAGCCTGCCGCCGATTGCAGCCGGTCCGCAAGATTATGAAATAAAATTTGTAAAAGCAGCAGCACTACCAAGGCCAGGCCGATTTGCATGCAAAGCTCCGGTGTGGCCCTGCCGTAATAAAAAGCAGCCAGGGCAAAAAAGCCCAGTCCGATAGGGGCGTTTTTGAGAATACCTTTCAAAAAGGAAAATACGAAAGCCCAGCCAATCCTCTTCTTGTATTTTCCGGAAGCGTTAAAAATACGGCTCATTAAAGCGATCATGCTTTTTCTACCTCCTTAGCGGTGCTGACCCTCCAGCGGGCGCTGCCCTCGGCGGCCTGCCACAGCTTCTGATAGGCCGGACAAGTTTTTAATAATTCTTCGTGGGTTCCGGCGGCGGCCAGGTTGCCTCCGTCCATTACGCAAATTTGATCGGCGTTGATGATGGAATGCAGCCTGTGAGCAATGACAATCACCGTCTTGCCCCGGATCACCTCGGCGATGGCCTCGTTCATCTTTTCCTCATTTTCCGGGTCCATAAAGGCGGTGGCTTCATCCAGCACCACGATGGGAGCGTTTTTGAGGATAGCCCGGGCTAGGGAAATACGCTGGCGCTCGCCGCCGGAAAGCTGTTTGCCGCCGTCTCCGGCCATGGTGTGGATACCCCGTTCCAGACGGATGAGAAACTCGCCGCACTGGGCTTTTTCGGCGGCGGCAAGGACTTCCGCGTCTGCAGCCTCCGGCTTGCCCAAACGAATGTTCTCCAGCAGGCTCATATTAAACAGAAACTGCTCCTGAGCCACATAGGAGATTTGATTATTGAGGGCTTCCAGACTCATCTGCCGGACATCCTGGCCGCCGATTTTGACTGCGCCATCGGTCACGTCATAAAAATGGACCAGCAGTTTTGCCAGGGTGGATTTACCGCTGCCCGACTCGCCCACCAGCGCAGTCAGGCTGCCCTGAGGAATGCGGAGGGTCACGTCGTGGAGCACCTCGGTTTCTTTATAGGCAAAGCGCACATTCTCAAACTCCACGCTATGATCTTTACCAGCAAAGGCTGCCGCCGACTGAATCAGAGGCGGTTCGTTCATCATTGCTTCCAGATTAGATACGGCGTAATCAATCCGGGCGATGGTAGGGAAGAAATTCATCACCCGCAGGAGGGGGGCGCTGATGCCGAAGGACATGCAGAGGGCCAGGGCCAGATTGGGCAAGGTCGAATACCCCTGCAGGACAAAATAGGCGCCTACCGGCAGCACAAAGAGGGCTACGCAGGGGACCAGGCTGTTGTAAATTGCCATCCAGGGCCAGCAGGCTCTGTACCAGGCCAGGGTGAAGTCCCGGTAGCTCTTAATATCACTTTCATAGCGGTGGTAGGATTCGCCGTCCCGGTTGAAGACCTTCACTACCTCCATGCCGTTGATATACTCTACGATGGTACGGTTCATCTTCTGGGCTGCGGCATAATAATTAGCCATTTTGCTCATGCCGCTTTGATACATCATGGCCATGGCCAGGGCTCCAAGAGGCAGGGAAGCAAGAGCCAACAGAGCCATTTTCCAATCGACGATGAACATGCCCAGAAAGACCAATACGGGGATGGCGATATTGGCAATGCCCTCGGGGATAGCGTGAGCAAGGGGCAGCTCAATGGTTTCGATGTCGTCAACGAACATCTTTTTGATGACGCCTACGCCTTTTTCCTGAATCACGCCCAGAGGCAGCTTTTCCAGCTTGCCTTGCAGGGAAATGCGCAGGTTTTTCAGGGTGTTGTAGGCCGCATTGTGGGAAAGGGACAGTCCCCAGATGTAGAACACCGCGTACAGCACCGTGCAAAGAGCGATGGCGGCCACGCGGCTGATTACATATCCGGCGGTGATGGGTTCCCGCAAAAGCAGGGGCCGGATGATTTGGTAAATGAACCAGAAGGGCAGCACCTGCATGACCATGCCGGTCAGCATGGCGGCAATGGCTTTGTATGTCGTTTTCCGGTGTTCGCCGGTATACCCTAGTATCCTTTTGAACAAGAGCAAAACCTCCTTTATCAGTTAATGATAGTTAGTCAATGCTAACTTATGGTGCAAATAAAATCCCCTTGGCGAAGGGGAAGCTTATTTTGCCGGGTTAAACCCCAGAACCTGATTCCAGTTGAATAGCTTGCAAATCAGTTGACAGTGGGACTCCATCTGCTCCCATGTGTAGCCATGGATGAAGGGCTCATAGACCGTAGTCCAGAATGCCGAGAGCAGAATATGCATCTCTTCCATAGAGATATCGGCATCGGTCAGGCCCCGCTTTTTGGCCTCGGTAAAATACTCATGGGTCTTAGTGGTCATGGCTTCTACAAAATCATGCTGGAAATTGGCATACCGGGTTCCAGCTGCGCCCGAAATCAGCAGGAGGAACCCATCGTGGTAGTGATAGAGAAAATGAAGCCAGGCCAGCATATTTTCCCCCATCTCCCATGCCTTGATCAGAGTCTCGTCGGACAGGCTGCTGGCTGGAACCAAGGTTCGCTGCTGCACAAAACCATCCAGCGCCTCAACGGTGTCCGCTACCACGGCACAAAATAGGTCTTCCTTGCCCTGGTAACGCTTGTATAGGGCGCCGGTGGTGACTTCGGCATCCTGACAGATTGCTTTTAAGGATGCTTTTTCAAACCCATGGGCCAGAAATTCTTTCTTTGCACTCTCCAGGATACGGGGATCAATAGACCGGTCCGGTTTGGCCATCTAGTAATTCACCTCCTGTACAAAACTGATAATTCAATTATCGATAATATGATTATCAGTTTAGCAGGCAGTAGGAACATTGTCAAGATTGCATTTATTTTTTTCTGTATTGGCTTGGCGTAAGGCCAATGACCGCCTTAAAGGCAGCGGAAAATTTGCTGGCGTTTTCATAACCCATTGCAGCCGCAATCTCACCGATGCTGCAGTTGTCCCGGTGCAGCAGCACAGCGGCGGCATTCATGCGGTAGGTGCGCATATAGCTGTAGATGGATACGCCGTAAACCGCCTTGAAGCATTGCTTCATGGTGGTCAGCCCAATCGCAAAACGGGCGGAAAGCTCATCCAGCGTATAATGGCGGTATAAGTTTTCTTCAAGAAGGCTTCTCATTTCCCGGATTTTTTCTACCTGGGTCCGATGAAAGTACGGCCGTTCCCTGACTTGCTCCGACAGGTCCAATGTGCTTAGAAACAAGAGCAGCTCCATTACCTTAATCCGGTGATAGCCGGTGCGTATTGCTTCGGGAACATCATACAATTCAGAAAAAACCTGCTCGATTCTGGCTCTTGCCCCCATGATAAAAGGAGCGCTGCAGCATGAAAGGCACTCCGCCAGCCGGGGCAGATCAACGCTAT
Organism: Clostridiales bacterium; assembly: GCA_038562165.1. Classification (GTDB taxonomy): domain Bacteria; phylum Bacillota; class Peptococcia; order DRI-13; family UBA5745; genus WRMS01. The sequence continues at coordinate 116,986 of JBCFAO010000003.1, read as the reverse complement.
AGCCAGTCAGACATTCGGCAAGGGGGCCCATGGCCTGATCGGTAAAAATGCTGACCGTTAAGCCGTGGTAATGACGCAGCGGGAAGCGGAACCTGCCGGTATGGCTGCGCCGGCTGCTGATTTGAAAATCGCCGGACTCCAGATAAATGAGTTGGTTCTTGCGAAACTCCCATTCCATACGCCCCTCCCGGCAATGGTTGATGGAGAGATTTCCTTGCAGTGCCTGAAAACCTGAGTCGCACTCCTCCAGATGGAAGTCGTTGTAGCACAGCAGGATTCCGGGGAAAACCGGGTAACAGGTCACCTGGCCCTCTCCCGTTGCATCCTTTACCCGGTAGACGCTGCAATGTTTGTCCCGGCAGAGAAGAGATACATTAGACGCCGGCTCAGGGCGGCCCTGGTGCATGTTTATACCACCTGCCTTTCCTGCCGGCTGTCAAATCCCCAAAAGAAGGATAGCATTCGGGATACTCCTGCGTCATCCAAGGGATACTCCGCGGCTACCTGACCGCGGTCCAGGTGCAGGACGCCGGTGCAGCAAGATAAAATCAGTTCGGGATCGTGAGTGATCACAAGAATTGTCTTTCCCTGTTGGCTGAGAACCTTCAGGCTTTGCGCAACCTCCCGCATATGGCGCAGGTCGAGGCCGCTGGTGGGTTCATCAAACAAGATGATCTCCCGCCCCGAGGCAATGGCGGAGGCAATGGCCACCCGCTGCTTTTGGCCGCCGGAAAGGGACATAGGGTGCAAATCCTTCAACTCCAGAAGATGGAGGCTGTCTAAAATGCCTTCCGCTTCTGCGGCATCTTCCCGCTCCATGCTCAGCAGCACTTCATCCAGCACGCTTTCGGCAAAAAGCTGGTGGTTCACATCCTGCATTACCATATAGCAATGTTTCAGGCAGGCCCTCGCCTTAATTGCCTGGGCGCCCAGTCGCAGTTCGCCACGGCATTTTTTCTCAAGGCCGCAAGTGCACCGGGCAAAGGTGGATTTCCCCGCCCCGTTATGGCCGATTACAGCCGTAATACTGCCCTTGGGCAGAGACAGGCTATGAATCCGCAATGTTTCCTGGCATGTGGCATAAGTAAAGTGCAGGTTGGAAAAGGTGATAGCCCCATCCTGACCGGGAGCCGGAAAACTGCCGCAGGGTTTGGCAAGCTGCTCCAGGGATAAGGGACGAAGGCCCATTGCTTCTGTCCGGGCAGCCGGCAACCGGGTAAACTCTTCCATCGTAAACTCTGCCGTAATTTTCCCTCCCTGCAAATAGACAACCCGGTCCACCAGATTGCGCAGATAGTGGAGCCGGTGTTCAGAAATAATGATCGTTTTTCCTCTGCTTTTCCACACACCAATCATCTCCGCCAGCTCTGCCGTAGCTACAGCGTCCAGATTGGAAGATGGCTCATCCAGCACAAAAACATCGGGATGCAGGGTGCTGACCGATGCACAGGCAATTTTTTGTTTTTCACCGCCGGAGAGGGCAAAAATGCTGCGGTTGATCAGCGGTTCCAGACGAAAATCCTCAATGGTTTTTTGTAAGCGCCGCCGGATCTCCTCTTCCTCAAGGCCGAGGTTTTCGCAGCCAAAGGCCAGCTCACTGGTGGTGTCTACGTTGAAAAATTGGGAGCGGGGGTTTTGGAAGACCGATCCCACGGTGGCAGCCGTTTGGTACAGCGGCGCCTTGGCCGTGTCCAACCCGTGAACCAGCACCTGCCCCGTCAGCTCCCCTTCGTAATAATGAGGAATCAGGCCATTGATGAGCCGGGTCAGCGTCGTTTTGCCGCAGCCCGATTCTCCGCAAAGCAGCACCACCTGGCCGCCGGGTATGGTGAGGTTAAGATGGGAAAGGCCCGTATCGCGTTCTCCTTTGCCATACCGAAAAGAGATGTCTTTTAATTCAATCATGCCGTCCCTCCCATCATCCAAATAAACAAGGCGCTAACCGCAATCGCACAGAGAGCCCAGTCCCGCAAACGAAAGCCGATTTCACATATATTGGTGCGTTTGCCCGGACCGCCAAGGCCCCGGGTGAGGGCTGCCGCCGACAATTCTTCTCCGATTTTAACGGTGGAAATCAGCAGAGGAACCACACGGTATTCCAGCATGGCAATAGCGTTTCCGCCGCCCATACGGATCCCCCGCATTTTCATGGCGTCGCCAATAGCGGCGCTCTCCTCCTTCACCGTCGGAAAGAAACGCATCATAACGGCAAAGGGAATAATCAGGACGGGAGGAAGCCGGAGCCGCTCCATGGCAGCGATAAATTCGCTGATTTTAGTAGTGCTGACAACGTAAAAGCCCATAACCAGACCGGGAACAAAGCGGGAGAATATGCCGGAAAAAATGACGATCAGCAGATTCCATATGCCGCCGGTACGGTGGAGCAGGAAGATTTCGCAGGCCATGGCCGTGCCGATAAAGAGGGTGTAGAACGCCGCAGCCCTCCATTTCCATTCCAGCAGCAGCAGAAATAAAGGGAATGCGGCAAATAAAGCGCGAATGATCCCGGCGGTCCCTGAAAAGCCGCCGCCAATAATGACAATATTGGCGCAGAGAAGCAGCAAAATCTTTGTCCGGGGGTCCAGGGGAAAAGCAGACAGATTCTTGTTTGCAGAGGTGATCAGCTTCATGATTATGCCATCCCTGCCCGCTGGAAGTGCTTTTTCAGCAGAGCCTTGCCGAAATAAGCCCCTGCCAGAGCACCGATGGCTACCAGAACAAACATGAGATAGAACACCCAGGGCGGCGTGATGCTCAACAAAGTATCCGCATAGGTATCGCCATAGCCGTCCCTGAGGCTGGCAAAATAGCTGCCTCTCATGAAAAAGAGGGGAAATACCAACCCCATCAGCCATTGGCTAAACAGGATATAGCCCAGCCGGATGGATGTCCAGCTGCGGTAATTGCCGGCTTTGAGCACCAGATCAGCCAGCAGCGGAAACCCTATGGCAAAAGGGATGATCGTCCAGGGATGACCGGTCAGCATCATGAGAAATCCCAACAAGGTTCCCGTAATGGTGACCATACCGAATTTATTTACCCGGGTCAGGTAGAGCATGAAGGCAATCGCAGCGACAAAGGGGCAAAGGGCAGGAATCAGCAGCATGAACACCGGAACATAGCCGATCATTCCTGTCGCAAAAAAAAGAAGAAAATATAGGGCGGTAAAAATACCGATATTAATAAAATCTTTGGCGTTTAAACGATGATCCATTGACAAAGCCTCCTTGTACATTCTGAATAGTTAGCATATGCTAACTAAAAGGTTAAAAAAATACTCCTTCACTTCGACTCGAGCATCCATTATCTTACCAAAAAAATGTATAGCTTGCCACTCCGTTTGGACGGCATTGCTCCAAAGGGACGGCAAATTGCAGGTGAGTTAAAGAGAGAAGCTTTGCCGCTGCATAATCACCGCCCCTCACTACATAGGAAGCTGTTTGTCCGGCGGCGTTTCTGCCGCAACAGATTTTTTGGCTGTCCCGGCATGGGCCCCCCGCCGGTCTAAAGCGGCGAAGCCGGCAACTACATAAGCCAGGGATATGGCAGCCATCACGGTAGCCCAAAGCAAATGAGACACTTGAAAAAACCGTAAGCCAAATAAGGGCGCCAGCAAAAAGAGCATGAGGTAAGTCAAATGCTCCAGAATTTTGGTGATACCGGAAATAGTGATTACGCAAAGGGCAGAGCCTATTAGAGCCAGAAACCAATAGCCGGTAAAAAAAGAGCTGTATTTGCCTTGATGAGAAATAGAGTAGGCTGCCAGCGCAGCCCAGACAAGCAAAAAGAGGGCTGAGGCAATATGGTTGACGAAGGTCAGCGGAATACCATAAAGCAGATTATCTAAATTCAGATAAAAAGCCATGGCGCTGACCATCAGCGTAAGAAAGAACAAGAGAATGCCTGTCGGGTTTTTCATAAGCCTCCCCCCCAAGGTTTCGGAGTTGAACATTTCCTGATTTTTCTGCATTATACTACAAAAAGGCGGTCAGAATCAAATCCGCTGCCGGCCTGCCGCCGGCCGGGTCAGCGATTGCAGTGCCGCCTGACGCCGGCGGTTCCTGCTGAGCAAAAAACGAGATAATGCATTAAATAAAAAGAGGGCCATACATAATTCAGTATAGCTATTCTGTCTATAGGTATATCCAATCAAAAACCTGCATATATCACCAGCCATTGGCTCAATATCGCTGTACTATTAATGCACTACCTCGTTTTTTGCTCACTGCCGAAGGCTAATTTCAGGATTTCAGCAATGAGGGCCTGCCGCCTTTTTCATGGACACGCCCCGGGCGGCTAAGTCCGGAGAGTAGACAGAAAGTTCAAGGAAGAGTAAAATGATAATATTATTCAGGCCAAGTTTGGGATGGGAGAATCAAAGACTATGTCTCCACTTCATCAAGGATACGGCGCCGCCATTTTGCAGGCGCTGATCACCGGTTTTTCTTTTCTCCTGGTAAAGGTGGCGCTGGCTGAGGCGGCGACCTTTGATCTGCTGGCCTATCGCTTTGCCGTTGCCGCTTTGTTGGCATTGATTCCCATCCTCAACGGCAAGGTAAAGGTGGAGATTGCCGCTGCCGACCGGCCCTGGATTTTGTTGTTGTCCCTGCTTTATCCCTGCCTGTTTTTCTTGCTGCAGACGTTGGGCTTGGAAAGGATGACTTCGGCAGAGGCCGGGATTATCCAAGCGGCAGCACCGATTTTTACGCTGATTTTGGCCTCTCTTTTTCTACAGGAAAAAACTCCGACAGCACAAAAACTTTTTATTTTTTTGTCTGTAGCCGGTATGGTTTTTATTTCCCTGATGAAAGGGGCGAATATAGGGGATTCCAGCCTCGGAGGGGTGGCTTACTTACTGCTGTCCACCCTGTCTTTGGCCGGCTATAATGTCTTGACCAGGCGGCTGGCCGGACGCTATTCTCCTTTTGCTCTTTCCTGTCTGATCACCTTTCCCGGCTTTATCCTCTACCTGGCCTTAGCGCTTATCAAACATATGCTGGCTGGGACACTGTCTCTTTTTTTGGCGCCGCTGCAAAATCCCGGCTTTATTTTGGCGGTGCTTTATCTGGGAGGCCTTTCTTCCTTGGGCAGTTCGTATCTGATGGCCTATGCCTTAGCCCGGCTGGAAGCTGCCCGGGTAAGCGTTTTCAGCAGCTTAGCTACTGTGGTAGCGCTGGTTGCCGGTATGGCGGTGCTTCATGAGCCTTTGAGCTGGTATCACTTTTTGGGTGCGGGGATGATTCTGGCCGGAGTTACCGGTACAAATTTCGCCAAGACAAGCCAAAATAGACAATTAGAATGAAGGTATGGCTTTTTGGGGCTAAATCCACTATAATATTACATAATCCTTTAGTTAAACGGGGGCTGGCATGATGATAAAAAAACTGTGGAGATTTTCTTCTGCAGTATTAATGGTTATATTGCTGCTTAGTATTGGGGGGGCGCCGGCAAAGGCGGCTCTGGATATTAAAATCGGCTATTTTGATTACGACAATTATATTACTATTGGCGAAGAGGAACGCATCACGGGATATGCCGGTGAAATCCTGGATATGTTGGTAGTGGGCAATCCTCATTGGAATTTCGTACCCGTTAAATTTACAAGGGGCACTTTCCTGGAGAATATGCGTAAGGGTTTTGCCATTGTTTCCGTTCAAAGTCCTTATCACAGCAAATACCGGGCCCGTTTTTTCACTTATTCCGAAAAACCCGTCGGTATGGAATACGGGATTTTTTATACCGGCTTAGACCAATCCGTCTATTATGAAGATTTCGCTAAATTTGACGGTATGCGGGTCGGAACCATCGTTGGCGATATGCAAAATGATTTATTTGACGAATACCAGGAAGAACATGGCTTTGCCGTAGAATATGTGGTTTATAATACTCTGGAAGAAATCAAAGAAGCTTTAGCCCTCGGCGAGATTGACGGTTTGATTTATGGCAGCACTGTAGAGCAGGCAGATTTAAAGATCATTGCCCGCTATGCGGAGACGCCGCTGCACATTGCCGTCAATGAGTGGGGCAAAATCTTTATCGATCATATTAACCGGGTATTGAATAAGGCTTATGAAGAAAACCCCGACTTTATGGATAACCTTTATGCTAAGTATTTTGGTGAAGCTCCTAAAGCTTTGCAGGCCATGACTGAGGCGGAAGAAAAGGCCGCCCTTGAGGCAAAAGCCCAGGAAGAGGAAGAGAACAGGTCTAAAGCTGAGGAAGAGACCGGGACCAAGGTTGAGCAGGAAACTGCTGCCGGCGGCCAGAATCAGGACAGCAGCGGCAAGCAGGGCCAGACCATTTTATTAGCCGCAGTGGTTTTGCTGTCCGCACTTATCGTAGGCAGCTTCGTCATGCAGGGGGCTAAGAAGAAAAAACCTCAGAAGCAAGACGGGAAAGAAAAGAAGAAAGAAGCGGCAGCAGCCCGCAAGCAAGCCGAAAAAGCAGCGGCAGCAGAAGCGGCGGAATTGGCCCGTAGGCAAGCCGAAGAAGAAGCAGCGGCAGCAGAAGCGGCGGAATTGGCCCGGATGCAAGCCGAAGAAGCAGCAGCGGCGGCGGAAGCGGCGGAATTAGCCCGAATGCAAGCCGAAGAAGAAGCAGCGGCAGCGGAAGCGGCGGAATTAGCCCGAATGCAAGCCGAAGAAGAAGCAGCGGCAGCAGAAGCGGCGGAATTAGCCCGCATGCAAGCCGAAGAAACGGCGGCAGCAGAAGCGGCGGAATTAGCCCGGATGCAAGCCGAAGAAACGGCGGCAGCGGAAGCGGCGGAATTGGCCCGGATGCAAGCCGAAGAAGAAACGGCGGCAGCAGAAGCAGCGGAATTAGCCCGAATGCAAGCCGAAGAAGAAGCAGCGGCAGCGGAATTGGCCCGCATGCAGGCTGAAGAAGAGGAAGCGGCAAAATTGAGTGACACCGACGAAAACAACTATGCTCAGGCTGACACCCAGGCTAAAGCTGAGGGTGTGGGGCCATTAATGAGCTGGATCGACACTTTAGCCGATACCGGCAAAGACCATACCGGTATCGGTGAAATCCAGGAATATAGCGATGAACAGATCCGAAGTGAGATCTATCTCAGCGGCCTTACTCTTTCTTTGCAGCCCCGGTATGGACTCAATCAAAATACTGTGGTAGGGGCGGAAGTATCCATTTCTTACCGTCATCCTATTAGAGACAGAATATATCCCGAAGAGCTGGTTGCTTCTTTGACCCAAAAAAATAAGCTTTATATGCTGGACCGGTACATATTTGAAAGTCTATGCCTCTGCAAGCCCCAGGAAAGGGTGGAAGCCGGCAATACCTTTGAAATTGTGGTTCCTGTCTTTACCGAGAGCGTGGTCTGCCCCGATTTTAGCAGTTGGTATATTGATACGGTAAAGAGCTATAATATTCCGCCGCAGATATTCCGTCTTGATTTGGTATATCGTTGGCAGACAAGCCAGGACCAGCAGGTCTATCAGGCCTTGAGAGAACTGGCTGCCGCCGGATTCCGTGTAGCCCTGAAGGATGTGGGAGACTCCAATTATCCGCTGGAGCTCTTTAGCGAGGTAGAACTGGAGGCTATAGTTGTAGCAGAAAAGCTGGTTGTAGATGCGTTGGATAACGAGAAAAAGAGAAAGTTGCTTCTTGGCCTAAAAGGCCTTTGCGATCAAATGAATTTCCGCCTGGAAGCAGACCGCATCGATTCCCGGGAGAAATTAGAGTTGTTGACGGATTTGGGCTGTCACGTACTTCAAGGCAATTTCCTGACCCGGCCCATACCTTTAGACCAGTTTTGGGATTATAAACGCAAACTGGATAACCGGCGCAGCTAAGTCTGATTTTACGCCTGCCCCTACGCCTATCCCTGAAGACTAATAGAATCATAACTATATTTTAATATTTCTTTAATCCGGATGACTGAATTATTTGCTACTATAGACTATAGCAGTAATCATTCAAAGGAGGATTAGTTATGGGAATTCTATTATGGCCTTTTCAATTAATTTGGGGGTTGATCAGCTTCCTTTTCGGGCTGATGGGGGCCGTGATTTCAATTGTGGCGGCTATAGTGACCATTGTTTTAGGCGTAATACTGACCATAACTTTAATCGGAAGTTTTATGGGCATACCGCTGATTATCTTAGGGGCATTGCTTTTATTGAAAACCTTTTTTGGAATTTTATAATCTTACAGGCCAGGGGCTGCTGCAAAATTTGCGGCAGTTTTTTTTTGCGGTATGTGCCATACTTTTGCAAATCTGCAAACTGTAACCTAAATTCCCGCAAAATTAAACCATACAGATACATTGAGAAAAGCCGCTAATGATCAGATTTGTCATGCCAAGCTTGACTCGGAATTCGCTTTTGTCCGGTCTGCAGGTTTTGTCCTCTGGTGGTGAGGACGTTTTCTGTGCAAAAATGCAGGTTTGTATCCAGTAAGGGCGCCAGTTGAGCAAAAATGCAGGTTTGTAGACACCCCTTAGAGTTATGGCGGCTCAAGAAACAAGTAGAAACGTATACCTTGGCTGTATCTAGTGCCCTGGCAGAAATGAATTCACTACCAAACTGCAAAAAATGCTTAAGCTTTCTAACATTCCCGCTGATAAGGGTCTCTAGACGAAGACAAACCTGCAATTTTGCACAGAGGGGGGACCTCGATAAGCCAACCACCCCCTGCCGGTGGGGGGGGTATGCCCATTTCTTTCCATTAGGGATAGGCCTTTACTCTATATATAGTGTTTCGTTGTAAGAAGAAACATTATTGCAGGGAATTTGCCGCTACCATAGAGAAACGGCCCACTTTAAACTTGAATTTTTGGCTTATTTTATGTCCTGCCCTAGCCCCGGGACCCCTACAAACCTGCAAGATTGAGCAGTCAGTTGGACCAAACGTAAATCAGCCCACTGCTCAACTCCCCATCCGCTCAAGCCCAGCCACCCAGACCCAGCCACTCAAGCCCAGCCCAAGCCCCGGCCAGTGTCTTCTTAGGGCCGGCACCGGCGGACAAAGCACAGATTAAAGGGGAAGCGAATAGGATGGGAGTGGTGTAAAGAAAAAGCAGGGGCGGTGATATATTGATTAGTATAGGAATGAAGCTTATTGCGGCTATGCTGCTGGTTACGGCAGTATCCACCGACGCTTTTGTAGCCAGCTTTGCTTATGGCACAGACAAAATAAAAATCCCGTTGACCTCGGCTTTGGTGATCAACGGGATTTGCAGCAGCGTATTGATTTTTTCTTTAGTGATTGGTTCCGTGGTAAGAAATTATATTGATCCTTGGGTGTCGAAATCCATTTGTTTTGCTATTTTGGTTCTTCTGGGCGTGGTGAAATTGGGCGATAGCGCCATCAAAACCATCATTCGCAATAATAAATGGATCAACCGCAGTATAAGCTTTTCCGCTTTTCATCTGTGCTTTATCCTCCAGGTCTATGCTGACCCTGCCAGCGCCGATCTTGATGCCTCTAAAACCCTTTCCATCAAAGAAGCGATTTCTTTGGCTATTGCTCTTTCCCTGGATGGATTTGCCGTAGGCTTCGGCGCCGGTTTGGCGGACATGAATATTTTGCTGACGCTGATTCTTTCTTTTCTGGTAGGTATGATTGCTATTCTGGGAGGATGCTTTTTTGGCAGGAAAGCTACGGAAAAGCTGAAGCTGGACCTGTCCTGGCTGGGGGGAGCTTTGCTGATTCTGCTGGCTATCCAGAGAATACATTAATGATTATGCAGAACTTCCAGAGCAATGTCCACATCCGGTAAAAAATAGACTTGATTACCCCGGTTGGATTCCCGGATAAAATCCTCCAGGCTTTTGCTGTCGTACATATCAAAGCTGCCAACTATGGCTAATTTCATGTCATAGTTGGTGTATTTTTGCAGTATTTCTCCTGCCAAGCCTGTACTTAGCTGAAAAAAGGCTTCCGGCAGTTTTTCTTTCGGCAGGATCATTTTATGGCAATCGTAATTATGTTTAATCTCCACCATTAGGTCCAGGGCGTCTTGGGTGTTTTGAATGGAAAGATCCGGGTCTGTGATAATAGCTACAGACGACGGCCCATTTTTATCGATTTCAACCTGCATGATGATGCCTCCTTTCGGTAATTGCTTTTATCTAATCTATCAAAAAAGGGATTTATGGGTTAATATTGAATTATCTTAATAGGGAGGGAAGCTAATGAGCTGCTATTTTATTGTGACCATCGATATGGATCAACCGGACAAACTGGAAATCTATCAGGAGTATGTGCGAAAAGTAAAACCCATCGTGGAGCAATACGGCGGGGAGTATCTGGTGCGTACCAACCAAATACAAGAGGTTTTTGGCGGCTGGCACCCTGATAAAGTGCTGGTGCTGCGTTTTAAAGATAGGGAAACTTTTGATGTCTGGTACCATTCCAAAGAGTATGCGGAGATCAAAGACTTGAGAACTCAGTCCGTCACCAGCAAAGGGCTTCTGGTGGAGGGCGTTTAAGCCGGGTTTTGTTTTGCGCCGGCTTTCACCAGAGCCTTGTTTTTCAACAAAGCAAAAGACAGAACCAGCATGCCAACACCCGTCAGGATCAACAGCCACTCAATCGGCACAATGTCCGCCAAAGGGCCGAAAATCAGCATGCCCGCCGGCATCATCACGCTGCTCACCATGGTGAGGACGCCAAAAATCCGGCCCATGTATTCCGGCTCCACCTGCTCCTGCAGCAGTACGGTGGCCGGTGTATTAAAGAAGGGCATGGACAAGCCGATGAGGGACATCATGGTTAAATAGACCCAGAAATTTGGGGGAATACCTAAAACTATGGTGCAAAAAGACATGATGAGGCTGCCGCCAAACATAGTATGGACTCGATTGGACAGGCCCCCCCAGGAAGCGATGATCAGCCCTCCTGCCATCATGCCGATGGAGAAGGATATTTCGGTGGCGCTGAGCCGCCAGACGTCATCACCAAAGGTACGGGCTACCTGCAGCGGGGTGAGAAAAGCGGCGGGGGCAGCCATCAGATTAAAAATAGCCATCAGGATAAAAAATGCCCGCAGATAAGGATTCCTGGCAATGTAAGAAAATCCTTTTTTGAGATCGCCAAAATAATCGGCCCCTGTGGGAGGCGTTGCAGTAGCCGGGGCCTTCTTGGTATTCGGTAGCTGCAAAAAGAACAGCATGACAATGATGGCGGCGGCAGCGGTGAGCACATCCACAAAGAAGACGGCTTGAACCGGAGCCACACTTAATAAAGCGGCGCTTAACATAGGTGAAAGCAGAAAAATCATGGATTGGACGCTGCCGTTGATGCCGTTGACTCTGGTTAGCTGATCCGGCGGCACAATATCCGGCAGCATAGCGCCCACACAGGGGTTTTGGACGGCTGAGCCTACGGCCCGCAGGCCCAAAGCTACAAAGAGCAGCCAGATTTGGTTATGGCCCATCATAAAGAGTATGGCTAACATCAGGGTAAAGAAAGCGATAGAGCCATCGGCCAGTATAATCAGGTGCTTGCGGTTATAACGGTCCGCCCAAACGCCGCCGAAGGGGGACATAAAAAAGGTGGGCAAAAAGCCGCAAATGATAGCCAGAGTCATATCCAGACCTGATTTAGTAACCAGGGCAATATGCCAGCTTATGGCATATTGGACTAAAGAGGTGCCAAATAGGGAAAGGGCTTGGCTGGCAATAAAAATGCCTGCAGTTTTTTTCCAGTTTTGCTGGGGTTGTTGGTCAAAGGTGTCCGACATATAATCCGCCTTTTTCAGTATTTGCCGCGGTACCCCTGGGGAAGACAAGCAAGAGGTAAATATGATTATAACGCATAGAAAGGAAAATTTCGAGTGTAGAAATTTTTCTTTCCCTCTAATGCGTAAAGGGGATGAATGGTTAAATGCAATATGGCAAGGAAAGACCGTTGCTGACGCCTTACGAAAGGAAGGCTCATTATTATGAAACGGATCAAATGGGCATTATCCACCATTCCAATTATGTCCGCTGGATGGAAGAAGCCAGGGTGCATCTTTTGGACCAGGTGGGATTCAGCTATAAACGGGTAGAGGAAGAGGGGGTTACGTTTCCGGTTTTGGGCCTTTCCTGTACCTACAAATCTATGGTGCGTTATGACGATGTAGTTAATATTTATAGTGCCATCAGTCAATATTCCCGAACCAGAATGACGGTGGCCTACAAAATGGAGGACAAAGCCAGCGGTATTTTGCGTTTTGAAGGAGAGAGCTATCATTGCTTTTTGAATCGGGAAGGCCGGCCGGTTTCCATGAAAAAAGCCATTCCCCAGTTTTATGAGCTGCTTTGCTATTGGGGAGAAGAAAACAGCGAAGCAGGATGAAACCGGCAATAAAAGCGGTAATAAATCAGTATAAAAAAACGGCGGGGCTTGTTTAAAAGCTTCGCCGTTTTTTAATGCTATGTGGTATGAGGATTAACTCAGGGCCAAGTCTACTGCTTTTTCGGCATGAATGCGGGTGGTGTCAAACAGGGGCGCAGCCGTATCTTCTTGCTTTATCAGCAGGCCAATTTCCGTGCAGCCCAGGATTACGCCTTGGGCGCCCAGCCTGGTTAAGCGGCCGATCACCCCAAGGAAAAACTCCTTGGATTCCCGGCGAACCTCTCCCAAACAAAGCTCCCGGAAGATGACCTCGTTGATTTGCCGGCGCTCCGCTTCATCGGGAATCATTACCTCAATAGACCGTTCAGTGAGTCTGGCCTTATAAAAATCCTGCTCCATGGTGTACTTGGTGCCAAGCAAGGCTACCTTACGGATCTGATTGTCCAGCAGGGCTCCGGCAGTAACCTCTGCAATATGCAGCAGAGGGATACTGACTTGCTCCTGAATATCCGCGGCCACTTTGTGCATGGTATTGGTGCAAAGGACGAGAAAATCAGCGCCGGCTTTCTCTAAGCTGACGGCAGCCTGGCCCAGAAGGCGGCCGCTTTCAGCCCAATCGCCCCGGGCCTGGCAATCCTCGATCTCATGAAAATCCACACTGTACAAAAGGCATTTTGCCGAATGCAGGCCGCCCAGCTCTTTTTTTACCTTCTCGTTGATGAGCTGGTAATAAGTCACGGTGCTTTCCCAGCTCATACCGCCCAATAAGCCGATAATCTTCATGGCCGAAACTCCTGGCTTATGAAGAAAGGGCGGCAGGCGCGGAGACTTTTTCGGCGCCGGCGTCGGAACGGTTGGTCAGGCGGTCCACGATGGTTACCAGCCCCAGAATCTCCGGTTTGGTAATTTGGTCGTCGGCCCCTACTTGCTCGCCTTTTTTGCGCATCTCCTCATCGATAAGAGAGGAAAATAGGATTACGGGAAGCTTCTTCAGCACCGGATCCTCTTTGATCAGCTTCGTCAGACGGTGGCCGTCCATCTGGGGCATCTCAATATCCGTAATCACGCAAGCCACATGGGCCTTCAGAGGATCGCCGGAATTTTTGATTTCCGCCAGGTAATTCCAGGCTTCTTTGCCGTTGTTTAATTTTGTAATATTGGCGTAACCGGACCTATGCAAGGACTCGGTGATCATCTTGGCTAACAGCATGGAATCCTCTACCACTAAGATAGGCGTCTCCAGCCGCTCCCGATTGCTAAAACGGCTTAAATCGCTGTACTGGATACCAGATTCGGGGCTGATTTCCGTAACGATTTTTTCGAAATCCAAAATAGTAATCAACCGCTCCTGATACTGGGCAATAGCAGTGGCCACCCCTTCTTCGCCGCCGTAAATGATCTGGTCCGGCTTTTGCATCATGGCCCAGGAGATCCGGTCGATACCTACTACGGTATGGACGTGGAAAGCGAAGTCCTGCTGATTGAAGCTGGTGATGATAAAAATATCCTTATCCGGATGATTGGAGGGCGCAAGACCCAGGTACTTGGCTAAATCGATAACCGTAATCACCTGCTCCCGGGGTTTAAAGATGCCCTCGATAACGGGATGGGCTTTTTGCATGGGAATCACAGGGCTGGACATCATAATTTCCTTTACCTTGGCCACATTGATGCCAAACAATTGACCATCGATAGTAAACTCCATGATCTCCAGTTCGTTGGTACCGGTCTCTAATAGAATATTGGTCTGATTATTCTGCATGATCTTCACACCTTTTCTTCTTCGTTCAATATAAACGGTGGCGGTTATTCGATTGCGCCCTTTGGCGTATATTTTTACTTTATAATATCATTAATAAATTAACATCGCAATATGGTGAGGTAACTCTTTATCAGAGCCAGGCATTCCCGCAGATAATATAAAGGAACCAAAAGGGGCATGGTTTTGGCTGCCAGGCCGGAGACGTTTTCATAACCGGCCTTCCCGGCTAAAGCTAAAGCCCGGTAGACATGGAAGTCCGAGGACACCACCACCACAGCGGCTTGGGGATTTTCGATATAGGCTTGGGAATAGGTCAGGTTTTCCCAGGTGCTTGAAGATTTGTCTTCAATAATAATCCGGTTTTCGTTGATGCCCCGGGCCGCTAAGGAGCGGTATATGGCCAAACCCTCTGAAATCCCTTCGTCGGGACCCTGACCGCCGCTGGCTATGGCTATTGTTCCGGGATTGTCCCGGAGATAAAGGGCTGCAGCGTCGATTCTATACTGGAGGGTGAGGGAAGGATAGGTGCCGTTAACCTTAGCCCCTAGAATGATCAAATAGTCTGCATCCGCCGCCGGCTCCGAAAATGCAGCGGAGAGAATCAGGCCTTCCACAAAAATGAAAAGGGCCAGTCCCAGGCCGAAAAGGATAAGAATTGTCCGCCTGAAGACGGCGGGCAACCGCCGCCATGCAGGCATAAATTTTCCAAAAGCAAAAAATACGATAGCGGCGGCCAGCCAAATGTGCATAAAGGCGTAAGAAAAACCAAGGACCGGGATTAAAGATAAAAAATAAATAAGGCAAGCTGCGCCGGCCAGATAGAAAATGCGTTGCCAAAAAGTTTGTAAAGAAGGGATCATTACATAAGCCTTTCTGTATCCTGTTATAATAACCATATTGTACCATGACTCTGTGCTATGGTGCAAATAGTGCTGGGTCAGGATCATGACAAAAGGAGCCGCATCTTGCTTGCGGCTCCTTTTGCTTTTGAGTCAAATGGTATTAGGGTAAGTATGGGTGGCATCTTGCCGCTGTCTTGCTTATTTCATTTTACAAACGATGGCTTGGGTAGCCGAATCGAAGTTTACTTCATAACCGAAGGCTTCCAGTACCGCCCGGAAGGGCAGGTAGATACGTCCGTTTTTGTTGACCGACGGTGCATCGAAGGTATACTCGGAGGTGACGCCGTTTTTGGTGACGGTGAGATAGGTTTTGCCTACGGTGATCTTAAGGGTAATGTCATCCTTCACCAGGGTGGCCGTTTGGCTGTACTGATCCCACCAGATGGTGGCGCCGATAGAGGTGCCGGCATCACGGACGCTGAGGAAAGTACGGCCGGTTTTGGCGTCGATATAAGCCGGGGAGTCGGAGGACATGGGTTTGTCACCGGTGACATAAGTGTAGCTGCCGACGATGAAGATAACGTCTTTGTAGCTGCTGCTGCCGGTACCGAAGGAGGCTACGCCCAATCCGGTAAAGACCCGGCCGCCGGAGCCGTTGGCACTTTCTTCCGAGATGATTACCTGCACGGAGACTTTGCCTTCCTTATTGCTGGAAACTTTCACGGAAGCCTTGCCCTGATCGAACTTGCTGACATCGATAGGTGCGGTATAAGCCACAGCCCCGTCGGGTTTGTTGATGACGATGGCGCTGGACTCGCTGGCATTGGCCCGGATGCCGTTGGCAACGGGATTGCCGTCTACGTCTACTAACTGGATATTGAAGGTGACGTCGCCGCCTACCACACCGGTGGCGCTGGGCTCTACTTTCAGGTAAGAGGCGGCCCGGTTAATAGTCAGTACCTGAGTGGCCACCAGGCTTTTGCTGACATCCACAGCCGTCATGGTTACGGAACCAGTCTTATCTTCTTTCAGGGTGAAAGCGCCGTTGGTCAGGGAGCCTTTGAGGAAGGAAGCGTCGCTGATGCTGACCTTCACTTCATTGGACACGTCGGAGACCTTGCGGGTTACTTCGTAGCCCTCTCTGTCGGTATAAGCGATTTCCGGCACAGGTACGTAAGTACCGGCGGCGTAGCTGTTGGAGCCGTATTTCAGTCTCATGCCGGTGACCTCGCCTTGTTCTTTGGCGCTGAAACGGTAGGTGACTTTGGTACCGTTGACCAAATGAATCTGCACTTCGTAAGTGCCGTCTTTCGTCAGCCTGTTGGTATCGATTTCGATGACGCCGTAACCGGTATTGTCGGTATCAGCCCGGACTACGAAGCCGTTTTTCTCCGTGAGGGCGGCGCCGCTGGGTTTAGTGACCACAGTCTTCGTCAGGTCGATATTGCTGTTGTAGTTGACCCGGTTGCCTCTGGCGTCGTAGCAGCTGAATTTAAATTCTTTGTAGCCTTCACCCCGGGCGACTTTCTGGTTGTTTTCGCTTTCCGCCTTGATGTTGGTGACGCCGGTGGAACCGAAAACCACGGTGGTTGTATCTGTTTTGTTGTTGGCCTTTGCCTGGATGATCACGGAGCCGTCCCGGCTGGCATAGATCTTGGTTTCCGCTCTGCCGGCCACAGTGGTGGTGACTCGGGTTTTTGTCAGAGTGGCGCCGGAACCGCTGGTGATGCTGAAGGTCACGTCCTGGCCCCCTACGGGAATACCGCTGGTAAAGACATTGGCTCTGAGGGTATAAGTGTCAATGCCGTTGGCGGGCTTCACGTTGTTGTCCTCATCGTAATCGGAGGTCAGGTGGACGTCGGTGGCGGGAGCGGGCGTAAATTCGCCGGCAAAAGTGGTTTGCTGAATGATATGGGTGCTGTCGTGGCCGCTGGGCATCCTGGACTGGTTGACATAGGGTCTAACACAAACGGAATCAAGGCCTACGGCAAAACGGAAGGGTCCGCTGGTATTGGAGACGATCTTAACCCGGATGCTCAGGGAAGTGCCCCCATTGGAGACGTCTTTGGTGTTGATGCGGCCGTTTTCTGCCTTGATCCACTCGCCTTTGACATTCTTATAATAGAAGGTTTCCGTATCGCCCCGGCTGGAGGCTGCATAGACGCTGCCGCTGATGTTTTGCTGATTGAGGTTAACCAGAACCAAATCAAACTCCACACCTTCGGAATCCTTGCTTACGGGACCGGCCTGAGCCGTTTCATAATTGGGGTCCACAGCAATAACGGAGCCGTAAGGGCTGACGGTATTGTTGGGGGTGGTGGAGGGGGTGTCGTTCACCGTCAGTTTGACGGTTTTGCCGCCTTTGATAGCGGTATTGCCAATAGTGCCGGAGACGGTAAGATCGTAATTGCCGTCATCGCTTGCCCTTACCGGTATGCTGAGGGTGGTTTTGCCGCCTGCGGTAGCTTTAAAGCTATAGGAGGCTTCAGTGCCGTTTTTGTCGGCATTGATGTTGCCACTAAAAGCATCGCCGGCAGCAGTGGCTTTGTCGAAAGAGACTTTATTGCTGCTGGCCTTAACCAGGACTTTGACAACATCGTCTTTGGTCAGATTATCCACATCGATTTTCAGCGTGGTGGATTGATTGATCTCGGCGGCTGCCGGATCCGTTATGGTAAAGGTAGGGTCGTCAGGCTGCTCGGCCTGTAATTTCACAGGGGTACCGTTGACTTCCAGATTGTAGGTGCCGGCTTTGGTGGGCTGTACAGGAATGACCACCTGGCCGCTGCCGTCATTGACTGCAGTCAGGGAATATTTTACTATATCTCCGGTGGCAGTAGGGTTGACGGTGCCGTTGGTGAAAGCATCGCCGCTAACAATAGCAGGCTTATATTCGAGATTGCTGTTTCTCGTTACCTCGAGAGTTACTTTGTCCGAGGGCTTGCAATCTTCCACCTTTACCGGAATATTCACTACCTCATTAGGTTTAACCTCGGTTTTGGCAGGAGGAGTAACGGTAACCTCCGGTTCCTGAACGGTCAGGCTCAAATCTTTGCCGGGGGCTTTAATGGTATATTTGCCCCCTTTGTCGCCCTTAGCGGGGATGGTAATGCTGCCTGATCCCGCCGCTGAGGGGGTGAAGGTATAGGTCTTATCATTGCCGGCGGTAATCGGGTCAGCCTTATCATTGCCGAAAGCATCCCCTTTAGCCGTGGCCTGATTATAGGTAAGGCCGTCTTTAACGGGCAGAGTCACTATAACATCTTCACCAGCTTGGCAATTGGCTACGTCAATGGTGATAGTGGCGCTTTCGCCAGTCTTAATCTGACCGGGAGCTATAGAGGAAGTTAAGGTAACGGTCTTTACCGACAGGGTTAATTTCGTACCGTTGACTTCCAATTGGTATTCGCCGGCCGCGGTGGCTTTAACGGGGATGCTGATAGTACCGTTGCCGTTAGCGCTGGCCGTAAGGTTGTAAGTAGCGGTGGCGCCTTTTTTATCGGTCTTCAAGTCCCCGCCGCCGCCGGCAAAAGCAGCGCCGTCAACCCGGGCATCGCCGTAAACCAATTTTTTATCTTTCATATTTTTCGTGGTATTGGTAATGCTGACGGTTAGCTTATCTTCTTTTACACAATCAACAGCCTCAAGGGTGATAGTAGCATCGGCGTTGGGTCTTACAGGGCCGCTGATACCTTTTACCGTCAGCCCCGGCTCCGTAACCGACAGCTCTACTGGCATGCCGTTGACGGATAAATTGTATTTACCGGCGGCAGTGGCCTGAACGGGAATGGTAATGGTGCCTTCGCCATTAGCGTTGGCCTTAATAGTGTATTTGAGAGGATTAGCTTCTTTATCCTCAGGCTTTATGCTGCCGTTTTTAAAAGCCTCGCCGGCAATTGCGGCATCGCCATAAGATACTTTACCCACCTTGGGCAGAACCAGAACAATTTCCTCATCTTTCAGGACATTCTTAGCGGATACAACAATGTCGCCATTTTGTTTAAGGCCCAGGGCTTCCTTGGGGCCAGCCACAGACAGAGTCATGGACTTTGCATTTAAAGTGACTTCCTTGGAAACATCATTAGCACTGACTTTGATCTTATACTCGTCGGCAGCTTCTGCCCGGAGGGGAATGGTGATGGTGCCGGTACCGGCTTCCTTGTCTTTGCCTACATTTTCTTCGTTGGCGGTGAAGCTGTACTTAACCTCATCTTTGCCGCTATCGTCAGGCTTCCCATCATCCTTCGTCTGGCTGAAGGCCGGGCCGGAAGCGGCAGCCTTGCCATAGGTGATGCCATCAACCTTTTCCAGGGTAACTTCTATCTTCTCATTAGGAGAGCAGTTTTCTACATTGATCGTGATATTGGCGTCGGCAGCCGTCGTTACAGTGCCCTGAGGGCCGGAAATGGTCAGATTCAGGGCCTGGGTGGTTCTTGGACCCGCTGCTGCCGGTCTCTGGCCTGCTGCTCCGGATCTGCCGCCGGGGGCGGCTAATGCCGTCAAGGGGATGGTGGTGGTCAGCATAGCTATCGTCATGATACTGGCCAGTAGCTTTTTCGTTCTCACAGTAATACCTCCTTTAAACCTACAATAGAACCTTCAATTAATCTTAGTGAAATAGTAAATGGAGAAATATTTTCGGTTCATTTTCTGCCGCCGGTAGTATTGTATCCTATTGGGGCGGCAAAAAAAGCACTTTCTAAAAAATGTAAGAAACTCTTCATGTTTCGTTTATTTACTGTTCATCCTTTGTTAACAAAAATTACCATGATCCTTGCTGATGGCGGCAGCGAGCTGGCTGAACCGAATAAAATTGCCGGCTATCCGGCTATTCTGTCCCCCCTTTTTTGCGTATTTATCTATTATTGACGGGGAGGATAAAACTTTTGTTCCTGGGTTTTCTTCATTTAACATAATGTTAACAAAGGGATTCCCCGGGCCGGAGAGAATATAGTATAGTTAAAAATAAGAAGAGGAAGTATAGATACAGCAAAGGAGCAGAAACGAGAATAATGAAAGAACCCGGTCGAGTACGTATTAAAGGATATCTGATTTATGTTACCGGCACCGCGGCACTGGCCCTGGTGCTGCTTTTGATGGCCCGAAAGCTGCCGGGCTTTGGCGAGTGGTATGCCAGGCATATATTTCCCATCTTTCCTCATACCTTGGGCCGCTTAGCTGCTCAAGCCTCTTTTTCCTTTTTTGAAGTGATCGTTTTAGGCCTGGCCCTGCTGCTTTTTCTATTGGCCCTCCGGGGGATTTTCCGGCTTTTGGCTCCTCGCCGCCGCACCCTTGGCAGAAACGGTAAAGGGGCTGCCCTGGCGCTGTTTTCTTCCGTTTTAAAGCTGAGCTGCTGGCTAAGCACCCTGTTTTTGTTTTTTGTCCTTACCTGCGGTATCAATTACCACAGGGATACCTTTGCCCAGCAGACCGGCCTGGAGATCAGAGAGTCCTCGGCGGGAGAACTGCGGCAGCTCTATAGGCTTTTGCTGGAGCAGGTGGAGGGATTAGCTGAAGATCTGCAAATGGAGCCAACTATAGAGGCTGATAGCCAGCAGCTTTTGGCAGAGGCTTATCCCCTGCCGGATAATCAAAAGCTTGACGGCATAGCAAAAGAGACCATGGAGGAGCTGAGCGCTGCTTATCCAGGTCTCATCAGCTATTATCCCAGAACTAAACCCGTTTATTTTTCCAAAGTAATGTCCCGCTGCCAGTTGGGCGGATTTTACTCCAACTGGACCATGGAGGCCAATTACAACCGGCACATGCCTTTGATCAATAGGCCCTTCACCCTTTGTCATGAGCTGGCTCACCTTTCCGGCTTTGCCCGGGAGGATGAGGCCAATTTTGTGGGCTATCTGGCCTGCCGGCAATCCGGGGACCCCTATTTCCGCTACAGCGGCGCTTTTTATGCTCTGCGTTATACGCTGAACGCTTTATATGGGGCCGTCGAAACGGAAGAATACAGTGAGCTTTACGACAGGCTGCCCTGGTGGGTAAGCCGGGAGCTGGAGGAGAACCGGCTTTATTGGCAGTCTTTTGAAGGCAAAACTTCGGAAATTTATTGGGCAGCCAACGACTCTTATTTAAAAGCCAATAAGCAGGCCGACGGCATGCAAAGCTACGGGCGCATGGTGGACCTGCTGCTGGCCTATTACCGGCATACCGGGGAACTGGAGCAGTATTCCGCCAGTCCCCAGCCGCTGCTGCCGGAAGTGGATTTGACGGCTGCCGATTTTTATAGCTCCAATGTGGTGCTAGCTGACCGGGAGACGGGAACGATCCTGTTTTCCAAAGGCGGCGACCTGCCGGCGGAGCCTGCTTCCGTGACAAAAATCCTGACGGCAATTACCGCTATTGAGATGATCGAGGATTTGGATGCTCAAGTGACCATGCAAAGGCAGGACTTCACCGGCCTATATGAAGCCAATGCCGCTTTATCCGGTTTTAAGGTGGGGGAAAAAGTCAGCTACCGGGATCTGCTCTATACGTTGATGCTGATTTCCGGCTGTGACAGCGCTTACGCTCTGGCCAATAACTTGTCCGGCAGCTTGCCGGCCTTTGCCCGGGTCATGAATGAAAAAGCTGCCGAACTGGGTTTAACCGGCAGCCATTTTGTAGATCCCAGCGGCCTTACGGCCCCGGACCACTATACGACGGCGGCGGACACCGTCAAAATCCTGGATTATGCCTTGAAAAATCCTCTGTTTCGCCAGATTTTTGAAAGCAGAACCTATACCATACCGGTCACCAATCTTAGTGCCGAGGAGCGGGAGGTCCGTAATTTTTACTTTTTCCGCCTCAACAAAGACTTTGAAGGCGAGTATTTGGCCAATGGCGTTCACCTTCTGGGAGGCAAAACCGGTTTCACCAATGCGGCAGGTTTATGTCTTGCCACAGGGGGAGAGTGTCATGGCAGAGAATATCTGGCTGTGATTTTTGGCGGTCCCGGCAGCAATAAAACACCTCAATACAATTTTATGGACGCCTTGACTTTATTTGGGGCTCTGTGATATAAACTAAATGATATTAGGGGGAGAATCTTATGTTTTTTGTATTTGGTTTTGGTAAACAGACAGTCAAGGATTATGGGCAGACGCCGGAACAGTATTGCGGCCGCTGCCATAATCAAACTCCCCGGCAGCTGGCTAAGGTTACCTCCTGGTTTACCTTGTTTTTCATACCGGTGATCCCATACCGTTCAAGGTACATGTTGGTATGCCCCGTTTGCGGCAATGCTCAGGAGTTGCCTAAAGAAGAATTTGAAGAAATCGTCAGAAGCTTGGGTATTGAAGAAAAAGTTGCCGCCGGCGGATATCAGGGGTTTGGTTCCACCGGTCTGCAGCAGCCCGGGGCCCTGAACGATGAGGCAAAATATGCGGGCAAGACGCCTACGCAGATTGCCTATTTAAAAAAGATAGAAAACTACGAGCGGTCATTGGCCGCCCGGCAGGAAAACCAGGAAGAAGAGGCGGAAAACTGACGCGGTAAAAATTTATCGGCTGCTTTCTTGCGAAGGATAGGACTTCGCAGACAGCAGCCGATTTTTTGTTTAAACCTCAGGCAAAGCAATGATAAAAGTGCAGCCTTGATTGCCGCCGGCCTGCAGCTCCAGGGTTCCGGCCTGAGCCTCCATAATCCGGTGAGCGATGGCGAGACCCAGACCGCTGCCCCCCGTCTCCGAATTACGGGCAGCATCAGCTCTGACGAAGGGCTTAAAAATATCTGCCGCCAGGGTGTGGGGAATACCAATGCCGTTATCTTGAAAATAAATGAGGATCCGGCCGGCGGCCCGGGATAGTTTTACGGAGATTTTGGTGCCTGAGGTATTATAGGCCAGGGCATTATCAGCCAGGTTATGAAAAACCCGGCTCATCTGGCTGGCGTCAATCATGGCATAAACCGGTCCCTCAGGGATGTCGAAATCGTAGCCGAAGCCGGCTTGCTCCACAGAGGGTAAAAGCTCGCCGCAGATCTGCCTCAGGTATTCGCAAATATCGGTTTTATGCAATTCCAAAGTAAACAAAGGGCTTTCCAGGCAAGACAAGGCAAAGAACTGGCTCAAAAGCCGGCTGGCTCTCCGGCTGTGTTTGCCGATGATTTCAAGATAGCCTTTGATTTCCTCCTCGGCCCCTTGGCCCGTTTTTTTCAGGCAAAGCTCGCTATAACCGATGATGCTGGCTAAGGGATTTTTTAAATCGTGAGAAATATCCAGAATCATCCGCTTGCGATCCTCTTCCGCTTGCTTTCTTAAAGCTGTTTCACTTTCGATTTTCGCCGCCATTTCATTAAAAGTATCCTGCAATTCTTTAAACTCGTTTTTTAGCTGCAGATTAACCCGGGTGGAATAATCGCCTTCCCGCAGGCGCTTTGCCCCTTCGCAAAGCTTCTGCAGAGGCCCGGTGATTCCTGAGGAAGTAAGACGGGAGAAAACCAGAGCAAATACGGCCAGCAGAAGAAAATAAAAAAGGGCAACAGCGCCGAAAATTTTAGCCACATTTTCCATGTCCTTTGAGGCTGCCTCCCGGTTATAGACGAGGGAAAAATCCAAGCGGATGGAGGTGGGAAACGTAACCACCAGCCAAAAATCTGCCCTGTCGTTATAAAGTACATCGATATGATAAGGGAGGCCCTTAGCCTTGCTTTGGGTCAGAAAATCCGTAAATTCCCCGGTGGAAAGCCGGCTTTGGCCGATGAGGTCCAGACCCCGGGAATAGACCACCTGATGGCTGCCGTCGATAATCTGTACCCCGCCGCCATTAGCGACGACGCCTTCGGAATCAATGGCTCTGTAATCATCCTGCATCAAAGAGCCGGCGGTGTAGACGTTTTTCATCAGGGTTTTGGCCAAGGCGCCGTCGGCCAGAGATAGCAATAAAAAGGCGAAAGCTGCCGCCAAAAGGGATAGCAGAAGTATGGCTAAATAATTGGCCAGAAACTGGCGGAAGATTTTGTGCTTCATCGGCTGCCGCCGATCTTATGCAGTTTATAACCCAGGCCCCGTATAGTCTTAATATACTCGGGATTTTGCGTATCTCCTTCGATTTTATTGCGCAGGTGGCTAATGTGTACCATGATGGTATTGTCGTCGTAGAAATAATCATCGCCCCATACGGCGTTGTAAAGCTGCTTTTTGGTAAAAACCCTTTCCGGATTTTCCATGAGAAAGGCCAGGAGCTTGTATTCCTTAGGATGAAGCTCCAGCAGCCGGTTTTTGCAGTAGGCGGAGCAGGCTGCTTTATCGATGCGGAGATCGCCGTATTGCAGGCTTAAGGTTTCCGGCTCTTTAGGGTTGAGATATTCATGATTGCGGCGAAGCTGAGCTGCTACCCGGGCTATCAGCTCATTCATGGAAAAAGGCTTGGCCAGATAATCGTCGGCCCCCAGGCCCAAGCCTAAGATCTTATCCATATCTTCTGTCCTGGCCGTCAGAAATATCACGGGCAGCGTGCTGATTTCCCGAATCCGCCGCAAAAGGTTGAAGCCGTCCAGTTCCGGCATCATAACGTCCAGAATGGCCAAATGAATTTCCTGGGCTTTAATGATTTCCCAAGCCGCCCCGCCGTTTTTGGCCGGAAAAACAGTATAGCCCTTTTCTTCCAGGCTGATAGTCAGTAAATTACGAATATCTTTTTCATCTTCTGCAATCAGGATGTTCAAAGGCCCCGCCCCCCTTGCTTTCGGATAGCCGCTTGCGCCGAACCGGCTCAGCTATAGAATAGCAAATAATCCTCCATTAATAAATCGGCAGACTACTGATTTAAGGTAAATTTAAACTAAAGAACAGCCTCGCTTCAGGTTAAGGCCATAGAATGTCTTTAGAAAATCAGAAGGAGGCGGCTTATGGGAAAATTAGCCAAATGGCTTACGGCTGTTTTGTTGCTTATCTCTATTGCGGCAGGCCCTGCCTTTGGGCAAAATGAATCCGCCGGCATGGCAGAGGAGTTAGAAGAGCTAACAAAAACGGCGGAGGCTTTAGTGGGAGAGGGCAAAGCTAAAGGGGCTGTATTGGCCATCGTACGGGAAGGAGAAGAGGCGGTTTGCCGCGGTTTTGGTTTTGCCGACCAATACCAGGGCATAGCCGCCGACGGCGTCAAGACCGCTTTTCGCATCGGCTCCATATCCAAGACCTTCGTGGCGGTGGCAGCCCAGTTGCTGGTGCAGGAAGGAAGACTGGATATGGATGAGGATATTGCTCATTATGTGGGGCGGGCTTTTCCGGCTTTGGCTTATCCGGTAACGATGGGGCAGTTGCTTACCCACACGGCAGGCTTTGAAGATGTGGTGACGGGCATAGCCGTTTATGAGGTTAGCCAAACAGAGCCTCTGGAAAAAACGGTAGTCAAATATAAGCCGGCCCAAATATTTGTACCGGGGGAGATGGTTTCCTATTCCAATTACGGCATCGCTTTGGCTGCTTATGTGGTGGAAGAAGTCAGCGGCCAAGATTTTGCCGCCTTTTGCCGGGAAAAAATATTTTTACCCCTGGGCATGGAGCGTACCACCTTTGAATATATGCAGGATATTGTCTGCCTTTCAAAGCCCTACTTGCCAAATGGACAGGAAACCCTGGAACCTTATATAAACCTTTATCCCGAAGGCTCCGCCCTATCCACCGCCGCCGATATGGCAAATTATATGGCCTGGCTTCTTGCCCGGCAGGACCGCCGTGTATTATCGCCGCAGTCAAAAAAAGAGCTTTTTGACCGGCAATTTACCATGGCCGGGGAACTGGCGGGAATGGGCTACACCTGGAACAGAAAAACCGAAAAGGGCCGGCTTTATTATGATAAAAAAGGGGAAACCCTCAATTTCTATAGCCGTATCGCTTTATACCCGGAAGCCGGCGCCGGAATTTTTTTCTCCAGCAATACTTACTTGCCGGAGGAGGAGATCAATGCCCTGATGGACAAAGCTACGGCGTTGCTGTCCGGCCCGGAGGCCGGAGCCGGAGCCGGGGTCATCGCCAATCAGGTTCCTGCCGGGGAGGCCGCAATAGATATCAGCGGTTATTATGTAAACCATTGCTCCAGTTTTGAATCGGCGGAAAAAATCCTGCGTTATCTTATACCGGGCAAGAGCTTGACCATTACAGGTTCTCTTGCCGGCGGATTTGCCATCAAGGGAACGGACCTTAGACTGATCGGCCGGGATTTGTATGAATCTCCTTTAGGTAAAATAAAGTTTTTAAATAAAGAGGGCGAAATCATACTGGCCACGGAATCAGCCATTACTTTTTCCAAAGCTCCCTTTTGGCAGAAGTCCTGTTTTCAGGTGCTGCCGCCCCTTTTATTCCTTGTCTTGACCCTGCTTTGCCTCTTGGTAGAATTACGGGGTTTCTCATCTAAAGGCAGGCTTTTTATTGTCCTGTGCTGCTTCCTCCAACTTTCTGCTTTCGTTGCTTTGGCAGTATTGCTGTATAAAGGTGTTCTATCTTTTACGCTGCTTTCCTATGGCTCCTGGCTAAAGGGCGGGGCCGGGATAATTCTGGTCTCTGCTGTTGCAGGCCTTGCTTATGGTATAAATAAAAAAACCAGGCAAGAGCCGGCGCTGCTGCCGGCAGCCTGGAGTCTTGCCGGCCTTCTGTTTAGCGGCTGGCTGTACTGGTTGAATTTACTGTAAGACCCTTGAGTTAGAGCCTGGCCTTATTTTTGTAATAAGCTTCGATTTCTGCCGTAGTTTTGGGCCATATATCCGGCGGCCAACCGCAATGGGCTTGCAGGGATAATGTGAAATCGTAGAGATAGGGACGCCTTAGCCCGGCCTGCTCCAGTAAAGGACCGTCGGCGAATATTTGTTCGGGCGTATTGTCGGCCACTAACCGCCCGGCGTGAAAGACCAGAATCCGCTGAGCCCAGCGCCAGGCGAAGTCAATGTCGTGGGTGGAGACCAAAAGAGCCCTTTCCTGCCGGTATAGCTCGGCCAACAGGCTTTCTAAAGTCCGGACGCCGGCAGGGTCCAAAAAAGCCGTAGGTTCGTCAAACAAAAGCACCTCCGGCTCCATAGCCAGGATATCGGCGATGGTCACCCGTTTTTTTTCGCCGCCGCTAAGGTAATGAGGCGGTCTGTGGCGGTATTCCGCCAGGCCCATGGCCTGCAAGGCTTGATCCACCCGCTGGGCCACCTTCTCGGCAGGGAGTTTTAAATTCATGGGGCCGAAGGATACTTCACTTTCTACAGTAGAGCCAATAATCTGGTGATCAGCATCCTGAAAAATGATGCCCACCAGCTGCCGCAGCCTCAGAAGATCCTGCTTCTTGCGGGGATCAATGGTTTTGCCGCCATAGAAAAGAGCGCCCTTGTCCGGCTTCAAAATACCGTTGCATAAAAGAAAGAAAGTGGATTTGCCGGCGCCGTTGTTGCCTAATACGGCAATCCGCTGGCCTTTGCAAATCTCCAGAGAAAGGCCCTTGAGCGCAAAACCGTCCTCATCATAAGAGTAGTCCACCTTATCCATTGCCAATAAAACGTCATTCATCCCTGTAGTCTCCTTGTGCCATACCAGAATCCAAGCAAAAGCAGTAAATAGGCCGCCGCTGCCAATACCTCTGTCTTGCGCAGCCCGTTTTTCCTTTCTAAAAAGGCAATTTCTCCATCATAACAGCGGGCCTCCATAGCCGTAAAGCAGTCAGAGGAGCGGCGAAAGCTGAGAAACAGCAGGTTGAGGGAGGAGGAAGCCATGGTTCTCAAGGAAATACGCCAATCCCGGTAGCCTAGCCGGGCTTCTGCCGCCGTGGCCATTTGCTGCTGAGTGGCCAGCAAAAGAAAAATATAGCGGTAAATCAGATACATCAATTCCACGATTAAGGCAGGGGTTTTTATTTTGCGCAGAAAACCGATAATCTGATGCATCGGGGTGCTTAAGCTCAAGAGATATAAACAGCTTACAGCGCCAAAAGCCCGGCAAATGAGGGATAAGGCAGCTTGCTGGCTGCCGTAAGTGACGGAAAGGTAACTGCCCCCTATGGCAATATTCAATATCCCTAAGGGGGCCGGGGATATTTCAAATAAGATTGCCACCACGCCGAGAATGATGAAAGTCAACGGCGCAGTCAAAAGGGCAAAATAATAATGGGCAGGGGTTTTGCCGCCATAAATGGTAAACAGCATCATACTGGCGATTACGAAAAGGGACAGCGTGATGGAATCGGCAGCAATACAGATCAGAGCCGAAGCAACCGCAAAACAGGTCTTTATCCCCGGATGCCAGGACTTTAGCCTGGATTTCTGAACCTGAACATCGATGGATAAGAAACCGCCGTGCTTGTGGCCGTGTTTATGACGGAAGAGCAAGCTGACTGCCAGAAGGAGCACAGCGCCGGAAAAAAGCAGAGGAGAGGGTAGTTTGCCATAGAAAAGGCAATAGACCGCCAGAGAAAATAAGCAACTGATAATCATAAACGGCTCCTGCAAGAGAAAATCGGCTCCCATTCAAGCCGGCTTATGCTCCTTAAACTTCCTTGTGATATTTGCTGCGGGCGATGAAGTAGCCGAAACCCAGACCGATTATGCCGGCGCCCAAAGCGGCTTGCAAACTAAACAACAGGCTTTCCGTCTCGCCGCCGGGAGGCTCCAAAATGCTTTCGGCCCAAGGCTCATAGTCGGGGGCGATCTCCAGAATTATTTCTTCGGCCTGGCCGTCGGCGCCGCCAAACTCGGAATCGGATATAACGGCTAAGGGAATGACGGCGATGAGTCCGCAAACCAACAGGAGGATGATTACTAATAGACCCTTGTTTTTCATGCTTCTGCTCCTTTCAGATAACCCAGTTGGGTAAGCTCCGGTTTTGCCCAGGACTCCAGGCCAATCACAACGGCTACTGTCAGCAGGCCTTCAATGATGGCCAGAGGGACTTGGGTGACGGCAAAAACGCTCATGAATTTTGCTAAAGAGGCGCTGATGCCGCCTACCTCGCTGGGATAAGCCAAAGCCAACTGAAAACTGGTGACACAGTAGGTGAATAAGTCTCCCAGAGCCGCCGCCAGAAATATGGCTACCAGCCTGTTGACCTTCAGGGCTTTGCAGAGGCGGTAAACCCCATAAGTCACAAAGGGGCCGGCGATGGCCATGCTGAAGGTATTGGCGCCTAATGTGGTAAGGCCGCCATGGGCCAGCAGAATGGCTTGAAAGAGTAAAACGATGATGCCCAATATAGCCATAGGAGAAGGCCCGAACAAAATAGCCCCTAACCCTGTGCCGGTGGGATGGCTGGAGGAGCCGGTGACGCTGGGGATTTTTAACGCCGACAGCACAAAGGCGTAGGCGCCTACCATGGCCAGGAGGAGTAAAGTTTTTCTTTTTTCGCTGACCGTCTTTTTGATGCTGAATAATCCTGCCGCCAGAAAAGGCAGGCAGAGAACACCCCAGGCAATGCTATGGACAAAGGGAAGGTAGCCCTCCATAATGTGCATGGCGTCGGCCGGCGGAGTCAGACAGTAGAAAATAGAGAAGACAGCCAGTAAAGAGACAATACGTTTTTGTGATTTTGTCATGATTATTCCTCCTTGTTAAATTTGAAAACAAAAAACCCGTCCGATAACAAGGACGGGCTAACAAATCGAAGCATAAATATACTTCAATAGCCAAGACCGCACACCCGTTAAAGAGTCCGTTAACCGTGGGGTCGCCGTAAAACGGCTGATTTAACAGGCAGGTTTTCTGGCTTCGGCGTCCACACTTGTTCCGCCTTCCCATATCATGCGATACAGTGGCTTTGTTGGAACAGGCTCGACCATTACAGCGGCGGCTCCGCGCAGGAATTGCACCTGGCTTCCCTTTTACCGCATACTCGAAAGCATGCGCACCTGATAAATTTTTGTCATCTCAAGTCTAAGCCCTGGAGAGTATTTTGTCAACATAAGGTAGGTGAGCCATGGGTCAGTTTATTCCGGAAAACAAAAAAATTATTTTTGTATTTGTTTGCATTTTGGTAATACTGCTGTTTTTCATGACTCTTTTTTTAATGAGGGCTCAGCTAAAAGAGCAGGCCATAGAAAATTATTGTTTAATTGCCGAAGAAAAACGGCAGGCAGCCGAAGAACTGATCAATCAGTGTTTAGTAAAGGCAACAATGCTTTCTGATTTGCAGGAGATGACTTATTCTGAATATATGAGCGGCATCGAGGCTTTGCAAAATCTCGATTTTTCACTCTGCTTTGCTCTCCGCTATATTGAGGATAAACCGCTGTTTATATGGCAAAAAGACGAAGCCGATATTAAGGAGTATATTGATTTGCCTGAAAATCCGGCAACGGCCGAATACAGGATTATAAAAGAAACAGGCGGTACAAAAGTTGTTGTATATTCACCGGTTTTCCAT
This sequence comes from Clostridiales bacterium, assembly GCA_038562165.1. Lineage (GTDB taxonomy): Bacteria > Bacillota > Peptococcia > DRI-13 > UBA5745 > WRMS01. The sequence goes on along the minus strand of JBCFAO010000003.1, from coordinate 86,759 downwards.
GAAAATAAAGCGGTGGGATATGATATTCTTGCACTGGATATTTCGGGAAAATTGGCAGAGCTATCCGGTGAGGGATTTATTATCACTTTTTTGAGCCCGGAAAATTCCGCCGCTAAAAATTTTAAGCCGGGAATCATTTACGAAAAATATGAGCTGAATCAGCTCAATTACACTTGTGTAGTCAAGCCCGTCAAAGGCAAGGAGCTGCTTTTAATCGCCAAATTATCCGGTGAGGTTTTTTCCTGTGTTACGGAAATGACTGTATTTGGCCTTGCTGCGGCCTTACTTTTTATTGTCCTGCATCTGGGTTTAATCAAAATGGTCATCGACGTTATACGGGAAATCAGTTGCAGCAGGGAAACTTACATGAACTATGCCAACTATGATTTTCTAACGGGGGCTTATACCAGAGTTTTTTTCAACCATTGGATAAAAGGCAGAAACGACGTATTGAATGAATGCAAGCTGGTTGTTGCCATGCTGGATGTGGACTATTTGAAAATGATCAATGATACTTTTGGCCATAAAGCGGGGGATGATGTTTTAAAATTCATATCCGGTACCTTGGTGAATTCCCTGCGCAAGCATGACTTGGTTGTTCGCTTTGGCGGCGATGAATTCATTATTTTGTTTGAAGGGCTGAATACGGAGAAAATCCACAAAATCCTCAATAGGATAAAGCAGCAGATTGCCGACGGCAACCCCTTTGATTTTGATATTTCCATATCCTATGGCCTGGAAGAAGTGGAAGCTTTAGAAACTATTTATGATTCCATAAAAAAAGCTGATGAAAAGATGTATGCGAATAAAAGGCGGAACAAGCTTGAAACTAATTCCGTCTGAACTTGCCGGCGGCCGCAGATGCAATGATTGCAGTGATTGCGGTGATTGCAGCCGATTAAAAAACGTGATAGAATCAAACCGTTGTTAATGCTATGAACATTGCACCGTAAGGATGGAAATCATGAGAATATCGACCAAGGGGCGGTACGCTTTGCGGGTATTGCTGGATCTGGCTCAGCATCAGGACGAGGGCTACATCTCTTTGAAAACCATAGCTCAGCGTCAGGAGATTTCCAAAAGATATCTGGACCAAATCATGATGCTGCTAAACCGCACCGATTATTTGAAGACTACCCGGGGATCCCAGGGCGGCTATAAGTTGGCCAAGCCTCCGAATCAGTATACGCTGGGGGCTATTTTACGTTTGACTGAGGGCAGCATTGCCCCCCTTGCCTGCTTGGAGGACGGCGGCGCCGAGTGCCCCCGCTATCCCGCCTGCGCTGCCCGGCAAGCCTGGCAAGGCTTGGGAGATGTGATCGCCCAGTACTTGGATAACGTTACTCTGCAGGATATCCTTGACCGGCAGGGCCAGGATGGGTTGCCGGAGCAATTCCCGATATAGGGCTAAGGCGGGCAGTGGGCGCTAGTGATTTTAGTGGACACAGAGTACTAGGTATGGCAATAGCGGTGGCAGTGACAGTGACCACGTTGCTCAAAAATGCAGGTTTGTTGCTGTTGGCTCAAGCTAACTGTTCAAAAATGCAGGTTTGTCGTCTGTTCCCTTTGAAAAATGAGCAAAATCTCAAGTTTAAAGTGTTCTAAGACGGCTTTTCTGCTGTATTTAGGGTCAGGGGCAGAAGAACCCCCCTATTTTAAAGGAAGAACAGGCTACAAACTTGAAATTTTGCACAAAATACGTGGCTGACCGCTACAAACCTGCAATTTTGCACATTTCCGTTAACGGCCTGCAAACTGGGGATACTGAAAAAGTCACCCAAGGCACAGGCTTGTCCGGCTTTTTCAATGTCACCGGCTTTTTCAGTACCACCGCTTTTTTTATTGACAAGCGGCTTTATTGCCGCTATAATGCTTATAAAATCTATAAGTATTATAGGTTAAGGAGATAACACCATGATATTCAGCTTTTTCAAATTGTTGCGCAAGAACATCTATAGCAGGCGAATGCCCTGTTGTTGTATTAAATGAGCATTTATTAAAGCGTAGCAAAAGAAAGGAAGATGAATTATTATGGCAAACATTACAAACCGAGAAGCATGGTACTTTGAAACGAAGCAAATACACGTGGGCCAGGAGCAGCCGGATCCGGCTACCGATGCCCGGGCCGTGCCTATCTATCAGACCACGTCTTACGTCTTTCGGGATTGCGACCAGGCGGCAGCCCGGTTTAGCCTGGCCGACGCCGGCAATATTTATGGCCGTCTGACCAACAGCACCCAGGATGTGCTGGAGCGGCGGCTGGCTGCTTTAGAAGGCGGCGTGGCTGCTTTGGCAGTGGCCTCGGGGGCTGCGGCTGTTGCCTATACTTTTCAGAATCTGGCTCAGGCCGGAGATCATATTGTGTCTGCGAAAACCATTTACGGCGGCACCTACAATTTGTTGGCCCATACTCTGCCGGAATACGGCATCACCACCACCTTTGTGGATCCCGATGAGAAAGGCGCTTTTGAAAAGGCCCTGCAGGATAATACTAAGGCTATTTTTATTGAAAGTTTGGGCAATCCCCATTCCAATATTATCGACATTGAAAAGGTAGCGGCGATAGCTCACAGACATGGTATTCCTTTGGTGGTGGATAATACCTTCGCCACTCCCTATTTGCTGCGGCCCATTGAGTACGGCGCCGACATTGTTGTCCATTCGGCGACAAAATTTATCGGCGGTCATGGCACTACTCTCGGCGGCGTTATTGTAGATAGCGGCAAATTTGACTGGGAGGCCAGCGGGCGTTTTCCTTCGCTGACTCAACCTAACCCCAGTTATCACGGCATCAGCTTCACGAAGGCAGCCGGGCCTGCCGCCTTTGTCACCAAGATCCGGGCCATTTTGCTGCGGGATACCGGCGCGGCCATCTCACCCTTTAACGCCTTTTTGCTTTTGCAGGGTGTGGAGACCCTCAGCCTGCGGGTAGAGCGCCATGTGGAAAACGCTCTGAAAGTCGTAAGCTATCTTGCCGAACATCCCCTGGTGGAGAAAGTGCACCATCCTTCTTTGGCCGGTGATCCCAGTCACCAGCTTTATCAAAAATATTTCTCCCAAGGCGCCGGTTCCATCTTCACCTTTGAAGTCAAAGGCAATGCGGCCGATGCCCGCAATTTTATTGACCGCCTGCAGCTCTTTTCTTTGCTGGCCAACGTGGCCGACGTCAAAAGCCTGGTGATTCATCCTGCCAGCACCACTCATTCCCAGCTTTCCGGGGCGGAGCTGCTGGAACAGGGCATCAAGCCCACCACTGTGCGGCTGTCTGTCGGTACGGAAAATATTAAGGATATCATTGCCGATCTGGACCAGGCTTTCAACGGCTAGGCAAGCAAGCCGAAATTTCCCTGGAAAAAAAGTATCATAAATAAAAAACACGCAGAAGGACGGCGGCGCCTTTCTGCGTGTTTTTGCTATAGTCTGAATCTTAACGGCTTAAAGAGCTGACCAGATCATCCATATTGTAAATGCCGGGCTTTTTATCCAGAATGAAAGCTGCGGCTTTGATAGCGCCATTGGCAAAGAGCTCCCGGGATTGGGCGGAATGGCTAATGGAAATGATCTCGTTGGGGCCGATGAACATGGCTTCATGCTCTCCGACGATGGTGCCGCCCCGGACGGCATGGATGCCGATTTCCTTGCGGTCCCGTTTCTGATGTTCTTTTGTGCGGTCATAGACGTATTCCGCCTGGAAGTTCAGGCAGGAAGCGGCGGCGTCGGCAATCATCAGGGCGGTGCCGCTGGGAGCGTCTACCTTTTGATTGTGATGTTTTTCAATAATTTCAATATCGTAGGTATCCCCCAGCACCCTGGCGGCCTGCCGGACTAAAGCCTGCAAAAGGCTGATGCCCAAGGACATGTTGAAGGATTTAAAAATGGGGATATCCTCAGCCGCCGCTATAACCTTAGTCTCCAGTTCGTCCTTGATGCCGGTGGTGCACAGCACCAGAGGCAGCTTTTTGTCCCGGCAGTATTCCAGTACCTGGGTGGTAGCGGAAATGTGGCTGAAATCAATGAGAAGGTCAGCGGCTTCAGTAATCCCGGCAAAATTAGGATAAACCGGAAAATCGTTTAGCTTTACAGCGTTCATATCATAGCCGGCTACGATCTTTATTCCGGCTTCGGCAGCCTGGCGCACTACGGCCTGGCCCATGCGGCCATTGCAGCCGGAAAGCAGGACATTTACCATAGAATCCATCCTTTCGTTGTCAGCAACAGTAAATAAAGAGAGAAAAGGGGCGAAGCTTTACAGAGCTTTAGCGCCGTAGGGCCCCCTGACCACGCTCATGGCGGTATGGCGGATCAAGGTGACCACATCGTAGACCGGCAGCCCGGTAGCCTCCTGAACAGCGTAAGCAAAAGGCGGCATGTTGGTGCACTCTAAAACGATAGCGCCAACATCGGGATTTTCCCTGACCAGCTTGCGGCCGGCCTCCCGCATTTCTTCGGTGGCCTTTTCCACGTCCATGGTATCATGGTTTTCAATAAAAGTACGGAAAAATTCCGGGAATTCCTCCATGCCTTGAATGGCAAAGGAGCAGTCTTCCATGCCGGCCCCTTTAAAATGTTTTTCGGTGAGAGAGGAGGCTTTGGCCGTAATAATGCCCACTTTTTTGTCCGGGCCCAGCATTCGGCTGACGAAAGGCACCTGTAAAAGGCTGGAGGAAATAACGGGGATATTGACTGCCGCCGCCATTTCCTTCTGGAACATGACCAGAAAACCGCAACTGGTGGCAATGGCTTTACAACCCGCCGCCTCCAGGGCCTGAGCTCCCTCAATAAAAGGCTTTAACAGGGCGGGGTCGGCGTTTTTTACTACGCTGGTGGGATTAGCGCCGGTAACCTGCCGGTACATTACGGGGAAATCGAAGGTCCAGCCGTTGCCCACGTCGCCGGGTATCCGGGGAAATACGGTTTCCAGCATTAATACACCGATGATCATGCCTTGGTTAGTGATGCCGCCTTTAGCAATTGTCATGATTAATCCTCCTTTTTTCTGCCGATAGTGCGAACGGTCATATAATATTGTTTTGGAACTGCCACGGCAACCAGTGTGGTGCCGTCCCAAGCCTTGCTTTGATTAATCTTGAGAACCTTGCCGTCACAGACATAAGCGCCGTCCCGGCCGCCGCAGGCTACTGTGTCTCCTTCCCGGGGCAAGGGCAGGTACTCAAAGGGGAACTCCACTAAAGCCGTATCCTCGGTATAATTCTTATGAACCCGGAAAATCGCCAGTCCCGGACATTTAGCCAGGCAAACCCCGCAGCCGGTGCATTTTTCTTCATCCAGCACCGGTAGGGCGGTGATGGGCTGTCCCACGATAATGGCGCCGAAAGGGCAGGCTTTCTCGCAGGGATTGCAGGGGATTTCCTGAACACATTCAATGACGGCTACAGGGCCCTGCTCAAACCGCTCCGGACCGGCAATGCCGGGAATAGCCGCCAGTTCCTGAGCAGAAGGAATACCGCTGAATTTAACTCCTTCATTCATTATTTCGTCCCTCCTTTGGCGGTCTCCAGCATCTGAACCTTAGCCTCATGACGCTTCTGTCCGAAGGGGCCGGTGCGCAAAGCGTCCATTCTGGCCCATACCGAAGCTTTCAACGGTGCCGCTGTCTCCTCATCATAGAGGCTCAGGGCCTCTGCGGCCGCAATGCCGGCCAGCCGGCCTTCCTCCATGGCGGTGCTGGCTTCTTCCGCCCCGGCAATATCCCCGGCTACATACAGCCCGGACACCGTAGTAGCCATATTTTCATCATGGATGGGAATATGGCCCCCTAAAGAAGGAATAAAAGTAAATTGGCAGCCCGCCAGCCAAGCCAGTTCCGTTAGGGGGGTCAGGCCTATGGCAATACAGACGGTATCGCAAGACAGAACCTGCCCGGTACCGGGAATCTCCTGGAACTTTTCATCCAGAGCTATAATTTCTACAGATTCCACCTGATCCCTTCCCATAGCCCGCTTAATGGTATGGCCAACTAGAATCGGTACCCCTGCCCGGCGGATTTTGCCGGCGTGAACGCCGTAGCCGCCTATGCTGGGTGCCGCTTCAATAAGAGCCGCCACCTCAGCTCCTGCCTGCATCAACTGATAGGAAACAATTAAGCCTACGTTGCCGGAGCCTACCATGATGACTTTCTTTCCCGGCAATACCCGGTTGACGTTGATCATGGTCTGGGCGCAGCCTGCCCCCATCACCCCGGGAAGAGTGCTGCCGGGGAAAGTTAGGGCGTTTTCCGCCGCTCCTGTGGCCAGAATTACCTTCTCACCCAGCAAGGCCTTTTCCCGGCCGTCATGCATATAGCTGACTATAATCCCCTGGGGGTCCCGGAATAAGCCGTAAACCGGCGAATCAAGCAAGACCTCTACTCCCAGATCCTCGGTTTCTTGCAGCAGCTGATTGCCGATATCGTAGCCCCGGACTCCGGCCCGATGCTCTCGGGAACCGAAGAATTTGTGGATTTGTTTAAATAGCTGGCCGCCGGGTTTGGCATTTTCATCGATTAATACGGCCTTGCCGCCGGCCTTGGCAATTTCGATGCAAGCGGCCAAGCCTGCGGGCCCGGCGCCGATAACGATGGCCTGTACTTTTCTCATGCTTATTCCGCCCACCTTCCTAAACCAATTTGGGTTTCAACCTTCATGCCGGGCCGGACGGGGGTTACGCAGGTCCGGACGTTGGGCTGGCCGTCTACGGTCATCACGCAGTCGGTGCAGCGGCCGATGCCGCAGAAAATTCCCCGGGGATAGCCTTTTTTGGCCGTCTGCCGAAAAATTCGGATGCCGGCAGCCAATAGGGCTGCCGCAATGGGTTCGCCGGCTTTTGCCGGAATCTCTTGGCCGTCTACGAAGATGCTGACGTCACAAGGAGCCGCAGCCGGCAATATAGGATGCTTGATTACGCGGTGATTTTTAGCCTGGGTCTCCTGCATTTTTATTCCGCCTCCTTTGTCATGTAGCTGATTTGCATTGGTCTGACAGGGTTGCGGGTTGTAGCCGGCTTTACTGCGGCAGGGCTTTGCGCCGTTTTCTGGGCTAAGAGGGCCATAACTTGTTTAGCGCAGGTCTTGCCCTGGCAAAGGCCCATTCCTGCTCTGGTCCAGCGTTTTAATTCGTTCATTGTAATGGCGCCGTCTTCGATTGCTTGTTCCAGCTCCCGGCGGGTAACTTCTTCGCAACGGCAAATGAATAATTCATCCATAACAGGACTTCCTTTCTGTATTCCTAAATGCCCAGGCGGGCAGGAGACAGCTCGTTGAAATCATAAGGCAAGGGCTTGCCGGTAATCATCCGGCTGATGGCATAGCCGGTGATGGGGGCTAAAGCAATGCCGTCCCCTTCGTGGCCGGCGGCGATATACATGCCGGGCTGGCTAGCCACGGGGCCAATAAAAGGCTTGCCGTCGGCGGCAGCGGGGCGAAAGCCGGAGAAGGTCCGGATGATGTTGACTTTTTCTAAAGCCGGGAAAAAACGTACCGCTTCTTTTAAAATCAGATGTAAAGCAGTACGGTCAACAGTTTTGTCAAAACCCACAAATTCCCGGGTGCCGCCCAGAAAGTAATTGCCGCTTTCGGCTTGGGACATTGATAAGCCGATTCCTAAATCATTCATCAAAGGGCTGCGCTCTTTAGCGAAATCAGGATTCAGCTTCATTACGATATAGTCGGCGCTCCAAAAATTGGTTTTACCAAAGGCCGGAACGGATTCAGTAACCAGAATTTGTCCTCTTTTGGGCTTGATAGGCAATTCCAGGCCTGTCAATTCTCCTGTTTGGGGAGCCCAGGCGCCGCAGGCGTTAATCACAAAGCTGCTTTCGTAAATCTTTCCGTCCTCGGCTGTAACCTTCCAATGGTAAGGAGAAGGGTTGTCCAGAGCCTTGACGCCGCAGTGCCGGCGTATTTCCAAGCCCTTTGCCGCAGCGGACTTGACAAAGCCCCGCATGACCTGTAAGGGATTAACCTGGGAATCCATGGGACTGTATGTAGAACCCAGCACATGTTTGCTGACAAGAGGGGCCATTTTTCTGACCTGGTCCTTTTCCAGCAGCTCCACATCAAGATTCAGAGCTTTTTGTTGACGGACGAAATTCTGCATATGGCTCATCTGGCTTTCGGATTCGATCAGCACCATGCCGCCCCGGCTTTCAAATTCGATGGAGGCCGGTAGGTCCTGATCAAGCCGGCGATACATGTCAAGGCTTTCTAATGCGATAGTCAAAAGAATACCCGGTTTTTTTGATTGCAGGAAGATCATGTCGTCACAGGAGGTGGAAGCACCCTCGCCCAGATCACCCTTTTCCAGAAGCAGCACCGATTGGCCGGCTTCCGTCAAATAATAAGCGCAGGCCAGGCCAATGATACCGCCGCCAATGATGATCACATTCCATTGCTTTTCCACGGAAGTTTCCTCCTTTTTTTAACCAAAGGGTAAATTCAAATAGAGAGAAGGGAAGCCCCCCATGGGCGTAGCCCATTGCAGGGGGGGCGCCGTAACTTATCTTAGATTATTAGATATACATAAAGATGCAGCCGACAACGAAGAGGTAAATACACATAGGCAGGTTTAATATCATGGTTTTTACGGGGTCAACCTTTTTGCTGAGAATACCGCCGACTAAGCCGGTTACCACGAAACAGGTCAGGTCGGCAGGGGGCATACCCTGGCCGGAAGCGGCGATATGGGAACCGACGATAGCGGCATTAATGGGATCAACCCCGGCTTCGATCAAAGCCGGTCCAAAGAAAGCAAAGATAGAGTTTTGTGCCGTAGACTGGGAACCGGTCAGCATGCCGATAAGGTTTAAGGCGACGGCGCCGCCTAGCTTCAACAAATGCTGGTTTAAGCCTAAAGCAAAATTCTTAACAGCTTCGATCTGGCCGGCGGCATAGAAAGCGCCTAGCATCAGGCCGGCAGAGCCTTGAACAAAAATGCTGTTCTTGACGTTAAGGATGCCAGTTTTCATTGTGTCGCCAAGATTTTTCCGAACAGAGGAGTAAAAGCAGCTAACAATGGTGACGACGATCATGGTAAAGACGATCAAATTGGTGAGGCCTTTCAGGATCTTCATCTTGGAAAGGGGAACGAGGATGAAGCCGAAGAACATGGTGATCAGATCAATCTTGAAGATCAGGCGAAGCAGGATAATAGCGACTAAAAGAATCAGCGGCACTAAAACCGGCCAGTTCTTTTTCAGGATCTGACCGGCGGTTTCCTTGGGAATCAGGTCTTCAGGCAGAGATTTGATCTTGATAAAGCTGTAAGCTACATATAAACAGCAAATAATGATGCCCAGACCTACGGTAAAATAAGCGATTTTGGTTACGTCGGTGGGATCGACGCCCACAAGGGAGGCGGAAAGGAAAACGGATTGGGTAACGGGAGGCATAATGGAACCCAAGCTGGCGCCCATGACGATGGTGCAGGCGATCTGTTCGCCGGTAAGCTCCATTTCCGCCAGAGAGCGAATGATCAGCACGCCGATGACGGTGGAGGCGGCCACGGCGTCACCCAAAAGGGAGCCGGCGATGCAGAGGGCCAGAACGATACAGACGATGAGCCCCCGGGGAGAGCGGCCGAATTTGGCCCGCATCACATTTAACACGGTGTCCATTGTTCCCATGCGGACCTGGGTTTCGGCGTATAAACTGCCAAAGATGGTCAGACACATGACCCAGGCGATACGGTCCACACCGTCAATCCAGGCCTGCAGCCATTGTACGGGATTGTAAATGCCGCCCATCAAAAGGGCTAAAAGTCCGGTGATCAAAAGGCCGGCAGTGATATTTCCGCCAATATAAGGGATTTTTTTAATCAGAATAATGGCAAGCAGGACACAAAATGGTACGATAACGATAATCATATAATTTCCTCCTTATCATTCTGGTTGATTAATGGCAGACATGGTGCTGCTGTCCGTCTGCAAGGCTCACCTCCTTATTTATGAGACAACGCAAGAATTATGCCAGTCAAATAGTAGAGTGAACAAATTGCTCTAAGCAAAGGAAAAAGCCAGCTTAAGGCCTGGACCTTTTATAAATTAAGGTTAATACATTTATTTCGGAATTCGAAATTTATTAATAACAAATATTGATATTTTAAGGAAATAAGCATTAGAATAGTAAGGTAAATAAGGGGATTTCATAATCTGAAATTGATATATTTTAGAATGCGTAATATAGTGAATTAAAGCACAAATGGCAACCTCAGATTTTCAGCAATAGCGTTGCATTTTGTTCCTGATTTTGTTTTAATGAGGAAAGGGATTCCTTATATGCCTCAAAAGATAAGCGGAACCTGCCGCCTCAAGAGGCGGCGGATATATCCGGCTTCTCGTTATAAAGGGGGAATGGTCAGTGCAAAAGAAATCCAGGCTTTTACTGATTGGCTTTTTTAACCGGCAGACGGATCTGCTGAGGGCGCTGAAGCTTGTTCATGATGTGGAGCTGGCGGCAGTTTTTGATCCGTCGTCAAAAAGTGAAGAGGTTGTCTGGCTCAAGGATAATGTAGTGCCTGTATACCATTCTGCTGTTGCTTTGACAGAAGCGGAGCAGATTAATTTTGACGTGATTGTCGATACCTTGGGCCTGGAGGAGCTTGAAGCTTATCTGGCAAAGGCCCGGGCTTGGGGCAGCCTGGTTTATGATTACAGGCAAAGTGAATTTCTAATGCCGGTATTTAGCCGGCTAATGAAGAGCGAGCAAAACTATCATCAGGCTGAAGCGGCTATGGAGGCGGCTCAGGAAGGCATTGAGGTAGTGGATGAAAAGGGTATAATTACTTATGTAAATGCCGCATTTACAAAGATTTTGGATGTGCCGGCCAAAGACCGGCTGGGTTTCAGCGTTTTTGAGGTGTCGCCGGACGGCAGCCTGGCCCAGGTACTGCGCACCGGCAAAGCGGTTTTTGGCAATAACCACGTCACAAACGGCAAAACGATTATCGCCAATGCTTCGCCGCTGATCAGCGACGGCCGGCTGGTGGGAGCGGTGACCGTATTTAACGACGCCGATCTGGTTGAAAAAATGATTAAGATTCTTGACCGCAACAAAGAGGAAATAGACTCCCTGAAAGAAGAAATTCACTCCATGAATCGGCCCAAGTACACTTTTATGGATCTGGCGGGAGAATCGGCAAATTTTAAGAAATGCATCAGCCAGGCTAAGCAGGCGGCGGATAGCATATCTACGGTGTTAATCACCGGCGAGTCCGGCACCGGCAAGGAATTGTTTGCTCACGGCATCCATGCCTTCAGCAGCCGGTTTAAAGGGCCTTTTATTAAGGTGAATTGCCCTGCGATTCCCGGCACCCTTTTGGAAAGCGAGCTTTTTGGTTATGAAAAGGGGGCGTTTACCGGAGCAAGTAAAGCCAAGATAGGTAAATTCGAGCTGGCTAACGGCGGCACTATATTTCTGGATGAAATCGGCGATATGGATATTTACCTCCAGGCCAAGCTTTTGCGGGTGCTGCAGGAGAAAGAGGTTGAGCGTGTGGGCGGCACTCATCCCATCCGGATAGATGTGCGGGTTATTGCCGCAACGAATAAGGAGTTAAAAGAGGCTGTGGCAAGAGGACAATTTCGCAGCGACCTGTATTATCGGTTGAATGTAATTCATATCCAATTGCCGCCCTTACGTAAACGGCGGGAGGACGTTGCTCTTTTGGCTCATCAGATGATCCGCAAACATTGCGAGAAGGATTGGTTTGAGAGGAGAACCTTTCCTGCTCCGGTGCTGCAGGAAGTCGGGGGCAAGATCAAAGGGATGGAGCCTTTAAGTGAAAATCAGATCCCCCGCATGGATGCGGGAGCTATTCAGGAGCTCCGGAATTATGAGTGGCCGGGCAATATTCGGGAACTGGAAAACCTGGTGGAAAAACTGATGATCCGGGGCGACAATACCCTGATTACCCGGGAGGATATTACCTCGATTCTTTATCCGGCAGAGGCGCTGCCCTTGGAGCAGATGGAAGGCAAAAGCCTTAGCATTATGGAAAAACGAATGATTCTGGCAGCCCTTAAACGCCACGGCGAAACTCTGGAGGGAAAAAGGGCGGCAGCTAAAGAATTGGGGATTTCCTTGACCTGCCTTTATGACAAGCTGAAAAAATACCGTTGAAGACCGGCTGAAAACCGGAAGTGTGCAGCTTCAGGGGCAGTGGCGGCGGTAACGAGCCCGCGAGGCAGCGGCGGCAGAGACCCCACGGGGCAGCAACGGCAGCGATTTCACGGGGCAGCGGTGGCAATGGCATGGCCCCACGAAGCAACGGCAGCAATCTCACGGGACGTACCCGCGATATTGCTCAAAATTGCAAGCTTGTAACTTGCGCCGGGGCCTGAATGAGCAAAATTGCAGGTTTGTAGAGTCTGTCCGGTGGCTTTTGCTCAAAAATGCAAGTTTGTAGTGCGTTACCTCTCTAGAATAGAGTTTCGACTTCGAATTCAACACTAAATGCAGCAAAAAAGCAGTATTCAAACCCATTAAAGAGAGTTTCAGACACTATAAACTTGAAATTTTGCACATTTTCCAAAGAAGTGGGCGACAAAGCTGCAATTTTGCACATTTTCTGGGCAAGTGGGCGATAAAGCTGCAATTTTGAGCAGCAGATGCCGGCCCCGATTGGGCAAGTCAGGCAGGCCGGATAAACCTTACGGCATAAAACGGAGATTTTGGGCAGAATAAGATAGCTTCCCTCTCCTAAAGTAAATAAAAACAGCAGAAACGGACTCGCAAGGGTCCGTTTTGCTGTTAAGTGGTATCAAGTACTGAGTTAGTGTAGGCTGACCAGGTCGTTGCCCACCGGATTGCTGCGCCGCAGATATTAGAGCTGAGCAGTATTAATGATGTGGCAGATGAGTGAAAAAACGTGGTAATTATGTTAATTCGGGAATTATTTAATTAAGCATTGCCGTCAGCGCAGATTTAAACTTTTCATCCTGTTCCGGAGTGCGCTTTTTTGGCCCCTTTAGCCGTCCGCCGCCGCTGCGGATCTTCCTGGCCGTATGACGGGCCAACAGAAGGCTATCGATGTTGTCCGCCGTATACTCTACGCCATCCTGATTCAGAGCCCGGGCTGCCCGGGCCAGGCACATGGCGGCAAGGCCGTAATCCTGCGTCACCACAATATCGCCGGCCTGAACAAGATTGGCCAGGGCAAAATCCACACTGTCGGCTCCTTGAGAGAAAACCAGGGTTTGGGCGCCATTCTTATTAAAATGGTGAGCGGTATCGCAGAGAATCAGGCATTCGAGATGAAAAGACCGAGCCACTGCCACCGCTTCATCCACTACAGGGCAGCCGTCGGCGTCAATCAGCAGGCGGTGGGTCATTGGGCCTTCTCCAGAATTTCTTTTTGCAGTTTTTTCGTCAGCTTCTCAAAGACAAGCTGATAAGAAGCGTCGCACATTTGCTTCAGTTCATCCTCCGGTAAGCTTCCCTCAAGATTTACTGCATTCCAGCTGCGTTTGTCGGTATAGAAGCCGGGCAACACCTCGGGATACTCCTGGCGCAGAAATTCCGCCATTAAAGGATCACATTTAAGATTGATCAGGTCTTTGCCGGCATAAGCGGGGTCGTATTTCTCCGAAGGATGCATGAGAGCGGCAAAAAGCTTGCCGCCCACCTGATAGCGCCACCACTGCCATTCCTCTTTGAAATCCTTGACCGCACCGGGCTTTGCCAATAAATATTCATCCAGCCATTCATAACGGTTCATATATTAACCCTCCCTGTTAATTTCCTCGCAGGCCCTTTGTGCTTTTTCATTAAGCTTTTATTGTGGCCTCTGTTGATATTTGTACTAAAGTCAGTATATAATAAATGACAATGATTTGGTATATCTATTACTTTAGAATCTAAACTTTAAAGGTGAAGAGCTTTGGCAGAAGCCCTTTGCCTTTATTTGTATTTTTAAACAGAAGGGGGAGAAATTAATGCCTGAATGGATTGAAAAGCTGCTGTCAGAGGGTGGTCTAAGCGAGACAATAGCCTCATATATCGCCAACGCAGCCATTATTGTTGTAATCATAGTGGTCAGTTTTCTAGCTTATTTTATTGCTAAAAAGCTGCTGCTGAAGCTTTTAAAAATGGTTATAGCGAAAAGCAGAACAAAATGGGATGATACATTCTTCCAGCATAAAGTTTTTGAGCATATGATTCTAGTGGTTCCTGCACTTGTAGCTTATGCTGCGGCTCCATTGTCTTTATCTGCCCAGGTTTGGCTGCAGCGTATGTCTGTATGCCTGATCGTATACGCTTTAGTGCTGGCCTTTGATAAGTTTTTGGACGCCGTTAATGATATTTACAGAAGGTTTGAGTCTTCCAAAACGAAGCCCATCAAAGGCTATTTGCAGATTTTAAAAATTGCAGCCTATATTATCGGTATCATCATTATTATAAGCACCTTGACAAACCGTTCGCCGCTGCTTTTGCTGGGAGGAATCGGCGCAGCCACAGCCGTTCTTTTGTTGGTTTTTCAAAACACCATTCTGGGCTTTGTAGCAAGTATCCAGTTGACGGGAAACGATATGGTACGGATAGGCGATTGGATTGAAATGTCAAAACATAATGCAGACGGCGCTGTAACGGAGATTACCCTCCACACCGTAAAAGTGCAAAACTGGGATAATACCGTTTCAACTATTCCCACCTATGCCTTGGTTTCCGAGTCCTTCAAAAACTGGAGGAGCATGCAGGAGACAGGCGGTAGAAGAATCAAACGGGCGGTAAATATTGATATGGCCAGCATCAAATTTTGTGATGAGCAGATGCTGGAGCGGTATAAAAAGATAGAACTCATTCGGGAGTATCTGCATGATACACATGGCATTGACGGCAGCACAAGCATGGTTAACGGAAGAAAGCCGACCAACATTGGCATATTTCGTACTTATATCGATATTTATCTGCAAAATCATCCCCGGGTGCACCGGGACATGTTCCGGCTCGTACGCAACCTTGATCCCAGTGAGCATGGGCTGCCCGTAGAGATTTATGTGTTTGCCAACACCACGAAATGGGCTGAATATGAAGCAATCCAAGCCGATATTTTTGATCATGTTCTGGCCGTTATCCCGGAATTTGATCTGCGGATTTTTCAAAGCCCTTCGGGTTACGATTTGGCGCATATGCGTGAGACTAAGGAAGAGCGGAAACAGGAGACTTCTGCCTAAATCGGAAGATGCATTTCCGATTCGGAAGGGATAAAGCCATATTTGGCATATACGGGTTTGCCCATGGAGGTTGCATCCAAGTGTACTTCCTTAATATTTCTTTCTTTAGCTTCTTGCACCAGACGGTCTAATAATTGATTTGAAAGGCCCCGGCGCCGGTAATCGTGATGGGTATACATATTGATGATATAAGCTTTGTTACCGGTGGGATTATGCAATGAGGGCATGACCTGATAAAAACAGATGGAGCCGCAGGCGGCAAAAGTGTCTCCGTCAAAAACAAAATAGGTGACATGATCAACATTATTTTTATAATATTCCAGGGTATGAGCCATCATGTAATCCAAGTCTGCCTCAGGGATTTCACCAAACATGGCTTTCAAAGCCTCTTTGCGGCTTGCCATTAAAAGGTCCAGATCGTCTTTCGTGGCTTTGCGAATAGTCAATGAACTCATGGGTGCAGCCTCCTTTTACTCAATCATAATCAAACCCAAGTCTTATTCTACTTTGCTATATTTTGCCGACACAGAAATCGACGGGAGATACGATGGCAGCAATAGAGTACTGAGCGCCCCTGCAACTTATTCCTATTTAGTTTTTGTAGGGCAGGCCAACATATAATAATCGTTATTATTAAATTGAAAAGTGCCCACGGTATTCATGTTAACTTTCTGTGTATGGGCTTTGTAAGAGCGGGGATTTATCTGATTGATGAATGTAACCATAATCGGATACCGGCCAGCCATACTGTCCAGAGAGGCATAAAAAACCTTTTCAAACACACCGCTGCCGCGGTAGGATTTATCTACGCAAATTGGCCCGTATTGGTAGGAATTATCCACGGTCAGCCCTTGCCCGCCAAGGGAATGCTCGGGAAGCTTTTGGATCATATGAGCAAATAAGGGCCATTCCGACCAGAATTGCCATGAGGCTGCCATGGCATAGCTGATAATGCGTCCGCCATCTTTTGCGATCGTTATACCGCATTCTTTTTCCACAAGGGCCTGAAGCTGCTCCGGTGTAAAATTCGTCGTCACAAAACCATCAGCCTTATCATCGGGATTAATAGAGCTTATATGGTACCTCTTATGCAAATCCATTACGCCCTCAAGATCGGTCATTTTTGCCGTTGCTATTTCCATTTTGCTGCCCCTTTCCAACATTTTTGATATGTATAGATGCCAATGGAAACTATCTTCTTAATTGTTCCATAATAAAGAATGGAGTTATAATTAATACAACCCCATTGTTAAAGTTAACGTTATCATGGACATACAGAACAGTCAATAGCAGGAAACGCATAAAAACCTTATGGATTGCCATGATTGTGAGGCGCCGAAGGTCAATGAGAGGGGCGGGCAACTGGACTTTCAGAACAAGGTTCTGCTTTAATTGCAGGCCAGCAGCTTTCTCAAAAAGATTTTACTGCAATTGGCCGGATTTGATGGCAATATGTATACTATAGATAAAAACAACACCGGGTAAAGGCTGCCCGGTGTTGTTTTATAGGGGGATATTGCCTATCGCTTTTGAACTTGCCCTTCGAAAGACTGGGCAAAACGCCGGATATCGGAAGCGTTTACATATAACGTGTATCCCGCCGCCCCCTCCTGAACAACCAGCGTAGGGGCGCTTTTTATGCCATATTGCTCAACTAAATCCAGGTTTTCCTCTGCCGGCACAGTCTCATAGACTACATTGGCCTGGTCCAGGAAGGCCTTAGCAACCTGGCAGTTGGGACAGGTTTGGCTGGTGAATAGCATTGGAATGCTATCCCTTTGGTAGCAGGATTCTTGGGCTGGGGCAGACGGCTTTTCTATTTGATACAGCTTACGGTCCTTGAACTCCTGAGTTTTTCCTTCATTCCAATTCTTCACCGGACGGTAATAGCCTGTGATGCGGCTGTACACCTCGGTGGCTTCGCCGCATTGGTCGCAAACGTATTTTTCGCCGTTGATGTAGCCGTGGTTTTTGCAGACGGAATAGGTAGGAGAGAGGGTATAGTAGGGCAGCGTATAGTTCTCGGCAATTTTCCGGACCAGTGTGGCCGCCGCTTTCCAGCCCGGCAGCTTTTCGCCTAAAAAGGCATGGAATACTGTACCGGAGGTATACAAGGTCTGGAGACCGTCCTGAATATCCAACGCTTCAAAGATATCATCCGTAAAGCCCACCGGCAGGTGGGAGGAGTTGGTGTAATAAGGCGTTTCCCCGTCTTTGGCAGCCGTAATAATATCCGGATAGCGCTTTACATCGTGTTTGGCAAGGCGGTAAGTGGTGCTTTCCGCCGGAGTTGCCTCCAGATTGTAAAGATCGCCGTATTCCTCCTGATAATCGGCAAGGCGCTCCCTCATATGGTTGAGTACCTCTTTGGCAAAAGCGTTGGCCGCCGGATGAGAGATATCCTTTCCCAGCCATCTGGCGTTTAATAAAGCCTCGTTCATGCCAATAAGTCCAATGGTGGAAAAATGATTGTCAAAGGTGCCTAAATAGCGTTTTGTATAAGGGTACAGCCCCTCTTCCAGCAGCTTGGATACTACGTTTCTCTTGATTTTGAGGCTTCTGGCCGCAACATCCATCATCTTATCCAGGCGGGCATAGAAATCCGCCTTATTCCGGGCCAGATAAGCAATGCGCGGCAGATTAATGGTCACTACACCGATCGAACCTGTACTTTCGCCGCTGCCAAAAAAGCCGCCGGATTTTTTGCGCAGCTCCCGCAGGTCCAAACGCAAACGGCAGCACATGCTGCGCACGTCACTGGGCTCCATTTCGCTGTTAATATAGTTTGAAAAATACGGCGTACCGTATTTGGCGGTCATCTCAAATAAGAGCCGGTTATTTTCCGTATCGCTCCAGTCAAAATCCCTGGTGATGGAATAGGTAGGGATAGGATATTGGAAGCCCCGGCCGTTGGCGTCGCCCTCGATCATGATTTCGATGAAGGCTTTGTTGACCATATCCATCTCTTTTTTGCAGTCTTTATATTTAAAATCCATCTCCTTGCCGCCCACAATGGCCGGCAGCTCCGCCAGGTCATTGGGCACTACCCAATCCAAGGTGATATTGGAGAAGGGAGCCTGGGTGCCCCAGCGGGAGGGAGTATTGACGCCGTAGATAAAGCTTTCGATGCATTTTTTGACGGCGTCATAAGACAGGTTGTCCACTTTGACAAAAGGCGCAAGGTAGGTATCAAAGGAGGAGAAGGCTTGGGCTCCCGCCCATTCATTCTGCATAATGCCGAGAAAATTCACCATTTGGTTGCACAGGGTGGCCAGATGGCTGGCGGGGGCGGAAGTGATTTTGCCGGGGATGCCGCCTAAGCCTTCCTGGATAAGCTGTTTTAAGCTCCAGCCGGCACAGTATCCCGTAAGCATGGATAAATCATGGAGGTGAAGATCGGCGTCACGGTGGGCCTGAGCGATTTCGGAATCGTAAATTTCGCTGAGCCAGTAATTGGCGGTGATGGCGCCGGAATTGCTTAAAATCAGCCCGCCCACAGAATAGGTAACCGTGGAATTTTCTTTTACCCGCCAGTCGGTTATATTGAGATAGCTGTTTACCGTATCCTTGAAATCCAAGATGGTGGACTTCATATTGCGCATTTTCTCATGCTGCTTGCGGTATAAAATAAAGGCCTTCGCCACATCGGCATAGCCGCTTTTGATCAGTACGGTTTCCACGCTGTCTTGAATATCTTCTACGGAAATTTTGCCGCCGGCGATTTTTGATTCAAAGTCGGCCGTTACCTTCAAGGCCAGAAAATCAATGGTTTGCGGATGGTATTGCTTGTTTTGGGCCTCAAAAGCCTTTGTAATTGCTTTGCTTATCTTTGCTAGATCGAATTCGGTGACATGGCCGTCTCTTTTCATTACCTGATACATGCAAACATCTCCCCATACCTCATTTTTAAGTAAGCTTATTATAGCTTGAAAATTATGGAGAGTCAACGCATATACACCATATATTGTGATATTTTTAAAAGTATTACACTATATATAGATTTGTCTAAATTCCCCGCAACTCTGAAGAGGGGAGGATTGGACGAACCAATTCAAGAAATGCCTGCATTTCTTCTTTCGTATAACTGCTTAGGCCAGGCATTAAAACATCCTTGGAATCCACGTAGCTTTGCAAATAGTAATGCTCGGCTCCCCGTATCCACCGGGCAATGGCGATCAGGTCTTCACCGGTATGAAATTCCCGGACCACCGTGGTTCTGAACTCATAGGGTACCTTATTGGAAAGCAAAATAGAAATACTTTCATTAACAGGGCTGACATCAAAGTTGCTCACCCCGATGGTCCGGCCATAGTTGTCCGGTGTGTTTTTTACATCCATTGCCACATAATCTACAGCTTTGCTTTGGATAAGCTGCCGCAGTCTTGCGGGATAGCTGCCGTTGGTATCCAGTTTTACGGCAAAACCAAGGGCTTTTATCTCATGAATAAAATCCTCCAGCTCTCTTTGCAGAAGAGGCTCGCCGCCGGTGATGCATACGCCGTCTAAGAGGCCCCGGCGTTTCTGCAAAAAGGCCAGTATTTCCTCCGGGGGGATAGTTTGCCCCGGTTGAATCTCCTCTTGTATCTGTCCTTGTATTATGGAGGCATTATGGCAGAAGGGACATCTATAATTGCAGCCGATTGTAAAAACCGTACAGCAGGTTTTGCCGGGATAATCCAGCAAGGATAGCTTTTGAATTCCGCCAATAAGCATGGTGATGGCACGTCCTTAAATAAAATAATTCGGTAAGAAGTTAATAAAATTATATCCCTTTTATGTGGCGATAACAATCGCTTGACAATCCCATAGTGGCGCGATAAAATTAGACCAATGGTTGGACCGGTGGTTTAAAAAACAAATGCAGGTGGAGAAATGGCGATACGGACAGACGACGTTACCGGGAAGTTATTGGAATGTGCCAAAGAAGAATTTTTAAAAAACGGCTACGAGAATGCCTCTTTGCGTAGTATTGCCGCCAGGGCGGGATCAAGCAAAGGCTCTATCTATTTTCGTTTTACAGACAAGGAAAGTTTATATCGTGAGCTGGTTCAACCCATGGCTGACGAGTTTTGTAATCTGCTAAGTGATATGCTTAGCGGATTCAAAGCTATGCCCCCGGAGGAACAGCGGCATAATGCCATATCCTATTCGGATGACGCTTTTCCGCTGCTTATCGACTATATTTACCAGAACTTTGATATATTTAAGCTATTGATGACCAGCGGAGAGAACAAAGCAACCCAGGAGTTTATGCACCGTATTGTTGAGATTGATGTTGCCTGTACCCTGGAGTTTATTGAACATACCGGCAATGACGCCGTTTCTGCCGGCAGATTGACGCCGAATTTGGCCCATCTTCTCTCCAGCGCATTTTACACCGGTGTTTTTGAAGTGGTGGTTCATGATATGCCCCAGGACCAGGCTGCCGAGCATATTCAGCGGATGCGGAATTTTTACAAGGCAGGCTGGAAAAGCATCTTTGAGGGATCCGGAGGCGGCTTACAGTGAAGGAATGGATTGACGCCCAGGGTTGGGTCCATTGTCCCACCTGTGGCAATAAATCAAGGACAAAGGTTTACCCCGAAACGGTGTTGGTGAATTTCCCGCTGTTCTGTCCGAAATGCGGGCAAACCAATATTGTGGAAATACGAAACAATCAGATCATATCAATAGAGCCAGACGCTAAGACGCAGAGCCGATAATTTGCAGGGGTTGTTCCCACAGATTATCGGCTTTTTTGCAACAAGAGGTTAGCTTATGCTAACGATATAAAGGAGAGATGATCGTTGAAACAGGCAAGTCCATTTTCTTTGCTGCTGCAGTTTATCCGTCCCCATTGGACAGGGTATTTATATTCCGTGATAACGGCCGTATTGGGGGTGGCCTGCGGGCTGGCGCCCTATTTCGCAGTAGCCCGCATGGTCAATTTGCTGATCAACGGAGACAGGAATTTTACTGCTTATCTTGTCTGGGGAAGCCTGGCCTTGGTTGCCTTTCTACTGAAAGCGGTTTTTCACGGCATCTCCACCCATGCCTCCCATAAGGCCACCTTTTTTGTATTATCAGAGATCCGCCGCAGCCTTGCCCTCAAGCTCACCAAGATTTCCATGGGCTACTTAACGGATACCCCCTCCGGCAAAATCAAAAGCACAATGGTGGAGCGGGTGGAGCAAATGGAGGTTCCCCTGGCCCATGTTATTCCGGAAGTAACAGCTAATTTGCTGGTGCCTTTCTCTATTGTTATATACCTGTTTACCTTGGACTGGCGAATGGCCCTGGTTTCTTTGGTTACCATCCCTGTGGGCCTGCTCTGCTATATGGCTCAGATGAAAGAGTATCCGAAAAAGTACGGTGCGGTGGTACAAGCCGGCAAGCATATGAGCGCCACCACCGTGGAATACATCAACGGCATTGAGGTTATCAAAGCCTTTAACCAAAGCGCATCCTCCTATGCCAAATTCACGGAGGCCGTTCACAAAAATACGGAATTGATTTTAGATTGGATGAAATCAACCCAGGGCTATTCAGCTTTGATGATGACCATTTGGCCCGCTGTTCTCATTGGCATCCTGCCCGTTGGCTGTATTTTTTACATGAAGGGCTCCTTGACCGCGCCTGACTTTATTACCATCATGATTCTTGGGTTGGGCATTGTGGGTCCTTTGGTGGCGGCGGTTTTCCTGACCGATGAATTTTCCAAAATCGGCACGATTCTTGGTGAAATCGGAGGGATATTGGATGAAGAGGATCTGGACAGGCCATCCCAAAAGAAGCATATTGCCCGCACTGATATCTCCTTGCGGGATGTGCATTTTTCCTATCAGGATACCCAGGTCCTGCAGGGCGTGGATTTGGAGATTCGCCAAGGAACAACCACCGCATTGGTAGGACCTTCCGGCAGCGGCAAATCTACCATTGCCAAGCTGATCGCCTCCTATTGGGAGGCCGACAGCGGCGCCATTGCCATCGGAGGAATCAGCATCAGGGAATTGCCTGCCGAACAGGTAATGGACTTAATTGGCTATGTGTCCCAGGATAATTTTCTCTTCAATGTTTCCGTGAGGGAAAATATCCGGATGGGCAAACCCGGCGCCACAGACAGTGAGGTGGAGGTAATAGCGAAGGCTGCAGGCTGCCATGAATTCATTGCCGGCCTTGAAGGGGGGTATGACACGGTGGCCGGCGGCGCCGGCGGCCATTTATCCGGCGGTGAGCGCCAGCGCATTGCTATCGCCCGGGCGATGATGAAAAATGCGCCTATCGTTATTCTTGATGAGGCCACTTCCTATACGGACCCCGAAAACGAAGGGGTTATCCAGGAGGCTATCAATCGCCTGACCAAAGGCAAAACATTGCTGGTGATCGCCCACCGCCTGTCCACAATTACCGGGGCCCATCAGATTGCCGTTGTAGAGCAGGGCAGAATAGCGGCCACAGGAACCCATGAAGAGCTTTTGACTAAGAGTGCCCTGTACGGGCGGATGTGGGCGGCTCATACCCAAGCCAGAGATACGGATCAAACCGAAGGGAGGAATGGCAATGTTTGACGCCTACAAGCGTTTCTTTGCCTTTGCGGGCAAACAAAAGAAAATCTGGTACAAAGGGATGACTTTTGAACTTTTTCGCAGCATTTTTGAATCTTTCCAATTTGCGGCCCTGCTAACGGTTTTGCAGGCATTGGTGGAACAGCGGGTAACGCCTGCCACCGCCTGGACAGCTTTGGCAATCATGGCTTTTAGTGTGGCCGGTTCGGCGGTTTTCTGGCACCTGGCCCATAAAAATGAGGGACAGGCAAACTACCGTATGTGTGAGGAAAAGCGCATTCACATAGGAGAGCGGATGAAGTATATGCCCATGGGCTTCTTCAACAGCCAAAGCCTGGGCAGCCTGACGGCGGCGGCCACCTCTACCATGGAGGATTTGGAAGCCATGTCCTTTGCGATTATCGCCAGAACAATAGTCGGAATGATCCGAACCGCCGTTTTTTCTATAGCAATCCTGATCTTCGATTGGCGGATTGGCCTGATCTTTATCACCGGCACTCTTTTATTTCTGCTGGTCAACTCCCGTTTGCTGAAAAAATCCAGGGAACTGTCTCCCGGACGGCTGCAAGCCCAGACAAAACTGGTGGATGCCGTGCTGGAGTATATTCAGGGCATGAGCGTGGTCCGGGCCTTTCACGGCGACAAAGCGGCCAATCAGACATTGAATAAAACCATTGCTGAAACCCAGCATCAGAATTTCAAACTGGAAAGCAAACGTATTCCCTACAATGTACTGGAGCAAATCGTTTTAAAAGCAGCCTCCGCCCTTGCCATACTGCTGTCTGTATGGTTGTTTCTAAAGGGCGGGATGTCGTTGATCACTTGCCTGATGATGATGGTTTCCGCCTTTTTGATTTACAGCGAGCTGGAATCCGCCGGGGAAATGTTCTTTATGCTGCCCATGATTGACGCCTCCATTACCCGGGTGGAGCAGATCGACCGGGCCCCCCGTATGGATGAGCAGGGAGCAAAACAAGTAGCCGGCCGCCGGGATATTGTCTTTGAAAATGTTGATTTTTCCTACGGACAACGAAAGATCATTGACGGCGTCAGTTTCACTATTCGGGAGGGTACAACTACCGCCATAGTCGGTCCCTCCGGTTCCGGCAAGACTACCCTGACCAGCCTGATGGCCCGTTTTTGGGATGTGGACAAAGGTTCCATCAAGCTTGGCGGCACAGACATTAAGGAATATGCCCTGGACAGCCTAATGGCAAATTTCAGTATGGTATTTCAGCGGGTGTACCTGTTTAACGATACCATTGCCAACAACATTAAATTCGGCAAGCCTGATGCTTCTCCTGATGAGGTTGTGGCCGCTGCTAAAGCCGCCCGCTGCCATGATTTTATTATGGCTATGCCGGAGGGGTACGGCACGGTGATCGCCCACCGCTTAAAGACCGTCATGAAGGCCGACCAGATTCTTGTTATCGATAAGGGGAAGATTGTCCAGGCGGGCAAGCATGAAGAGTTAATCAATCTGCCCGGTATTTATGCCAATTTCATCAACATCAGAAAACGGGCAATCGGGTGGAAGCTAAAAAGCGGGGAGGCTTTGGTGTGAGGACAAAAGGATATTTCTTTCGCCAGGCAATGGGCAGAGTTGTCCTGCTTGTAATCGTTTTATGCGGCGCAACCCTGTTGGCCTTTTTGTTCTCGAACCTTTCTCCCACTGACCCGGCGGAGGCCTTTGTGCGGCGGACAACCTCCAACCCCACCCGGGAGCAGATCGCTATTGTCCGTGAGGCAATGGGGCTTAACAAGCCCTTGCCGGAACAGTATTTCAGCTGGATTGGCAAAACCCTGCAAGGGGATTTAGGCATGTCCTTGAGAACACGGATCCCCATTGCCCAAGAGCTTCCCGCCGCCCTTTTCGCTACTTTGGGGCTGGCGGCAATGGCTACGTTTTTTGCCGCCCTCTTTGCCATACCCGTCAGCGTACACGCAGCCTCTCATAAGGATGGGCCCTTTGACCAGGGAACAAAAGCCGCATCGATACTAGGCATATCCCTGCCTGATTTCTGGGTTGGCAGTATGCTGCTGGTAGTTTTTGCAGTAATCCTTCCCATCTTC
This sequence comes from Clostridiales bacterium, assembly GCA_038562165.1. Lineage (GTDB taxonomy): Bacteria > Bacillota > Peptococcia > DRI-13 > UBA5745 > WRMS01. The sequence continues at coordinate 61,977 of JBCFAO010000003.1, read as the reverse complement.
AAGGTTGTTGATTTTGGCAGTATTAAGAGTACCATTCTCCCCGCCCTGGCCCTGTCAATTCCCATGGCAGCGGCCAGCATCCGGGTGCTGCGCTCCAGCCTGATCAGCAGCTATCAAAGTGATTTTGTGACTTATGCCCGTGCTCTGGGATTGCCGGAAGCCAAAATAAACAGGATGGTGTTAAAGGATGCCATCCCCCCTATGATTACGCTGTTCTTTCAGCAATTCGGCTTTACTTTGGCAGGCAGCGCCGCCATTGAAGGAGTGTTTTCCTGGCCCGGTATCGGCTCCTATATGGTTTCAGGCATTCTGGCCAGGGATATTCCCGTAATCAACGCCAGTGTATTTGTGGTTGCCGTTTTGTTTGTGCTGCTCAACTTTGCGGCAGACATGATTAATCTTGCCATAAGCCGTGATCTGGAAAGGGGAAAGGATGGCTTCCATGTATAAAGACGTCTTCCGCACCCCCCAGGCCGTCATAGGAATTGTTATGATTTTGCTTGTTTTATTGGCTGCAATCTTTTCGGAAAACCTGGCTCCCAATGACCCAAAGGAAGTGAACATTTACAATACCTTTGCGGCGGCAAGCCCTGAATATCCCCTGGGCACAGATGAAATGGGGCGCTGCATCCTTTCGCGGCTGCTGTCGGGAGCCAGCCATTCCCTGGGCATTGCAGTGCCGGCCCTGCTGATTCTTTCCCTGTTCAGCACTATTCTTTCCGTGGCCTGTACTTATGCCGGAGGAGTGGCGGACAAGGCTTTCAGTGTGATCTGCAATATTTTTATGGCCTTTCCGCCCATCCTGGTGGTGGTGACTCTGGTTGGCTCCCTGGGCCACGGTTACCGCAGTATAATGATTTCCCTGCTGTTTTCCATGTGGGTATGGTATTCCAGGGTTATCCGGACCTATGTATTGCGGGAGAAGGGGAAGGATTATATTGTGGCCTGCCGGGTATCCGGCTGCAGCAAGATAAAAATATTAACACGGCATATTTTACCGAATATCCTGCCTCACTTAATTGTTTATTTCAGCACAGGAATCGCATCCATTATATTGACCATATCTATTTTTGCCTTTTTAGGACTGGGGTTTACCACGGGAACGGCGGAATGGGGCTCTATGTTCAGCAGCGCCGCCAACTACCTCCAGACTCAGCCAAAGCTGATGGTATATCCCGGTATTTGCATTATCTTTACGGCAGCCGGCTTCAACCTTTTTGGCGAGGCCCTTCGCGATATTCTGGCCAAGGAGGAAGCCTGATGAAAAATATTTTAGAGATAGAAGATCTGCGTATCCGGCTGAAAAAAGACGGGAGAGAGCTGGTCCGGGGGATCAGCTTTTCGGTAAAGGAAGGGCAAACCCTGTGCATTATCGGGGAAAGCGGCAGCGGCAAGACGGTGACCAGCAAAGGGGTGCTGGGGCTTCTCAATCCCAATGTTTTTCAGGCTTCGGGAAGCTGCAGGTTTTGCGGGAAAGAGCTTATCGGCATGAAGTCAAAGGATTTGACGGCTCTGCGGGGCAAGGATGTGGCCATGATTATGCAAAACCCCATGACTTCTTTTGCACCCACGACTCCCGTGGGCAAGCAGATGACCGCCCCTCTCCTTATTCACGGCAAGGCCGATAAACGTACTGCCCGGGAGAGTATTATGGCGATGCTGAAAAAAATGAACCTGCCGGAGCCCGAAAAAATAATGAGCAGCTATCCCCAGGAATTATCGGGAGGAATGCTGCAGCGGGTTATGATTGCCCTGACCCTGCTTTTGGAGCCGAAAATGATTATTGCCGATGAATCTACTACGGCAGTTGACGCGGTTTCGGAAGAAATTATCTTGCAAGAGTTTCTGCGTATAAAAAAACTGGGTATTTCTCTCCTGGTCATTACCCACGATTTTGGCGTTGCGGCTACCCTGGGGGATTATATGGTCGTCATGAAAGACGGCCTGCTGATCGAAGCAGGCTCCCCTCAAGAGATTTTCACTACGCCTAAGCATGGATATACGAAAGAATTGCTCAAGGCCAGTTTATTAACGGAGGCGGCTTATGCTGAAAGTCTGTGAAGTAACGAAGCACTATGCGGAAGCCGGCAGCCGCAGCCAAATCTGCTGTGCGGTGGATGGCATTTCAACGGAGTTCCGGGAAAATACGGTTTATTCCCTGGTAGGGGAAAGCGGCAGCGGCAAAAGCACCCTGGCGCGGATTCTGGCCTTTGTAGAAAAGCCTACCGGCGGCGATATTGAAATAGACGGAAAATCCGTTTTTGCCTATGGCAAAAGGGAGCTGCGGGCGAAAAGGGTCGATATTCAGCTTGTTATGCAAGATGGCCTCAGCTCCCTTGATCCAAGACAGAAGGTGGAAGAAATATTGGCGGAACCCTTAAAAGACCTTATGGGAATGGATAAAAACCAGTGTGCCAAGCGTATCCGTGAGTTGGCAAGGCTGGTAGGCTTGCCGGAAGAATTGCTGCGGCAGCGGCCGAAAACCCTTTCCGGAGGGCAGCAAAAACGGGTTTGCATAGCCAGAGCCATCAGCGTCAATCCAAGGCTGATTATTTTTGACGAGTCCTTGAGCGGGCTGGACGTCACCCTGCGCAAACGGATAATGGATTTGCTCATCAATCTAAAGGAGGAATTAAAATGCAGTTATTTGTTCATTACCCATGATATCGAAGTAGCCATGTACCTTTCCCAAGTAATCCTCGTCATGAAAAATGGCCAAATTGTCGAAAGGGTGGAAAATGTTCAGGGCTATGGGGATTTCTCTCATAGTTATTCCAAGAGCTTGATCAACGCTTTAATGATGAAAAGAAGTGCGCTTCAGCACATTAGTTGCGGGCCTGCGGCCCAAAAAAGCATTTGTTAAAGGAGTATTACAGACGATGAATAAAAAGGTTCTTTCAATTTTAATGGCACTTCTGATTTTCACTCTGTCTTTGACTGCTTGCTCTTCCTCTGAGCCGGCAGGAACTTCCGCCCCTACAGGCGCTTCAGGCTTTTCAGGCGTTTCAGATGGAATGAAAACCGTTACCATTGCGGAAAGCAATAATTTTGTAGGGGGCTTTGCCTCCATCTATGGGCCTGACCAGGGCAGTTCCTTTAGTTATTACCTCTATGTAGGGAATTTTTATGAGCCTCTGGTGAGATACGAAAACGGTGAAATTGTTGCCGGCCTTGCCAAAGAATGGTTCCTTTCGGAAGACGGGCTTGTCTACACTTTTTCTTTAGAGGAAGGCATATTGTTTTCTGATGGAACTGAGCTGACTTCTCAGGTTGTAAAGCTGAATCTGCTGAATTTCAACACCATTCTGGGAGCGGCAGCGGCTAATTACGGTACGCTGAACAGCTTAATCGAAGATATTGTTATCCTCAGTGATTATAAATTTGAGATCCATCTGGCCCAGCCCTATTACGCCACACTGGTGAACCTGGCCATGGTGATGCCCCGGGGAATCATGGCGGCCGCCGCCTTCAATGAAGACGGCACCATGTCCGAGGCCTTGAAAACCGCTACCTATGGTACCGGCCCGTATATGTATGCCGGTGAAAACAACAATGACCTTTCCTACAATTTCGTCAGAAATCCCCATTACAACCGCCCTTTGCCTGAACTGGACGGGTTCACCGTAAAAGTGATTGAGGAAAACGAGCCCAAGGCCCTGGCTTTGCGCAGCGGTGAGGTTGACATTATTGTCGGCGCCGATAATATCTCCTACGATACATACGACAACCTTGCGGGCAGCAAGGGATATGCCGGAACTGTGGCGGCAGAGCATAGCCTGACGGAGTTTTTAGCCCTTAATCCGGAGGCGGCGCCTTTCGATGACCTGAGGGTCCGGCAGGCGGTGCATCACGCCTTGGATAAAGAAGGCATAGTGAAAAATCTCTTTGGCGGCCACCGGACCGTTGCGGATACGATTATGGATGCCAGCCTGCCTTACTGCAATATTTCCGTTACGCCTTATGACTACAACGTGGAAAAAGCCAAAGCCCTTTTGGCCGAAGCCGGCTGGAGGGACCAGGATGGCAATGGCGTCCTCGAAAAGAATGGTGCCGCTTTGGAAGCTGAATTAAAGTATGTTTCCAACACCATCAATGACAAAACGGCTCTGGCCATTCAGGCCGCACTGAAAACAGTGGGCATGGACGTCAAGCTGACAGGCATGGAGCTTATGGCCTTTTTCAGCGACATCTACAGCGGCGGCGCCTTTTCAATGGCCTACTATGAGAGCTACGGCGTTCTTTACGATCCCTTCACCTACGTGGCCAATATGAATCCCAACATGGATTATACCAAGCCTGCCTTTTCTACGGACCCCATGGTGGCAAAAGCCCTGCCCAGCATGGGTTACGATGCCGCTTATGACTTCATCGGCAGCATCCCTGCCTTAGTGGGGGAGGAAAACATTGCCGCCGCCTTTCACACCGCCCTGGAAACCGCTCACAAGGATTCTGTGCTGATCCCGGTGAACTATGTAAATGAGCTGGTTCTTTACAATAGCAATGTAATCGCGGGATATTCCTTTGCCGGGGTGCCAACCCAGGTCAATGTGGCGGGAATTACTCTGAAATTAAGGTGACTTTTTCCGCAGCCTCTACCAAATACCCTCGTTTGTGCAAAATTGCAAGTTTGTAGCCGGCATGTACTTGAAAGGGGGCAAAATTGCAAGTTTGTAAAACGTATTTGGCCTGTAAATAGGGTTTTCACCCCATTTTCGGACTAAATCTGTTACAAAGCAGTGATTTAAGGGTAACAAACCTGCAATTTTGCACAGTTAGCAAATGCTAACGGCAACAAACCTGCAATTTTGCACATTTTGCATGAAAACGCCCCGTTGCCTCTAATGCGACAGCCTCAATTCCCTTGACAAAGCAAAGTTATTGCGATTAAGATTAATTCGTTTTCAGGTCTTATAATGCGGCATTAATTACCGCGGGGGAGGGGGTGAGACTATCAGAAAAGTTCCGAATTACATCACCATGGTCAGGATATTTGCCTCGGTTGGTTTGCTGGTGATAAAACCATTCTCACCCCTGTTCTTTTTCTTCTATCTGATTTGCGGAATCAGTGATGTTTTAGACGGATATATGGCGAGAAAAATGGCCGCCTGCAGCAAATTCGGACAGATATTCGACAGCGTTGCGGATTTGCTGTTTATTGGTGTTGTGTTGGTAGTCTTCATCCCGATTATTAATCTTCCTTTGATCATTATCCGCTGGATCCTTGTTATCGCCGGGGTGCGTTTGGCCTCGGTCATTACCGGTCTGGCAAAGTACCGCCAGCTTGCTTTTTTGCATACCTATGCCAATAAAGCCACCGGTATAATCTTGTTTTGTTTTCCTTTTCTGTTCTATGCTTTCGGAGCAGGAATAACGGCAGCCGTCATTTGCTGCGTAGCAAGCCTTTCGGCAGTTGAGGAGCTGCTGATTAATCTGACCTCAAAAACCCTGGACAGGGATATAGGCTCAATTTTTAGAACTTAATCTAAGACAATATGATTTTCTACTGATGGCCGCAAAAGGGACAGTGAGGATAAATCCTTGGATATTCTTCGCCGCAAGACGAGCACTTAATCTTTGGCCTGACGTCCCCATCTTGCTCATCCCGGTTATATCCTGGCTGCCTTGTCTCCCTTGTCTCTAAAATGGCATTTTTTACGGCAGCCTTGACAACCAGATATAAAATAAAATAAGAAACAGCGGCTGAAATAATTAATAATACCAGGTCCATCATTTTCACCTCAATCGTAATATTTTCCCGTCATATCAAGGATTTGCACCTCAATGACCGCCGTTCCCTTAACCATGTTTTCCGGCAAGGGGGCGGCGGCCAGATGGGGTGTATATTTTTTGACGATCTCCGAGAGAATAGCTCTTGTTCAACGTCTTCCAATAAAGCGGCTTTGCCGGAGAAGATGACGCTTTGGTATTTCGTGTTTGTGTCGCAGGGCTTGCCCTCGGGGTCAAGGAGCAGCCCCTCCATTTCATAAATGGCCATACTTACCCGGGAATCGGCTTTGATGTTGTCCAGTTTTTGCCCTTTAGGCAGGCCATGGATATAAATGGCGCCGTTATGGTAAAGGTAGTGCACCGGGATAACGTAAGGGGAGCCGTCGCTGTTCAGCGTAGAAAGGCTGCCGGTGGCGCTGCGGACCAGTAGTTGATCCATGGCCTCCTTTGTCAGCATATGAGTCTTCATTCGGTGTTGCATGGGTAATCGCCTCCTGTAATGTTCTTATGGGCCGATGGCAATGGGCTTATCAAAAAATGCCGGGTATCCAGTGAGCTAAGGCTAAGCCTAAAGCGTAAGAAGCGGCATTGGCGGCCAGGGCGTAGGTCCAGGGCCTCCAAGGGGCAATCTCTTCTTTACTGTACCTTGGCAGATACCGGTTATATAGCAGCCCTTCCGCAATAAATACGGCAATTTCTAAAGGAAGGTAAGAAATGGCAAACATCATATGGCCAGAATAGTAATTGATGAGGTTAAGGGTCAAATTAAGCCCGATTTGCGTCACTGCGTTAACAAGAATAATAAAGCGGAATAGCCTCTTCTCCCGGAAACCAAAGATCAGGGCGATTGCCAGCTCAATGGCCATAGTCAGCAGAATACGGGCCAATAGCGACAGGGTTTCGTCCGTATAATCGTAGGATTTTATTGCAGTAATAGCAGCGGCCTCTCCCTGGAACGAGCCGGCCGGGTCCCCGGGAGAAACATCTGCGGTAAAATAGCTGTCAAAGGCATAGCGCTGATAAATTTCGCCGCTGACAAGGAATTGATCTCTTTCGGGAACATAGAGGAGAATTTTGAATTCCTGAGGCGGGTAATAGGTCCAACGAAACTGCTGGCTTTGGGAGCAATCCTGAAAGAATTGAAGAAAGTAAAAGCCGTCTTCATCCTGATATTCCGCAAATTTCAGGAAGATATGGTAGTCCTCATCCCCCTCCTGATAGCGGGTGTATCCGTCCCCGCTGCGGCTCAGAGCCGAATGGGGGCCAGTAGAACTTGTAGGAGAAAGCAGAGTGGCGTAATAATGTTCTCCTGCCAAACCTGCAAAATCAATGACGACGGAGGGCTTCGGCCCCATATCGGCCCGGGCCGCAAGAGGAAACATCAATAAAATTGCCAAAGCAAAGATCATTGCAGCCATGGTTTTCTTCAGCATGCTTTCTTACCACATCCTTCCTTATATGCAACAATACAGCAGAGCAGCATTTTATTCAACCCCGTTATGTGCTAAAATCGGGATAGCGGCAATGCGTTATAGAATGAATTGCCAAAATAATCGTAATCCGGGGGAATATAGGATGAAGCTGCTCCATATTGCCGATCTCCATATCGGTAAGCGCATCAACGAATTCAATATGCTTGAAGATCAGAAATACATCCTGGAGCAGATATTGGGGATAACGGTTGAGGAAAAGCCTGACGGGGTCCTGATTGCCGGTGATGTCTATGATAAAAGCCAGCCTACTGTTGAAGCCGTAGAGCTCCTTGATTGGTTTTTGACGGCCTTGACGGCTCTGGGACAACCGGTTTTCATGATCAGCGGCAACCACGATTCTCCCCAGCGCTTAAGCTTTGGCAGCCGGCTCTTGGCGAAAAACGGGCTTCACATTGCCGGCGTTTTTGACGGAGTGCTGCAAAAGGCGGAGCTGGAGGATGACTATGGCGCCGTCAATATTTATCTGCTGCCCTTTTTGAAGCCGGCCATGGTGAGGCCGTTTTTTGAAGAATCAAGGGACTTACTCGGGGACTTGCCCGGAGATTTACCCGGAGATTTGCCTGAGGCGCCGCCAATAAATTCTTACGATGAGGCCCTGCGGGCAGTTGTTGCCGCCGCAGCCATCGATACGGCGGAGCGCAATATTTTGCTGGCCCATCAGTTTGTGGTGAACGGCAGCCAGCAGCCTCAGCAATCCGACTCGGAGACCCTGTCGGTGGGCGGCCTGGACCATGTGGATGTATCGGCCTTTGACCCTTTCGATTACGTTGCCCTGGGCCATCTGCACCGGCCCCAGTCCATTGGGCGGCCTGGTGTACGCTATGCCGGCTCACCGCTGAAATACTCTTTTTCCGAAGCCCGGCACCAAAAGACAGCCACGATTTTGGAGCTGGGACCCAAAGGCCAGCTTACCGTCAACCAACGGCCCCTTGTTCCTCTCCGTGATCTGCGGGAGATTAAAGGGCCCATTGCTGAACTGCTGCGCATCGGCCGGGAAGAGGGGGAGGCTGCGGCGGATTATATCCATGTTACCTTGACGGATGAGGCGGAGATTTATGACGCCATCGGCCGGTTGCGTGAGGTTTATACTAATTTGATGATACTGGATTTTGAAAATAGCCGCCGGGGACAAGCTGCTTTCTTAGCCGGCGGTTCTGCCGCTGAGGCGGCGGCCCAAAGCCCCATGGATTTGTTTGCCGCTTTTTATTGTCTGCAAAACAATAACCAGTTGACCGCGGAACAAATCCAAGTGATGGAGCGGATTTTTGAAGAGGCGGGAGGCGGCGAAGCATGAAACCGGTAAAAATAGCAGTCAGCGCTTTCTGCCCCTATGCCGGCAGGACGGAGCTGGACCTGGCCTCTTTTGGGGGCAGAGGCTTGTTTCTGATCACCGGCGATACCGGAGCAGGCAAAACCACCATCTTTGATGCTATTGCCTTTGCCTTATTCGGCGAGGCCAGCGGCAGCACCAGGACGGCCGATACCCTGCGCAGCGATTTTGCGGAGGCCAACACGAAAACTTATGTCGAGCTGACCTTTCTGCATAAAAATAAGACCTATTTCATCCTGCGCAATCCCCGCTATGAACGGCCCAAAAAGAGCGGCGGCGGCGTAACCACGGAAAATGCCGACGCTACATTGCAGCTGCCGGACGGCGGTGTTATTACCGGCTACCGGGAGGTTACGGCCAAAGTCATAGAGCTTTTAGGCATCAATTACCGCCAGTTTAAGCAAATCGCCATGATTGCCCAGGGAGAATTTCTCCAGCTTTTATTGGCGGACAGCAAGGAGCGGGGGGAGATTTTTCGGCGGGTATTCAATACCGATCTCTACCAGACTGTGCAGCGGTTATTAAAGGACCGGGAGCGGGAGGGGAAAAAGCGCTGTGAGGGCCTTGAACAGAGCATCCTCCAATATATCTCCGGTATTGCCTGTCCGCAAGGTGAGCAGGGAGGGGAACTGGCTGCCAAGATAAGGGGAGCCGGCATCCATAATGCCGAAGACGTTTTAAGGGAGTTGCAGGCGTTGATCACGGCGGATACAAAGCTGCGGCGCAGTTTAAAACAACAAGGCAGTGAGCTGGACAGTAAACTGGCCGGGCAGATTGCCCTGATTGCCCAGGCTCAATATATCAATCAAGCCTTTGCCGATCTGGCGGCGGCGCAAGAGAAACAGAAGCTGCTGGCCCGGGGGCAGGAAGAACACAATAACCAAAAGAAGATGCTGCAGGATGCAGAAACGGCTCTATATACGATTTTGCCTCTGGAGACCGCCTATTTGCGGGAGCAGGCAGAGGAAGAGAAGCTGGCCCGGAGCATCACGGCCCTGGATAGGGAAATCAGGGCGCAGATTAAAGATATGGAGGGGGTAAAAGCCGCTTGGGAAGCTGAGCAAGCAAGAGAGCCTCAGCGGGAAAAGCTGGCTGTCGCTATTGAACGGCTAACCAACCTGCTGCCTCAGTATGATGCTTCTCAGATCCTCGAAAGTGAGCTGGCCCGGCTGGCCAAGCAGCAAGAAGAGGCCGCAGCGGCTTTGGCGAAGCTGCGCCGGCAAAAGGCTGAGCTTGCAGAGCAAAAGAGCCTTCTTAATAAAGAATTGGAAGGCCTTGCAGAAGCGGAGGTAGCAATGGCTGCCGGTGAGCAGGAAGGCCGGCAATTGCAGGCTGACCAAGCGGGGCTTCTGAACCTGCAAGCCGCCTTATTCCGGCTCCGCCGATGGCAAGAGGAAGGGGCTATACTGCAGCAGCAGTTTCTTGACGCACAAGAGAAGTTCCGGTTGGATAATGAAATTTATCTTGAGAAGGAAGGGGCTTTTTTCCGGGGACAGGCAGGTATATTGGCGGCAGCCTTGGAAGAAGGGCAGCCTTGCCCTGTCTGCGGCTCTACGGCTCATCCGGCCAAAGCCCGGCCCGACGTCCGGGCTCCCAGCGAGGCGGAACTGAGGCAATTAAAAGAAAAAGCCGATTTAACCCGGCAAAGGATGGAAGAGGCCAGCCGGCAGTCGGCGGCAAAGCTGGCGGAAATCAAGGTGGCCCAGGAGCAGCTTGGCCGTGCTGCGGCAGCCTGCTTTCCTGGTATTGAGCAGAATGGACCTCAGGGCCTTGAGACGATTGCCGGAGGGCAGGACATTGCCGCTTTAATTGAATCGGCGTTGGCAGCATGGGCAGAAAAGCAGGAGGACCACAGCCGCCGCCAACCCCGGCTAAAAGAGCGGCTTGCCCGCAAAAAGCAGGGTAAAGAAACCCTGAACCTTTTAGAAAGTTCTCTGCAGGAGGCGGAGGAAGGGATGGCCCGGCAAGAGCAGCAGTACAGCGGTATTATCTCAGCCATTGCCGCCAAGGCGGGAGAACTGAAAGCGCTGAAATCCTCTCTGGAGTACGAGAACCGCCGGCAAGCATTGGTATCTATAGAAGCCTGGACAGAGCAGTTAAATTCGTTGAAAAAAGCTTTCCGGCAAGCGGAAGAAGCCTATCAGGAGCTTAAAAGCAAGCTGGAAAGCAACCAGACTTTGCTCAGTGATCAGAGAACAAGGCTAACGAATACGACCCAGAGCAAAGATCAAGCCTTGGCAGCTTATACGGCGAAGCTCTCCCAAGAGGGTTTTGCCGATGAAGCGGGACTTGCCGATGAAGAGGCTTACCATAGGGCATTAAAATCAGAAACAGAAATCAGGGAGTTAAAAGACCGCATCGACCAATACCGGCAGGCGGTTCGCACCGTGGAACAGGATCTGCAAAGGCTGAAGGAAGGAACGGCGAATAAGCAAATGCAAGATACGGAAGAGCTCGAAGCCGTCAGACAAAGGCTGGAACAGGAAAAAAGCCAGGCGGAAGAAGCCGGTGGCATGGTGGCGGTACGGTTGGGGACCAATGAGCCAGTTGCCCTGGCCCTCGCTAAAGCAATCCGGGAAGCAGCTCTCTATCAACAGGAGTATTTGCTGCTCAGCAATCTTTCAAAAACGGCCGGCGGCGAATTGCCGGGCAAACAGAAGCTGGCCTTTGAACAATATGTACAGGCCTCCTATTTTAATCAAATTCTTATTGAAGCCAACAAGCGGTTAAAAATCATGACCAATGGCCGGTTTGAATTGCTGCGCCGGCAAGAGGGAGCGGATTTGCGTTCCCAGGCCGGACTGGAAATTGATGTGCTGGATCATTATACCGGCCGGATCCGGCCCGTCAAATCCCTGTCCGGCGGTGAAGCCTTTAAGGCCTCCCTGGCCCTGGCTTTGGGGCTGTCCGATGTGATCCAAAGCTATGCCGGCGGTGTGGAGATTGATACGCTATTTATTGACGAAGGCTTTGGCGCTCTGGATGGCGAATCCCTGGAGCAAGCGATCCAGACCCTGGCCGGGCTGGCGGCAGGCAACCGTCTGGTGGGCATCATCTCTCACGTCAGTGAGCTGAAGGAGCGGATTGACCGGCAGATTGTGGTCCGCAAAACCATAAAGGGCAGCAGGATAAGTGCCTATGGAGAGGGCGCGCCTGTGGCGATCTGAATCAATAAAAATACCGCAAAGGCTTTTGCAGAGAAGCTTTTGCGGTATTTTTTGCATTATAACCTCTTATATATTATCTCCCTTATACCAGCGCAAATCCTTCATTATTTGCCTGGCAAAATCCCCATATTTATTGGGGCTAAGATGCTTGGCAATCGAATGATAGGCTTTTCCCGGGGGCGTGCCGAAATTCTTTTTAAAATCCTCCATATTCCGCCAGACGAATTCCTCGCACTCATTAATGGTATTGCCTACGTAAATAGAAAAATCAGCGGATTTTAATTCATTCGTATTAATCTCCGAGCCAAAATGAGCCATATATGCGCAGGTCTTGCCATTCAGTTTAATGGAGAGGGAGAGGGATTTGCCCCGGTCAACGAAGGCGGAAAGCGTTATCGAAAAAGGATTCTTACTGGAGCCTACCCAGCTTGACCAGTTGTATTCTATGGCTCGATCCACCAAAATCGTCACTAATTTTTCGAATTTTTTTTCTCTGAATTTCTTCCAATCGGGATTACCGCTGCCTACAAATCTCCTCCAATTATCTTCCGTAAGAATGTAAGCCCTTTTAATTCCCAGAACGTTGCCAATTCCTCAAATCCAGCTTGGTAATCCTCCCGGAAATCCGCGTATTTGCGGTCGGCCAGAAGCAGAGGAATATCGCAGTTGCGGTACAAAATGGGCAGAACCGTTACTTTTTTTCTTTGCATCTGCTTTACCCAAGCGGCGCTGAGCTCAACCTTGACCCATTCCGATTGCAGGGCTTCCGGTGAAAGGATTATTCCTAAAAATTCGTTTTCCCGAATGCCTTCTTCGATCTTCCAGGTAATCGAATCGCCTACATTAATAGCCCATTTATCAAACCAAACATTAATGCCGATTTTTTTCAAATCTTGGGCCAGCTTTTCGACAAAGGGCTTGTCGGTGCTGGTATGGCTCAAAAAAATACTGGGCATCAATTTCACCTCTTTCCCATGCCTTGCTATTATCTCAATCTTATCTCTATAGATACAGTGTACCATGCAACGGGAATGGGGTAAAAGCAAAACTGCAAAAATCCAGGGATTATTCCTATAATGATAATTAAAAAGGGCTGCCCCCGTGGGACAACCCTCTTCTCATTACTCAAGCTCAAAAGCGCCGGTATAAAGCTGATAATATTTGCCCTTTTCTTCGATGAGGCGCTGGTGGCTGCCCCGCTCGATGATCTGCCCTTGCTCAAGAACCATGATCACATCGGAGTTTTGAACGGTGGAAAGGCGGTGGGCAATAACGAATACCGTCCGCCCTTTCATAAGAGCGTCCATACCCCGCTGGACGATGGCTTCGGTACGGGTATCGATGGAGGAAGTGGCTTCGTCCAAAATCATCACCGGCGGATCGGCTACTGCCGCCCGGGCGATGGCAATCAACTGCCGCTGGCCCTGGGAGAGGTTGCCGCCATTGCCGGTAAGCACAGTCTGATAGCCTTCCGGCAGCCTGGTAATAAAATCATGGGCGCCGGTAAGCCGGGCTGCCTCTACGCATTCCTCATCGCTGGCCGCCAGCCTGCCGTAGCGGATATTGTCCATGACGGTGCCGCTAAACAGATTCGTATCCTGGAGCACTATGCCCACAGCCCGGCGCAGATCGGATTTTCTGATTTTGTTGATGTTGATGCCGTCGTAGCGTATCTTGCCGTCGGCAATATCGTAAAAGCGGTTCAACAGGTTAGTAATGGTAGTCTTGCCTGCACCGGTAGCGCCCACAAAGGCCACTTTTTGTCCCGGCTCTGCAAACAGTGTAATGTTGTGGAGTACCGGCTTGTCTTTCTCATAGCCGAAATCCACCTCCTGCAGCCGTACATCGCCGGCCAGCCGGGTATAACGTACCGTACCGTCCTCCAGAGGCTGCTTCCAGGCCCAAAGGCCTGTGCGCTCCTGGCATTCCGTCAGCAGGCCGTCTTCTTCCCGGACGTTGACCAGAGTGATAAATCCCTTATCCTCCTCGGCAGCCTCATCAAGAACCGCGAAGATACGGTTGGCGCCGGCCAGACCCATGATTACCGCATTTACTTGCTGGGATACCTGGTTGATATTTCCCGAAAACTGACGGGTTATGTTCAGGAAAGGCACTACCACGCTGATGCTGAAGGCCAGACCGGAAATGCTCAGGTTGTTGACCTTGGTCAGGAGGAAGATGCCGCCGGCCATGGCCACTGTGACGTAGATTAGATTGCCGATGTTGACGACCACGGGGGGCAGGATATTGGCAAAGGTGTTGGCCTGCTCCGCATCCCGGAAGAGCTGGTCATTGATGGCGTCAAAGCCCGCCTTAGCCTCCTCCTCATGGCAGAATACTTTTACCACCTTTTGACCATGCATCATCTCCTGAATATAGCCCTCGGTTTTGCCCAGAGAGACCTGCTGTCGCATAAAATATTTGGCGGAACTGCCGCCCAGCTTCTTTACCACAACCAGCATCAGGGCCATACCGCTGAGCACTACTATGGTCATCCAGAGGCTAAAGTAGAGCATAATGCTCAAAAGGGTCAGCACCGTTACTGCTGCGGATAAAAGCTGAGGCATGCTTTGAGATATTAACTGTCTCAGGGTATCGATGTCGTTGGTGTAATGGCTCATGATGTCGCCGTGGGGATGGCTGTCGAAAAAACGGATAGGCAGGCTTTGCATCTTGTGAAACAGCCGCTGCCGCATTTTTTTGAGGGAGCCCTGAGTAATTACTGCCATGGCCCGGGTATAGGCGAGAGAAGAGGCCAGGGAAAGGACATAAAGCCCCGCAAGTACGGCCACTAACCGGAAAATCTGGGGGCCTACCTGGGCCCAATTGCCGCCCTGGTTCTGCTCCAATACGGCGATGACCCTTTGCATAAAAACAGAGGGAATAGAGGAAACTGCCGCCGTAAACAAGATGCAGAAAAGCACCAGAGGCAGGGCCACAGGATAAAACTCAAACAGCATTTTTAAAAGCCGTTTTAACGTGTCTTTTTTAAATATAGGGGCCTGCTTCACTGCTTACCACCTGCCTTGTTTTGAGAATCGTAAACCTCCCGGTAAATTTCACTGGTTGCCAAAAGCTCCTCATGGGTACCTACGGCCGCAATTCTGCCCTTATCCATCAGCACAATCCGGTCGGCGTCCTGTACCGAGGCGATGCGCTGGGCAATGATCAGCTTAGTGGTTTCGGGAATATACTCCCGAAAAGCCTGGCGGATCTTGGCGTCGGTTTGGGTATCCACAGCGCTGGTGGAGTCATCCAGAATGAGGATTTTCGGCTTTTTCAAAAGAGCCCGGGCAATGCAAAGCCGCTGCTTTTGGCCGCCGGAGACGTTGGCGCCGCCTTGCTCGATATAGGTATCGTAGCCCAGGGGAAACCGGGAAATAAAATCGTCGGCCTGGGCCAGCCGGCAAGCCTCCTGCAGTTCTTCGTCGCTGGCCTGGGGATTGCCCCAACGCAGGTTTTCTTTAATGGTACCGGAAAACAGAAGATTATTTTGCAGCACCACGGCAACCTGGTTGCGCAGGGCTTCAATATCATAAGCCCGCACATCCAGGCCCCCTACCTGTACTGATCCCTCCGCAACGTCGTAGAGACGGGGAATCAACTGAACCAGCGAGGTTTTTGAGGCGCCTGTGCCGCCCAAAATACCGATGGTTTCCCCGGAATTGATATGCAAATTGATATTTTGCAGCACCATCAGCTCTGCTTTATCGGAATAACGAAAGCCCACATCCACAAAATCAATGGAGCCGTCTTTCACCTCAGTCACGGGGTTTGCAGGATTAGTCAGGGTGCTTTTCTCCTGCAGCACCTCGGCAATGCGGCGGGTGGACTCATCGGCGATGGTAATCATCACGAAAACCATGGAGAGCATCATCAGGCTCATCAGTATCTGAAAACTGTATACCATCAGGGAGGAAAGCTGGCCCACATTGAAATTCAGACCCTGGGTAGTGATGATCACATAGGAGCCGAAGGTCAGGATGAACACCATATTGACATACAGGCAAAACTGCATCATAGGTGCGTTGAAGGCCAGAATCTTTTCTGCCCTGGTGAATTCCTGGCGCACCTCTTCGGCGGCCTTTTCAAACTTCTGCTTTTCATAATCCTCCCGCACGAAGGATTTCACTACGCGAATACCCTGGATATTTTCCTGAATGGAGCCGTTTAGAGCATCGTACCTGCGGAAGACCCTTTTGAAGATAGGAAAGGCTTTGCGGATAATCAGGTAGAGACCCAGAGCCAGGAAAGGCACCACCGCCACAAAAATGAAGGCCAGCCGGCCACCCATGATAAAGGCCATGACAATGGCGAAAATCAGCATCAGAGGACTTCTGATGGCTGTGCGGATAATCATCATGTAGGCCATTTGCACGTTGTTCACATCAGTGGTCAGCCTGGTTACCAGGGAGGACGATGAGAAACGGTCGATATTGCCGAAGGAGAAGGACTGGATGCTGTAAAACATATCCTTGCGAAGATTGCGGGAAAAACCGCTGGCCGCCGTGGCACAGGCTACGCCTGCCATCCTGCCGAAAGCCAGGGAAAAGGCCGCCATTACCAACAGAAGCAGCCCGTACCGCAAAATGACGCCGATGCCGCAGCCTGCCCTGATTTGATTGACCAGGTAAGCAGTAATAAAGGGAATGATACACTCGATCACAACCTCCATGGATACGAAAGCCGGCGCCAAAATCGAAGGCCTTTTAAACTCCCTTAAACTTTTTAATAGGATTTTCCACATTACGTTAACTCTGCTCCTCTTTTAACGGCGGGGTTTTGGTTCCTCGCCAAACGTATTTTTTATGATCTTAATAATTTCCTCTGCGGCTTGATAATTCCCCGCAGACATCAGTAGCCCCCGCCGCAAAAAGCGGGTCGGCTTTGAGAGAATCCAAATGGGCTGCCAGCTTAGCTAAAATTTGGCCAAGGGACCCCTTTTCCTCCTGGTTTAAGCATTCAAACATTCGCTCAAGGGTGCGGAGATAATGCCCCTTCACCTGGAGCGCCATGGCTTTGCCCTCGGGGGTAAGCTCCAGCTTCACCTGCCGCTTATCATCCCGGCTCTTTTTTCGCGCCACCAAGACCGCATCTTCCATCTTTTGGAGAATTTCGCTTAAAGAGCCGGAGCTTATGTCCAGTATGTCCTGAAGCTCCTTCTGGGTAAGATCGGGCCACCTCAAAAGCGTCACCAAAATTCGCCGCTGCCCGGCTTTGCCGCCGGTTTGGTAATAAAGAAAATGTGAGCATGCTCTCAGATGAGTAGCCAGGGTATGCTCCTGCTGCATTTCCATATCTTTCACCTCTTATTTACTTTGCACCAAGAAGCTGGGTGCAAAGATACTCGGTACCGAGGAATTAATAGCGAGATATATTTTAACCCTAAAATCGACTTTCTGCAACAGGTATTTTTATGCATTAGCACTAACTGCCTCTTGCAGTTCCTTTAAGAATTTTTCCGCCGCCTTAGAAAACACCTGATACTTTTTCCAAACAATGTATAAATGAGCTTCCAATTGTGGCTCCAAGGGCTTAAAGCATAAGCCGCTGGAGCTTGTTGTATTCACCAGTTTGTCCAAGCACAAAGCATAGCCAATCCCTTCCTCCACCATGAGAGTGGCATTATAAATGAGATTATAGGTAGCCACAATATTCAACTTGTCAGAACCCTCCCGAAGCCAGCCTGACAATTCATTGCCGGCAAGAGCCTGTCTGGAGCAAAGCAGGGGGATACCTTGCAGATTCTCGGGACGGATGTTAGGCAATGCAGCCAGGGGGCTGTCCTTTTTCATCAGCAAGCCCCAAGTATCTGTGGCGGTCAGGCGCAGATGCTCATACTTTTGGATATTTGCCGCCCCGATAAGAATACCGAAATCCAAGAGGCCTTTATCTAAGCGTTCTGTAACATCTTCGGCATTTCCGCTATACAGATGATATTGAATATGGGGATACCTTGCTTGCAGCTTTTTTGCTAACCTGGCAATCAGCCGCATGCTATCTGTTTCGCCGCTGCCGATATAAATATCTCCATGAATGGATTCATCGGCATTGCTGATTTCCGATTCGGTTTTATCCATCAGCTCCAAGATTTCCTGAGCCCGCTTCCGCAGCAGCATGCCTTCTTCCGTGAGGGTAATTCTCCGATTGCCGCGAATCAGCAGTTGTTTTCCCAAGTCTTCTTCTAATTCCATCAGTTGTTTTGAGAGGGTAGGTTGTGTGACATTCAGCACTTTTGCTGCACCTGTAATGCTTTCTTCTCTTGCCACCGCCAAAAAATAGCGTAAAACCCGAAATTCCATTTTTTATTCCTCCCTTTTTCGGTTGTGCGCAAATTCTGCACAGATAGCCGGAATACATTATCAGAGGACTCATGAATACGCCCGCAGGCTAGTATGCCCAGTATGCTCAGTATAGCCTTTTTTAATATTCCTGTAAACTATGGGAGAGTATTACTTATAAGTATTTGATATTGATATTGCGCCGCTATATAATAAAAAAAAAACGATTGAAGGAGCACAACAAGAATGAATATAGATGAATTTTTAGACCAGCTCAATCGTGGTCTGGCCGTTACCGGCGGTTCGGAAGCCCATCTCTTTATGCATGAGGTAAGCCAGGAAGCCCTGCGGATTACGGCAGAGATTAATAATACTTATCGTACTCCAGCGGAGATACGCAGCCTTATGTCCCTGCTGATTGGCAAGCCTCTGGACCAATCCTTTGCCATATTCCCGCCATTTTATACCGATTGCGGCAAAAACCTTACCATAGGTAAAAATGTGTTTATCAACGGAGGCTGTAAATTTCAAGACCAAGGCGGCATCACCATCGGAGACGGGGCCTTGATCGGCCATAATGTGGTCCTGGCTACCCTCAACCATGATCCTATGCCGGAAAGACGAAGCACCCTGCACCCTGCACCCATCCTGATTGGCAAGAATGTGTGGATCGGCTCCAATGCCACCATTCTTCCCGGCGTAACCATTGGAGACGGGGCCATTGTTGCCGCCGGAGCGGTGGTAACAATGGATGTTGCGGCAAACACCATTGTGGGCGGCGTGCCGGCTAAATTGATCAAAAAAATTGATAGTTCCCAGGAGGAAAATAATCAGTAACAAGTTTTGATTATCTACGCCAGCCTCCGCAAGGGCGCAATTCCGAGACCTTGGCAATGGAGTTTGCAAAAGGTGCGCAAGAGGCCGGCCGCAGCGTGGAAAAAACAAGCCTGAAGGGTGTTTTGTACGGAGTATTGGTATGACGGATGTTGGCGACATCGAAGGGAATCCGGCCCTGGGTCAGGCCTGCGAGTTAGGAAAAGCACTTTAGTACCGGAAAAGATGGAGGAAGAAAATGAAAAAAATAATATCGATATTACTTTCTGTCATGTGGCTGGTTGCTTTGGCCGGCTGTTCAGACAGCTCCACACCAAATACTCCGCCGCCGGAGCCGCCTGCCAGTACCGCTGAACCCGGCTCAGCCTCCCGACCGGCCACCGAGCCAGTCACCGAACCGGCCACAGCACCGGCCACCGAGCCGGCCACTGAGCCAGCCACAGCACCGGCCACCGACCCGGCCACTGAGCCAGCCACAGCACCGGCCACCGACCCGGCCACTGAGCCAGCCACAGCACCGGCCACCGACCCGGCTTCCGTCCCGGCCACTGAGCCAGCCACCGAGCCAGCCACAGCACCGGCCGCTGACCCGGCCTCCGGCCTGGCTGCACCGGAACCCCGGGAAGGCAATTCTGCGTCTCAGGAAGGTGATTCCATGCCAAGGGTAAATATTAAAATCGGGAGCGATAATTTTACGGCTGTCCTGCATGACAATGAGCCGGCACGGGCCATTGTCCGGGAAATGCCTTTTACCTTAAAAATGGATGATTTTGCTGCCCAGGAAAAGGTCGCCGACCTGATTTTTGATTTGCCCTCCGCAGAGACAGAAATACCTGCCACGATCAATGCCGGAGATATCTATCTTTGGTCAGGCAACAGCCTGGTGCTGTTTTACACCACATTTCCAAACTCTTACCGCTACGTTCCCGTTGGATATATCACTGACGTCGCCGGACTGACGGATGCTCTCGGCAGCGGCAGCGTTGAGGTTACCTTCAGCATTGAGTGAGGTGGAATCATGAAAAAGCAGAAGCTTGCTCCGGCTTTTTGCTTTGTAATACCATACATTAATGAGCCTTGATAACTAAACTTGGAGGGTGAAACATGGAATACAGGGTACTGCCGCATAGCGGTTTGAAGGTCAGCACCATCGGAATCGGTTCAGGCAGCGTCCACGAATCAAATGAGAAACAGATTGTTGAACTTATCGATTATGCTCAGGAACAGGGCATTAACTTAATCGATATGGCGACTTCTTATCCGGAGCCCTGGGCCCACTACGGCGTGGCCCTCAAAGGCCGGCGGGATCGGTTTCATTTGCAAATGCATTTGGGCATTACTTACGAAACCGGCGAATACTCCCGGAAGTATGGGCTGGAATCCATCAAAAGAAGCTTTGCGCATCAAATGGAAATCACCGGCTCAGATTATGCGGATCTTGCTGTGTTTCATTGTGTTGATACGCCGGAGGATTACGACAAGCTGATATCAGGCGGCGCCTTTGATTATGCCGTCAAGCTGAAACGGGATGGGGTTATCCGCAATTTAGGCGTAGCAACCCACACGGTAGAGATGGCCAACCGTTTTATTGCCGGCGGTGAAATAGACGCTTTTATGTTCAGCATCAATGCCGCCTACGATTTTGACCCCGCAGTCAACGACCCTTACGGCGAAGATAGTAAAACCCGCAGCGGCATTATTGTGTCCCGGAACCGGCAAAAGCTCCTTCAGGACTGTGTCCGCATGGGTATCGGCATTAACGTAATGAAAGCCTACGGCGGTGGTAAGCTGCTGGATGCCAGGAACTCGCCCTTTGGCCGGGCCATGTCCATTCCTCAATGCTTAAAATACGCCCTTGACCGGCCAGCGGTGGTTTCCTGCATGGTTGGGGTGCGCAGCAAACAGGATTTAGAAGAGGCCCTTCGCCTGTATTCGGCGGCAGAGGAGGATTTAGACTATTCCTTTATTGCGGAGATACAGCCAAAAGAGATGAGAGGTGCCTGCGTTTATTGCAATCACTGTATGCCCTGTCCCGTTGGAATAGATATTGGCCAGACCCATAAGTTTTTTGATCTCTATATGGCGGGTGATGAAATGGCCGGGGAGCATTACTACGCCATGAATAAAAATGCTAAGGATTGCATTCAGTGCGGGGTCTGTGAAAGCCGCTGCCCCTTTGGAGTAGCTGTTCGCGAGAAAATGCAGGCTGCCGCCGCCGCATTATAGGCCTGGCCGTTATATTTGCAATCGTATAGGCAAGAGTGATAGTTGCCGAAGCAATAGTTGGTGGAGCTGGGCGGCACCGGCACCGCACCGGTACCGCACGGGTACAGCACCGGTAGGGCAGTGATTACACCGATCCCGTGCTCAAAAATGCAGGTTTGTCACTGGCCGGCTTGGAAAATGAGCAAAATTGCAGGTTTGTTTACATTAGCATGGCGTTTTGTGCAAAATTGCAAGTTTGTAGTAGGTGATTTTACCTGAAAATAGAGTTTAACCCTATTTTCGGCCAAATTTGTTCCGAAAGCGAAATTTAGGGGTTACAAACCTGCGATTTTGCACAGTTAGTCTCAGCGAACGGGAACAAACTTGCAATTTTGCACGGTTAGCCTCAGCAAATGGCGACAAACCTGCAATTTTGAGCAAACTGCCTATAAGTGCCGGTCACGCGCCATGCAGCCGAACAAATTGAACAAGCTTAGCAGGCCGCAACCGGCTCGATGCCGCCCCGTACCGATTCATGTTGCTTCGTGCTGATTCATGTTGCTTCGTGCTGATTCATGTTGCTTCGTGCTGATTCATGTTGCTGCATGCTGCTTCATGTTGCTTCATACCGTTGTCCGGGCCCACCGGAAAAAGACCGGGATTGCCTCATTTGAGACAGTCTCCGGTCTTTTGTCAAATCAGCGGTTTTCCCGATGTCCGAGGGAGTTTATCCCATGATAATTTCCCTAATTAAAAGATTTATCCTTTTCTTGCGTGGCCGTATCCAGCTTGAATTTCTCAACCTCGCCCTGCAATGTGGCGGCTTGTGCCGACATTTCTTCGCTGGCGGCGGAGTTTTCTTCGGCAGTGGCGGCATTGGTCTGAATTACAGCGGAGACCTGAGAGAGCCCTTGCCTGATTTGGGCAATTGCTCCGGCCTGTTCGGCTGAGGACTGGTTGATCTTTTTGAGGCTTGCGTTTACTTTTGCGTTGATTGCTCCAACATCCTGAAGAATCTGTGCTGTTTGAGCGGTCATTTCCGTACCCTTTGCTACGTTGGCCACAGAGGCCTGGATGAGCTCTCCCGTCTGTTTGGCGGCTTCAGCAGACTTGGCCGCAAGATTGCGGACTTCATCAGCCACGACGGCAAAGCCTTTGCCGGCAGCGCCGGCCCGGGCCGATTCAATGGAGGCGTTCAACGCTAAAATATTGGTCTGGAAGGCGATGTCTTCAATGGTTTTTGTGATGTTGGCAATCCGGCCGGAAGAGGAGGCTATCTCTGTCATTGCTCCGGTGAGCTGCTCCATCTGTTCGATTCCCGTATTGAAGCTGTCCTCGGCCTGGTTGAAATAGCCTACTGCTGTGTCCACAGTTGCCGAATTTTCCGCCGCTTGTGCCGAGATGCTCTCCACGGAGCCATTCAATTTCTCAATGGAGGCCGCCTGCTCTGAGGAACCCGCTGCCAGTTCCTCAGCTCCGCTTGCCACCAGAGCAGCGCCGGAGCTGACCTGATTGGCTGCCGAATTGATCACCAGCAATGTCTGATTGAGAGAGGAGGAGATCTTGTATAGAGAAGATTTGATGGGAGCAAAGTCGCCCATATATTCCACGGCGCTTTTGGCCGTGAAATCATTTTCCGACATGGAGGAAAGGACGTAGGAAATATCCGAAATATAAGCCTTGAGCTGTGATACCATCTGAGCCATGGCGCCGGTCAGCATGGCGATTTCGTCCTTTTTGCCGGCGGCGGCGCTGATATCCACATCCAGGTGCCCCCGGGCCAGCTTGTGGGATACCTCCGTCAGCATAGCCATGGGTTTTTTAATATTCCTATTTACGAAACCCATCAGAAGAAAAGCGCAGATTGCAATAATCGCCAGGGAGGTTAAACTCAAGTGCAGAATGGTAGCCCTTGTTGCTTTTGTCAAATCTTCTTTTGACAGCCCTACGAAAATTGAGCCGACAATTTTGCCCTCAGCGTCCAATAGCGGGTCGTATTTGGTAATATAGGCTTGGCCGGAAATATTGGCGTCGCCGGCATAAGGCTGTCCCTCTTCCAAAACGGTCTTTGCGATGGTTTCGTCAAGCTGGGTTCCAATCATCCGCTGGCCGTTTTCCATAATTGTGCTGGAAATTGCTTCAGTTCCCGAGAATATGCTCAGTTCGGTATGGTGCAGGGCTTTCAGATCATCGATAACAGCCGGATTTTCAAAGGTGTAGCCGGTGACGACGGTTCCGATGATTTGGCCGTTTTCATTGCGGATGGGCGCGCCTGTGCGGCAGGAAAGCTTGACTAAAGCGCCGGGCTCCAATGTGGTCAAAATATTCCCCTTAAGAGCCTGCTGGACATTGGATTGCTTCAGGATGTTGTCGCCAAATTTGGCCGGTTCATGCTGGCGGATTATGATATTGCCCTCCGTATCCGTAATACTGATGGTATCCGCTTTTAAATATTGGTTCAGGTCGTCGAGAGCATTTTTTATCTGGTTGAAGTTCTTATTAGACATGGCGTTTATCAAAGGATAGCTTTGAGAAATGGCAACCGCATTTTGCTGGGAACGTTCAAGCATCTGCTGAACATGTTCTTTTAAATCATCCGAAGCTGAATTGACCCGCTCATAGCCTACACTATTGTTATAAGAGGCATTTTCGACTATGCTTACTGCTGCGGTGATCAGCACTGAAGCAATAATGATGGCAATGGCAAAGGCAGGTATTTTTATGCTTAGTTTCATTGTGAATTCCTCTCCCCCAGTTCCAAATTATTAAAGCAGTTTTTCATATTCAGCCCTCCAAGTATTCATATATGAAACATAAAAAATCCACCGTATGCAATCATACAGCGGATTGTTTTTTTGCGTATACTTAATTATTAAGTATTTTAGGGTTTTCTGTATAATTTAATTAAAAATCTTTGTAGATCAGGTCGTTTTTTGAGTGAATTTCCAGCTTGCCATATATGTTTCTAAGGATCGTATTGACGGTTTTTTCCGATATATACAGCTTTGCCGCCATCTCCTTTGCGCTCATTCTGCCTTTGGCAAGCAGGGCCACTTCTCTTTCCCGGGGCGTCAGAGGGGATTTGTGCTGGAGCAGAGCCTTTTTGATCACGCTGCTGCCGTTGGCCTGACGCCTATAGAGTGCAAGTAAAGCAGCAAACCTGGCGGAATTGCTGTCGCCGGCAGGCAGTGTTTCTTCGCTAAAGCTGCGCGGATTTAAAGAGGAAAGCAAGCCTTCTATAGATTCGTGTTCAGTGAAGGGCAGATAAATCTGATCCGGCAGAGCAATGTCCAGGGCTTCTTTTAGATGCCGGCCGGCTTCCAAATGATTACCGTTACTATGCTTTGCAACCGCAATGAAAATGAGATAGTACATCTGCGGCATCATGTACTTGATTTTAGCGTCCGGATTCCGAAGGGCATCTAAGGCAAGCTGGCTGACGGCATACAACTCATTGTAACGCTTGTCGATGAGCAGCAGCTTAAAATATAAGATCTCCGCAAAGGGAAGGACCGGGACATACAGTGATTTTTGGATGCTCTCTATGTCATAAAGCCAGGGTGCAACATAATCCTTGATTCCCAGCAGGAGGCTGATAATCGACAGGCACATATCCGCCATACGGCCTGTGGTAAGCTCCGAATGATCTGCTGCATAGCTTTGAATTTTTTTCAGGGCGGCGGCGAAATTTTCCGTATCGCCCCGCAGGATAAAAATTCTGGCCAGGCAGAGCTCGGCATAAATAGAGATATTGACCTGCCGGTAAGTACGGGCTTCATAGATGGCTTTATGGCAACAAATTTCCGCCTCGTTGTCCTCTCCTTGCAGCAGCATGGCTTCTGCCCGAATAAGGTGGCTGAGGCCGGCGCCCTGCCCCCGGCTGAATTTACGGTAGAAGGGTTTCAACTCATCGGCGGCAGCTAGCATTTCGTCCAGCTTGCCGGATTCCCGCCAAAACATGCCAAAAGCCGTAGGGAATACAGAAAACCAAGGCATACTGTTTTCAATGATATCTGGGGATTCCCCTAATATCTCACTGGCCGCCGCATATCCTTCCCGCATTTTAGCCAGGTCATTGAATTTCCCGAGGGATTCCAGCAAGATGAGTTCAGCGGTTAATTTTTGCCTTTCAGCCTGGGGCAAATCCCCTTTTTCCCGGACCAGCAGGCCCAGCAGCTTGCACAGCTTTTCGTATAACCCATATTGTCCGTTAAGCAGCGCATAATGGGCGAAGACAAGGGTGGTGGCCGGATATTTGCATAACACCTCTTCGGGGCATTCCCGGACAATAGCCACGAAAAGCTCTTCCTCACAGTTTTCTTTTTGTGTGTCTAAATATTGGCGGGTAAAGGGCAAGGAGAAGATCGCTTCAAAATTTCTGATCTGATAGAAGTATTTTGTAGCCAGGCAGTACTGCTCTGTAGCGGCGCAGGCTCTGCCGGCTTTATAAAATATTTGGTTTTGGTATTCTTTCGGCAGATGGCAATAAAACCGGTTGCGTAGATAATTCAGTAAGATGCCGTGTATGATAAACAGGCGTTTGTCCGGCAGAAACCGAATGAAATCGCTGTTTTTCAGTTCGGCTTCGATACCGCCGGGCAAAATTTTATTATCCAGCATTGCGGCTGCCTGATGAGCCGTAAAGCTGTCAAAGACCGACACCATTAGCAGGAGGTCTTTTTCCTCAGGCTGCAGCCGGCTCCAAACAGCCCTTTCCACCAATTGTTCAATGCCTGTCGAAAAGACAAAGGAACCGGTTTCTTTATAGTTGATCATCTGCAGACGGATAGCGGATATCCAGCCTTCCGTACGCTGGAAGATACTATCCAGAGTGTTTGCAGTAAGCCGCAGGCCTTCCATACGAAACAGGCTGGAGATGCCCTCCTTGTCAAAGAAGAGGGAGGGGGTATCAACCTTATGAATGTTGTTGTTATGCACGGAGAGGGGCTGCCGGCAATTCAATTGCTGTGTAATGAATATGATATGCAGGTCCGGGTTTTCGTGCATGGAAAAAACGCTGATCAGCTCACGGTGCATGTCGAAGTTGATCAACTGGTAGTTGTCGATGATTAAAAAGGTTTTTCCCCGGCACTTCAGGCTTTTCAGATAGCCGGCTACATAGGAAAGCGTTTCTTTGGTGGGCGCTTTCAGGTTTTTCAGGCCGTCGGATATTGTGGCGTTTATTGTGGCAAACAGCCCGCAGATTCCGTTCCAGGCTATAGGGGCGGCTTCTCCCAGGCAAGTATACCATTCGCAGACTGCCTGGGGATGCTCGCTTCGCAGATATTCTCTGATGGCCGTAGTTTTTCCGAAGCCGCTGGGCGCCTCGACAACGGTTAGAGGATATTGTGATATTTGGCTAAGGGCAGCCTTAAGTTTAGCCGAAAAATAATATTTTTGCCGTCTGTTTGTCGTTTGACGCATTATACTTCCTCTAATCTGGCAGGCCTGTCGATTATTGGCCTATTTTACCATAAGATATGAGGCGATACAACGAGCAAAGGTACGCGCAACGACATAAACCGGCAAGTTGGCAATTACTCTTCGGCTTTTTTGCCAAGGATAGCAGGATTGTGTCTATTTAACAGCTCTTTAAAAAACACAATAATCGGTACGATTGTAATTGCGCTAAAGCCGCCTGCAAAACCGTTGTTGTAAAGGTTAAGACCGCCGTTAAGCTGCCCGACGAATATGGCGATGGACACATGGGCAAAGCCCACAAGGATCCCGGAGGCCATACCGAATTTGGCGGCGATGGGAGCAAGGCCTGTGGAAAACAGTATGGCAAATGAATTGGCCGGCGATGTGGGATCCAGATAGTTCAGATGGCTGGCAATGATGCTGCCGATCAAAATGGTTACGGTGCTTCTGGGGTTTTTGCCGGACAAAGCAAAGCCCGCCACGGTAAATATGCCCCCAAGCATGGGACCGTTTATTGGTATATTCATTATCAGCAGTACAGTGGTCACTATTATGATCATGGTGCCCATGTTGATGTAGCTGGTATATCCATATTTAATTAAGTAGTCGTGGCCATCAGGATCTGTTTCACTAAGCAGTTGCTTATATTTTCTAAAGGCATTTTGGGGCTTATCTTTGATTACGCCGAAAAGGATCAGCGCCAAAGCCAGTATATATACATAAGTGCCAAGCAATTGCGTATGGGACATGTCCCAGATGCTTTCCGGGATAATTTCGATGCCCACGCTGCGGAGGAGCCCGACACAAAATGTGGCAATGAAGCCGCCGGCAGTACCG
This sequence comes from Clostridiales bacterium, assembly GCA_038562165.1. GTDB lineage: Bacteria > Bacillota > Peptococcia > DRI-13 > UBA5745 > WRMS01. The sequence goes on along the minus strand of JBCFAO010000003.1, from coordinate 34,682 downwards.
CAATTGTAAAGGCAAAAGCCCTTATTGACCCGTTTTACTTCATCAGTCACCACGGGAAAGATAAATCCGATCAGCAGGCCGACAATAATTGCTGCTATAATCCTGAACAGGCTGAAATCATCCTGGAGAAAGGCGATTTCAGTGACCAAAGGGGCAATGGTCCCGCTGAGCATAGCCGGTACGAATAAATCCTTGAACTTGATTTTTTTAACTCTGCCATACAGCAAGACGCCGAGAAGTATGGGCATCGTATTGGCCAGGTTTTTGCCGAACAGCGAGAAACCGATGGTCGTCCATAGTGATGCAACGATCACGCCCTTTGGATCTTGCCTGTGCAGAATAAGCAAAATCAGGAAAAACAGGCCGGAAACCCCGGCATTAAGCAGTGCCGCGCCCAAACCCCCAAGGCCGATATAGTCCGTCACAAGAACGCTTCTGGATGTGTGGATCTTGTAGTATCCAGCAAGTATTTGAGCGGGGGAGTCGAAAACAAAAGCCATAACTGCAAATGAAAGACAAACAATAGCTGTCATCCAGTAAACTGTCGGTATTACGTATCTCTCTTTTTTTCTCATTGCACCAATCCTTTACGCGAATTTTAAAATAGTAATAATTGCTATGAAATTGTTATGGAGTAAGAATAATGAATATTTTACACTATGATCTACATGTTTAGCAAGCAAAAAAGAGCACCTCAGACTGTTTAAGTCTTCGGCGCTCTTTTACTTAGCTCACCAGCTTATAGTAAACCCTGGCAGTCAGGATGTAGACCAGGCCATAAATCAGAGCAAACAGGGCAATGGTGCCCAGGGTGCAATAGGCAAAGAGGGCGGTGTTGGCCAGGTTTAAAAGAAGCAAAAGCTTTGTGATCATCTTGAAGGCAAAGGCGATGTGGATTACCGCCATAACCAGAGGCAGGAAAAAGACAATGAGAATTTGGCTGTGGATGGCCTGTTTGATTTCCCGGCGGCTCAGGCCCACCTTTTGCATAATTTCAAAACGCTCCTTATCCTCATAGCCTTCGGAAAGCTGTTTGTAATAGATGATCAGAACCGTGGCGATAAGGAAGACCAGGCCCAAAAACAGGCCGAGGAATAAAAAGCCGCCGTTGATGGAGTAGGACTTTGCCCGGTCTGCCTCCCGGCTATCCGTTCTCGCAGAATTATAGCTATGGGGGCTATTTTCGTCTGCCAGATTCAAGGCATTCGCCACGGCCTTATCCACTGCCTGGCGGCAAGCCAGCTTTTGCTCCGAGGTTCCCTCCAGGTCAAAGCCCAGATACCAGTAGGGGTAGCGCTCCCTTTCATTTGCAGCAGACAAAATTTCCACAAAGGCCTGGTCGGGAACCACAAACAGGAAGAAATCCCTTGTAGCCGGGCTTACTTGACGGGTCGCCGGGAAATCCTCAATCCGGCTGATAATTTTATATTCTCTGTTTAAAAAAGTGAAGCTTTCCCCCAGGGATTGGAGGTTTGCCAGACCCAGAGCTTCGCCGGCTGCCAGGCTGACGGATTGGCCGGTGAGACCTTGATACTCTGATGCGGAAAGAAAGACAGTATAGATGAAGTCACTTTCATTGGGGTTGAGGATTTCCAAATTATCCCCTTGCCGGGCGCAGTACAGGCCCAAGGAGAGGTAGTCCTGAATATTTTCCATCTCCAGGCCGCTGTCTGCCACCGCCTGGCCGGCGGCGGCGGTCAATATCTGCCGGGCATTTCCCGTGGGATTTTGTACGCTCAGGGTGATCTCTCTGGGATAGCGGGTAAAGAGGGCGTCCTCAGTGCCGAGATAGAGGCAGAGGGTGCCCGAGACCATTACCAGCACCATAGTTACAAGGATGCAAATATTGGCAAGACCCGCAGCATTTTGCTTCATCCGGTAAATCATGCCGGAAACCGGGATGAAGCGGCGGGTTTTATAGTAATAGCCGGGCCGGTTTTTTAAGCCCTTGAGGATGGCGATGCTGCTGGCGGTAAACAGGAGATAGGTAGCGATAATCACAAGAAGCACGGCCACAAAAAATAGCACCATGGCCTGGACAGGATCCTCTGTGGTTATGGCAAGCCAGTAACCGCTGCCTAAGAAGAGAAGGCCTAGAACTGCCAGCAGCCATCTTGTTTTCGGCTCCCGCTCTCCCACATTACCGCCCAGCAGCAGCTCAATGGGTTTGGCAAGCTGGATACGCAGGAGGTTTGACAGGAGAATCAGCAGGAAAATTGCGGAGAACAGGGCGCTGCTATAGATAAGGCCCTGTGCAGAAAGCTCAAAACCAAAGGGAACCCCGAAGTTCACCAGCCGGCAAAGAAGCAGCAGCATGAGCTTGGAAAAGAGAATGCCCAGGATGAGCCCCAAGAGGAGGCTGATGAGGAAGGCAAAAAGGGTTTCAAAGAAAAGCACCCCGGCAATATGGCCCTTTCCCATGCCCAGGATATTGTATAATCCCAGTTCCTTCTGGCGGCGCTTCATGAGAAAGCTGTTGGTGTAAAAGAGGAAGACTGCGGCAAACAGGCCGATAATCACACAGCCGAAGTTTAGCATAGAGTGTAAAGTTGAGCCGCCGTACATTACATCCAGGCCTTGGTTAAAAGTCAGAAAGCAGAGGATGTAAAACAGCGCCGTTGTGGTAATGCAGGTGAGCAGATAGGGAAAGTAAAACTGCTTATTGCGGAGAATATTCTGGACGGCCAGCCGGGGATAGAAAGCGGTTTTACGCAAGGCTCTCACCGCCTCTTGCCATGGCTGTGAGGGTATCGGAAATCACGGCGAACATTTCTTCATTGCTGCGCTGGCCCCGGTAGAGCTGGTGGAAAATCTCGCCGTCCCGCAGGAAGAGAACCCGGCCCGCATTACTGGCGGCTTTAACGCTGTGGGTGACCATGAGAACCGTCTGGCCCCCGGCGTTAATCTCCCGGAAAATGGTGAGCAAGGCGTCTGCCGAGTGGGAATCAAGAGCTCCAGTGGGCTCGTCGGCAAGAATCAGGCGGGGGCTGGTGATCAGAGCCCGGGCCACGGCACAGCGCTGCTTCTGTCCGCCGGAGACCTCGTAGGGGAATTTCTCCAGAATATCGGCAATCCTCAGCTTTTGGACAATGGGTCTAAGGCGTTCTGTCATCTCTTTATAGCTCTTATCCGAGAGAACCAGGGGCAGCAGGATATTGTCCTTTAGAGAAAAGGTGTCCAAAAGATTAAAATCCTGAAAGACAAAACCCAGTTTGTCCCGGCGGAAGGCGGCCAGCCGGCCCTCAGGAATTTGAAAAGTACTTTGTCCGTCCAGCAGGACCTCGCCCCCCGTAGGCTTATCAAGGCTGGCAAGAATGTTGAGAAGGGTGGTCTTACCCGAGCCGCTTTCACCCATGATGGCAATATATTCGCCGGGCTGGACGGCAAAATTTACGCTGGTCAGGGCTTGAACCTGCACGTTGCCAAAGCGGGTGGCATAGGTCTTTTTTAAGTTTTTTACTTCAAGCAATAATGTCATAGGAAACCTCCGCTAAATGTCTTATGATCATTCTAGCGAGAAGCCGAAACCTCTGCCATTTTATTGGCTTACGTTTCGGCTTTTATTCTTACATTTTTGTAAGAAAGATTATTTAGCTTTACATTGAAGGCTATTCAAATGTGGTGATTTCCCGTTGCAGGCCGATTTTTACACGGGTTCCCCGGCCCACCTCGGAGTCGATGGTAAAGCTGTGGCCCAGCTTTATGAGAATGCCTTTGCAGAGAAAAAGGCCGATGCCCGTGGACTTTTTATCCGACCGGCCGCCGGCTCCGGTGTAGCCTTTTTCACAGACCCGGGGCAGGTCTTCGGCCCGGATGCCGATGCCTGTGTCCTCGATGACGAGATAGGAATCCTCTGCATAAATGCTGATTTTGCCGCTGGGGGTGTATTTAAGGGAGTTGGAAAACACTTGTTCGATAGCGAAGGAGAGCCATTTTTGATCTGTCAATACCTTCAACCCTGTCTCCCTGAAAGAAAACTCCAAGTTTTTGAGGGCGAAAAGCCGGGCATATTTGCGCAGACAGCCCTTGATAAGCTCATCCAGACTGCAGGTTTGCAAAAGAATATCGCTGGATTCGCTGCGCAGGCGAATATATTGTAAAACCATCTCTACATACTGCTCAGTTTTGAACAGCTCCGCCAGCAGGAGGCTGTTGTTTTGGCCGCCCCCTTCCGAAAGGAGCAGCCGCATTGCCGCCAAAGGCGTTTTGATCTGATGGGCCCAGAGAGTGTAATAGTCTTCCATGTCCCGCCTCTGATTATCCGCCTGGCTGCGGTCATGGAGGCCCCGGGCATAAAGCTGCTGCAGAATAGTTTGGTAATCGGCTTCCAGCCGGTCAGAGGGCTGGGGCAGCCTGTCAATGCCGAGATTCAGCCGGTCCAGTACCTCCATGAGCTGCCGGTGGCGGCGGACATAGCGCCAAAAACCGATGCCGAAGGCAAAAAAACCCAGACAGGCGCACAAGAGGGCAGCATAAAAAACCGCCTCGGCTTCCAAATGATAGAGGGAAAACACCAAGGCAAAAACCAGCACAAAGAGGGCGAACAAAAGTATTGTTTTAACGTGGCGTTTCAGATAGGAAAGTAGCATATCAATCCTCACATTAGTGATCGTACCGGTCCTCGTATTAGTGTCCGTATCAGTCCTTGCATGTCCGGATCAGCTCGCGTGTCAGTCCCCCAGGGTGTAGCCCAGACCCTTTTTTGTGAGAATAAAATCTCTCAGTCCTGTATCTTCCAGTTTGCGGCGCAGGCGGTTGACATTCACGGAAAGGGTATTCTCATCCACAAAGCTGTCACCCTCCCAAAGACGTGTCATCATCTCACTACGGCTGACAATACGGCCCTTATTTTCAAACAGCAACTGCAGGATTTTGAATTCGTTTTTTGTCAGCTCGGTTTTTTGTCCATCAAAGGTCAGGCTGGCGTCGGCGACATTGAGCACCGCTCCGCCGCTTTCCAAAAGCTTTGCGGGTATCACAAAATCATAGGCCCGCCTGAGCAGGGCCTGTACCTTTGCAGTGAGCACAGCAAGATCAAAGGGCTTGGCAATGAAATCATCGCCGCCCATGTTCATGGCCATGACAATATTCAGATTGTCCGAGGCTGAGGAGATAAAGATAATTGGGGCCTTGGAGAGCCTGCGAATCTCCCCGCACCAGTGGTAGCCGTTGAAAAAGGGCAGGGATATGTCCAAGAGAACCAAATGGGGATCAAAGTCCGCAAAATCCCCCAGGACGTTTTCGAAGTTTTCCACACAGCGGGCCTCACAGCCCCAGGCGCTGATGTGGCGGCAAATGGCCTGGGCAATTATCCTGTCGTCTTCCACAATTAAAATTCTGTGCAAGGAGGGGCTCCTTTCTACAATATTGCGCCGCTTCTTGCGGCGTCTTACTGCTTCGTTGCCTCACTGCCCTTCTCCGTTGTGCTGCCGTTGCTCCTCGTGTTCCTGTTGCTGCTCTTGTTCTTGTTCCTGCTCCCGTTGCTCTTGCTGCTCCTCAATTTTTAGATGCTTTCTGGAAATTATCGAAATATAAATTGCCAAAGCCAGAGCCGATAAGAGTAAAAGCAATATCAACCCTTTTCGGGCCGGCAGCAGTTTGGCCACGCAAAAGCTCAGCAAGAATAAAATAAGGGGAGACCATGGAGCAAGAGGGGCAAATTTTCCGAAAAGCTTTCGATAAACCCGCTTCATTCTTGCGGAACGCCGAATATCTTTTTGATAAGCGGACTCTATAAATGAAACGGATAGCCCTTCTATAATAAGATAGGCCAGACAGGCCAACAGCACAAGATCGTGGAAACCATCAAAACGATAGACGATATAAGCAAAATAACCGCCGCCTAGAAATATTGTTATAATGAGGGTTTTCCAGCTATAGACTTTCATAATGCTGTCCTTTTTAACCGATAATCTGTAACTCTTCCTGTACTAACACGGGAGCGGCGGCGGCAAAGCTTTCCCTCAGGGGCAAGGCAACATCGACATTATATGTACCATTAAAGCAGACAAAAGACCATTCTCCGTCCAGGCCTCGTTTGTTAAAAACGTATTCCAGATACCAATCCTGCAATTTGGGCTCAGGGCCGGCATACTCTTTGCGAATCGTCAGCGTGCTGTGATAGGCCGTGGCCTCGCCCTTATCATCGGAGGCTTGGCGCTTTTCTTCTTCGGTGGCAGAAACGATAGCAACACCTTCGTGGTAAATTGTTGGCGGGATATATTCGTTGCCCAGAGAAATGGTTTGAACCTCTGAATCTTCCCATTCCGAGGCGTCTGCCATTGCCAAGGTCAACATATTTTCGCCTTGATAATCCAGAGTCTCGTTAAAGCGGTTAATCAATTTCCCGGCGTTGCCGCGTGAAATGGAATCTTCTTGGGACAACCAAGCGGTTAACCATTCAACTTCGTCAATTATAGCTGCGGCTTCCTCAATATTATATTCTCTGATAGTAGTTGACACCGCCTCATCAGCACAGCCGGCCAAAAAAACACCCAACAGGGCTGCTATTAGTGTCATTAGCAAAAGCTTTCTCTTCATTTGCATCCTCCGCGGTAGATATACCGGATTTCACGCAGTTTTTTGCCGCCAATGTCGTCATCTAAATAGGCATTGCCGGCTGCAAAGCCAAAACGTTCATAAAAACGCCGGGCTTTAGCGTTTGCTTCCAATACCCACAAAAACATATCTGTGTATCCCAGTTGTATCAAGCCGTCAACTGCCGCTTGAAACAATAATTTTCCGTGGCCTTTGCCGAAGTACTCCGGCAAAAAATAAATGGAGATAATTTCACCATAGCCGCTCATATCCGCAAATCTTGAGGCGCAATAAGAAGAGGTCCCGATTATTTTATTGCCGTCAAGCATGATTAATGTATTCCAGGCGGGATTATTCAGGGCTTGCACCCAACGGCCTTCCGGGATGCCGTCAAGGTATGCCTGGGGGATTATATCTTTATAGGCGCTTTTCCAGCTTGCCTCATAAACATGGCTGATGGCAAGGAGGTTATCCTGTTGGTTAATCAATCGGATTTCCATATAGGGATTCCTTTCAAGGGCACGTTTATTTATATCCATAATATCACATTTGACTCTATAGAAAAAGGCATGACATCTCCTGAAGGGAAATGTCACGCCTTTTTTGGTATATTTTATGAGTTGCCCCTGGGGCAGCCCCTGGTTTTTTTTCATAGATTATCTCGAAACGTAAAAAATCTGTCGAAGAATTCATATTGAAAAGTTGATTTTATCAAGATATAATAATGCTGAAAAGTTTGAGTTTCTATTAACTAATAGTATTGAAAAGTTGCAGGAGGGCTTTTATGCTTTATCGTAAAATTGAGTCTTTGATAGAAACACACCTAAAATCAGACTCAAGTAAAATTCTTTTAATTGACGGTGCAAGACAGGTTGGCAAAACATATATTATCCGCTATGTTGGCCAAAAGCTGTATGAAAACTTTATAGAAATGAATATGGTTGAGGACTCCTTGGGAAACCGGTTTTTTGCGAGTACCAAGACCGTTGAAGATTTCTATCTTCAAATTAGCATGCTCGCCGGTAATAAAATGAAGGAAAAGGATAACACCCTGATTTTTATTGACGAGATTCAAGCGTACCCTCATTTACTCACGTTGCTAAAATTTTTGTCCCAGGATAACAAATTCACTTTTATCGCCAGCGGTTCGCTTTTGGGTGTTACACTTTCGGAGACAACCTCGATTCCCATGGGAAGCATACGCAAGGTAAGAATGTTCCCTCTTGACTTTGAGGAGTTTCTGTACGCAAACGGGATGAATAAAATCGCAATCTCCGCTTTGCAAAAGAAATTTGAAAAGCTTGAAACACTTGATGAACCGATGCACAATAAAATGATGGATCTGTTTCGGAAATTTTTGCTGGTCGGAGGATTGCCGGATGCAGTTAATTCCTATCTCGCAGATAAAAATATTCAAGCCGTAAGAGAGATTCAAAGCGAAATCCGCGACTACTACGCCGCCGACGCTTCCAAATATGATGAGGAAAAAAAGCTTAAAATCAGAAGAATTTACGACTTGATTCCCTCTAATATGGAAAACAAAAAGAAGCGGGTTGTGGCGCAGAATATCGAAAACAAAAAAGGCAAGACCTTCGGGGACTATCAGGATGAATTTGAGTATTTAATCAGTGCGGGAATTGCACTAAGTGTTCAGGCAATATCAAGCCCGGTCTTTCCGTTGATTGAATCCACCGGGAAGAATTTACTGAAGCTCTATTTGAACGATGTAGGCATTCTTTCGGGTATCCTCTACGGAAACAATATCCGCGCAATTCTTGACGATGAAAGAGGTATCAATCTCGGCTCTGTGTACGAGTGTGTGGTTGCCAGCGAGCTGGTGGCCCACGGATATAAGCTGTTTTATTATGACAATCGCAACAAAGGTGAAGTAGATTACCTAATCGACGATTATAACAGTTTATCCGCAATCCCTATCGAGGTCAAATCAGGCAAGGATTACACAGTCCACAGTGCGTTGAACACTTTCGTAAATAACGAGGATTACTATATCAAAAAAGCCTTCGTATTGTCTAATGAAAGAACGGTCACCACCAAAGGAAAGATTACCTATATCCCAATTTACTATATTATGTTTTTTCAAAACAAAGAGGCTGCAGACGCCAATAAATTAACATTTTGAGAAGTTGCGTATCATAACCAGAAGAAAATGTTATAGTAAGTGTGGAAATGCTAATACCACCTTGTGGACATAAAAAAGGCGCGAAATACTGGACAGTCCAATAAAACTGTTCAATACTTCGCACCTGCTTCCAAAGCGGAGGAGAAGGGATTTGAACCCTTGCGCCGGCGAAACCGACCTACCGGATTTCGAATCCGGACCCTTCAGCCACTTGGGTACTCCCCCATATGGTTTTGTGACCCGCCCATGCCGTAAGAATGGACAGTGTTTATCATACCTACTGATGCTGTCCCTGTCAAGAGGCAGCCTGCAATCGGCCTGATTTGGCCTGTAAATCTAATTTGACTTGTTTCAAACAAACAAAAGCAAGCTTACGGCCATCACCATCATGCCGGCCACCAGGCCATAAATGGAAAGATGGTGTTCGCCGTATTCCCGGGCTGCCGGCAGCAGCTCATCCAGGGAGATAAACACCATGATGCCGGCCACTCCTGCAAACAACAGGCCGTAGACCATATCGTTCATGAAAGGCAGCAGAATCAAATAGCCGATAATAGCGCCAATGGGCTCCGACAGGCCTGAAGCAAAGGAATAAAGGAAAGCTTTTTTCTTGTCGTTTGTCGCATAATAGATCGGCACGGATACGGCGATTCCTTCCGGAATATTGTGAATAGCGATGGCCACAACGATGGGAATGGCTAAAGAAGGCTCCTGTAAGGCGGAGACAAAGGTAGCCAAGCCTTCGGGAAAGTTGTGGATGGCAATGGCCAGGGCAGTAAAAAGGCCTGTGCGCATCAGCTTGTTTTTTTCGTCTGCCGGCTGGGCGGAATCTTGAGTTTGAGGAATCTCACAGTCCTGGGCCAGCTTGCATGCCCGGGCCAGTTCCTCCGTATTTTGTATCTCGTGAGGATTATCTTTTTCGGGGATCAGCTTATCGATGATCCCAATCAGTAGCATGCCGGCGAAAAAGGCAACCACCGTGGCTATCGCTCCCTGTTTGTGGCCCAAGGCGGCTGAAAGAGAATCCTGGGCTTTAACAAAAATTTCGATCATCGATACGTAAATCATGACGCCGGCGGAAAAGCCTAAGCTAACGGATAAGAATTTTTCGTTGGTCTTCTTTGTAAAAAGAGAAATAGCGCTGCCTATGCCGGTGGAAAGGCCTGCAAAGGCGGTCATAGCTAAAGCTACCCAGACGTTGCCGTTCAATTTATTGCCTCCAATCTTAAATATTATTATGTAGAAATGTTATACGCAGAAATGCATGAAGCGCAGGACCTCCCTGTAATCTTCAGTACTGAAATCCACGGTTCTGCTATCCAGCCGCTTAACGCCGGGATAGACGGCGGCAAAGGCGGCTTTGGAATGGGTTGTATAGCGGACGGTTACTGTAAAGTCCTTGGGCATGGCAACCTGGCAGCGGCGCCAATCGCCGGCCAGAGCCTGCTTCATTCCCTCCCGGATAGCCGATATTGCCAGCTCCGGGTGGCCGCTGGTGGTGGAATTGTCTTTGCCGTCCAGCACAGGCACTGCCGTAATATTGGGAATTATTGTTTTAGCCTGACGGCAGACGGCGGCATCACCGCTGATGAAAACTACGGGAACGCCCAGGAAGCCGGCAGTATAGCTGTTGACGGTGAATTCGCTGGCCCTTTCGCCATTGATGGTCAAGGTGTCAACTGTAGTAGAAAAGGAGTGGGCCAGGGGGCTGCCCTGGCAGCCGGCAGCAGCATGGTAGCCGGTAAAAGCCGCGGCGTCGGCGCCATGTTGCAGCCCCTCCATCATCGACCAGCCATCGCTGCCCCAGCCCCGGATCAGTTCTGCTCCTTTGGGCAGCAGCTTAGGAATAATGTTGCGGGCCGTGTCGTGGGCGTCCTTAATCAAAACTTCCGCAAAGCCGGCGCTAAAGGCCCCTTCACAGGCCGCCGCCACTTCCTTCGTCATCTGCTCCTGAAAATAGGCGCTCCAATAGACGTTTTTCTCTTGGTATGTTTCTTCCCAAGCGGTGATACCGCAGGTGCCTTCAATATCACTGGAGATAAATAGCTTCATGAATGCAGAGCCTCCTTTTATCGGTTAAATCTATGGATTGATGTGGCAAGCTTGTTGAGAAATAAGCTTGCCGGCATATAAGTTCGGCGCGAATACAGCAGACTTACTGCACCCGGTCTTTGCGTTTGGCGGCAAAAAAATCCTGGAGCAATGCCAAAGACTCTTCCATCATTAAGCCGCTGCGGATGGCCACATCATGGTCAAAGCCGGGGAACTGGGCTAAATTCAGCAGGGAGCCGCAAGCCCCCAGCCTGGGATCATCCAGGCCGTAAACCACCTGAAAAAGTTTGGCCTGAACGATGGCGGCAGTGCACATAGGGCAAGGCTCCAGGGTCACATACATCTCAGCGCCGGTCAGCCGCCAGCTTCCGATAGCCTGGCCGGCCTGCCGCAGAGCCATGATCTCAGCATGGCCGCTGGGGTCATGGCGGGCTTCCCGCTGATTATGGCCCCGGCCGATGATCTTGCGTTCTTTCACAATAACGGCTCCTACCGGCACATCGCCTTGCTCCAGAGCCAGCCGGGCTTCCGCTAAGGCCTCCAGCATCCACAGCCTTTGAGATTCGGTGAAGGAGGTGGGTTTTTCCTTTGTCATGTGGTATAATCGCTCCGATAATATAAATTTCTCAAAAGCAGAGATATTTTAGCGCCCCTGTTCCTTTGCCAGGAGGATTTCCTGAATGAGAAAACGCTTTTCCAGCTTCAGTTTGGCAAAACCTAAGATTTTGCGGTAAGTAGCAAAATTGGTAATACCCCCTACGGCGCCAATGATGAAAGTCCCTTGAATAAATTTTGCCGCCAGCATTTCGTCTGCCAGCAAGGCGGAGGTGTCTTTAATCTGCTGATCCAGCTTGCCGGCAGTAATTTCCTCGGCAAAGCTTGCCGGCAGATCCGAGGCCGGGGCGGTGGGCTGATCCTGTTGATTCAGGCGGCTGCCCAGGATATCAATTTCCTGGCTGTAGATTTTGTAGGCTTCGCCCTTGGACAGGGCTCCGGCAATCAGCAGCAGCAGATAGTATTTCTCCGGCAAGGTGTCATAATTGTAGCCGTAGCTGAGGCTGGCACGGTAGATGCCCCGCAGGATCATCGACGTAAAAAGGGGAATATCCGGCAACCCCCAGCCGGCAAGGCCCAAGGCGGAGCCTTCAAGGGCCGCCAGGCCTGCGGCCAGGTTTTGACCGGCGGCGCCGTGACGCCTTAAGGCCCGGAAGTTGGCTCCCGATGGCTTGTGCCGCAAGCTGTAGCGCAGGAATTTGTGGCGGTGCAGCAGTTTTTTTCTTTGATAGGTTTTTTCAATGAGGACTGTGCCTTTTTCAAAAATCAGGCGGAAGGATTTTTCAAAAGCCGTGTAAATCCCTTGCCGCAGTTTGGCGGGAACTTTTTCCTCAACTTTAGCCAATGCCTGATTAATGCCGGTGGTTTTCGGAGGACGGCCCCGGCTATCCAATAATTTGTGTTCTTTTTGCACCAGCTTTTTTAGCTTTTTTTCTAATAGAGAAGTCAAAGAAATTACCTCCTTTAGAGGACAGGAGTGAAGGATATGTCAGAATCCGCCGTGGTTGCCTTAGTAAAATGTGAGAGCTATGATGAAAGGGAAGTTTATACTGCAGTAAAGCAGGCAGTTTCTCTGCTGGGGGGATGGGCCGCCTTCGTCAGTCCGGCAGAAAAGCTGCTGCTGAAGCCCAACTTGCTCAAGCGGGCGGAACCGGCCGCTGCCGTCACCACCCATCCGGCAGTGCTGAAGGCGGTGGCCTTGCTGCTGCGGGAAGAAGGCTGCGAAAAAATCAGCTACGGCGATTCGCCGGGGGCCCAATCTATGGAGACGGTAGCCCGGGGAGCGGGTTTGGCTCAGGCAGCGGAGGAAATGGGGCTTGAGGCTGCGGATTTTAGCCAGACCAGGGTCATGGAGCAGGAAGGAGTCAGCTTCGCTATTTGCCAGGGCGTATGGGAAGCCGACGCTATCATCAATCTGCCGAAAATGAAAACCCATGCCCTGGAAAGGATCACCGGCGCCGTAAAGAATCTTTATGGCTGCATCGGCGGCTTTCAAAAAGCCATCGGCCATACCCAGTATCCCGATGCGGTGAGCTTCGCCGGGATGCTGGCCAAGCTGGCGGCGGCGGTAAAGCCCCGGCTTCATATCATGGACGGCGTAGTGGCCATGGAAGGCAACGGCCCCGGCTCCGGCGATCCGGTGCCCATGAAGGTGATTTTGGCCTCGGCAGATCCCTACGCTTTGGATCAGGTGTTTTGCCGTCTGATCGATCTGGACCCCGCCTTGGTGCCCACCAATGCTTACGCTGCCGGCGGCCAGGCGGTCATTCGTACGGTTGACGGCGATATTACTGCCGCCGAAGCCTTTCTCAAATACGGACGGTCCGGCTTCCGGGTTGACCGCAGCGACAGCCTGCAATTTAATGTAGGGCCTGTGGACTGGATACTAAAAAACTTAAGACAGCGGCCGGTCATTTTGAAAGAACGGTGCAAAAGCTGCCGGATTTGTGTGGAGAGCTGTCCTTTAAAAGATAAGGCATTAAAAATGCAAGGCAAATATCCGGTTTACGACTATCGGGTGTGTATTCGCTGCTATTGCTGCCAGGAAATGTGTCCCCACAAAGCCATCGGCCTGCATCAGCCCTGGCTGGGCCGGGTGTTGGCCGGCAAGTGGAGCCGTTAAGAGTATTATAGCTTATATAGTTCATTATAACGCCTTAATAGAAAAATTTCGAGGATAGAAATTTTTCACTATAAGCATAGTGAAGCGGACCTTTTGAGCAAAAATGCAAGTTTGTAAAGTGGGAGCGGCCTTTTTGAGCAAAAATGCAAGTTTGTAAGGGGCATTGCCCCCTAAAACAGGGGCGCGTCCAGTTTGCCACAATATATACAGTCGAAAAGCGGATTTGGATACCGCTAGACTTGAAATATTGAGCATTTTGTCAAGCAAATATGGAACAAAGCTGCAAAATTGAGCAGTTAGCCTAAGCGAAGGACGACAAAGCTGCAATTTTGCACAGTTAGCCGAACCACACCCCAACCATGCCCAAGCTTGAGACTGCTATCCCGTTACCCAACGCTATATCAGCCCGGTTGTGCCCGGGTGCAATCATACCCTTGCAGGCGCCTAAACCTGCAAGGGTATTTTTTTAAAAGTCAGCGTTAAATTTCCTATTATTTATAAAAGATAGAAATTCTTTTTAGAAATAGAGATGGGATTAGAATTTTACAGCTTATCCAAGAGTTATGCCGTTGCTTTTTTCAATCCCGGCTTTTCTAAAAAAGGGATAGCAACTTAATAAAAGCAGGCTCTCTAAATTTTTTGAAATGTTTTATCTTAAGCTAAAGCTTTGGCATCAGGCTTGCACTGTATAGTACGGCAGGCCTAAAAGCAGCGGCGGCAGGGCTAAGAAAACGTAGGGGGTATGCAAGATGTTAAAAGTTATTATTCCTATTATTGTCCTTCTCTGTATCCTGTTGATTAAAAAAATACCCTATATTGGAGGCAATCTTAGTATTGCCCTTATTATAGCCGGTATTTTGGCGCTGATTATGGGGGGAATCTACAATCCCCTGACTTGGCTTATGGCCTGGATTGACGGTGTTGACCGGCTGATGTGGGTGATTTTGCTGGGAGCCTGCGGTTGTATTTACGCCGATATGCAGGGGGAGTTGGGGGCTATGGAGACCATCGTCAATTCCTTGCGGGCTAAGTTTGGCCACAGCCCCAAAGGGTTGGTCATCACCGTATTCATGGCTTTGATGATCGCCGGTTCCCTGCTGGGAGATTCCATGGCTGCTTCTACCGTTGTGGGCCTGCTTACAGTAGGGGCTTTGGCGGAGTTAGGGCTGCCCGGCGAACGGGTAGCGGCGGTTTTGATCATTGGCGCCAGCTTAGGCTCCCCCATGCCGCCCATTGCCCAGTCCCTGTTTTTGTCAGCGGCTTTATTGGGCTTGGAAACTCCCGATCCCGTTACGGCTATTTCCTATTTTACTATCGGCATAACCGCCATTATCGCTTTATTGGTTATGTTAAAAATGTTCATTAAAAAAGATATGACCATGAACGAGGATTTGATACCCAAAGAAAAAGCGAGCCAGATTTTGAAGGCCCGCTGGTATACACTGATTCCTTTGACTATTTTGGCGATTGTTGTCTTTGCCCGCTCTTTGCCGGCGCCTTATAAAATTGACATCATACCTCTGATCCTCAACAAAATTACCGTAGGCGGCCAGGGATTCCTGCAATGGCTGGGCACCATCAAAATCCTCAAAGGCTTCTCCAACGTGATTGTGCTGGCCATGATCACCTGCATAATCATCAGTACCATCTTTTTTAAGGAAGTCCGCAATAATTTGCCGAAAATTTTTAAAGGCGGTTTAAAAAAGGTGCGGCCCAATGCCCAGGTGCAATTCAGCGCCGGCTTGTTTTTAGGCGGTTTTTATGCCGCCGGCCAGATTGAGGCAATTAAAGCTTTCGTGCAGGGGCTGAATACGAATCTCTTGAAATTCGGCGGCGCCGGCGCTATCACCTTAATCGGTATGGTAACCGGCTCTCAGTCCACGGCCCAAAATGTTATTGTATCCTTCTGGGGACCGGCCCTGGTGGAGACGGGCCTTACCCCCGTCAATGCCGCCATGGCAGCCTCCCATTTTGCCATTGCCGGTCAGGCCTTGCCTCCCGTGGACCTGATGGCCCTGGCTGTTTGCGGTATTGTCGGCGGCATGCTGGGCGTCAAAATCGATCCCATCAAAACCATGATGTATTCCATTCCTTTTTGTATCGTTTTGATGGTCATCGGCACAATTTTTATGTATATCTGACACTCTGACCCAAAGCTTCCGAGGGGCACGGCGCAAGTCATATACTTCAGGCCATATAGATCAAGGCGTTGCATATGGCGGCGGCAACATTGCTGCCGCCTTTTCTGCCTTTATTGACGATGAAAGGAACGCCGGCTTCCATGATCAGCTCTTTGGCCTGAACCACATTGACAAAGCCTACGGGAACGCCGATGATCAATGCCGGTTTAAGCTTGCCGGCAGCAATAAGGTGATAGAGCTCCACTAAAGCGGTGGGAGCGTTGCCTACGGCAAAAATCAGCGGCTTTTGCAGGGACTCAGCCAGCCCCATGGCTTTTTCCACGGCGGCGGCAGCCCTGGTGATGCCCTTTTCCTTGGCGGCCAAAGCTACGTCCTCATCGGCCATAAAGCAGTGGACCTGGCCCCCTAAGGCAGCCAGCCGCTCTTTGCTGACGCCGGACTTGGCCATATTGGTATCGGTGACTATATGGGCCCCGGCCCGCAAAGCATTTAGTGCGATTTCTTTTGCGTTGCCGGAAAAGCACAGAGTATCCACATAGCTAAAATCGGCGGTGGTATGAATCACCCGCTTGATAATGGGCGCAAGCTCCGGGTCCAGGGGCTGAGCCAGCTCCGATTCGATGATCTCGAAGCTGCGCTTTTCAATTTCCTGGGGCAACACGTTTTCCAGCTGAAGCTGCCGGATGTTGATCTCCTTATTCATTATTTGATTCCCTCCTCCAAAATCCGGTAGATAAGAGCCATATCCATATTGCGGCGGACGCCCTCGGCTAAAAGGTCGTACTGCTGTTTTTTATATTGGGCCATGTTGAAGGCCGCAGCCTGGAGCGGCGGAATGTCTTTATGGCTGCACAGGGCAGTCAGCAGTCCCTGGCGGCAGGATTCGCTGTCGAAAAAGCCGTGGAGATAGCTGCCGTAGACGTTGGCCTGCTGGCAGCCGTCGGGCTGGCCGTTTTCCAGCATCAGCAAAGGCTGGCCCTGGAGGCCGCCGCCTAGGTCGCCGCCGCCTACAGAGTCGCTGCCACTATCAATGCCGGAGGCACTATCGCCGCCTCCGTTGCCGGCCAGGTAGAAGCTGCGCCCCATATGGATTTCGTAGCCTTCCACCTCAGCGCCGCTCAAAGCAGCTAAAGCCCCTTGCACCTTTTCCAAACGGCCTTTCATGCGGGTGCGATGTTTTTCGGCGGCGAATTCCGTGGCTATGGGTAATAAATCCATGCCCTCCATGGTACCGCCGCCTTCCACCCCTTCGCTGTCGGTGATCTGCCGGCCCAGCATTTGATAGCCGCCGCAAATACCGAAAACAATAGCGCCGCCGGCAGCCAGCTTTTTAATGGCGGCCTCCAAGCCTCCTTGACGCAGCCATTTTAGATCCTGCATGGTATTTTTTGTGCCCGGCAAAATCACCATATCCGGCCGGCCCAGCTCAGTAAGGCGGCTGACGTAGCGTACCCCCAGGCCGGTAGTGGCTTCCAAAGCCATGAAGTCGGTGAAATTGGAAAGATGGGGCAAGCGGATAACGGCAATGTCGATAGGGTTGACATTGGCTGCCCCCGCCCGGTTGTTGCCCAAACGGCTGGACAGGCTGTCTTCATCTTCGATATCCACATTGAGATAAGGGAGGACCCCGGCCACGGGCTTGCCGGTTTTCTCCCGCAGGATCTGCAGGCCCGGTTCCAAAATCTGCGGATCACCCCGGAATTTATTGATCACCGTAGCCTTGATCATGGCTTGCTCATCCTGCTCCAGCAGGCTGATGGTGCCCAAAAGCTGGGCAAAGACGCCGCCCCGGTCGATATCCCCTACTAAAAGCACCGGGGCCTTGGCCATTTTGGCCATACCCATATTAACGATATCGTTTTCCCGCAGATTGATCTCCGCCGGGCTGCCGGCTCCTTCGATAACGATAATATCGTTTTCGGCGGCCAAAGAATCATAAGCGGCCATCACCTGAGGAATTAGCTGCGTTTTGTAAGCATAATATTCGGCGGCCTTCATGTTGCCCAGCACTTCGCCGTTTACGATTACCTGGGAGCCCATATCGCTTACGGGCTTCAGCAAAATAGGATTCATGCGGACGCTGGGTTCTATGCCGCAGGCTTCCGCCTGAACCACCTGGGCCCGGCCCATTTCCAGACCTTCGTTGGTAATAAAGGAATTGAGGGCCATATTTTGGGCTTTGAAAGGCGCCACTTTGTAGCCGTCCTGGCTGAAAACCCGGCATAGGCCGGCCACCAGCAGGCTTTTTCCCGCATTGGACATGGTGCCCTGCACCATAATGACCTTGGCTTTACTCATCGGCTAATGCCTCCTTTAATGCTGCCGTCAGCCGCTGATTTTCCTGGCGGGTTTTGATGCCGGTACGGAAATAGCCGGCCTCAAGGCCCGGAAAATTGTCGCAGCGCCGGATCAAAATGCCTCGTTTGAGCATTCGTTCATAAAGCTGGGGCCGGCTGCGAAAAAGCAGGAAATTGGCGTCGCTGGGAAAGACCTGAATATTGAGAGCCTGCAACTCTCCCACAAGGTATTGGCGTTCTTCTTCTGTCATCAGGCGGCTGGCTGCCACCCAGCCCCGGCAGGTGAGGGCGGCGGAACCGGCGGTCTGAGCCGGACCGGAAACGCTCCAGCTCTGGCCGAAGCCTTCAATCTGCCGCAGAACCTGGCGGTTGGCGGAAAGCATATAACCCAGCCTCAGGCCGGCCATAGCGTAAATCTTCGTGAAGGCTTTAAGGATCACCAGGTAAGGGTTGGAGGGCAGCAAAGATTTTATAGATTTGCCCCGGGTAAAATCCAAAAAGCACTCATCCAGAACAAATAAAATCTGATTTTCCCGGCATTTTTTGGCGATATTTTTTAAAAGCTCAAAGTCAATGAGCCGCCCCGTGGGGTTGTTGGGATTGCACAAAAAGACCATGTCCAGCTCCGGAGTCAACTCCTGCAAAATCCGGGGAGTTAGCTGAAAACCTTCATTTTCCTCAAGCCGGTGGTAAACCACCTTGCCCCCTGATTGAATTACGGCTTTTTCATATTCCGAAAACGTAGGGGCGCAGATCAGGGCTTTTTGAGGCTTTAAAGCCAGGCAAAGGCGGACGATAAGGTCGGCGGCGCCATTGCCGCAGAGAATATAGTCCCTATCGGTATCCTCATATTCCGCTAAGTTCTGGCAGAGCTTCCGGCAGTAGGGGTCCGGGTAATGGGCAAACTCATCCACCCGGGCCCGCAGGGCTTCCTTTACCGGTTCCGGCATGCCCAGGGGATTTAGGTTGGCGGAATAGTCCAGGTCGATTTTTTGATGGGAAAAAATATCGCCGCCATGCTCGTAACGCAACATAAACGCTCACATCCATGATCATAGTTTTTATAAAATAAAGCCGGCCCTGAACAAGAGGGCCAGGCCCAGCATCAGCCAGGCCGTACCGTAAAGCAAACGGTTGGCCCGGACAATATCTGCCGGCTCAATGGCCCGCAGATTGTCGCCGATGGTGGGCTTTTCGTAAAGCTGGCCAAAATAATAGGCATTACCTGCCAATTGCAGACCTAAAGCCCCGGCGCAGGCAGCCTCGGTATGGGCGGAGTTGGGGCTGGTGTGATTTTTGCGGTCCCGCAGGAAGATGCGCCAGGCGTTTTTGCCGTCGAAACCAAGAAGAAAAGCGCTTAAAATCATGAGAAAACCGGCCAGGCGGGCAGGAATAAAATTGGCGAAATCGTCAAGTTTGGCGGCAATGCGGCCAAAGTAGAGGTAACGCTGGTTTTTGTAGCCCAGCATGGAGTCCATGGTATTGATAGCTTTATATATGCAGCCCAAAGGGGCTCCCCCCAGCATGATGTAAAACAAAGGCGCCAGGCTGCCGTCGGCGGTGTTTTCCGCCACAGTCTCCACAGCCGCCCGGGCTACGCCGGCTTCGTCCAGGGAAGCCGTGTCCCGGCCCACGATCATGGAGACGGCTTGTCTTGCGCCGGCCAAATCCTTTGCTGCCAAGGCGTCATAAACCTTCATGCTTTCTTGCTTCAGGCTGCGGGTAGCCAGCAGCTGCCAGCAAACCAGGCTTTCCAAAAGAAGGCCGGCCCAGGGCCGGAGGCGGTAGAGGCCCCCCAGAAGCAGAGCCGGCAAACCGCCGCAGATTAGCACCACGAGAAGGACCAATATACCGCCGGCCCAAAGCTCTCCCCGGGATGAGCGGGGCAAAGCTCGGCGCAGCAGCCCCTCCAGATAACCGATCAGGCTGCCGATTCCCCGAATCAGATGAGGCAGGGAGCGGGGGTCCCCCAAAAGCATATCCAGAATAAAACCAAAGAGCAGGGCGGCTGTGGAGAGAAACATGATCAAATCCCTCTATCGGCCTGCCGCATAATGGCCGGCTGCCTCAACAAAGCGCTCCGCCATAGCAGGATTGGCATAGAAATAGAGATGGGGAAAACCGGCGTAGAGCGTTTCCGTAGCATGGACGCAGGGCCAGGCTTTGGCGCTGCCGGCCTTGGCCGCCTGAAAGCCGGCGCCGGGATTGCCGCTGTCCCAATAATGGAACTCGTGGGCCCTGACACTTTCCCCGGCCGCCAGAAGCAAATTGTCTGCTCCGGCGGTGAGGGTGATATAGCCGAAGCGCTGCAAGGAACCGGTTTTAAAAGCATTGCCGGCAATGACAGCCGCCATGGGATTGCCATCCAACTGCTCATGAAGATACATAAAGCCGCCGCATTCGGCAATGGTGGGCAGACCGGACTGTATCTGCCGGCGCAAGTCGGCCAGCAGCTCTATATTGGCAGACAAAGCCTGGCTATGAAGCTCCGGGTAGCCGCCGCAAAGATAAAGCCCAGTGCTGCCGGCGGGCAAGGCTTTATCCCGCAAAGGGCTGAAATAGGCGATATCGCAGCCCATAGTCTGCAAAAGCTCGATGTTTTCGGTATAAATAAAGCAAAAAGCCTCATCCCTAGCCACGGCAATCCGGGGGCGGCGGCTATTGCGGGTGCCTTGAGTAACCGACTTTCCGGGACTGCCGGGGCTGCTTAAGCTGCTTGGACTGCTTTGCCCGCTTAGATTGTCTTGACTGCTTGGGCTGCTTGAGCTGATTAGGCTGCTTTGGCTGCCAAACCCGGCTAATTCTTCACTGCTGCGGACGTCCGGAGCAGCGGCTGCCAGCCGGAGAATACCGTCAATATCCAAAGTCTCTGCTGCCAGAGCCGCCAGTTTATCCAGTTTAGCCCGGATATCGGGAATTTCGGCGGCAGTGATCAGACCAAGATGGCGGCTTTCAATGGCTAATTCCGGCCGGTGGGGCAGATAGCCCAGGGGAATCAGGTCAAAGGAAGCAATACTTTCGCTGAGGGCTTTATACATAGGGCCGGATATGCCGTTAAAAATAACGCCTTTGATCCGGGAGTTGGCAAAGTATTCGGTAAAGCCTTTCAGGAGGGCGCAGACGGAATTGCCCATGCCTTTAGCGTTGACTACCAGAATGACCGGGGTCTCCGTAATAGAGGCCACCTCAAAAGTGCTGGCCCGGTGGGTCAAGCCGATACCGTCGTAATAGCCCATAACCCCTTCAATAACGCTGATATCCCCGCCGGCGCCGGCAGTCAGCAGCTGCCGCAGCAGGTTTTCTTCGCAAAAAAAAGGATCCAGGTTATGGGAGGTAATGCCGATGGCCTCCCGGTGAAACATGGGATCAATATAGTCGGGGCCGCATTTGAAGGCTCCCACACCTAACTGCCTGGCTTTCAACGCCGCCAGCAGAGCGCAGGTTACCGTTGTTTTGCCGCAGCCGCTATGGGTGCCGGCCACCAATACCCGGGGAACTGTTTTAAGCATGGCTGTCACTCCTTTTGCCGCCGGCGCTGATGATAAAAATGGGGTTTTGGGCCATCATCATATGCAGCTCCGCTACTTTATTGGCTTTTGCTACGCTGACCTGGATCACCTCTATGGCCGGCAAGCCTAAAGCCGTGAGAAGCTCCAGGGAAGAGGCCAGGTTTTCCAGGGCAATAGCATTGATAGCAATCCTTACCCGGGGATTTCTGGCGGTCACGTATTCCAGAATTTCTTTCATGCGGCCGCCGGAGCCGCCGATAAAAACCACGTCGGCGGCAGGCAGCTTTTCCAAAGCTTCCAGTGTAGCCAAAGCTGCGGGAGCCTGGCCTAAAATCGGCGTCACATTGCCTACGTGAAAACGGCGGCAGTTTTCTTCAATTAAAGCTATGGCCTCACCCTTTTGCTCTATGGCAAATACCTGGCCGCCATAAGCGGCTAAAGCCATTTCTACGGTCACCGAGCCGGTGCCGGCGCCGATATCATAGCAAATATCGCCGGGAGAGACAGCCAGCTTAGCCAGGGTTACCGCCCGGACTTCGGCCTTAGTCATAGGGATATCGCCCCGGAAAAACTCTTCGTCGGCAATGCCCGCTCTGACCCGGCTGTCAAAATCCTCGTTGATAATCAACAAGACAGCCAAAGAGGCCCTTGAAGTCTCCGCTAAAGCTGCCACCGTGGTTTTCGTGATTTGCTCATTTTCGTAGTCAAGGTTTTCGCCAATATAGACGGGGAGAGAGCCGTAGCCTGCATTGATCAGAGTTTGCCCGATTTCCGGCAGGTTATTGCCGGTAAGGCAAAAGGTTTTGCGGTGGCGGCGAACCTGGCCGGCAATATCGCCGGCGGCACCATGGAGGCTAAGCAAAGCTGCATCCTGCCAGGCCATTTTCAGCTTGGCAAAAAAACTGGCCAGGGAAGAAAGGCCGGGAATGAAGTGAACCTCCACCTGCTGGCCCGGCTGCTGCCCGGCTCCTTCCCGGTTGCCTGCTTCCCGGTTGTTTGCTTCCTGCAAAGCCTCGTTGATGCCGGCGGCGGCGCTGAAAAAACCTACGTCTCCGGAAACGGGCACCGCAAAGCGGCTATGGCTGCTTTCTTTGATAACCTGGGCCACTTTATCCGGCTGATAAACGGGATATACGGTTTTGCCCAAATAGGCGAAAGGCTCTACCATACGGGCAGCGCCGATCAATACTTCCGCCTCTTGAAGATGGGCTAAAGCCCGGCCGCTGACCTGGGCCGGATTAGGGCCGGTGCCGATAATAAATACCTGTTTCATCTTGTTTCCTCGATCCTGGCCATAACTTCAGACAAGCTGCAGCCTTCTTCTTCGCCGGCGCGGGACCATAAAAGTATCTCCATACCTAAGGCCTGGGCAGCCGCCACTTTTTCCTGAAAGCCACCGCTGGGCCCGGACTCCTTCGTCACCAAAATGGCGGCTTGGGTTTCCCGGAACATGGCCCGATTGAGCTCCTCGGAAAAGGGACCCTGCATGCAGATAAGATGCTTAGCGGGATAACCAAGGCGCAGACAGCCTTCTAAGCTATCCAGGGCAGGCAGGATGCGAAGGTAAAGGCGCCGGTCAAAATTTTTGACGTTGGTAAGGGCGGCAGCTTCTTTTGCTCCTAAAGCGATAAAAGCTTTGTCCTCCCTTTGATTGAGATGAGCAATAATTTCTTCCAGGGTGCCGCAGCAACGGCAGCCTGCCAGGGCCGTATCGGCTTTTTGCCGCAGGACTCTGACATAGGCGGCGTAAGCGTTGGCATGGGAAGCCTCGGCGGCGCCGGAAGGGCTGGGAAGAGAAGCGGCGGGAAGGGAAGCGGCGGTTTCGCCAGCCTGGGCCTCCCGGCAAGCCTCCCGGATATTGCGGCTCACTTCTGTAGCGTAGGGGTGGGTGGCGTCAATGACCAGCCGGGGCCTTTCCCGGCGGATCAACTCAACCATAGCAGCTTTGTCCAGCCTCTGGGCCAGAATCTGCAGGTTGGCGCCGGCGGTAATCTGCTCCTCACCATAGGCTGAGGCTACGCAAACCGTAGCTTCAATACCCTTTTGCCGCAAAAAATCGCAAAGCTGCCGGCCTTCGGTAGTGCCGCCAAAAAGCAGGATGCTAGTCATGAAAATATCCTCTGGGCGTCACCATTTTGCCGCCGATTTCTCTGGTGCGGGAGTTGCCGATAAAAACGGTGGTAAACATATCTACCTTTGTATTGCGAAGCTGGGCCAGGCTGGTGACGAAAGCCTCCTCGCCGGAACGGCCGATATTTTTAACGCAGCCGCAAACTGTATCCGGCGCTTTTTGCTGCAGCAGAATATCACAGGCTTTTTGCAGATAGTCGTGGCGTTTTATGCTGCCGGGATTATAAATGCAAAGAACAAAATCCCCAGCCGCAGCGGCAGCCAAGCGCTTTTCGATAAGCTCCCAGGGCGTCAGCAGATCGCTTAAGCTGATGGTAACAAAGTCATGGGACAGGGGGGCTCCCAATAATGCGCCGCCGCTGGCGGCAGCCGTGATCCCGGGCACCACAATAATTTCCACAGCCTCATTACCGGGGGCTGCCGTTTCAGACAACTCATAGATCAGGCTGGCCATGCCGTAGATACCGCTGTCGCCGCTGCATACCACGGCTACAGTGAAACCGGCGGCGGCCTGGGCCAAGGCTTCTTTGCAGCGCTCCACCTCACCCATCATCGGTGTATCCATATAAGTTTTTGATGGATAGAGGGGCTTTACCAGATCCACGTAGCCGGAATAGCCCACGATTACCTCTGCCGCCTCCAAAGCCTGGCGGCAGGCGTAAGTCATGTTTTCGGGATTTCCCGGCCCGAAACCGGTAACAAAAAGCTTGCCCATAAAAACCCTCCTAAGGAAATATTACGGTGAAATCTTGTTCATAAACGGCTACGGTAACGCCGTTTAAAGGCGTTTTGGGAATCAGCAGCCTGCCTGTGGCGTTGCCTTCCAAGCTATCCCGGCCTTCCGCAAAACGCCTGGCCCCCAAAAGGGCGCTGCGCTCGCAGACGTTATCGACGCCGGTGACCTCTTTGACGTAAGCCGAAGGCGTGAAATCTCCGGGAGCTTGGGCCAGTTGATCCGCAGAAAAAAAGACCAGGGGCAACTCCATTGCCGCCGCAAAATCCAGCAGCCCTTTCTCATCTCTTTTTAAATCGATGGAACTGATCAGCCGCAGACGCCGGGGAGAAAGATTATACTGCTGTAAAACGGTAAATACCGCCTCCCTGATTTGAGCTTCTGAGGTGCCCCGGCGGCAGCCGCAGCCCAGAACCAGGTTTTTGGGCAGAAGATTTAACGTGAAGGTGAAAGTTGAGCTTTCCGGAATATCCGCTGAATCCGCGGTTTCCGGGGTATCGAAGGACTCAGGATTTTCCGGAAAAGCCTCAGTCTCGACGGCGGAAGCAATGCGGATACCGGCCTGCGGCCTGGCTTGGCTGCCGGAGCAGCTTTGTTTGCCGGAGCGGCTTTGGCTGCCGGAAGAAGAGGACAAATCCTCTAGACCGGCAGGCAGGGGGCCTTTAATCGGGTATTGGCTGATTAAACCCACCGGCCGGCCGGCCAGCAGGCTGCCGGAAATCTCTTTGATGACCTGAGGATTGACAATATGCAGCCCGGCCTTTATTGCCCAGCTATCAACGGCAAAGACCTGATTAATATCGGTGGCGGTGGTGATCACCGGCTGGGCGCCGACGAGGCCGGCTATTGCCAGGGTGAGCTCGTTGGCGCCGCCGATATGGCCCGACAGAAGGGAGATGACAAAGCGGCCTTTTTCGTCCAAAACCAGCACGGCAGGATCCCGGGTCTTATCTTTGACATAAGGTGCAATGCTCCTGACGGCGATGCCGCAGGCGCCGATAAAAATCAAAGCCCGGCTTTGGGACCATAGCTCCCGCACCAACTCCCGGAGGCTGGCAAAGCTAATAAGGCTGTCGGCAGGCGTCAAATCAGCAGAAGGCGTAAAGGCGCCGATGCTTTGATCCCCGGCAGCCCCTGTCTTCTCTTGAGTTGCGTAGCCGGTAATATTGCAGCCTGAACCGCCGGGCGGATTTTCCTTTAAGCCGGCTATCAGCTTTTGAGCCAATTGCCGGCCCTGGCCGGTAAAGGCGATGACAGCCATGGTCTCTTTCATAGAAGCCTTCCTATCGTTGGAATGTATGGGTATTGCCTGCAAAGCTGAAACCTGCTGCTGCTTAGGGCACGGCGCCTGAAAAATGCGCAAAATTTCAAGTTTAAAGTGTCCAAACAGTGTTTGGAACACCACTTTTCGCTGCAAATAACTGTATTGGGCTGTATATAGTGTCGCGGATAGGAGGAGTGCCCTGTTTTGAAGCAACAGCACACTTTAAACTTGAAATTTTGCTCAAAAATCGAAGTTGTGCGATGAGTTTAACCGCTTCAAGGCTGTTTTGCGGCGCTAACTGCACAAAAATCGAAGTTGTGCAGCTATATTTTGTTTAAATTACTGGAGTTTGCCTTATATCGCCCTGTATTCCACCACACAACTTCGATTTTTGTGCATTCCATCCCTGATTTCAGGTTAATTCCGCTGTCTGCCGGAACATAACTTCGATTTTTGAGCAGTTAGCCTAAGGAAACGGAAACAAACCTGCTTTCTCTGCTTGGCTTCTAAACTAAATGACATTGGGCCTCCAATGGCTGGGGTTTTACTCTTTGGCTTGCCGGAAACCGGTAGTGAAATCGGCGGCATAAAGCCGGGAAAGCTCATAATCATCACCTAAAAACTTGCCCACCAGAATCAAAGCGGTATTGGTAATACCGTGAGCTGAGGCCATTGCCGCCAAAGTGCCCACAGTACCCCGCAGCACCATCTCCTCGGGCCAGGTGGCCTTGTAGACGATGGCTGCCGGCGTATCCTGACGGTAGCCTCCTTGGATCAGCTCCCGGCTCAGCTCTTCCAGCAGGGAAGTGCTCAAAAAGATAACCATAGTAGCCCCGTGGGCGGCAAAGGAAGCAATGCTTTCCTTAGCGGGCACAGGGGTCCGGCCGGCCATGCGGGTGATGATTACGCTTTGGGAAATGCCCGGCAGAGTGTATTCGGCCTGGAGGGCTGCCGCAGCGCCGCAGAAGCTGGACACGCCGGGGCAGCTTTCATAAGGAATGCCTAAGGCCGTCAGCCTGTCCATCTGCTCCCGGATAGCGCCGTAGAGGCAGGGGTCGCCGGTATGAAGCCGGACAATGGTTTTACCTTGGCCATGGGCCTCGGTGATGGCTGCGATGACTTCATCCAAAGTCATTTCGGCGCTGTTGTATACCCGGCAATCCTCTTTGGCGTAGTCCAGCAAAGCGGGATTAACCAAGGAACCGGCATAGATGATGACATCCGCCTGTTCCAGAAGGTTTTTGCCCCGTAAGGTAATCAAGTCCGGCGCTCCCGGCCCGGCTCCCACAAAATATAGCATAATTCAGCCTCCAGTATTATTGTAGATATGATTGATTCTATGACGATCTTTGTCAGATATATACTAATCCGCAATTAAAACTTTCGTTTTAATTTGCCGCAAAAGTGCGGCAGTGGGCAAAGCCCACGCAGATTAGTATATATGCCATTCTGCCTGCGCCCCTTGCGCAGCGGCAATCAAAGATTGCCGGATTAAAATAGGGAATATTTTAATCGCAGAATAGTATTACTGCCAGTTTTCCAATAGTTGGGCCACGTTGCCGCTTTCAAATACCGGGCGGAAGGAACCGGCGCCGGTAAAACAGATAAAGCCGATTTCTGCATCGGCAGGTATTTGGCGGCTTAAATAAAAGCCGATACGCTCTTTAAGGTCCAAGGCAACCGCCGCCATCAGCCCCGCTTCTTCAAGCAAGGTCAAGGCCGCTTCCGTAGTGGCGCAATCGGCTATCTGCCGCAAAAGAGCCAAATCGCCGCCGGCCTTTAAAGCGCAGGTGACCAAGGTTTCCAGCCGCCCGTCGCCGTAACGGGAATGGGTATTCATCAGGCCGATGGCCAATTTGACCAGCTTGCCGATGTGGCCCGCCAGCAAGATGCGGCGAAAACCGCATTCCACGGCGGCGGCTATGCTGTCGCCGATGAAATTGCTGCACTTGATAATGGTGCTGGTAAAAACGGCCTCCGGGCCCTCAGGGCCATTCAGGCGGTCCAGCAGAAAGGATTCGCCGTAATTGCCGGGGGTGAGAATAACGCTGCTGCGGCCGGCAGCAGCCAATACCCGCAGCTCTACCCGGATGGTATCGATGAGGGCGCTGTCGCTCATGGGTTCCACAATGCCGCTGGTGCCTAATATGGAGAGGCCGCCGCTGATGCCCAGCCGGGGATTGAAAGTGCGGGCAGCCAAAGCTTCGCCTGCGGGGATAGAGATAACCGCCGACAGGCCGCCGCTGTAACCGGCAGCCTCGCAGACTTCCCGGAGAGCCTGGGCAATCATTTGGCGGGGAGTGCTGTTGATGGCCGCCATGCCCACAGGCTGGTCCAGGCCCGGTTTCGTCACCCGGCCTACGCCGGCGCCGCCGTCGATGAGCATCGCCCCTGAGGGCTCAGGTCTTACCGTAGCGTAAACCAGGATACCGTTGGTAATATCGGGATCGTCGCCGCTGTCTTTTTTTACGGCGCAGGTGGCGGCGTCCAGACCGTCCTCCCCTGCTTGCCGGCCGGCCTCCGCCACATCAATGACGATTTCCGGCCCTTTGGGGGTTTTGATGGTGACTTGCTCCGGCTTTTGGCCGGTCAAAAGCAGCCAGGCCGCTGCCTTGGCGGCGGCGGCGGCGCAGGTGCCGGTAGTATAGCCGCAGCGCAAATATCTTTGATTGGCGCTATACCATTTTTTTGTGGTATTTACTATGGCCTTGTCTGTCATATTATCCGTAATATCTCTCATTTTTTATCCCTGTTCCTAAGGCTTAAGGACTAGCTATGATGATATACCGCCGGTTTTCATCTGTCAAGAAAAGCAGCCGCCCAATCTTGTAATGGAGAAGAGAACGTGCTATAGTAAAAAAATGGAAAAGGATAAATTTTTCTATAACTATTAAATATTCAAAATTTGGAGGATGCTATGTTATACGATACTGTCAAGGAAGCTGTGGGCAAGCTCCCCGGAAGGATCGGCGTCTATTATAAGAGGCTGAACTCCGGGGAGAGTTTTTGTGTAAATCGAGATGAGGCCTTTATTGCCGCCAGTGTGATCAAGCTGCCCATATTGGTGGAGGCCTTCCGGCAAGCCGGCCGGGGCCATATTTCCTTTGATCAAAAGCTTATGCTGCGGCAAGAGCATAAGCTGCCTGGCTGCGGCGTGCTGCGGCACCTGCAGGAGGGGCTGGAGATTACATTGCTGGACGCCTGCCGGCTGATGATCATATTCAGCGACAATACCGCCACCAATCTTCTGATCAAGCTGCTGGGCATGGAAAATATTAATGACATGATAGGAAGCCTTGGCCTGCAGCGCACCCGCCTCAACCGGCTGCTTTTCGATGAGGCCGCCGAGAAGCAGGGCAAGCAAAACTATTTTACACCCCGGGAGATGGGAGTGCTGCTTGAGGGGCTGTATGAGGGCCGTATTGTATCGCCGGAGGCCAGCGCCGCCATGCTGGATATTTTAAGCCGCCAGCAAATGAACCATAAACTGCCCTATCTTATTCCCGGTGATGTGACCATCGCCCACAAAACGGGAGAGGATCGGGGCACTACCCACGATGTAGGGTTGTTTCTTACGGAAGATCCTTTCATTCTGTGCTTTGCCGCTAACGACACCGATGTAAAAAAGACGGAGGCCGTTATGCGTGAGGTGGCCCTGGCCTGTTATGAAGTAAATTAAATAAAGGAGGATGTTTACATGAAAAAATCATTGTCCATGCTTCTTATTACCTTCTTCGTTCTCTCGTTGACCGCCTGCGGTACGGCGGCTGCCGGTCCGGCCCAGCCGGCAGAAACAATTAAAATCGGCCATCAGGCAGCCCTTAGCGGTCCCTCCGCCTTGTGGGGCCAGTCCGAGAAAAATGCGCTGCTGATGGAGGTTGAAAGAGTCAATGCTGCCGGCGGCGTATTAGGCAAACAGATTGAGTACATCGTTTATGACAACAAGGATGATCAGGCTGATGCCGTCAATGTGGTGAAGCGCCTTATATCGGAGGGCGTAGTCGCTATTATCGGCCCCGGCGCCAGCGGGCCGGCCATTGCTGCCGCCCCCATTGTTGAAGACGCCAAAATACCGATGATCGGTACCACCCCCACCAATGTCAAGGTAACTCTGGATGATGAAGGAGCCGCCAGGAAATACACCTTCCGGGCCTGCTTTATCGATTCCTACCAGGGGGAGGTTGCGGCCACCTTCGCTTTGGATATCCTCAAAGTGAAAACTGCCGCCATCTTGTCAGACATTGGCTCGGACTCTTCCCAGGGCCTGACGGAGTTCTTCAAGGAGAAATTCACGGAGCTGGGCGGCCAGATCATAGCGGAGGAGGCCTTCCGTTCGGAAGAGCTGGATTACCGGGCTCAACTGGGCAAAATTCGTGACGTCCACCCGGATATGCTGTTTATTCCTACCAGTCAGAAGGAGGCCGGACTGGCCATGAAGCAGGCCCGGGAGATGGGCATGACCTGCATATTCATGGGCGGCGACGCCTGGGCCAGCCAGGAACTCATCGATTTAGGGGGCGCAGCCACCGAGGGCGGCTACTATGTCAACCTTGTCAGCCTGGAGGACCCCATCATCGAAACCTGGCTGAATGAGTATAGAGAAAGATACAAGGGTGATCCCACTATGCCCAACCCTGTAATGGCAGTGGATGCCTTCAGACTGATCATCAACGCCATCGAAAGCACTGAGAGTACGGATCCCGTTGTATTGGCGGAATATATGAGCAATGCCAAAGACGTGCCGGTATTGACCGGTTTGCTTAGCATCGATCCCGCTAACCACAATCCGCTGAATAAGCCTGCCGTCATCGAGACGATCAAGGAGGGGAAATTTGCCTTCGTACAGGGCGTTGCGGCGAAATAAATGGCCGGAATAAATGTTAGGAATGCCTGATTGACTTGTCAAAAAGCCCGTGGTATAGTTATGTTGCTTTTTGTTGAAACTAAATATATATTCTCATCAAGTTCCGCATTGGGGCCGTTCCCGTCAAGAAGACCCCGCCGGATTAAAAGGGAAGTCAGGTGCAAAGCCTGCGCGGTCCCGCCGCCGTAAGAGAAGAATCATATCCAGGAAGCCACTGGGAAACCGGGAAGGCGGATATGGTGAAGACGCTCAAGCCGGAAGACCTGCTGTTGAGAAAAAGCAAAGAAATTCTGCGAGAGACGGAATCTGCTTAAGCCGGCGCCTTCTGTTGGCAGCCGGCAGCTTTTGACCGGCAGCCTGGTGAGAACTGACTTTCCCGGCCAAGGGTCCTTAGTGATAAACAGCCGCTCTTTTAAGAGCGGTTTTTTTATTAGCACGCAACTTTAGGGCAATAATGAACGGAGGATACAGATGACAGCGAAAAAGGCCATCCTGGCAGTAAGCTTCGGCACCAGCCATCACCAAACGAGAAAGGACACCATTGAAGCCATCGAAAAGGCCATTGCCGCCGCTTGCCCGGGCCGCCTGATCCGGCGGGCTTTCACCAGCGGTATGATCATTCGGAAGCTGCAAGGCGAAGGAGTCAGCATCGACGACGTAGCTGCCGCTATGGACAAGCTGGTTGCCGAGGGTGTGACGGATTTGATTGTCCAGCCCACCCATGTGATGGACGGTTTTGAATACGAAAAGATGAGAGACCAGGTGGAGCCTTATCGTGACCGCTTTGAGCAAATCAAATTGGGAGCTCCTCTTTTGGATAGTGACGAAGATTATGCTCAGGTAGTGGAGGCTTTGGCGGCGGAGACGAAGGATCATGAAGCGGAGGATGTGGCCATTGTCTGGATGGGCCATGGTACAGAGCATCCGGCCAACAGCGCCTATGGCAAGCTGGAGCGGTGTTTCCGGCAGGCCGGTTATCAGCGGCATTTTATCGGTACGGTAGAAGCGGAGCCGGACTTGGAAGAGGTTGTGGCGGCGGTAAAAGCTTGCCAGGGCATAAAGAAGGTTGTGCTGCTGCCTTTGATGATCGTGGCCGGTGATCATGCCGTCAACGATATGGCCGGGGATGAAGAGGATTCCTGGAAGACCGCTTTTGAAGAGGCCGGTTATGAGGTGGAATGCGTATTGAAAGGCATGGGACAATATCCTGCTATCCGGCAGATTTTTGTCCGTCATACCCAAGAGGCCCAATAAATCAGGGGAGAGGGCTTCGTGGAGGCCCAGCAGGGTGCGAGAGAGGGCCACATGGAGTTCCAACCAGGGTGCGAGGGAGGGCTCCTTGGAGGCCCAAGTAGGTTGAGGGAGAGAGCCTTGCGGAGGGCCCGGTAGGTGCAATGAAGGAGCCTCCTCAGAGGCCAAATAATATTGGAGGAGCAGAGAATGGCAGGTATATTATATGGAGTAGGGGTAGGGCCGGGGGAACCTGAGCTGATGACGCTAAAAGCGGTGAATACCATTCGGCAATGCCCGGTAATTGCCGTACCCCAGACGAAAAGCGGCGGCACTTTAGCCCTGGATATTGCTGCCCAGGCAGTGGATATGGCGGGGAAAACCATCGTGGAGCTGCCCTTCCTGATGACGAAGGATCCGCAAAAGCTTCAGGAAAACCACAAGGCCAACACCGATGTAATCGCCGGTTATTTGCGGCAGGGCCAGGATGTAGCCATGCTCAATCTGGGGGATGTATCGATTTATTCCACCTATAGCTACATCGCCCAGAAAATAGAGGAACGGGGCTTTCAAACCAGGATGGTGGCGGGAGTGCCCAGTTTTTGTGCAGTGGCGGCGGTGGTCAACAGAAGCCTGACCCAAAAGGAATTGCCGGTTCATATTATACCGGCCGGTTATGAGGGCTGGGAGGAAAGCCTGGATTTACCGGGCAGCAAAATCCTGATGAAGCCGGGCCGGAGCTTGCCTGAGGTTTGCCGGGTTTTGGCTGACCGGGGTTTAGGGGAAAAAGCCTCCCTGGTGCAAAACTGCGGTTTGCCCCTGCAGCGGGTTTTCCCCAACCTGGCCGCTCTGGAAAAAGAAGAAACCGACGCTTTAGACGGCGCCGGCGCAGGGTACTTTTCTTTGATTATCATCAATTAGCCGATGTGCTAGAGGGCACTGAAAAAGTCGCAGTCCGTATAGTGACTAAAATCGGATTCACTGTTGCCAACTGCACAAAAATCGAAGTTGTGTGACGGATTATAGGGCAGTTTTTCATAATCTAAGCCAATTTAACGGAAATAGTGCAACACAACTTCGATTTTTGTGCACCTCGCCCGATTTGCCACCGACTTTTTCAGTACCCTCGATGTGCCGCTCCCTTTTGTGCAAAAATGCAAGTTTGTCACTGTTCGCCAAGGCTAACTGAGCAAAATTGCAGGTTTGTAGTGCCCAAATCACTGCTTTGGAACGGCTTTGGCCCGCAAATGGGATAAAACCCTATTTCCAGGCCAAAAAACCTTTTACAAACTTGCAATTTTGCACAAAAGGGGGTGCGGACATTTTCTTGGACTGGCTAAAGGGCCAATCCGAGACTTTGTCTGTACTCCTTAGGGCTCATGTTTCCTAAAGATGTTTTAATTCGCTTTTCATTGTACCAGGCAAGGTAGGTATTAAGCGTATGGCTGAACGCTTCAATACTTACCCCTGTCCAATCTTGGTTATAGAACATTTCGTTTTTCAACCGTCCAAAGAATCCTTCGCAAGCAGCGTTATCCGGAGAACATCCCTTCTTTGACATGGAGCTGATCAACTGTGCTTTATCCATTCGTTCAATCCAGCCTGGCCATTGGTAATGGCAGCCTCGATCAGAATGAACAATCGGATGTTCACCAGTATTTAACTGAGCAATGGCGTTGTCTAGCATCGTGTTCACTAGGGTAGCATCCGCACGAGTGCCAATGGTCCAACTAGGCAACAACCCATCAAAGCAGTCAACAAGAGGAGACAGATAGATTTTGCCAGCAGGAATAGCAAATTCCGTAATGTCGGTCAGCCATTTTTGGTTTGGCCTATCCGCATGAAAATTTCGCTCAATCACATTGGCAACCGTTGCGGTTTCTCCTTGGTAAGAGTTGTATCTCCGCCTCCTGCGTATCTCCACCCTCAGCCGTTCTTGCCTCATTAGCCGTCTCACGACTTTTTCCGAAAGGATACAGCCTTGTTTAACCAACTGTCCATGAATGCGCCGGTAGCCATAACGCTCTTTGCTTTCCTTAAATATTTCCTTTATTCGCTCACGTAATTGAGCATACTTATCCGGTTTGGCTAAGGCGTTCTCTTGGTAATAATAGCAACTCTTGGCCAAGAACATTTTCTTCAGAAGTAGCGGCAGTGAGTACCTATTCTTCAGAGCGCCGACTATCACTGCCTTCTCCCGATTGTTGAGAGCTGTCTGGTCGGCGTCTGGGTCTTTTTTTATGACATTGATCGTTTCCTTAAGAATATCAATTTCCAGCTGCATTTCAAACAATTGCGCTTTTAATTCCGCAACTTCCCTCTCGGAGTCACTTGAGCCTTTTGGCGGCTTTCTTGGCGGGATATTTTTCTTATTCATCAGGGCAACTGCTCCTCCCCGAAGATATTTCTTCTGCCAGGCAAAAATGCTGGACTTGGTATAGCCAATATCTTCTGCTACTGATTCTACCCTTTCTCCCTCTTCAAAGCAACGGCGTAATGCTTCTGTTTTTACTTCAAGAGAAGCATAGCGTGGAGAGGATACCGCATTCGCTGTCGGTGTTTTTCTTGGCTCCCTAGGCGTATCTTCGTCATCGATCCAGATATACAACGTTCTTCTCGCCGGATAGCCCAGTTTTTGTATTGTCTCGGTTACCGATCCACATTGATGATATAGGTTCAACGCCTCATTCATTTGTCTTCGGGTATACATAGGTTCGCTGCTCCTTTCGGAGCCCTGCCGAAGTCCAACTTTTTGTCCGCGCCCCCAAAGGCTTTGGGTTGCACTACAAACTTGCAATTTTGCACAAAACGCCATGCTAATATAAACAAACCTGCAATTTTGCTCAGTTAGCTTCTGCAAATGCTAACAAACCTGCAATTTTGCTCAAAATGGCCGGCGCCCTCGGTTATGTCCGTATAATGGTGTAAATTAAAAAAGACAAAAAAAAGAGAGAACATGTCTCTCCGTTCGGTTATCATGTAGTTACCACACCAACAAGAAACCGGAGGATGAAGAGACATGCCCCAAGTTAATCTTACCCTAGATCGCGAAGAAGTGGTAGCCCTTTTTTTGAAAGAACGCAATGAAGCCTTTGCCTATTTGATGGA
>JBCFAO010000070.1:0-9860 GCA_038562165.1 Clostridiales bacterium | reverse complement strand
GACATAGCCAAGAGATATGAGGCGCTGCACTCAAGTTACTGAACCGCCGTATGCCGAACGGCACGTACGGTGGTGTGAGAGGTCGGCTGCCCGACTAATGGGCAGCCTCCTACTCGATTACTTATTTTTGTTTTAAGCCGGTCTTAAAGCTTCTTACCTGGGAATTAGTTTGCCACTTCACGCTGGAAGCGTTCAATCCAGGCAGCTTTTTGGCTGTCGATGTAATCCTGGTCAAAGGATTTCAAAGAGGATACCGCATCAGGACCAAAGGCAAGATAGGCTTTTTTGTCTTCGGGCATCGTAGCGTTT
This sequence comes from Clostridiales bacterium, assembly GCA_038562165.1. Taxonomy (GTDB): domain Bacteria; phylum Bacillota; class Peptococcia; order DRI-13; family UBA5745; genus WRMS01. The sequence goes on along the minus strand of JBCFAO010000070.1, from coordinate 9,551 downwards.
TTGTTGGTGGGAGCTTCGGAAAGCTTATCGGCTACCATGCTCTGAACCTCGTCGCTAAGCATGTAGTTGACGTAAAGCTGGGCCAGCTCAGGATTGGGAGAATTTTTGATCACATTGATGGTGGCGGCAGCCGAGAAGCAGCCTTCTGCCGGATCTACCCATTGGGCATTAACGCCGGCAGCCTGAAGGGTGGGAACATTCATGTCCATGAAGACGGAAACGGCAATTTCGCCGGTGGTGAAGCCGGTTTGAACGTCGGAGCTGGCGCTGTAGAACTGGGCGATATTATCTTTATTGTCGGCCAGCAGCTTAAAGGCCGGGTCTACGTTCTCCTGGCTGCCGCCCTGGGCTTCAGCTAAAGCTACCAGAAGGTAGGGGCCGGCAGTGGAAGCCATGTCGGGCAGGGAAAGGACGCCATTATATTTGCCGCTGAAAAGATCCAGGTAAGAAGTGGGGGCTTCCACGGCGTCAGCGTCATAAATAATGCCGTAGCGTACTACAGAGTAGCAAGGGCCGTAACCTTCGGCGTCCTTGGCAAAGTCGTAGAGATTATCCAGGTTGGTTACTACGTTGGTGTCCAGCTTTTCAAAAAGACCTTCTCTGTTGCCGATGACGGCGAAGCTTTGGGACATTAGGGCAATGTCCATTTCGGGGTTGTTTTTCTGAGCCATGATTTTGTTGAGACGGTCGGCATTGCCGCTGGTTTCGTCAATGACGATCTTGCAATTGTACATCTCCTCAAAGCCCTTGGACAATTCGGCCACATTGGCGGCTGTCCAGCCCCAGGTGGCTACTACCAGCTCAGCGCCGTTGAAGTCTTTCGTCCCTTCGCCAGCAGCTTCCGTAGGTGTGGTGGGGGCGGGAGCAGGAGCCGGTTGGCCGCAGCCCGCAAGGCTAAAGACGAGGAGTGCAACTGCCAAAAGCAGTGCGGTGTTACGAGAAAAAGACTTTTTCATTTTCATAATCTCCTTACATTTATTGCAAACCCAAAAGGGGTTTACTTCGGATAAACAATAAGGCGGTGAGGCGGGAAAACCAAGCCTACAGAGCCTGTATTAGGGCCGTTATAGCCGGCAACATTGACATAGACTGTCTGGCCGAAAAGGCCGGATACCTCGATGCGGCTGCTGATGCCTTTGTAAGTGACGGACTGAATCTCTCCCACCAGGCCGCCGGCTTTGGCCGCTTCCTCAGCGGTCAGCAGCGTAATGTTTTCGGGACGGATAGCTAGTTGCACTTCACTGCCGGCAGGATAGGGACAAGCTTCCGCCGGCACCGATACCGGCAATTTTTTGTCTCCGCAGAGAATAGAGGTCAAGGCTTTTTCGCTTGCGGCCACTATGCCGGGAATAAAGTTGGCATAACCCATAAATTCCGCCACAAAGGGGTTGTGGGGCCGGTCAAAAATATTTTGAGGCGTATCGGTCTGGAGGATTTTGCCGCTGCGCATTACCACCACCCGGTCAGCCAGGGATACGGCCTCTTCTTGATCATGGGTGACAATAATCGTAGTAATATTAAGCTCTCTCTGAATACGTTTAATCTCTACCTGCATCTCCGCCCGCAGCTTGGCGTCAAGGTTGGAGAGAGGCTCGTCCAAAAGCAGTACATGAGGCCGGGTAACTAAGGCCCGGGCCAGGGCTACCCGCTGCTGCTGCCCGCCGGACAGCTCCCGGGGGAAACGTTTGGCCAGTTCCCCCAGCTTTACCAGCCGGAGGATTTCTTCCACCCGGGTTTTAATTTCGGCCTGGGGCAATTTTTGCAACTTGAGGCCGAAAGCGATATTGTCGTAGGAGGAGAGGTGAGGAAATAACGCATAGTTTTGAAAAAAGATACCCACATTACGTTTATAAGAAGGGATAGCGTTAAGTATCCGGCCGTCCAAAGCCACTTCGCCGGAAGTGGGGGCGGTAAAACCGGCGATCATCCGCAGGGTAGTGGTTTTGCCGCAGCCGCTTTCCCCCAGCAGGGCTACCATTTCGCCATCCTCCACAGTAAGATCGATATGATCTACGGCAGTGAAGCTGCCATATTGTTTCGTAAGTTGGGTAAGTGTTAGTACGGCCATAATGGTCGGCCCCTTTCTTGTTTACTTGACAAACATGTCCAGCCCCAAAAACCGCTCCAGCAGCAAAATGGCAGCAAAGGAAAACAAAATTAAGACTGTGGAGATGGCCGCCAAGGTGGGGTCAAAGGAAAATTCCATATAATTCATAATCCGGATGGGCAAAGTGATAAACTTCGGAGAGCTTAACAGGCTGCCCAAAACGGCTTCATCAAAGGAGTAGAGGAAGGACAAGAGGGCGCCGGCAATAACGCCGGGCTTAATCAAGGGCAGGGTTACCTTGAAGAAAACCTGCAAAGGATTGGCCCCCAGGCTTGAGGCGGCATCTTCCAGGGTCCAGTTAAAAGTGGAGAGCACCGCCAAAGTATTGCGCAGAATATAAGGTAAGACAATGACCAGATGGCCCAGAAAAATCCGCAAACCTCCCGGTATGGAGCCGATGGCGCTGAAAATCTGCAGCAGCACAAAAGCAAAGGTGATGGAAGGCACATACATAGGCGAGGTGAAAAAAGCCACCAAACCATCCCGGCCTTTAAAGCTGTAGCGGCTGACGGCCAGAGAGGCCGTTACGCCCAGGAAAATATCGACGGCGGTGGCTGCTACCGCAATTTGGATGCTGTTGATAAAGCCGCTGACAAAGTTGGTGGAGGAGCTGAAAATCCGCAGATACCACTCCAGAGAAAAGCCTTTAGGAGGGAAAACCACCAATGCCGTGGGACTGAAGGAAGCCAGAATAATCACGATGAGAGGAGCCATCAAAAAAAGCAGTACAAGGGCAGCCATGATTTTTGGGAAAAGGCCTACGGGTTTATCATCCATTTTTGGCACCTCCCACCCGCTTGGCAATACCGGCGGTGGCATAATTATAAAGCAGCAGCATGATCAAGATGGTAAACAGCAGGATATAGCTGATGGCAGAAGCAAAGCCCCAATTGAAGTTCACGTTGATCTCCTGAAAAACCATGGTGCTCATCATGCGAAAACGGGCGCCTCCCAAAAGCTTGGGCGTCACGTAGGAAGTCATGCTTAAGGTGAAGACGAGAATGCTGCCGGCAATAATCCCCGGCGTAGACAAAGGAAACACCACCTTAAAAAAGGTTTGCACGGGATTGGCCCCCAGGCTGGCGGCGGCGTACTCTACATTGCGGTCGATACCCTGCAGCACGCTGGTAATGGACAAAATCATATAGGGCACCAGCAGGTGCACCAGGCCGATAATTACGGCCACCGGGGTATTCATAATCTTCAAAGGAGCGCTGACCAGACCCATAGCTTGCAGAAATTGATTGAGCAGGCCTTTATTGCCCAAAATGACCATCCAGCCGTAAGAACGGACCACGGCGCTGACCAGAAAGGGGAAAATAACGACGATCATCAGGATGCTTTTGATCCTTGAGGGAGTCCGGGCCAAAAAATAGGCCGTGGGGTATCCCAAAAGCAATGAAATTACGGTTACCTGGAGAGAGATTTTCAATGTGTTCCAGAGTATATCCCGGTAAAAACTGTCGGACAAAAACTTGATAAAATTACTTAAGCCGTCGGCCTGCAGCGTCCGCACCAAAATCCAGAGCATAGGCGCAACAAAGAGCACCGCCAGAGTCAAAAGGGTGGGCAGAGCCAGCCAAAAGGCGGGGCTAAGCCTGAACCGTGTCTTCATGTGTATCCTCCTCAATTAAGGCTATCCACTCCTTGCGCACCACATCAATAAGGCCTTTATCGGTAAGCTTGATCTCAGGAGAGACGGCCAAAGCCATCAGTGTCAGGAAGGTCAGGGTTTCGGCATGATTCAGTCCCATGGTTTGGGCCGCCCGGTCCAGAGCGGCAAACTTTTCGGCTAAGGCAGCCATATTGTCTTCGCAGAGGATACCGGCAATGGGCAGGGGAATGGCACAGAGGATTTTCCCTTCCAGCACCGCCGCTACGCCGCCGCCGGCAGCGATGAGGGTATTGGCCGCCAGAAGGCCGTCGCTATCATTTTGGCTGAAAACCACTAGGTTATGGCAATCGTGAGCATAGGTAGTGGCCAATGCCCCCCGGAAATCCTCCAGATTAGCCAGCAGGCCCAGACTGCGCCCGGCCTTGCCGGTATAACGCTCAAAAACAGCCATCTTCACCAGATTTCCCTGCTGCAGCACACCCTTTTCCACAGCGCAGGTTCGGCGAACCCGCCGGGTACGGGAGGTTTTGCCGTCTTGCTCAATAGCATTGACAGTGGCCTGCTCTCCCGGGGCAGCAATAATAAAGTCCGCCGCCGTAAGCTGTGGCAGCTTCATGGTATGGTAAGCCGCCGCAGGGATGGGGAAACCACTGACCGGCTCGAAAATTTGGCGGTCTTGGGCAATCAGGCGGCCGCCGATATAGACCTGTTGTACTTCCAGTTTCTCAAGGGAGGAGACCAGAAGAATGTCGGCTTTTCGTCCCGGAGACAAGGCGCCCACATCATAAAGCCTTAATCCCTCGGCGGAATTGAGGGTAGCGTAGCGGATAGCTTTGATGGGATCAAGGCCCAGGTCTATAGCCTGTCTGAGTATGGCGGCGAGATGACCTTTGGAAGCCAGACGGGAAATAGGCACATCGTCGGTAACCAGCATAATGCGGTCCTGGGCCGGGGATGAGTTAAGGCTGGCCATCAGTTCAGCCGTTAAAAATCTTTCCTGAATCTGCACCCGCATGCCGTTGCCCAGTTTTTCCTTGACTAAATCCGGATCCATGTAGGTATGATCCATAAAGATTCCGGCAGCGGTAAAGGCTTGCAATTCTTTGCCCCGTAAGGTGGGAACATGGCCGTCGATCAAAGCATTAACCTTCTTGGCAGCAGCCAGAATGGCCATCATTTTGGGCTCTCCTGCCACAACGCCCAGAAAATCCATGATCTCACCTACACCGTGTATCTCGGGCAGGCTTAACAGTTCGGCAATATCCTCTCCTGTGATATCGGCGCCGGAAGTCTCATAGCCGGGCAGGGAGGGAATGGTGGAGGGAGCCATAATATGAACCCGTAAAGGCAGATCCCGGGTCATGGCAATCAGCATTTTTACGCCTTCCTTGCCCATGGCGTTGCCGATTTCGTGAGGATCGGCAACCACCGTGGTAGTGCCCATAGGAATGACGGCTTCCGCAAAATGGGCGGGGGTCATCATGCTGCTTTCCAGGTGCATGTGGCCGTCCACCAGGCCGGGGATAGCAAAGAGCCCTTTTGCGTCTATGGTTTTCTTTGCCCGGTGCTCCGGCTCAAAGAGGCCGGCATAGGCGATAGTATCTCCCACAATACCAATATCAGCGGGAAAGATGACCTCACCGGTAAAAACATTGAGCAGCCGCAGACCGCAAATGGCCAGGTCAAAGGGGGCTTTTCCCGCAGCAGCTTGTACGATCTGTTTTTCCATGGCATTAAACTCCTTTTAACATAAACATATAGGCAACACATTAATGATAGACTAACAGGCTATGACTGTCAATTCTCAATTCTACATGGTATAATAAGCAAACGCATGGGGCAGAGGATTCGTTTGCGTGCAGGTATAATGAGGGCGAGGAGGAGACGTTATGAATAAAGAAGAACTGAAAATAAAAGTGCTGGAGCAGATCGACAAAAATGCCCAGCGCATCATCGAAATCGGTCAAAGCATTTTCCAGAATCCCGAACTGGGATTTAAAGAATATAAGACTGCCGCCCTGACGGCAGATACCCTGGAAAGCCTTGGGCTGGAATGCCAAAAAGGCTTGGCCCTCACCGGCGTTAAGGCAGTGGCGGGAAAAAACCAAGGTCCCCGGGTAATGGTTATGGGAGAGCTGGACGCAGTTGTCTGCCCTTTGCATCCTGATGCCGACAAACAGACGGGAGCAGCCCATTCCTGCGGCCATAATTCCCAGATTGCTGCCATGCTGGGGGCGGCTATGGGACTGGTGCCTTTTATGGAGCACCTGGATGGACAGGCTGTCTTTGTGGGCGTACCTGCCGAAGAATACGTGGAGCTGGAATTCCGGGAAAGGCTGCGGCGGGAAGGGAAAATCCGCTTCTTTGGCGGCAAGCAAGAGTTTATCCGCCTGGGCATTCTGGATGATGTGGATATGGGGCTGATGATCCATTCCCATGCCGGCGTGGAGGAGCGGAAGTTTCTATTGGATTGCGACAGCTCCGGCTTTTTGGGCAAGCTGATTGCCTTCACCGGCAAGGAGGCTCATGCCGGGGCAGAGCCCCATATGGGCATCAATGCTCTGAATGCGGCGTCTCTGGCCATGATGGCCATCAATTCCCAACGGGAAACTTTCCGGGAAGCAGACCGCATCCGGGTTCATCCCATCATTACGAAGGGCGGCGACCTGGTAAACATCGTTCCCGCCGACGTCCGCATGGAAACCTATGTGCGGGGCCGCAATATCAAGGCGGTGGTAGACGCCGCCGCAAAGGTGGACCGGGCCTTGAAGGGCAGCGCTTACGCCATCGGCGCCGAGGTGAAGATCACCAATGTTCCCGGCTATTTGCCTTTGATTCAAAACCAGCGGCTTAATTCCCTGTTTGCCGGGAATTCCGCCCAGCTTTTGGGTGAAGAGAACAACCTGACGGGCTATGAGCTGATGGGTTCCACCGATGCAGGGGATGTGAGCTCCCTTATGCCCTTGATCCATGTTTCTACAGGCGGTTATGCCGGTACGGCCCACAGCAAAGACTTTGCTATTTGCGACCCGGAGATGGCTTATGTGATGCCTGCCAAAGCTATGGCCATGACCGTCATCGATTTGCTTTGGGCAGGGGCTGTTGAAGCCAAGCAGATCATGGCGGAGCACCGGCCCGCTTTCAGCAAAGAGGAGTATGTAGCTTTTTGGGAAGGCTATAACCAGGAGATGTAAGGATATGGCGGCACAACAGGAATAATAGTACACACTTATATTCCGAAAAATTTTTCACTGCTATCATAAAAAGACACGATTTCTCCTTGGCTGAGCCGTGTCTTTCTTTATGTACAAAGGTCTGATATGATCAAGGCGGACTTAAAGATAATCATGCTGACAAACGGGATTTTGAAAGGATATTTGAATGAATAAGCACGAATTATTTCAAATAGCGTTTAATACGATCCATCCTAAAAAGTTAAAAAGCTTTGGAACTGCAGGACATGTGGCCTGTGCATTGGAAACGGCGAATGGCAATGTTTTTACAGGAATATGCATTGACCTTCCTTGCTCTATTGGCTTATGTGCGGAGCAGTCTGCTATTGCCGAAATGGTAAAGAACAACGAAACGCAAATCAAAATGCTTATTGCTGTTTTTGAAGACGGGAGCATACTCCCACCCTGCGGAAGATGCAGAGAATTTATTGCACAGATAGACGGCCAAAACATCGAAACCCAAATTATATTACCTGAAATGAAAGAGGTGCCACTTGGGGATTTGTTGCCGGAAAGGTGGGATAACAAATGGAACTGAAAAAAATAAGCGATAGAATATTTTATTATCCACATCAGCCTGAAACAGACCGTCCTATGTTAGCTTATCTAAAGGGCGAAAAAATTGTACTTGCCGTTGATGCAGGAAATTCGGCAGATCACGTTGATGAATTTTATAACTCCTTAGAAGTCGAGGGTCTTAGAAAGCCGGATTTCACCGTCATTACTCATTGGCACTGGGATCATACGTTTGGGATGCACCATATTCGTGGACTGTCTATTGCTCATCATAGGACGAATGCATTTTTAGATATGGAAAGAGCCAAACTATCGGACAGTGCATATGTACAATTTCTAAAAAAGAATGATGAGTGCCTCGGCAGAGAATATCGAGATAATAAAGAAATTGTCGTTACCCGATCAGATATTCAATTTGAAAAAGAACTTACTATTAATTTGGGCGGAATGACGGCAAGGATTTTCTATGCAGAATCACCTCACTCGGAAGATACCGTGCTGATTTATGTGCCCGAAGAAAAAATATTGTTTTTGGGGGATTCAACAAGTGAGGATTTCTTTAATGATTCTTACATGGATAAAGATAAATTAAAGAAATTGATGAATTTGATAGAGAGTACAGAATGTCAATATTGTATTTTAAGTCATACAGACCCGCTAACAAAATGGGAGTTACTGCATTATTTAAAATCGATATAATTACTTTTACGGGATTGCGAAAAGGAGTGAAAAATATGGATAACAAATTAACCTTGAATATGGTTGTAGCCAATGCCATGGAGGCAATGGAGTTTTACGAAAGCGTGTTTGGCGCCAAACGGGGCGACGTATTTCACTTCCCGGACAAAAAAGGTGTAAACGAAGCTAATATTATAGTTGGAAGCGTTGAACTGCGTCTGATTGATGAGAATGCAGCTTTTAACTGCTATTCCCCTAAAAAAGATGAGGTAGACTCCATATGGCTTCAGATGATTGCAGATGATACGGAAGCTGTGCTGAAAAGAGCCATAGAGAATGGGGCTGTGGTTGGGCAGGAGGTATCCGAGTTTATGGGTACAAAATACGCAGAAATAACAGACCCTTTCGGTTATACATGGACAATTAACCAAATTATTCGAGAAGTCTCTTATGAAGAGCGCTATCAATTTTATCAGGAGCAACATGAAAAAGCAGATCAATGAGGTTTTCTCATAAGTTTTGGAGGTTGGCAATATGGAGAGTATCTATCCGGAAGGCGTTACTGCTCCGCTGTGTGCGGCTTTTGTCATTAGTTAAGGGTCAAATGAAAAAGCGGAAAGTGACACGGTAGCAACTGTCTGTGGCTGGGAGGAGTGACCCTTAGTCAATTCTGTACAATTTTTACGTTTGTGGGTGAATTGCAGTAGCTGCTGAGACTAATTTTAGCCAAATCTAAGCTGATTTTGTGCAATTTCTTCGGTTGGGTGGGATACTTCCCCTGCATTTCACCTACAATCGCAATTTTTGTACAGAGTTGGATCCCGGCAAAAGCCCCATGGGTTCACCGCTCTTTTCTACTAAATAATATTGGGGCTGATTCCTATCTCTTTTCCTGTCTTTACTGAGATTCTCAAGATATCTGCGGAGACAGAAACAAGGATACTTAAAAATCTTCTTCAGAGTTCCAAATAGAGAATACCAATTATTGGTATTCTCTATTTTTTGGGTGCGCCCGGCATGGGTGGTAACTAGGCGGTGAAAGTCCGCTACAGACTTGGCAGTAGGAACTGTTAGCCAAAGGCAAGGGTGTCCGTCGCGAGGCGGAATCTGAAGGAAGCCGGCGGCAAAATCCCGAACCGACGAACAGAAACTGCATAGAAGGCAATTGCGGGGCGGATGAGTTTGCCTAACAAAACGAAATCCAATACTGCCCGAACCCCGTGGTGTAAATGCAGCGGTTGCCTGGGAGGAAAGTTACCACTCTTACCCGGGGAGGTCTCACTGAATATTACGGTGCGGCGGAGCCGCCAGACCGGTGTGGCGTGAGCCACCATTCCGGACCGGCGGAGCCACCAGAAAAGTCTTATTTGTCTTGCAGCAGATCAAGGCCATAGACTTCTCG
>JBCFAO010000069.1:0-10287 GCA_038562165.1 Clostridiales bacterium | reverse complement strand
TTCCCTAAAAAATACTTCATCTTCCCTCACCTCTTACTATGGAAGATTCGACCTTTTTTCCCCTTTTCCTTTAAACCTTTCTCTTTTGTTTACTTTTTGTTCATTCATGCTCTTGTCGTGTTCATGCAAAGGGGGAAGAAAAAAGATTGACCGGTATACCGGTATATAGTATACTGGTTTTGAATAATCTGAATATAAAAGTGCTTGAAAAAATAAAGGAGTGATCGGCATGAAATTGATGCATACTAAGCTTCCTGAGTTTATTGCCAAGATGAAAAAAGCTGTGATCAAATATTTTCCGGACCGCAGCATCGAGATCAGGGGATTGGAAAATCTTCAATATGCCAAAATGCAGTCCCTGCGTACCGGACGGATTGAAGAAGCAGTGGAAGAGGTAGCAGCAAAAGAAAATATCAGCAAGGTTGAAATAGATGTTATTCCCCGGATACCGGAAACCATGCATACCGTATTGATCAAAGGGGTCGATAAAAATGGCCAAACCCAAAAGATCATTTTGGAGGTGATCAATATTCTTCACCCGACGGAAGAAGCATTGTTTGACGGCTGCCGGGAGATAGAAGATCGCCGGCCTCCTGTGGGGCTCCACTGAAACTGGGGCTCGTACTAATTCCTTATTTTGAGAGCCGGTAGTATTAGCCGGGAAAGCAGTATAGAGGAAAGAGGGATACTATGGCAGTTTTACCGTATAAAGTGATTTTAGAAGGGTATATTGACGGCAAAATCATCCCGGTAAACATTGTATTTGTGGATAAAAAAGATATTGAGGCCTGCGGGCTGTCTTTCCGGGAGGCAATTCAGCGGTTGGGCAAAGCCTTTGAGGGGCCTACTGCTATTAATATTTTTGATATGGACGCTGTAACCACCACCAGCGATGGGTTGATGGTTGAAGGGGCCATTGTTTGCATGGGCGCTGCCGATAGGGGGCTGGTCAATAATGACTTTGGGATTTTGTCCATGGCGGAAATCGAATATTCTGAGGAAATCATCAAAAATGAGCCTCATTTAAAGCAATGGCAGGCGTTTTTCCCCCAGCGCAAACTGTATAGAGGGCCAAATCCTGCCGATAAGCTGATCCCGGTGCATAATGTGGTGATTAGCGGCAGGGCTTCCAACAATAATTCGGCCACGGAAATGATGAATATTGTAACCATGGAGGAATTGATCTTTCCCATTTTAGGCCAGTTGACCTGCATCAAAGGCGGAGAAGTAATGACCGGCTTTACCGGCCGGCACATTTCCGTAGGTATAGGCATGACGGTGGCGGAAAAGTTTGGCCGGGTCTTTCCCCATCCTCAGTTTCATGCCGGAGAGACAGCCCATGGCTCCGGAGAATATGCCCAGACCCTCAAGCAGACAATTCCTTGCATTGTTTGCTCAAAAGAGATTTTAGCCCAGGCCATCATCCGGGCTTTGGAATGCGGCTGCGTGCCAGCCCGGGAATTAGGCTGCGCGCCGGCGGTGCTGGCTGTGGCCAGGGCTATGGGAGCGGAAATTGCGGTGGAGAGAATCACGCCTTCGGCTCAACTGGAGCTTGATAGCGTAGGCTGCACCAGGGAATGGATCATGGAAAAGGGCGGCATGACCAAAGAGGAAGTGCTGGCCAGGGCGGAAGAAATTATTCCCGGCGTAGAGGAAGCGAAAAACCATGCTGCCGGAGAATTCGTTCTTAATAAGCAGTTGACGCTATAGACGGCAGTGCCAAAAGAGCGGGACAAGAGGAGACAAACTATGGACGCCTTGGACAAGAAGACCTATGTGATTGCTTATGCCGATAAAACAGTGCTGAAAATCAGCGGGCTTCAGGTGAAGGGCCTGGATACCCGCAGCCTGGAAGGGCTGTTGACGGCAAAACTGAATACTATCGTCAGAGTCATCGGCGTCACCGGCAGTTCCCTGGATATGGACGTGTACGGCATAGACCCCCAACAGCTTTTAAAAGATGAAGAAGGAATCATTGCCGCCGTTTCTCTAAGCCAAGGCATAACCGCTACGGAGGTGGCGGAAATTGCCGAAGCCAAGAGGATTGTGGAAGTAGGTTATTCGGAGCTTGAAGGCAAAACCCAAACGTCTTGCGCCAGGGAAAGGTGGATCAGGCATGATTGAGAAAGCCGTGATTTTGCCTACGGGCCAAGAGATCTGCGACGGTCTGGTTATCGATACGGACAGCCCCGAAGTGATGCTGCAACTGCTGAAGCTGAACCCCTTATGCTGTGTGGAGCGGCGGCCTCCCCTTGCCGATAGGGAGGATGTAATTGCAGAGGCCATAAAAGAGGCGGCGGCGGCAGATCTGGTTATTCTGATTGGCGGCAGCGGCGGCGGCCACCGTTTTAGCTCCACACTATGCGAAGACTACACTCATAGCGCCATGGAACTGATGCTGCAAGACTGCTTTAGCCGGTCGATTTACGGTAAGAATGGCCATTTGTGGTGCAAGCTGGTCTGCGGCAGGCTGCAGGAGGCTTTGGTCATCAATCTGCCCGGGCCTTATGTGGAGGCTAAGGCTGCAATGGAAGCCTTTGTCCGAAGCTATGAAGAGGGAGTAAGGGATTTGGATACCATCAACCGCCAAATGACCGAAGCTGTCCTGGCTCAATATCCCGCCAGTGCAGCTAAGATAAAATTGTCGGAATAGCGGGTCTGCTGATCATGGATTATACAGCTTTGGCGATAAAGATAAGAATAAGGCCCCAGGGATACTGGCTGGCGGCTGGGGCCATTTGCAGCCGGGAAAAAGCCTTGCAGGTAAAGAAGGCTTTAGCCGCCATAGAGGATGAGGAGATTTTATGGCCTCAGGATCCTGTGGAGCTGGATCGGTGTTTGGCTGCAATGCTCAGCCGCCATTGCTTGCGGTGGGTGCCTGCAGCGGCGGCAGTTTTAGCTGTCAAAGGCCGGCAGGCCTCTACCGGCGGCGTCATCGGCTCTCCTCATCGCCAGTCCGCTTCAGCCTACGGCGGCTTGGAAGAGTTGGAGAAGGATCTGGTGCTTTGGGCCAGACCGGGAGGGCCGGGTTTTGTCTTTGCCGGCCCGTTTTGCCGGGCTCGGGCCTTGCGTGACAGATTTCTGGAGGGGGAAAGGCAAAAAAAGCTTTGGAACCCCGATGAGCGATACCGGTTGTTCAACCGTTGTTTGCAAGAAGACTTGCCGGCGGCCTGGCTTTATGCCGCCGACGGCAGCGGCCGGGGACAGAAGGGGATTCTGGCTGCCGGCTCTCTGCAAGAGACTCAGGTAATAAAACTTTAAGCTTAAGGGGGCGGAGAAAGATGAAAACCCTGGCGGAGACGATAGCCTATCCGCAAATGACCCTGATCCGGCAGAAGCTAGGCCGGGAAAAACTGGAGGATATTGGCGGCGAGGTAAAAAGGCAGATGATTTCTCTGGGCATGGTCCAAAGATTATCCGGCGGAGCCAGGATAGCCATTACCGCCGGCAGCCGGGGCATCAGCAATATTGCGGAAATTATCCGGGCGGCAGCGGACTGTGTTAAAGAATGGGGGGGACAGCCTTTTATTGTTCCGGCTATGGGCAGCCATGGCGGAGCTACGGCAGAGGGGCAGTTGGAGGTGTTGGAGCATTATGGAATAACGGAGGCGGCTATGGGCTGTCCCATCTGTTCCGGCATGGAGGTGGTAGAGCTGGGGCAAACGGAGGAAGGTGTTCCGGTTTATTTTGACCGGATAGCCTATGAAGCCGACGGCATTATCGTAATTAACCGGATTAAGCCCCATACGGATTTTATTGCCGATAACGAAAGCGGCATAGTAAAAATGGTCGCCATTGGCCTGGGCAATGAAAAAGGTTGTTCTGCATTACATGCCCACGGTCTGGCTGCCGCCATTCCCCAAGTCTGCCGGGTAGCCCTGGAAAAGGCTCCAATTCTGGGCGGCCTTGCTATTGTGGAAAATTCCCGGGATGAAACCTGGAAGCTGCAAGGTATAAAGCCGGAGGATTTTTTAAAGGAAGACGCCAGACTTTTGGTTTTGGCCAGGCAGCAAGTACCTCATCTGCCCATGGAGGGGTTGGATTTGTTGATTGTTAAAGAGATTGGCAAAATGTTCAGCGGCACCGGCATGGATACGAAGGTCATTGGGCGGATCAGGGTTAACGGCGTGCCGGAGCCTCAAAAGCCCTGGGTGGAGAAGCTGATCGTCCTTCGGCTCAATCCTCTTTCTTACGGCAATGCCCTGGGCATTGGCCTGGCGGATATTACTACGAAGGAACTGGTAGAGGCCATCGATTATGACAGCATGAAGGCTAATCTTATTGCTACGACCTATTTGGAAAGAGGCAAACTCCCCGTCTGGTTCGATACGGAAAAGGAGGCGGTGGATGCAGGATTTAAAACCCTGGGCAATCTCTGCTGCCGGGAGGCTAAAGTAGCAATTATTGAAAATACGCTGCATTTAGAGAAAATGTGGGTGTCGGAAAGTTTGCTGGAAGAGCTGAAAGGCGTGGAGATGTTGGCAAGAGGCAAAGAACTGTCTTTTGACCGGCAGGGAAAATTGGCCAAAGATTTTTAAAGGCCTGGCTGCCGCAGAATTTTTTGATGTGAAAGGAGGCGATATAGGAGTAAAAGTAGCGGTATAAAAGGCAAGAGGGCCTCAGGGAGACATTATTGAGGAATGGCTGAGGAGGATGAGCAAATGAGAAAAAAGATGGTGCTTCTTTTATGCTTTTTGATGGCGTTAAGCGTAGCCGGAGGCTGTCAGCGAGGCGTGTGGGCAGCAGACTCCGGAGTGGACTACGTTATTCGGGTGGGACATGTTCTGGCTACGGATCATCCCTACACCGACGGATTGAACTATTTTAAGAAGGTATTGGAAGAGAAAACCGATGGCCGGGTCAGGGTAGAGGTATTTCCCAATTCTATGCTGGGTAATGAACGGGATATGATCGAGGGGCTCCAGTTAGGCACTCTGGAAATGGCCTTGGTTTCCACGGCTCCCCTATCCGGTTTCACCAGTGATTTCCTGGTATTTGACTTGCCTTATATCTTTACGGATACTGCCACCGCCAGAGGCTGCGTAGACAGCGAGGTGGGTATGGGGATGCTGGAGGACCTGGCCAGCCAGGGCATTAAGGGCTTATTGTATTTTGAAAATGGTTTCCGCAGCGTAACCAATTCAAGGCGTCCTATTCAACATCCTGAGGATCTCCAGGGAATTAAGATTCGCACCATGGAAAATCCCATCCATATGGATTCCTTTTCCGCTATGGGCGCCGATCCTACTCCTATGGCTTTCGGCGAGCTGTTTACGGCTTTGCAGCAAAAAACGATTGATGGTCAGGAAAATCCCTTGGCCATTGTGGATACGTCGAAGTTTTACGAGGTGCAGACTTACCTTTCTTTAACCGAGCATTTCTATGCTCCCGCTCCTTTTCTGATGGCTTTGGACTATTATAATAATTTGCCGGAAGACGTCAGGAATGCGGTTTATGAAGCGGCCAAAGAAGCGCAAGATTATGAACGGGGACTTTTGGATGAAATGAACGCCAGGCTGCTGAAGGAATTGGTGGAAAAAGGCATACAGATCAATGAAATTGACAAAGCCGAATTCCGGGCGGCGGTGCAATCGGTATACGACAAATTTGAGGGTACGGGTTCCGACAAGATTCCTGCCGAGCTAATCGAAAAAGTGCAAAACTTCAAGCCCTGATCCGGCTGAAACATGGTTTTGCCTCAATTCTAAGGAGTCTGTCGCAAGGTCGCTAAGCAAAAGGAGGTTGAACTCGTGAATAAGTTTTTTCAATTCCTGGACAAATTTGAAGAATATGCTTTGGCTATTCTAATGGGAACTATGGCTATCGTTGTATTTCTTCAGGTGATTTTTCGCATGGCCGGCGGTTCCTTAACCTGGTCCGAGGAAACATCCCGTTATTTAACTGTTTGGATTACTTTCATCGGCGCTTCCCTGGGCGTAAAAAGAGGCGCTCATATCGGCGTAGAGGCATTCACCATGCTGATTCCGGAAAAAGCCCGCAAAATCATTATCATGCTGGGTTATCTTATTTGTATTTTCTTTTGCGGCGTGGTTTTTGTCTATAGTATTGGGATCATTCAAAAGCAGATGATGTACGGCCAGATTTCACCGGCTATGCGCATCCCCATGTGGTGGCCTTATGCGGCTATGCCCGTAGGCTCCGGGTTAATGATCATCCGCTATTTAAGTTCCATTGCCCATATGATCCGCACTTTTAATGAACCCATTGCCCAAGGGGCCGTTACCTCGGAAATCATCAGTAAAGAGGAAGGGGGAAATGTATAATGGGTGCTGCTTTAATGACCTGTTTTGCGGTCTTTGCAATCTGGGGCCTGCCTATTGCCATCGTTCTCGGCATAGCTTCGTTTATAGCCTTATGGTTTTTTAGCCTGATGCCTATCACTTTGGTGCCCCAGCAGATGTTTACCGCCGTAGACTCCTTTCCCCTGCTGGCCATTCCCCTGTTTATGATCGCCGGCTCATTGATGGAGTTCGGCGGTATCTCCCGCCGTCTGATTCGCCTGGCCAACAGCATGGTAGGCCATCTCACCGGCGGCCTGGCCTTGGTTGCCATCATTACCTGCATGTTTTTCGCGGCTATTTCCGGCTCCGGCCCCGCCACAGTAGCGGCTATCGGCGGTATTATGATTCCGGCCATGCAGGAAGCCGGTTATGATAAGGGGTATGCCGCCGCCGTCATGGCTTTAGCCGGCGCTATCGGCATTATTATTCCGCCCTCCATTCCCATGGTAACCTTTGCCGTAATGTCCAACGTTTCAATCAGCGGCTTGTTTACCGCCGGTTTTATTCCCGGTATCGTGGTAGGCCTGTCGCTGATGATCTGTGCCTGGCGGATCGCCAAGAAAAAGGGCTACGGCAAAGCCGGCGTTAAAGCCAGCGGCAAAGAACGTTTACAGGCTTTCCTGGACGCTTTCTGGGCCATCCTTATGCCTGTTATCATCCTGGGCGGGATTTACGGCGGCTATTTTACTCCCACGGAAGCCGCCGCGGTGGCCTGTTTTTATGGCTTGCTGGTAGGCACGGTGATTTACCGGGAGTTGAAGCTGAAGGAGATACCCAAGGTATTGACCAACGCTGCGGTAACGACAGCGATGATCATGCTGATTATCGCCACGGCCAAAGTCTTTGGCTGGATCATGACCAGTGAGCGCATTCCTGACGCCGTGGCCCGTACCATGATGAGCTGGTCGGAAAACAAGTATGTAATCCTGATGATTATTAACCTGATGCTCTTAGTGGTAGGCTGTTTTATGGAAACCAATGCGGCCCTGATTATTCTGACGCCGATTTTCCTGCCTATAGTCGCTGCTTTGGGGGTAAATCCTATCCACTTCGGTATCATTATGATTGTGAATCTGGCCCTTGGTATGAGTACGCCGCCTCTGGGAGTAAACCTGTTTGTGGCCTGCGGCATAAATAAGATATCCATCGAGCGGATATCAAAAGCAGCGGTGCCTTTCCTGATTTTTAATGCGGTGGCTTTGCTGCTCATTACCTATATTGAACCAATCTCCATGCTGCTGCCGAGGCTCTTTGGCATAGGAGTATAAGTTCCCGGCCGGGAATGAATGAACCGAGGTTGAAAAAATCCGTTGCAGAGGCGCCTTTTCAGGCGCCTCTGTTTTTTGCTCGGTAAAAAATCCCCGGGATCGGCTACATTAAATATAGTATTCATTACGGCAGAGTATTAATCAGCCTGCATCATGGTATGATATTTCGTCGTTAATAATTCAGGGTTGATTTATTTGGAAGCTTCTTATACAATTTCAAATAGTCCTAAATTCACGGGCTTTGAAGGGAGCGTTATATATGTTAGTTAATTTTGACGTTCAATGGGTCATCGATCAGTTTCCCGCCCTAAAAAGACAGGTTAATGGTCATCCGGCAATCTATTTCGACGGCCCCGGCGGTACGCAAGTTCCTGTCCGGGTGGTGGAAAAAATCAATGATTACCTTTATCATCATAATGCCAACACTCATGGCAAGTTTATTACTTCGGTGGAAAGCGACGCTCTTGTCCAGCAGGCCCGGGAAATCTATGCCGATTTTTTCAACTGCCGTTGGCAAGAGGTATCTTTCGGCTTTAATTCTTCCTCCAACAACTTTCGTCTGGCTTTGTCCATAGCCCGCAGCATCAGGCCGGGGGACGAAGTGCTGATTACCGATCTGGACCACGAGGGCAACCGTTCACCCTGGCGTTTATTGGAGGAATACGGGGCCATCGTCAAAAGCGTGAAGGTGGATAAGCGCAATTGCACCTTGGATATGGAAGACTATCAGGCGAAGCTTTCTAAAATGACGAAGGTGGTGGCCGTCAACTGGGCATCAAACGCCGTAGGAGCTATTAATGACGTCAAGAAAATTATCGCTATGGCCCACGATGTGGGAGCATTGACGGTGGTGGATGCCGTTCATTATGCCGCCCACAAGCCTATCGATGTGCAGGACATCGATACGGATTTCCTGATTTGCTCCGCCTATAAGTTTTTTGGGCCTCATCTGGGGGTGGTTTATGCCAAGACTTCGGTAATGGATAGGCTCAATACCATCCGGGTGCTGGCTTTAGACAATACCTTAGCGCCGGAAAAATTCGAGATCGGCACTCCCAGCTTTGAGGCTATTTGCGGTGCGGCGGAAGCCGTGGAGTTTATTGCCGATCTGGGCGCTAAATATACGGATAGCTTTGAAGAGCAGCTCAAAGGCCTGGCAGGCCGCCGTAAAAATATTGTGGCCGGTATGCTGGCCATCGATGCTTATGAAGAAACCTTGGCTGCTAGATTGCGGGCGGGGCTGGGTGAGATAGAAGGCGTTACCCTTTTTGGGCCTCAGCCGGGCCATCCCAGAACTTCTACGGTTTCTTTTGCCATCAAGGACAGAAAAGTGGCGGATTGCGCCGCCTATCTGGCCGGACAGGGCATCTTTGTCTGGGCTGGCAGCTTCTATGCCATCAAAATGGTCTTTGAAGTTCTTGACCAGCAAAAAAATGGCGGATTGGTCCGGATTGGCTTTGCTCCTTACAATACGTTGGCGGAAGTGGAACGGACAATTCAGGCGGTAAAGGCTTTTATGGCCGGCCATTCCTAATAATGGCCGGGAATATATAGAATAAAGGAGAAAGAAGGATAATAATGAGAAAAAGTTTATGGATTGCGGTTATTATGGTGTGTTTGTTGGTTTTGACGGCGGGCTGCGGCTCCAGCCCCGCTTCGGAGAGCTCCGGAACTATGATAATAGGCGCCGAGAAGCTTGAGGACGGCAGGGAAGTGGGCGGCTACGCAGACGGCAGAATCGGCGATACATTGAGCAATACTTTCTTTGCCTATAGCGTTAACGATGCCTATCTGGCCGCCGAATATGAAGGCAAAGCCCCGGAAGCAGGCAATGCTTATCTTGTGGCAGAGATTACGGTGAAAAACCTTTACGGTGAGCCCCTGCCCATGTGGGCCGATGATTTCCAGGTGCAGTGGGGCGAGGAAGATGAGGATTACGGTTATCCCATCGCTAAATTCAGCGACAGCCAGATGGAAGACGAATACGAATTAGCTAAAGGCGAGACTGTCACAAAGACTATTGTGTATGAGGTACCTATTCCCGAGGATGAAAACGAATACAGTATAAGCTACTTGGAGTACTACGAGGATGATGTGGAAGGCAATACTTTCTTCGTTTACTTTGACTTATCCATGCCTAAGACCGCGGTGTAGGCAAGAGGCAAATAACCATAAAAAAACAAACGGAGCCTGCAAATGATATTGAGGGCTTGGCACAAGCAAACAGAGGAGACCTGTCCTTGATCAGGCAGGTCTCCTCTGTTTTTCTATTACATCATCGGCGTTTCAGTCCAGGCTTTCCTTCAGCTTAGTTCTGTGTTTCTGCAGAAGGGTCTTGCTTAGGCTGAAAAGCACCGTTATTGCCCATAATGAAAATGGCGGCAGCTAAAAACAGGGCGGCAAATACCGCTGGATTGATGACTGGATTCATGTAAGGACTCCTCTCTGTGGGGTTACTTTTATTATAAAAAAGCCAAGTGAAGATTGTGTGTTTAAATTCTTTCAACTTTGTGAAGGTTTTCCATCATTTTTAGTAAGAGACCGTGGCGCTTCCCCAAAATATAGGATATAATCTGGTGTAGATAAGGGGAGAGATAAATAAGTCCAGCTAAGAATTGTCAATAGGAAGGTGAAAAGAAAATAAGAGGAGAGGCGAGAGCAAAAAAGAGCAAGGCAAACAAGCCCAGTCAGATAACAAGGCAAGAGGAATGCTAGTT
>JBCFAO010000002.1:0-137446 GCA_038562165.1 Clostridiales bacterium | reverse complement strand
GTTATGTCCCAAAATGTCAATACTTAGCTCCCTTTTTTTCTTTCAAAAACAGCTAAAAAGGGCTTGACTATTATTAGCAGGTTTGAAGTATTATGTGGTTCGCTCTGTTAAAATAGGCGTTGTAATCTGCCCAAGACACTAAATGTAGAAAAAAGATGGTTCTCGGTGTGGTAAAACTTGAAATTCCGGACAGTTAGCTATGGCAAATACACATAATATCTCGTTTTTTGTACAAACGGCTGGATGGGAAGCGACTTTTTCAGCGCCCTCACTTTGCACCTCGCACAGGGGCAGTTTGCTCAAAAATTCAAGTTTGTCGCCATTTGTTGAGGCTAACTGTGCAAAAATGCAAGTTTGTAGAGGACATGCCCTTGAAAATGTGCAAGATTTCAAGTTTAAACATGTCTGAACCTTGCTTTAATAAGGCTGAAAAGCACTTTTTTGCTATATCTAGCGTCGCCGGGTTCGTGGATACCCTATTCCAGAGAGCGACAGACCGCAACTACAAGTGACAAACCTGCAATTTTGCTCATTTTCAAGCGTACGGTGTGACAAACCTGCAATTTTGAGCAGTTAGCCTTAGTAAACGGGTCAGCGGGCCTAAAATTTGCAAGCTGAGCAGTTAGCTATGAGAGCAGTACTACCACAGCATACTATCGTGGCTACTATCGCGGCGTACTACCACGGCATACTATCGCGGCATGCCTCGTTGGTTGATCTGCAAAGGGCATAAAAAAACCGCCTTGCCTGATCTTTCTATCAGGAAGACGGTTTAAGAGCTTATCTTATCCTACAGCAAAAGGGTAGGCATCCTAATAGCCTGCCTAGCAGCTTACTGCCAAAACCTGCCGGTCAACTTACTGATAATCGTCTGCAAACAGTTTACTGCTGATGATCGGCCTGGGCCTTCTTCTGATGCCAATAACCTATCCTTATCTGCCTCTTACTACTCTCACAATCGGTCACTGATGATTGATTATTGGTCAAAGTAGTTTTTGCTTTGCAAAAAGGGCGGCAATTCGGAATTCCGGGCGCTGCTGTCGGAAGAAACAGGCCGGGCCGTGGGGAAGCCCGTTCTTTTATTGCGGTCAAAGACTGTCTCCAGCTCGATTTCACCGGCTCTGCCCATAGGGGGAGCAGGACGGCCGGCGGGCTGGTTTTTGGTGTTGCTGGTGGGTTTGCTGGGTCCAAAGCCGGTGGCGATAACGGTAATCCGGATGCTGTCGCCCAGACACTCGTCGATGGCCTGGCCGAATATGATCTCCGCATCCGGATCGGCGGCCTCAATAATCAGATTGGCAGCCTCGTTAACCTCCATCAGCGTTAAGTCGCTGCCGCCGGTGATGTTCAGCAACACCTTGCGGGCGCCGTCAATGGCCATTTCTAAAAGAGGACTGGAAATAGCGGCTTGGGCAGCCTGAACGGCTCTCTTCTCACCGCTGGCCTGGCCGATGCCCATCAGGGCCTCGCCCCCTTCTTTCATTACCGTGGTAACATCGGCAAAGTCCAGGTTAACTTCGCCGGGAGATTTCACCAGATCGGTGATGCCCTGGACACCCTGCATCAAAACCTCGTCAGCCATCATAAAAGCGTCGGCGATGGAGGTGTTTTTGTCAACAATTTGAAGGAGTTTTTCATTAGGGATAGCAATGAGGGCGTCCACACTTTCCCTCAGCTTGGCAATACCGTCTTCCGCCTGGCGAGCCCGCTTTCTGCCTTCAAACAGGAAAGGCCGGGTCACAATACCGACGGTAAGAATACCCTCTTCCTTTGCGATTTGGGCCACTACCGGAGCAGCGCCGGTACCGGTGCCACCGCCCATACCAGCAGTAACAAAGAGCATATCCGTCCCTTTGATTAAAGCTGCAATCTCGTCCCTGCTTTCTTCAGCCGCCTTTTCGCCCACTTCGGGTTTAGCGCCGGCACCCAATCCTCTGGTAAGTTTGGCTCCCAACTGCACCCGGTAATCGGCTTGCGAGCGGTTTAACGCTTGTCCATCCGTATTTAAGGCAACGAACTCCACGCCTTTCAGGCCACAGGCAATCATACGGTTAACGGCATTGCCGCCGCCGCCGCCAACTCCTATCACCTTAATCACTTCACGGCTGGAGACCTCTTCCATTTCAAATTCAAAAGCCAATCTAATCCCTCGCTTCCTTCAGGCTTCTATTCCCCAATTCGTAGTAAATTCAACAGTCAGTCTGGTTTTTCCTTCTTATTCCATTAACAAATTTTTCAATTCTCCTAATAGAGCCGGAGATCATTCCCGTCTCATTACTTTCGGCTTAAAATCGGCTGGGTATCATAGCGAAGATCCACATAATTCAAGGTTTGGGCATTACACTGCTCCTTATTTTTAATGAGCAGCTCTTCATAATATTGCAGCTTTCTGTCCAGGTTTTCCGGCGGTCCGAAATATACCGGCAATCCGTCTATATTGATTACCGCCAGCTTCTCGGCGGAAGGGGCGTCAAACTCTAAAATATTCTCCAGAAAAAAGGGATCCAGCTTCTCGATGAGGGCAAGGGCTGCCAGTACGCCATCATT
The DNA here is from genome assembly GCA_038562165.1 of Clostridiales bacterium. GTDB lineage: Bacteria > Bacillota > Peptococcia > DRI-13 > UBA5745 > WRMS01. Next base: position 134,899 of record JBCFAO010000002.1, on the reverse strand, counting down.
CTCTGTCTTCTCTCCCGGCAGAAGATCCATGGCTTCACTGCTGCACCGAATACTGGGCAATGTCCAGCTTTCTGCCGTCGCAAGGCCTACCTCCGCTATACAATAGCCTTCTCCATCTAAGATAAGGTACCGCTGATCGCCGCTGATCAAAGCCATAGGCGACCGCTCGGCAATCCTGATCTCTATCTTATTGGGGAGGCTGCGCCTTACATCCACTTCTTTTACATAGGGATGGGATTGTACGCTTTCCGCCACCTGCTGCCGGGAAACTTTCAACAGATTAATACCGATCCGCAAACCAGATAACTGGATAAGCTCATCTTGACTTAGAACCTCATTGCCCGCTACTTTAATTTCTTTTAAATCAAAAAATGAGGAGTTGGCTAATGAGTATCCGCCAAAGCCCGCCAAAAATATGAAAATCAAGCCCAGGCCTGTGATAAATGTACGCTTGAGGCGACGCCGCCCTTTTCTCTGCCTGGCGCTGCTGTGTCTTATCGTCACCCGGCTTGTCCTTCCTTTACCTGAAATCCAGCATATCACAATAATATCTCATAGCATCCTCTTTGTCCAGTCTTTGACGGAATTGCCATAATAAATGGCAAGGGAATTGGTGGAAGAGCATGAGTAAACATTTTGAAAACAAGAGGAAAAGGCTTTGCTCAAAGGTCATGCCAGCCGCGCCCACTTCCTGGATGAAAGCATACGCTTTTAGCTTCCGGTTCCGGCTAAATCTTGAATGAAATTATCCGGGATATTTAGCCGACTGCGAAAGTTCGCTTAGACTGGCACGACCTTTTCCCTAAATACCTTCCCTCATTTTGCCGATGACTCACTCAGGCTTTTCACCTGATCAAAGATCAGTCCTACGAGGTTATTCGCATAATCTGGGCTCCCAAATTGGCCAGCTTCTGCTCAAACTGATCATAGCCCCTATCGATATAGTGAATATTGCCAATAATACTGGCTCCTTCGGCCATCAGCGCCGCCGTCACCAAAGCCGCTCCCGCCCGCAGGTCCGTAGCCTCCACATAAGCGCCGCTTAAAGATTCCACACCCTGGACTATAGCGGTGCGTCCTTCCAGGCGGATGTTGGCCCCCATACGGCAGAGCTCCGCCACATGCTGAAAGCGGTTTTCAAAGATGGTTTCCGTCGCAATGCTGGTGCCCTTTACCAAAGTCATTAGGGCCATTACCTGGGCCTGCATGTCGGTGGGAAAGCCGGGATAGGGCATAGTCTTCAAATCTACAGGTTTTAGCCGCCGAGGGCTGCCGATCCAAAGGCCGCCGTTTTCCTCTTGGATCCTGGCGCCGGCTTCCCTCAGCTTGGCGGTCACCGCCTCCAGATGCTCCGGAATCACATTTTCCAAAAAAATCTGACCCTTTGTAGCCAAGGCCATCACCATGTAAGTTCCTGCCTCAATACGGTCCGGCGTCACCACCTGCTCCGCGCCTCCCAGCCTATCTACGCCTTCGATGCGCACCGTGTTGCTGCCGGCTCCTTTTACTTTGGCCCCCATGGCATTGAGGAAATTTTGGAGCTCCACGATTTCCGGCTCTCTGGCTGCGTTGTGGATAATGGTTGTGCCTTGGGCTAAAGTAGCCGCCATAATTAAATTCTCCGTGGCCCCCACACTGGGAAAATCCAGGCAGATTTCTGCGCCTTTTAATTTTTTGGCTCTGGCTTCTATACAGCCGTATCTGTCGGTAAATTCTGCCCCCATCAGCCTTAGTCCCCGGATATGCTGATCCATGGGACGGGAGCCGATCAGACAGCCGCCGGGATAAGGTATCCGCACATGCCCCAGCCTGGCCAGGAGAGGCCCTAAGACTAAATTTGATGCCCTCATGCTTCTGGCCAAACGGTCGGGAACCGTTTCAAACTGAAGCCTGCCGGCATCAACCGTCAAGGAGTTTTGGTTCTTCTTTATCGCTGCCCCCAGAGTACTCAAGACCTGGAGCATATTCTCTACATCGCTGAGATTCGGCACATCGTATAAATTGCAGGCATCCTCTGCCAATAAGCAGGCCGGCAGCAAAGTCAACACAGAATTTTTACTGCCGCCGATCCGCACCTTGCCGGACAATGGCCTGCCGCCGACCACTACGTATTTTTCCATAACTCTTCCCCCGCTTCCACCACGTCATCCAAGTGAGGGCTGCAGTAATACGGTTAGTATGACTGAACCAATTCACTATCTCCAGCAAATAACTTCGCTTTCCAATATGACCCCGAATTTTTCCGCCACTTCCCTCTGGGCTCTGTCCATCAAGGCCCTTACCTCGGCGGCTTTGGCCCCGCCCAGGTTAACGATGAAATTGGCGTGTTTGGGAGATATCTGGGCTTTACCAATCTGCAAACCCTTGAGCCCTGCCTGCTCAATATACCGTCCGGCGCCGCCGCCGGAGGGGTTGCGGAATACGCTGCCTCCGTTAGGCAGCTCCAAGGGCTGCTTTTGGCGCCTGGCTTCCAAATATTCTTTCATCAAGGCCAGGCTTTCTTCCTGATTGCCGGCTTTAAGCCGCAGCCGGCCGCTCAATATTAATAAATCCGTATGCTTTAGCCGGCTCTCCCGGTAGCCATACCCCAATTCCTGCTCTGTCAGCACCCGGGTTTGCCCTGTCTTATCCATAACCCGTACTTCCAGTACCAGATCCGACATTTGGCCGTCATAAGCGCCGGCATTCATCACCAAAGCCCCGCCCAGGGAACCGGGGATGCCGATGGCAAATTCCAGGCCCTTTAAGCCCTGGTCAGCGGCAGCCCTTGACAGTTGAGCCAAAGGCAATCCCGCTCCTGCAAGCACTTCTTTATCCGACCATTCCATCCGGCGCAAGGCTCCGGTATGAACCACTACAGCTTCCACACCCTCGTCGGCCACCAGCAGATTGGTACCGCTGCCCAAAAAACGGAGGGCAGCCCCTCGTTCACTGCAATGTTGCAGCAGAGCGGCACACTTTTCCTCCGTCTCCGGCCAAACCATCAGCCGGGCCGGACCACCGATACGCCAGGAAGTAAACTCCGCCATAGGCGCTGACCCCTGCCATCTGCCGATCTGCTGTTTTTCTATCCAGTCCTCTATCTGCCGCCAATCCCTTTGCTGCATGTTTGCATCCTCTGTACTTATTTCTATTTATCCGCCAAATGATTTAAAACCATTTCTCCAAGCTTTCTTACATTGCCTGCGCCCAGAGTCAATACCAGATCTCCCGGCTCCAGGATTTCCTGCAAAAGCCCGGCGGCCTGATCAAAATCCGCCGCCACTGCCGGCCGCCTCCCTGTATTGGTCTCCACGGCTGCGGCAATCAAACCGGAATCCACTCCGGCTATAGGGTTTTCACCGGCACTGTAAATCGGCAGCAGGATTAACTGATCCGCCTGGCCGAAGGCGCCGCCGAATTCTTTAGCCAAAAGACGGGTACGGCTGTAGCGATGGGGTTGAAACAATACCAGCATCCGCTTAGCGCCAATCATTGCCGCCGCCGCCAGAGTGGCTTTGATCTCTGTAGGGTGATGGGCATAGTCGTCGTAAACCTTGACGCCCTTTTCCTCTCCCATATATTCCAGCCTGCGATGGGCTCCCCGGAAGCTGTGCAAAATTTCGGCCATGGCTTCAAATTCCAAACCGCATTGGAGGCCTGCCGCCAAGGCTCCCAGGGCATTCAATAAATTATGATCACCGTAAACCTGCAGCCGCAAGGTACCCAGCAGCCGCTCCTGCCAATAAACCTCCGCCATCATTTCTCCTTCCTGACAGCGAAGATTAGCGCCCCGTAAAGCCGCCCCTTCAGCAACACCGTAGGTCACTATACGGTTATGGTTTATCAAAGGCAGCAACTGGCGGATACCGGGATCGTCAGCGCAAAGGATAGCCTTGCCTCCTGAAGGCACTTTGTTGATAAAGGTAACGAAAGCTTCATTGATTTTTTCCTGGCTGCCGTAGTGATCCAAATGATCGTCTTCCACATTGGTCACAAGAGCGATAACCGGCGTCAATTCCAGAAAAGAACCGTCGGATTCGTCAGCTTCCGCCACCATGTATTCGCCTTGACCCCATTTGGCATTAGTGTCCAGATTCCCTACATAAGCCCCTACAAAAAAAGCAGGATCCAAGCCGCTTTTTTCCAGCAGCAAAGCGATCATGGCACTGGTGGTAGTTTTACCGTGGGCGCCGGCAACAGCGATGCCTTTCTTGTGATCCATCAGCCGGGCCAGGCAACTGCCCCGATGAATCACAGGAATTCCTTTAGCCAAAGCAGCCTGAAGTTCCGGGTTTTCCTGCCGGATAGCGCTGGAAACCACTACCGCTTCCAGATCATCACTGATGAGGGATTGATGATGGCCGCCGATATGAATCTCTGCTCCCAACATCAATAAGCGGTCCGTCAATACAGAAGCTGCCATATCCGAACCGCTTACCGGCTTTCCCATCTCCAGACGGGCTTTAGCAATACCGCTCATGCCTACGCCGCCGATGCCTATAAAGTGCCATTTACCTTCTTTTGTCATCCTGATGACCATTCCTTCCTTTAGTTAGGGAATCATATAAAGGGTTTCCGGCTATGTCTTCTTTATATGCCGTCCCCTGATAAAGAGTGCACGTACCTAAACGAGAGCATGAGTATTACTGCTCCTCCATTAATTCCTTGACTATATCCAATATATCGTCCAAAGCCTGGCCGCGGGCGGCTTCGCCGCTGGCATTTGCCATGGCCAGGCGCTTATTTTCGTTGTTTAGAATCTCCTCCAAGCTTCTAAGCAGCAGAGGGCCTTTCAGCTTTTGATCCTCCAGTACCACAGCGGCCCCTTTGCCGGCCAGACTGGCGGCATTATGAGCCTGATGGTTTTCAGAAGCGTAAGGATAAGGGATAAGCAGCGCCGGCAGCCGGCATAATGTGATTTCCGCCAAGGTGGAGGCTCCGGCCCTGCCTACAAAAATCTGAGCAGCCCCATAGGCCAGATCCATCCGGTCAATATAGGGCAGCATCCTGATGTTGCTTTCCCCGCCCTTTTCTCCCTCTTCATAACTCCAGGCTATATCCGCCTTTTTAAGCTCCTCCGCCATTTGCTCGTAATCTCTGGGGCCTGTGGCCAGAAGGACTTGTACATCTTGCCGATGATAGAGGGTTTTAATGACATGAAGCATGGCCCGGTTTATACTCTGGGCTCCCTGGGAGCCGCCGATAGCTAAAATTGTCTTTTTGCCTTCTTTTAAATGAAAAAATGCCAAAGCCTCTTCTTTTTTGGCGTTGGTTATCGATGCTCTTACCGGCAGCCCCGTCACCGTCACTCGTTTGCGGACATTAGGAGGAAAACGGCCGGCAGCCTCGCCGAAGCTGACCATGATTTTTTTTGCCCATAAGGAAATCAGGCGGTTGGCTATACCGGGAAAAGCGTTTTGTTCGTGGATATAAACCGGTATTTTTCTCTGGGCAGCAGCCGCCGCCATAGGTAAACAGACGTAACCGCCGGTGCCGATGACGGCCCGGGGTTTAAATCTGTCCAAAAGCTCCAGGGCCTCCTGCCGGCCCCGGTAAGAAGCCTTCAAAGCACTGGATAATGTGCTGATTTTCCTGCCCTGCCAGCCCTCTGCCGTTATGCCTTGAAAAGAGTAGCCGGCAGCCGGCACTACCCGGCTTTCCATACCCCGGCTGGCTCCCACATAGAGAATCTCCGTTTGGGGCCAGCGCCGTCTTATGCCGTCGGCAATGGCCAGAGCCGGATAAATGTGGCCGCCGGTGCCGCCGCCAGTCAGTATAAGTCTCGTCATTTTTCTGGCTCCTTTGTCTAGCATTACCCTTTTTTGCCAGGATTTATTCCGGTCAGGATCAATACTGCCCCATTTTGCTCAAAATTTCAAGTTTGAGAGGGGCACTGAAAAACTCGGTCAAATTTCAGGTTAAGCCCGGCCTTTTTTTGTGCAAACCTGCAGGTTTGTTAACCCTACGTACCCCAAATGAGCAAAATTGCAGGTTTGTAAGCAGAAGGCCCTTCAAAATAGCGGTTTCAATCAAGCTTCGGCACTAAATACAGGCCAAAAGTAGTGTTTAACGCTGCCAAGCCTGCAATTTTGAGCAATAAACCGCCGCCAACAGCCGACAAACTTGAATTTTTGAGCAGTTGGCCTAAGCAAACGATGACAAACTTGCAATTTTGCTCATTTTCGGTAACGGGATATATTAAGCAATACGCCTACGGAGCCCATGGACATCAGCAGAGAAGAACCGCCGTAGCTAAGGAAAGGCAAGGCAATACCCGTCACCGGCAGGCAGCCGGTAACCACCCCTAAATTGAGGGCTGCCTGAAAAACCAGGCTGGTGGTAATACCTACCGCCAGCAAACTGCCGTAAAGATCCGGGCAGCGGACGGCGATCATGTAGCCCCGCCAGGCAAAAAATAAAAAGAGCATAACAACAAATCCGGCGCCGATGAAGCCCAGCTCTTCGCCAATGATGGAAAAGATGAAGTCGGTATTTTGCTCCGGCAAAAAGCCCAGCTTTTGCCGGCTGTTGCCGATGCCCATCCCCCAAAAACCGCCGGAGCCCAGGGCATACAGGGAATTGATAAGCTGATAGCCGGTATCGGCCGGGTCACCCCAGGGATCCAGCCAGCCCATGATACGCCGCATCTGATATTCACTATTCATAATAACAAAGACAACGCCGCCGCCGCCCACCACCGCCGCCGCCGCCACGTAAAACCATTTCAGACCTGCGGCAATGAGAATAACCATGGACATACCCGCCAAAGACATGGTAGCACCCAAGTCCGGCTCAATCAGAACCAGGCCCAGCACCAGGCCCAGAACAATGATGACGCGGCCCAGATCCCCCCGCAAATCATTGGGGTCCGCCTCCCGGCGGCTGAGAAAGACGGCCAGAAATAAAGCCAAGGTGAATTTCGCTATTTCCGAAGGCTGCAAATTGATGATGCCAAGGGGGATCCAGCGATGAGAACCCTTCGTATCCTCGAAAAGAAATACTACCACAAGAAGGACGAGGGTCATGACCAGCAAAGGCTTATAAAAATAGCGATATCTTTGATAATCAAAATTCATGGCAATCAGCATAACCACAACGCCAATAGCTGCAAAACTACCCTGGCGCTTTAAATATTCAAAGGGATCACTGGACAGAGTATCATAATAACTGGCACTAAACACCATGATGATGCCGATGCCCACTAAAAATAAAGTAATTAAAAAGAGCCACATATCCGGCGTGCCCTTTTTTAATGAGTTTCTGGTATTGTTCTTCAACGACGTCACCCCCTCCCTGTGGTGGAATTTTTTCCGCCGAACATCCGCGCCCTCAGCATCTGCGGATAGCGGATTGGGTCCGGAGGACCGCGGCTTTGAAAGCCTCGCCCCGCTTCGCATAATTGGTGAACATATCCGTACTGGCGCAGGCCGGCGCCAAAAGCACCAAATCCCCCGGCAGAGCCAGACCGCAGCAAATGTCCACAGCCTCCTCCAAAGTAGCTGCCATACGGATGCTATCGAAGCCCTGCTCTAATAGGGCTTCTTTCATTTTATCGCCGTCTTTGCCAATTAAGACCACCAGCTTGGCCTTTTCGGCGATTTTTTCGGCTACTTCCTTAAAAGGTGCATTCTTCCCGTCGCCGCCGGCAATCAGCAGAATGGGCCGTTCATAAGCATCCAGCGACTTAATGGCGGAATCAGGGTTCGTCGCTTTGGAATCATTGACATACAGTACGCCCTGCCACTCTCCTACCACTTCCATCCTATGCTCAACGGCTTTAAAACCAGCGGCAGCCTGCCGCAGCACTTCAAGAGGAACATCCAAGACCAGGCAGGCCGCCAGGGCCGCCAGCAAATTCTCCTGGTTGTGCCGGCCCGGCAAAGCAAATTCCGCCGCCGGCATGACTTTGATCCCCTCGGAATCAGCGGCGGCTTTTTCATCCGGATCAGCACCCCCGCTCTCCACCGAACTCACAGGGCAGAACCTTACCCAGCCTTCCTGATCTATCCATAAGCCGGGAGCCGGCTTTTCCCTGGTGCTAAACCATAAAATCCGGGGCCCCCGCTGAGTTTGACCCGCCCCAGCGCCGGCGGACCCGGCGATTTTCTTATGGCCCTCCGCCCGCAAAAGAGCATCGTCATAATTGAGAATCAGCCAGTCCTCAGGCCCTTGAAACCGGGCAATCCGCCACTTGGCAGCCTCATAATTGGCAAAGGATTTATGCCAGTCCAGATGATCCGGCGTCAGATTGAGAAAAACCGCCACCTTGGGTTTTAAAGACAAGACGCCCTCCAACTGAAAGCTGGAAAGCTCCAGCACCGCCCAGCTCCTATCATTCAGGCCGGGAGCCGCCAAAATAAAAGGAGTGCCGATATTGCCGCCGACAAAGGGATCAAAGCCCGCTGCCTCCAGCATCCGGCCCACCAGGCTGGTCACCGTAGTTTTGCCGTTGCTGCCGGTAATCGCTACAATAGAAGCCCGGCTCACCTGCCAGCCTAATTCTATTTCATTGGTGACGGGAATACCTTTAGCCTTAGCCTCCGCTATACCGGCTTGATCCAAAGGCACTCCGGGGCTGGCTACGACAAACTCGGCCTTAAAGCTTAAAGGATCGCAGGGCTTACCCAGATCCAGTATTGCCCCCTTGGCCTCAAGGTTCAGAAGCTCCCGCTTTTTTGCTTCGTCAAAATTCTCAAAAGCTTTTTTATCGTTGAGGCAAACCAGGGCCTTTTGCTCCAGCAGCCAGCCGGCGGCAGCCAGACCGCTCAGGCCTGCGCCAATCAGATATACCCTTTTTCCTTGCCACATAATGAACCCTTCTTTATCCTGCTGCCGAACTGTCCGGTCTCAGTAGGCTTAAATTAATATACCGAGAAAAATCAAAGAAACCAAGGCCGTTAAAAACCAAAAAGCAATATCTACCTGGCTTTCATTCCAGCCGCAAAGTTCGAAATGGTGGTGGAGGGGGGCCATGCGAAAAAGCCTTCTGCCGCCGGTAAGACGGAAATAACCCACCTGCAAAATCACCGATAAAACCTCCACTACATAAACAACGCCTAAGAGAGGCAGTAAAAACTCGGTGCCCGTAAGCAGGGCCAGGGCAGCCACCGCTCCGCCCAGGGCCAGAGAGCCTGTATCCCCCATAAAAACCCGGGCCGGGTGGAGATTAAAAAACAAAAAACCCAGGCAACTGCCGGCCAGGCTGGCCGCAAACCAGGTCAATTGGCTGAGGCCCCAGGCCCGGCAAAGCAAAAGAAAAGCTAAAGCCACAAAAAAGGTAACGCCGGAGCACAAGCCGTCCAGGCCGTCGGTAAAGTTTACGCCATTGACTGTAGCCGCAATGATAAATACAGCCACCGGAATATACAGAATACCGATGTCATAAAAGCGGTTAGCAAATGGAAACCAAACCCTGCCGCCCTTCATCCACCATAATACTGCGGCAAAGATCAGGGCCACAATAATTTGTCCAATAAATTTTTGCTTAGAGGTTAAGCCTTCCGATTGCCTTTTTTTGATTTTCAGGTAATCGTCGATAAAGCCCAGGAGCCCCATGGCTAAAACCAGATATAAAGCCAGAAAGCTCTCCATTCCTACCTTGCCGGCAAAAAACATAGCCGCCGGTATGGCTATTAAAAACATGATTCCTCCCATGGTAGGAGTGCCGGACTTCGTCAAGTGGCTTTGAGGGCCTTCCTGGCGGATAAATTGACCAAACTTAAACCTGCGCAAAGCCGGTATCAGGAAGGGCTCGCTAATCAGCGCCACTGCCAGAGCCGTCAAACCGGCTTTCAAATAATCGGGCATCGGGTCATAACCTCTCTAGTTCATTAAATTCGGCTATTGTACTAATCTCATGGCCTTTTGGACTTCCTCATAGTCGTCAAAGGCCAGCTTCTCGCCGCCTACGATCTGATAATTCTCATGGCCCTTGCCGCAGACCAGCACAATATCGCCGGGCTGAGCCAGGGATACCGCTTTCACAATGGCCTGCCGCCGGTCCGGCTCCGTCAGTACCTGTGCCTTGGCCAGGGGTCCCTTCATCCCGTTCATTATATCACGGATGATGGCTAAAGGCTCTTCTTCTCTGGGATTATCGGAGGTAACGATAGTAACATCCGACAACCGGGCTGCCACCTCTCCCATCAAAGGCCTCTTCGTCACATCCCGGTGGCCGCCGGCCCCAAAAACGCTGATAATTTTGCCCCGGCACAGCTCCCTGCCGGTGATGATGCAGTTTTCTAAGCTGTCCGGCGTATGAGAATAATCCACAAATACGTTAAAAGGCAGCTTGCCCGTAGGATCCGCTACCTGCTGAAAACGGCCGGCCACCGGCTCCATTTTTGCCAAAGCCCGCTGAATCACCTCAATATCCACGCCCTCAACCAAGGCAGCGGTAATGGCTGCCAGGGAATTGTAAACATTAAACCGGCCGTGGAGCTTAAGACGGATATCCTGGCGGCGTCCGCCATAGACCAACTGATAGCGGATCCCTTCAGCAGAAAGCTGAACATCCTCAGCCCGGACATGGCTTAAACCGTTTAAACCGTAAGTGATCACCGGCACCCGGCAGTAGTCGGCCAGGAAAGCGCTGGAGTTATCATCCAGATTTAGTATAGCCGTTTTTTTGCGTTTTTTCTCCCCCTTAGGAGAGAGGCCGGAAAAAAGTTTTGCCTTTTGGGCCAGATACTCATTAAAAGTCTCATGGTAATCCAAATGGTCCTGACTAAGATTCGTAAAAATCGCCACGTCAAATTCAATGCCGGCAGTTCTGGATTGGGCCAGAGCGTGAGAACTAACCTCCATAATGGCATAGTCCGTCTTTTCTTCTTTCATCTGCCGGAAAAGTTCGGCCAACTGGGGACTATCCGGCGTGGTCAGCAGGGCAGCCTCCCGGCGCCCTCCTACCCTGTTTTGAATCGTACCCAAAAGACCTATTTTTTTGCCCGCTTCCTCCATAATATTGGCCACCATATTGGTTACGGTGGTTTTGCCGTTGGTCCCGGTTACGCCGATAACGTTCATCGCCAGAGAGGGCCTGCCGGCCAGGGTTTGCATGATGGCACCATAAATCTCCCGGCTGTTTTTCACCAATATCCAGGGCTTTTTTTCGGCGCAAAATTCCTCATTCTCCAGGATTACCGCCAGAGCTCCCTGGCTTAAGGCCTGATCTATATACTGATGGCCGTCATGGTGCTCCCCTTTTAGGGCAACAAAAACATCGCCTTTTTTTATTTTGCGGGAATCGGCAGTGACGGATCCAATCTCTTTATCCCATTCTACATCCTGCTGCCAGCGGCTCAAACCGGGGCCGGCGGCAACTAATTCTCTTAGATTCAAACAACCTCACCTCCCATACCATAATACCTCAGTATTTGATCTATCCTACCGGACAGTCATCAGGGACCTGCTAATTCCCCCGATGCCCCTTCGGCCAGAGGCTCTTCTAATCCCACGGTGACTTTGCTGCCCACATCCACCATTACCCCGGGAGAGGGCTGCTGATACATGACCACACCCTGGCCCGTCAGCTCAAAATTCAAATTGTATTCCGCCGCAATAGCCAAGACTTCCTCGGCGGTTTTGCCCGTCAATTCCGGCACCGCGATCTGTTGCAGGGTTTCCGCGCTCTTCGGCAGCTTCGTATACAAAACCACGCTGCCGCCTTTGAGCATTTTTGTATTGGCCAAGGGCAATTGGGCATATACCTGGTCGCCGGCGCCTACTATAGATACGCTGAGTCCCTGGCTGGCAGCCTGGCTCTGGGCAGCGGCAACAGACATTCCCGTATAATCCAATAAGGTAACTTCTTCAAGAGAGGTGGCGCTGACCTTCCCGGGCTCCACCTGGGTGGGCACCTGCAAATAGCTGAGCACATCCTTAACCGCAGCTTGAAAAATCGGGCCGCAAACGGCGCCGCCGGTGTGCAGCGGACCTTTGGGATAGTCCATAACCACCAGGCACACAATCTGAGGATCATTGACGGGAGCAGCTCCCATGAAAGACGCTATAAATTCTCTATCGGAATAACCGCCAATGCCGGGTATTATCTTTTGGGCAGTACCGGTCTTGCCGCCTACACGGTAGCCTTCAATATAAGCACTTTTACCCGTACCGGAACTGACTACCGTCTCCAGGGCTTTCAGGACCTTTTCGGAGGTAGAAGCGGAAATAACCTGGCGCACCACTTCCGGCTCGATGGTCTTTACTACATTGCCCTCGCTATCCCGGATCTCTTTGACGATTTGGGGCTTCATCAAGTTGCCGCCGTTGGTGATGGCAGAAAAGGCCGTCAGCAATTGGATAGGCGTCACTGCATTGGCGTGACCGATGCTCATGGTAGCCAGATCCAGCTCCTGGGCCCGTTTTTGGGGCACCAGGATGCCGGTGGCCTCGCCGGCCAGCTCGATGCCGGTTTTTTTGCCGAAGCCAAAGCCATTGAGGTATTTATAGAAGATATCCTTGCCCATATTCAGCCCAATGGTGACGAATACGGGGTTGCAGGAGTTTTGCACTCCTTCCAAAAAGCTTTGGGAGCCGTGGGGGGTGGACCGCCAGCAGCGCACCGTGCCGCCGGGCAGTTTGACGGCGCCGCCGCAATAGAAATGATCATTGATGGAGGCTACCCCTTCTTCAAGAGCTCCCGCCATTATCACTGTTTTAAATGTGGAGCCCGGCTCATAAACATCGGAGATCAGGGAATTCCGCCAGTTTTTCTGGTCGTAATCATTAAAGTGGTTGGGATCGAAGGTGGGATACTCCGCCATGCCCAGCACTCTGCCGGTTTTCGGTTCCATCATCAAAATACCCATTTTGTCCGGATTATGTTCTTCCACGGCTTTTTTGACTTCCCTCTCCAGGATGTACTGGATGGTTTCGTCTACGGTCAGTACCAAGCTTTGCCCATCCTGGGAAGGAATGTACTTTTGGGTGGCGTCGGGAATGCTTTGGCCCCGGTGATCCAGTTCCATCATCAGCTTGCCGGCAACGCCGGAAAGTACGCTGTCGTAAGCAGCCTCCAGGCCGCTGAGGCCGTTGTTGTCCGTACCCACAAAGCCCAGGAAATTGGCCAGCAAACTGCCTTTGGGATATACCCGCATGGGCTCTTCCTGGAAATCCACCCCCGGCAAGGACAGGGCCTTAATAGCGCTGGCCTGCTCCTCAGTAATTTTCCGCTTAACGTACACAAACCATTTGGTCTTGTTTTTGTTGATCCGCTCAACCAAGCCCTCTTTATCCATCTCCAGTATTTCAGCCAGATGGCCCGCCACTTCCTCGACTTTTTTGGCTTTCACTACTTCGATGGGGTTAACGTACACCGAATCCGTCATGACGCTGATGGCCAAAGGCTTGCCTTTGGCGTCATAAATAACACCCCGCCGGGCATTGATGGGAACCTCATTAAAGCGGTTATCAGAGGCCAGGCTCTCAAATTCATCGCCTTTAAATAGCTGAATCCAGGTCAATCGGCAAAAGAGCCCGGCAAACGCCAGGGAAACCAATACCAAGATAACCTGAATCCTTTTTTTTGTCTTTATCGATACGGGCTTTTGCCGCATAATTCATCCTGCCTCTTACTATTTTTTCCAGGCCAAGAAGAAATCGATCGCCGCCGCCAGAGGCTTGATGCTCTTCGTTTCCTCCTCTGCCTGATTTTCGTCAGCCTTAATTTTCCCTTCTGCTACAATGGTGGACGACATCACCATATACTCTACCGCCTCATTCTTGACCATGCCCAGCTCCTGGCTGGCGATGGCCGCTATCCGGTCCAGGGAGCGCAGCTCTGCAATCCGGCCCCTGATTTTTTCATTCTCTAATACAATACGTTCATTCTCGGTTTGCAAGGTATTAATCTGATAATTTAAGCGGCTGACGCCGGCCTTTACAAATATGTATGACATACTGAGCAAAAATAACACAAGGGCCATTCCAAAAAATACCCAGGCTGCTGTGCGCCGGAATTCGGCATTGGACTTAACCTGCCGCCGGACCAGCCGTTTGGTATTTAATTCCCTCTTTTGCTGCGGTTCCTGCCGCCTTCTCTGAGGCTCGGTGCCGGGGCCGTAGGCAATATAGTCGCCGGCTACTTTTCGCAATGGTATAGCCATAACGTTTCTCCCAAATGATCATTAGTATTTTTCAAAGCCTCTTAATTTAGCGCTGCGGGCTCTGGGGTTTTCCGCCACTTCCTCAGCACTGGGTAAAATCGGTTTTGAGGTGAGAATCTTGCCCTGGGGGCTTTTGCCGCAAACGCAAACCGGTAAATCCTTGGGACAAATACATCCTGCCGCCAGCTTTTTAAAAGCGTCTTTGACCAGCCTGTCCTCCAAAGAATGAAAAGTAATGATGCAAAGCCTGCCGCCGGGAGCCAGGGACTCTACTGCATCGTCGATAGCCTGCTGCAATATCTCCAGTTCACCGTTGACAAATATCCGCAAAGCTTGAAAGCTGCGTTTGGCCGGGTGAGGTCCATCTTCTCTGGCCCCTGCCGGTATAGCCTTTTTAATCACCCTGACCAGATCTTCCGTAGTCTCTATAGGAGCTTGCGCCCTTTCCTCCACAATAAATTGAGCGATGCGCCGGCTCCAGCGTTCTTCCCCGTAGCGCCATAAAATCTCTTCCAGTTCCCGGGCGGAAGCTTGATTCACTACTTCCTTTGCCGTCTGTCCGGCAGCCGGATTCATCCGCATGTCCAAAGGGCCGTTGTGCTGATAGCTGAAGCCCCGGTCCCCTTCGTCCAATTGAAAGGAGGACACCCCCAAATCCATTAGCACCCCGTCAACGGCCGCTATGCCCAACTCCTCCAGGATAGCTTTAATCCGGGAGAAATTGCTGTGAACCAGGGTATAGGGCTTATCATAGGTTTTATGGCCCACGGCCCTGCCGCAAGCTTTGGCTTCTTGGGCTTTGGCTTCTTGGGCTTCGGCTTGATCTTGGGCCTGCTCTGCCAGAAAGCTTTCCAGGTTTGCCGCCGCCGCCTGCAAGGCTTGGGGGTCCTGGTCAATGGCTACCAAAAAACCGGAGGGCTGTATGCGCTCCAAAATAGTCCGGCTGTGGCCACCACCGCCTACGGTGCAATCCACCGCCAAAATTCCCGGCCGCAGATTTAACAAATCTATAGTTTCTTGCCAAAGTACCGGCTTATGCCGAAAAGGAATCATTGAAAAAGCTCCTCAGCCAAAGCTTCATAATCTTCGTCAAGGCCGCCCCGGTAGTTTTCCCAGGCTTCCTTGTCCCAAATCTCCAAATGATCGCCGGCTCCCACAATATACACATCCTTGGTCAGATTAGCGTGGCCGCGGAGCTCCTGATTAATCAAGGTCCGCCCCTGCTTGTCAACCTCACACTCGCCGGAACCGGAGAAGAAGCGGCGCTTAAAATCCCGGTTGCGCCGGTTGAATACACTCAAGGCATTGAGCTTTTCTTCCAGCTGAGCCCAGGCTTCCATAGGGTAAACGAAAAGGCAGGCTTCCATACCTTTTGACAGCATATATTTTGTCCCCAGGCTGTCCCGAAATTTGGCGGGCATGATCAATCTGCCCTTTTCATCGATGCCGTGCTGATATTCACCGCTGAAGGTCATGCCCCGCCTCCTTTCTCCCCCCCACTCTTCCACTAGCACTCCTATTTACTCCATAGTATACCACTTCACTCCACTTTGCACCACCTTTTATTTCAAAAAACCACCAAAAAAATTAATAAAAATTTAACACCCATTTTATTACATTCAGAAAAAGGTATAAAAAATAAGGGTGATCCCAGGATCACCCTACATCTAGTGTCTTTATATTATTCACAACACTGTATAAATCTTCGTCCACCACTGTCTTCTAGCGGCTGGAGCTTTTCTCTTTTTGAGCCTTTTTGAATCGTATACTATTTTCTTTCAAATAGAGGCGTTTACCTTCGCCCAATACCCGGTCCACCAGCCGCAAATCATAACGGCCGCTGAACTTGTCACCGATGAGATGGCTGGTAATGATCCAGGGCTTCTGCCAGCTAATCCGCTGGTCGATGAGGCTGGTTAGCTGCTCTTCCGCAAAATCGGTGAGGCGTTCCGTGCCCAAGTCCTCCAATATTAACAAATCCGCCTCCAAAAGCCGGGCCGTTAGCTGGCTGCGGCTGAAGGCGGGCCGCTCCTGCCGCTCCCGCTCCGGTTTTTCGCTGCGGCCGTAAAAATCCTCCCGTAAAGCTTCCAGCAGTTCCTCGGTGCGGATGTAAATCACCCTTTTTCCCACCCCTAAAACCCGGTTAGCCACAGCGCTGCAGAGATGGGTTTTGCCGTTGCCCACGGGCCCAAACAAAAACAGATTGCCGCAAGGCTCACCCTGAACCAGCAGCTCACTAAAGCCCTGCATCTGCTGCACCAGCCGCTCCACCTCCGCCGGCTGGTCATACCACTCCAGAGAAAAATTTTCGAAAGTCATTTTCTTCTGCAAGGGCGACAGGCCGCTTTCCAGGATCCGGCGGCTGCCGTCATCCCGGCGCTGGCAGGAACAAGGCTGTCCCGGCTGGACATAACCTCTGTCCTGGCACAGGGGACAATCCCAAGCCACCTCGTAAACGGTTTCATCCAAGCCCAGAGATGATAAAAGCTGGCTTTTCTTCTCCTGCAAAAGGCTGATCTTTTTTTGGATGCCGGCGATAGCGGTTCCTTGCCACACCTTAGTCAGACCTTCCCGGCCGGCAGCGGCCAGATCATCATCCAGCTTTTTCAACTGGGGGCTCCGGCTATAGAGCTCCATTATTCTTTTGTCCCGCTCCGCCTGTTTCAGCAGACGCCTGGTATCTCTATCCATCCTTGTTTAAGCCCCCTCATTGCGCCTGTGTTCATCATCTTCCTCATAGCCTGACCACAGGCTGGAGCCCCGCTCCTTTTCGGCCTGGCGGCGATTGCTTTTGCCGGTTTTGGGGCTGTCCTGGCCCTTTGATCCTTTGGCTGCGGCCTTTTTTTCTTCCTTCCAGAGCCGAATGGCTTCTTCGCAGGCTTCCAAGCTATTGATGCCCTGCTCATGCCAGCTTTCCAGAATCGAATCAATATACTTAAAGGTCGCATTGGCTGCCCCTACGGATTCCCGGGCCGCCCGCAGAATCAGGCCATGGCTAAGGCCCCAGGCCACATGCCATTTCACGTAGAAATCCCGCTCCATTACCGTTACCATACCGTAAAGGCCCAGGTAATCCTTTTTGATTTCTGCCGCCTTGCGGCCGATCCAGTCCACCTCGTTCATAAAGGAGGCCAGACCCTCCAGCGTATATATGCCGCTGCGATAAATCTGGGCTGCCAGGGGTTTGTAATTTTTTATCTGGCCCAAATCCCGTTGGCTGCACAGCCGGAAAAAGTTAAGGATGAAGTCGGTGGACCAGCCGTATTTTATATTGAACTCCTGAATTAATTGTTTTTCTCTGGCGGTAATGCTGAGACTGCCCCGCAGCCGGTCCAGCTCCTTGACGATGCGGCAATAATCAAAATCATTTTTACCGGCATTCTGAGGTCTTTCTTGCCGCTCTTTTTCCTTTTCTTCCTCTTCCCACAGCTCGTAAAGCCTCTGCCATAAGGGATCAAAAACGACTTGCCGTTTTGCTCCCTCCCCCCGCCACTTGGCCCAGCCCTTATCCAAAGCCCGGCCCAGCCAGGGATTAGTACCCGGCTCTTCCTGCTCCGGATAAGCCTGATCCGCAGGGCTGCTTGGACCTTGGCCTTGACCGCTCAAGGCCTTTTGATCTTGCTGCTGCTGAAAAAGGGCCAGAATCAAAAAACCTAATTCCTCCGGCCCGATATTGAGAGCCTGGTGCTTTTCCAGCAACCAGCCGGAAACCGCCACATGGCCTTTTTCTTGTATGAATTGTCCAAATTCTGCCGCTTTCATTTCGGTTTATCTCCATTCTAAAGTCTTATATAGTCTATCACAGAATGGTTGGCCTGTCACTTTCAAAGAAGGGTTGTTCTTTCCTCGGGAGAGCAAGCCCGGTTCAGCGGCGGGACAGGGCCCTTATGGCGAGGCAGTGCCCGGCCCTGACGGGGACAGCCATCTGTGCAAAAATTGCGTTTGTATGCATTTTCGGCACCCCCCTGTACATTTTTTTCGTTTGTGGGTAAATGTCCTTCCCTGGCTGATCCCACTTTAGCCGGTTTTTGGCCAAATTGGTGCATTTTTTGCATATGTGGCCACTGGCAGACCTTGATTAGCACTTGCATTTTACCCACAAACGCAATTTTTGTACACCCTGGCCTGGACAATTGCGTATAAACGCAATTTTTGTACAGGGATCATCCGCCACAGGACCGCCCGCCGCGGTACTGACGGGGACAGCAAAAAAGAGGCCTCCTTATGAGAGAAGAGCCTCCCGGTTTATCTTGCATTATTTGATTGGCCGGCCAAAAGATCTCAGGCTACGCAGTTTCTCACCAGCAGATGCACCTGCTCTACCGTGATGCCGCAAAGCTCCACAACCCTGGCTTCTAAAAGCCGGCGAATATCCTCAGCCATATCGGGGATATAGCCGGAGAGCCGGGCGGTAAATTCCAGTCTCACTTCGGCATTGCCTTTGCTGACCTCCACCTGCACCTTTGTAACCTTGGCCACTCCCGGTATGCCTGCCACCAAAAAAGTAATGATTTGATCCAAGGCATGGTCGGTGATCACCAGTTTGCCCACAGAGCTGAATTTTGGCTGGACAATGGTTTTCTCCCCCTGCTTATGGCCGGATTTCAGCCGCAGCAAATAGCGGATAGGCCGCATCAGATAGCCTTGCAGATCCTCTTTTACTTCCACCACCGGTACGGGAATCACATGCATACCGTAAGTTTTTCGCAGTTGCTTGGCCGTAGCGATCTCATTGGGGCTGGCTACTTCTTCAATGGTAAAGTAACGGCCAGGAGGCGGCAGCTCTAAAGCTTCGCTGATGCGGTTGACCATTTTTTCGGAGGTGCCCAAGATCAGCAGCTTGTCGGGCTTGACTTCCGCAAGAACCTTTTTTACTGCTTCCCGGTGAGCATCTTCTACAAAAATTGCCCGTTTTACTGCCCGCACCGCCGTTTTCTCCGCCTTGGCAGAAGAACCGGCCAGCCGCTGGCCTTCCCGGATCAGCAGGCCATCGTCGATAACCGTGTTGATATCATTTTCATAGGCTACCGTCATGGCCCGGTGGCTTTTGCCTGTACCGCTGGCTCCGACCAAAGCATAGACTTCCATGGTGTCACAACCTTTTTTAAAAGTAACGCTAATAGCATAATGCCAATCTGCGCTATATAGTCTACCACAGAATGATTAACCTGTCACTTGTGGCTGAAATAAATCAGGATACAGCATTCTTTAGTTTTATGAGCCATCGTATTTTCTGAAAGGTTAGAAGATACAGTCTAATTTCTTTCTTAATAGAGGTAATCAATTACACTTGTGCCGTATTGAGCAGCAATATAAGATTACGTTAGATAGGAATTGATAGACATGAAAAAAAGAGCCCTTGATATGCTTAGGTACTTCTTCCAAATCAATAGGTCTCATTACATAAGTCTTGACAGTTTTGCAAGAGATTTTGGTGTGTCTGAAAAAACCATAAGAAATGATATCGATGATATAAATTATTTTTTCAAGGATATTTATCCTAATAATATTATTTCCATTAATAAAGGCCGTTTTGCCGGTTTAGAAGAGGGCGCAGATTTGGAAGGGGTCTCCTGGGCGTTATACAATATGGCGGCTCACCAATATTCCATGACGGCCCAGGAGCGAATTTCTTACTCTTTAATAAAGATTTTATCTTCTGATAAACCTTTTAAAATAGCTGATTTTATGGTTGAGACAAAAGTCAGCCGCGCCACAATTTGCACGGATTTAATCTCCATTAAGCTGCAATTGGAGCATTACGGCCTCAAACACCATTCTGATAACCTGGGGTTGCATATCGAAGCCATTGAATATAAAAAAAGGCTGGTTATCTGCGAATTGCTTGAAAAGCATTACGACATTTTTGATGAATTCAGCGTTTATCCCAGGTTATTGTACTCCGCCGTTTTTAAAACCGTGGATATTAAAAGCATAGAAGCTTTTTTGGAAGAATTTCTGGAAGAAAAACACTTATTAATAACAAAAGGATCCATGTATTGTTTAGCCTTGTATCTCTATGTAGCTCTGAACAGGATAGCCCAGGGCTGCAAGCTGTTTTGGGCAAATAGGGGTAATATTGTAAAAGCCGAAGACGAATTTTTCTTGGGTATTGAGCAAAAAATCCAAGCCAGCCTTGGCATAAAGCTTGACGGAGAAGAAATGGCCGGTATCGGATTTTATCTCAAAAAAAAGGGCATAGCTTGGTCAATGGGACAGACCAATACCTGCTCTAAACAGCATTTTTACCTGAGCGAGTTTATCCGGGCTATTTCTAAAAAGCTTGGGGTCAACTTTAATACGGATTATACACTTTTTAATAATCTCTTGGGTCTCCTTCGCAAGAAGATGGATATGCAGGTCACGGCTATATCGGATATCTACCCTTTCAAAGGCCAAATGTGCGAAAGATATCCGGAAATTATTGACGCCGTCTATGAATGCAAGCATCTTGTGGAGAATTATCTTTCTCTTAAATTTGACGAAAACGAGATCTTGTTTATCGCCACCCACCTCAGCAATCATATGGAGATTTATTTGAAAAAACTGACAACCAACAAGGTATATGTAGCCTGCCCCAATAATGTGGCCACCGGTCAGCTGCTGGCAACCTTCTTGGAAAGAGAGTTCAATATACGGGTAAAAGGCGTTTTTTCAAAAAATGATTTTTATAAAAAAAGAATTGAAGGCATCGATTTTATCGTTTCAACCTATGATTTGAATATTGATAACATACCGGTGGCGGTGGTGAGCCCTTTTTTAGACGCCGGTGATAAAAGGAAAATTCGCCAAATGCTTGTTCAGCGGGGCTCTGCGGTCAAAGAAAATGCAAAGGCTAACGGTGTGGATATTACGGATTCTGTCCATTATGTACAATCCAATTTATACAACGACGCCGATAAAATCGCCTTTCAGGGCGAAATTAGCGAGACCGTCAAGAAATACCTGCAAAAAATCGGAGAAACCCCAAAAACCAGCTACAAGATTGGCGATCAGCTGGATAGGGATTTGGTAAGCATCATAAAGGATGATATCGGCTGGAGAGAAGCTATAGAGCGGGGCTGCAATTTATTAAAAGACACCGATTATGTTGATTCTGCTTATTACCGCATGATTATCAAAAAAGTTGAGGAGCATGGGCCCTACTTTGTCATCAAAAACGGCATTGCCTTATCCCACGCCCCTCCCGGCACCTCTGTAAAAAAACTAGGTTTGAGCCTGGTAGTTTTTCCCTTAGGCGTTTGTTTTGGCCATGCGGAAAATGATCCGGTATTTTTACTGTTTACCTTTTGCACAAATCAGGAAGGCGGCTACTTAGAACTCTTGCAAAACCTGATGGATTTGACCAATCAAGAGGCCTTAATCCCTAAACTCATATCCGCTGAAGATAAATCAAGCCTTTTGGAAGCCATCAGGGAGCTTGAGGAATGATTTAAGGATGAACGGGAAAGGAGCATTAAATGTTACAGGGCAGCTGTGTCAGCAGGGGAATTGCTATAGGACAGGCCAAGGTTATTAAAAAAGCTTTACGCAAGGCCTCTCATGAAGAAAAGCAAAATATTGACGGGGCTGCGGAAGCCAAAAAAGCAAAAGCGGCTTTCTCCGAGGCAGCCGGCGAAATAGAGGCTTTAATCAAGCTGGCGGCAGATAAAAAAGCAGACGATGTGAAACATATCATGGAAGCTCATAAGGCAATCCTTGAGGATCCTGTTTTAATTGAAATGGTTTTAAGCCGGATCCAAAAAGATGCTCTTTCTGCAGCGGCAGCCATTGCCGCCTCTTTTGACTCATTTATTTCCATGTTGCTTGAGATAGACGACCCGGTATTTCAGCAAAGAGTCTTTGACTTAAAAGATCTTCAAGACCGCTTGCTGGCTATTTTGAGCGGCAGGGAAGGCCGGCAGGAGCTAACGGGTCCCCTCATTTTGGTTGCCGATGAAATCAGCCCATCGGCTTTAATCAGCTATGATAATCGCAAAGTGTTGGCCTTAGTAACGGAATTGGACGGAGCCACCTCCCATGTAGCCGTAATTGCCAATTCCCTGGGCATACCCACAATAATGGGCATACCGAATATACACAATGAAGTAAATGAAGGCGATCTGTTAATTGTTGACGCCATTAATAACAAGGTGCTGATCAAACCCGACGAAAGTTTACAAAAAGAGTATGCTCAAAAAAGGGAAGATTACCAGAAATATTTGCAAGATTTAGAAAAGGATAAAAATATAGCGGCTTGTACTTTGTGCGGCGCCCGCCAAATAGAAATCCATGCCAATATTGCCTTTCAAAAAGAGACGGCAAGTGTGATTGACCAAGGAGGCGAAGGAGTTGGTCTGCTGCGCTCTGAGTTCCTTTTTATGGATAGGGAAGATTGGCCGGCGGAAGAGGAGCAGTTTGATTTTTATAAAGCCGTTTTAGCGGATTTAGCGCCCCTGCCTGTAACGGTGCGGACCCTGGATGTGGGCGGCGATAAGGACATCCCCTATATTAATATACCGAAAGAAGAAAATCCTTTTTTAGGGCTGCGGGCTATTCGTATTAGCCTGAAATATGAAGCCCAGTTCAAAATCCAATTACGGGCTTTGCTGAGAGCTTCTCATTTCGGTAACTTGCGTATTATGTTCCCTATGATTGCAACCCTTGAGGAATTGCTTCAGGCCAAAAGGGTTTTCAACTTAGCTAAACAGGAATTAAGAGCCGAAGGGCTGGCTTATGATCCGGATATCAAGGTTGGCATCATGGTAGAAACCCCTGCCGCCGCTATTTTATCCGATGTTTTGGCTAAATATGTTGATTTCTTTAGTATTGGCACCAATGATTTAATGCAATACACCCTGGCCGCCGATCGAAACAATAATTCGGTAAAATATTTAAGGGACTATTTTGAGCCTTCAATTTTACGGCTGATTGATCTGGTGGTAAGAAGCGCCGCTAAATCCGGTATCCCCGTGGGCATGTGCGGAGAAATGGCTTCCGACAAAATAGCGGCTTCTCTTTTAGTGGGGTTGGGCCTGGATGAGCTATCCATGTCTCCCCGTAAAATTTCCGAATTAAAAAAAGCCGTTACCCAATGCCGTTTTAACGAATGCGTAGCTTTATCCCAAAAGGCCCTGCAGCTTGAAACGGCGGAGCAAGTGGCTAATTTATTAGGGAGGTAAAAATATGTTGGACGCTTTAAATTTTTCTGAGGCCAACTCCTTTGTCTATCTGAATTTCCCCTCGGCAGAAAACGTCCTCCATTTTCTTGCGGATCATCTTAACAATGCAAAATTCGTAACGGAGGATTTTTATCCGGCTTTGCTGGCCCGGGAAAAGCAGTATCCCACCGGCCTTGAAACCCCTATTCCCATAAGCCTTCCCCATGTAGGCGAGGGGATACGGCAGCCTTTTCTTGCTATCGCCACATTAGAGGAGCCTGTGCTCTTTAAAGATATGGGCGGTTCAAACAGGGATATACCCGTTCGGATTGTCATCTTATTCGGCAACAACAGCAGCGATGCTCAAGCGGGAATCCTGCAAAAGCTAAGCGGCATTATTCAGGATGAAGAAAAGCTAAAGGAATTGCTGGAGAGCCCTTCGGCAACGGCCCTTTATGAATCTTTTAAAAATATGATTGGTTAAGCAAAACAATATATAGGGGGATGCGGATGCTAACAAAAGAATTTACCGTCACCAATGCAGTAGGTTTACATGCCAGGCCGGCTTCGGTTTTAACACAATTAGCCGGCAAGTATGAATCGGAAATTTTTATTAAAAAGGCCAATGCTCAGGTGAATGTTAAGAGTATTCTGTCATTGCTATCTTTAGGAGCAAGAAAGGGGGATAAAATTGTAATTGAAGTACAGGGAAGCGACGAGGAAGCAGCCTTAGAGGCGGTAATCGGGTATCTTGCAAGCTTAGGTGACAACGATTGATTTAACTGTAGTAAATGAAGGGGGCGAAATCTATGGAACTATTAGCCAGTATTTTAAACACCTTTACATCTTTGGGAGCTACAGTAGTATTGCCTTTTATTATGTTCTTTCTGGGCCTGATTTTCAGGCTGGGCTTTTCCAAGTCTTTTAAATCCGCCCTGACTATCGGTATCGGTTTTATCGGCATCAATTTAATCATCGGCTATTTTTGGGGGGCCGTTTCCCCTGTAGCCATAGCCTTTAGTGAAATGACCGGAAACAGGCTTACCATGCTGGATATCGGCTGGCCCGCTGCCGCCGCCGTTGCCTGGGGCTCTATTGCCGCCCCCATTATTGTAATAGGCGCCCTGGTTGTTAACTTTATCATGATTAAACTGAAATGGACGAAAACCCTCAATGTGGACATCTGGAATTTTTGGGGTCCCATGCTATATGGCCAAATCGTTATTGCCCATACCAAAAGCCTGATCGCCGGTATTCTTACAGCCATTATAATCTTAGTCATTCTGAACCTTTTAGCTGACCGGACCCAAAAACACATGTATGAATACTACCAAGTGCCCGGCGTAACCATCCCCCACTTGTTTTCTCAATCCGCAGGCATAGTGGCTTACCCGGTCAACTACTTGTTGGATCGGATACCGGGAATAAATAGCATCAATTGGACTCCTCAAAATATTAAACAAAAACTTGGCGTGTTTGGCGAGCCCATGAGCATTGGATTAATACTGGGTGCCGCAATGGCTATTATTGCGGGCTTTGATTATCGCGGAATTCTTACCACCAGCTTGGGGCTGGCCGGTTCAATGGTACTCCTGCCCAAAATGGTGGCTATATTGATGGAGGGTTTGGTGCCTTTTGCTAACGGTGTTTCCGGCTATATGACCGAGAAACTGGACGGCCATGAAGTCTACGTCGGAATGGATAGCGCCATTATACTGGGGGATCCCGCCAACCTGGTTACAGCAGTGCTTTTAATTCCCATTACTATTTTAATCGCTTTAATTCTTCCCGGAAATAAGGCTTTGCCTATGGCCGATTTGCCCGCTCTGGTGTATATGACCGTCATTGGCGTGGGTATAACCAAAGGCAACGTATTTCGCAGCGTAATCATCGGCATCCCCATCGTTATTGCCCTGCTGTGGACGGCTACTTACTTGGGGCCGGAAATCACCACCTTAGCCGGCGAAGTTGGCTTTGACGTGCCTGAAGGAGCTGTAACCATAACCAGTATTGCAACAGGCAGCAGTTGGATTGGCGTGGCTGTGCAAAAAATCATGGATATTATCGGCGGCATTTTTTAAGAGGGAAAGGATTGGCTTATATGAAAAAATTGAAAATCATTTGCGCCTGCGGCAGCTCCATTGCCACTTCTACAATTATGGCCTCCAATGTTAACGACTTGCTGGAAAGCAAAGGCTATAGCGCCGATATTAAAAAAACCACTTACTCCAGCCTGGACGAAGACATTAAATCCTTTCAGCCCGATCTGGTTTTAACCAGCACAAATATCACAGTCAATGCCGGCGTACCGGTATTGCTGGGCCTTCCTTATCTGACCGGCGTAGGTAAGAAAGACTTGGAAAAGAAGATACTGGATATTGTCGGCGGTATAAAAAATGATTAAGGAAATCCGGGAGCCCTCTGTTGCCCAATACGCCAATGAGATACGGCTTAATGCCCTCAACATAATATTGGATAAGGGCGGCGGTTACCTGACCCAGGCCAGTTCCGCGGCAGAAATCCTTGCCACCCTTTTTGCCAGGGTACTAAAGCTATCCCTGGAAAAAGATAGCCTCCCCCTGGAATGCCCCATAGATTCCTATGTTCCCTTTGGCGGCTCTGCCTATTATGGGGAAAAAAGCAGCTTGGGGGACCGGCTCTTTATTTCTCCCGGTCACTATGCTATGGCCCTTTACTGCACCCTGGCGGCGGTGGGAATACTCTCTGTGGAGGTCCTTAAGGCCTTTGGGGCCGACGGTTCTTGTCTGGAAGCCATAGGCAATGATTTTTGTCCCGGCTTTGAAACAAACGCCGGCACCCTGGGCCAGACCATCAGCATAGCTGCGGGAGTAGCCTTAAGCCGCAAAAACCGGCTGGATTCGGGCAAAGTCTATGTTTTCATTTCCGACGGGGAGCTGCAATCCGGTCAAACCTGGGAGGCTATTCAGGCAGCGGCCCATTATCGATTGGATAATCTGGTTATCGTAATCGACAATAACTTCCATCAGGTGGAAGGCCTCACCAAAGACGTGATGAATGTTGAAGATATCCTGGATAGATTGAGGGCCTTTGGGGCCGACACCGTCAGAATTGACGGCCATAATCCGGAGGATCTGGCCAAAGCAATGCTGCGCCAAACCCCGGGAAAGCCTAACGCAGTTATTTGCGATACGGACCCAAGCTTTAATATGGATTTTCTCAAGGAATATGAACCCTTTCTTCACTATTTCAGGATCAACGACGCAAACAGAGATTCGGTGGAGAAGCAGCGCCACTTGTTAAGCGGGGTTAAAAGCTATGATTAAAGAAACCGGGGTTCATGCAAAGAATCTGATCAAATGGGCCCAAAATAAGGATAATGTAGTGGTTTTAACCGCAGATTTGGGCAGTTCCTGTGAAGTCAAGGAGTTTTCCAGGCTCTTCCCTTCAAGATACTACTCCATGGGCGTTGCGGAGCAAAATATGGTTAGCTGGGCCGCCGGCATGGCCAGAGAAGGTTATTATCCCATGCTCCACACCTTTTCTGTATTCATGTACAGAAGGGCCCTGGATCAGATCGAAATGTCCGTGGCTTACAGCAATCTGCCCGTGGCCTTCGTTGGCTTTCTGCCGGGCTTAATGACGCCGGGGGGGCCCTCCCATCAGGCAACCAATGACCTTGCGGTTTTACGCTCTATACCCAACCTGCGCATATACGAAACCGGCGATGCAACGGATGTGGAAACGGTTTTGGAGGAGGCTTACCGTCAAAAAGGCCCCGTATATATCAGGATGCTGCGGGGAGAAATACCGCGTTTGTTCAGGGATAGTCCTGTCAATAAATATCAGCCCTGCCGCCTTCTCCGGGAGGGTGAAGATATCCTCATATTCTCCAGCGGCATCATGACGGACAGGATCGGCCAGGCCCTTGAGCAATTGGCAGAAAGCGGCCTCAGCATAAGGCATGTCCATATTTCCCGCATTAAACCTTTAGAAACAGAAACTATTTTGCGTTATATCGCCGGCATAAAATACGGCGTCCTTACGGTGGAAAACCATTCCATAATCGGCGGCCTGGGCTCGGCTATTGCGGAAATCATGTCCGAGACGGGGTTCAGCCTCCCATTAAAAAGAATAGGCATCCCGGATGCTTATTCAAGAGGGGGTTCCTTTGAGTACCAATGCGGTTTAAACAATCTCACCGCCGATCAAGTGGTAACCGCCGCCAAAAATCTTACGGGCAGCAACTGCAGAGAGGAGGATTTTCAAGGGACAGCCGCTGCTACCGAATACTTTGATCTGAAAATGAAACAGGTGGTGATAAAAAAATGAAGGCAGCAGTTTTATACGGCCCCGGTGATTTACGCATTGAAGAAGTAGCCAAGCCTCAGGTTGATCCGGAATCGGTTTTAATCAAGATCGACTCTGTGGGCTTATGCGGCTCCGATATTCGCACCATTGGCTTTGGCCATCATCGCATCAAATACCCCCAGATCCTGGGCCATGAAATCACCGGTATGGTTGTGGAAATCGGCGGCGCTGTAGAGGGCTATGCCCTGGGGGAAAGGGTTTATGTTTCTCCCATCGTACCTTGCCTCAAATGCAGGGCATGCCAAAAAAACTGGTACAGCCAGTGCGAGAACTTTACTGTGCCGGGCACCACTATCCCCGGCGGCTTTGCCGAGTATATGCTTTTGCCAAAGAGTATATTGGAACGGGGACAGGTAATAAAAATTCCCGAGGGTATGACTTATGAACAGGCCGTTATGACGGAGCCCCTTTCCTCGGTATATGCAGCCCAGGAAAACGCAGATGTTAAGCTGGGCAATATCGTGGTGGTCATCGGCTTAGGGCCCATAGGCTGTATGCATATTCAAACCGCCAAACTCAGGGGAGCGGTGAAGGTTATCGCCATCGAGGTCTTAGACTCCCGTCTTGAGCTGGCCAAAAGCTTCGGCGCCGATGAGGTGATCAACTCCAATAATGCGGATCCGGTTAGTGAGGTCAAAAGATTGACTGATGGCTGGGGAGCCGACGTCATCATTTCCGCCAACCCCTCAACCCTGGCCCAAAGGCAGGCTATCGAAATGGCGGCCAAAAGAGGCAAGGTTGTCTTTTTTGGCGGAGTTAAAAAAGGCGCCCTTACCGAAATCGACTCCAATATCGTTCATTATAATCAGCTAATGATTATAGGCCATTACGGCTATGACCATATCGACAACTTTAATTCCTTCCAGCTCATTGCCACGAAAAAGTTTGAAGTTGACCAATATATAACCCACGTATTGCCCCTTGAGGAAATCCATAAGGGAGTTGAACTGACCCAAAGGGGAGAAGCCATCAAGGTTATTCTAAAGCCTTAAAAGCAATCGAATGCCTTAAAAGCCGTCAAATTCATTAAACAACGAATATTGAGGAGGAGAATTTATGAAAGACAGCAGTTATGGTTTACCGGATGTAGCAGTGGCAAATGGCGATATCATTGCAACCTATTACATCGAAAGCGCCACGGAAGAGATCATGCGTTATGTAGTCGCCTTAATTGAGGAGCAGACCACCAGCACCTGGACTCCGGTTCCCGGCGAGCATTCCCGGGTCCGGGACAACCACACCGGAAAGGTAATTGCCGTCTACGGACTGCCGGATTACGAATACGTCTTGCCCAAGGATGAGACCAGGAAATACGTGATTCAGCTGGCTTACCCCGCCATCAACTTCGGACCGGAAATCCCCATGATGCTCTCTACCTTAATCGGCAACATTGCTCAGGTTCCCGTGCTGAAGCTTCTGGATATTTCTTTCCCGGAAGAATGGCTTAAAGGCTTTAATGGACCTAAGTTTGGCATTGAAGGCCTGAGAAAACTCATGAACGTAAAGGATCGCCCCTTTGTCAATAACATGATTAAACCAGATCTGGGCTGGACGCCTGAGGAAGGGGCTCAAATGGCTTATGAGGTGGCCCTGGGCGGCGTCGATCTGATTAAAGACGACGAGCTGCTGCCGGCCAATCCCCCTTATTGCCCTTTGGCAAAGAGGGTTAAGCTGATTACGGAAAGCGTAAAACGGGCTAACGAGCAAACGGGAGAGAAAACCCTCTACGTGCCCAATATCACTTCCGATGTAGCCCATCTCAAGGAAAATGCTTTGCGGGCCCTTGACGCCGGCGCCGAGGCCTTGATGATCAACTTCTATACCGTTGGCTTTTCCGCCGCCAAGATGATTGCCGATGATCCGGAAATTCAGGTGCCAATTATGGCTCATATCGACTTTTCCGGCGCTATTTTCGGCTCTCCCTATCAGGGCATAAGCTCCCCTCTTCTTGTAGGCAAACTGGCCCGTCTGGCCGGCGCCGACATGCAGATTGTGACCAGCCCTTACGGCAAATTCCCCGTTGTCCGCTACAAATGCCAGCAGCAGGTAATCAATGCCCGGCAGAAGTTTTTCCATATTAAGTCCTTGCTGCCTATGCTGTCCGGCGGCATGACACAGGGGGCTGTCCCAAAAACTATGAAGGAATTGGGTTATGACATTTGCTTGGCTGCCGGCGGCGCTATCCATGGCCATCCTATGGGAGCCACAGCCGGAGGCAGGTCCATGAGACAGGCTATCGACGCTACGATGAAAAATATTGATTTAGAGGAATATGCCAAAGATCATCCGGAACTGGCCGCCGTTGTCAATACCTGGGGCAAATCCGACGCTACTGAATATTTCGATCTGAAAATAAAATAAGGCTTTAATTCCTTACTGTTCATGTCAGCACATTTCAGGGTATCGGAAGCCCAAAGGATACGCGCGGGGTTCCGATATCCTGATATTTTATTAAACAAGGAGAAAAGGATGATTAAACTCATTGCAATAGATATCGATGGGACTTTGCTTGAGTACGGTGAAACGAGTATTCAACCCTCAGTGCTGAATGCTATTCATTATGCGAAAAATAAAGGTGCAACCATTGTTCTTGCATCAGGAAGGCACTTTGAATCCATTGCTCAGTTCCTAAAGGTATTACAGATAGATAGCTATGCAATCACGATAAATGGCTCCGTTCTCTATGATGTGAAAAACCGGTATATGGTATATAAAGAATACCTGAAAGAGGATATCGTCGATTATTTATTAAGGGAATGCAGGTTTTTGAAGCTGGCTTATGTATTGATGTCAGAAACCAAGGCTTATACAGACATAAGATTCAGAGATGACCGGGTTGTGTCTGTTCTAGAAAATGAAGGTACCGTCAATTTTTATTCGAATCATGCCCCTCCTGTTTCTTCAGCAAAAATAAACAAGGTTTCCATCATGTCAAATGATCTCGATTTATTAAGCACAATTAGAGATAACGTTAATCAGCGGTTTCCGGAGGCGACCCATGGAGATTTGGCAATGCAAGACACTCTGGAAATTTACTCGAATCAAGCCAGCAAAGCGTCGGCCTTAGAATATCTAAGCAAGATATTAGATATAAAAAAAACTGAAATTGCGGCAATCGGCGATTCTGAAAATGACATAAAAATGATTCAAATGGCGGGCTGTGGTATTGCCATGGCGAATGCCAGCGTTAAAGTCAAGACGCATGCGGGATATACTACAAAATCTGTGACAGAGGCCGGCGTTGCCCATGCTATAATGAACATCATTCCCGCTTATGAAAAAAGCAGGCCGCCCCTCTCTGGGAAGAAAACAAAAAAATTGGGATCCGCTCTATAGCGAGATCCCAATTTTTACTGGCTGTGTGCCGATTGCTTAACAATGTTTCCCATCACCTTTAAATCGCCGCTTTTTCCTCTTGCTGGCAATCCTCACAGGTACCATAGAATTCTAAACGATGGCCGTCAATTTGGAAGTTTTTTAGTACCTTTGCCTTATTCTCAATGGTCTTCATCACCGGCATGGGCAGATCCCAAATCCGGCCGCATTGAGTGCAGCGGAAGTGATAATGATTTTGGGCCGTACCATCAAAACGGCTCTGGCTGCTGCCGTAATTTAATTCCAAAATTTCGCCGTTGTCCCGCAGTTGATTGAGATTGCGATAAACCGTGCCCAAGGACAGGCCGGGAATTTCTTTACGGGCTTCCTGGTAAATCCATTCAGCCGTAGGATGGGTATCCACGCTGCGCAGGATCTCCAGGATGGCTGTTTTTTGCTTGGTTAAGCGCTGACTCTTGCTCATGTATACCATCCCTTAAAAATAATAATTATTAATTAGATACTAATCCTAATCCTTTGTGATGTCAAGAAAAAATAGTTCCCATAAATCGCCAGATTCATGAAAGCTTCGCCGTATCTATGCCCATCTTGGCTAAAGATGTCTTTGCCCGCTGATTAAGCTCCAAGTCGGAGCAGCGTTTTACAATGGTTTTTAAAATTTCTTCATAATTGTTTAAGGTAGAATTAACTCTGATCCGCACCGGCTTAGACTGATTGTCCTGCAAAATATAGCTGCGGCCAAAGGTAAACAGGCTGGTATCGTCTTTGAGATAACGGCCATCCTGCCACTTGATGGTCAGGATTCGCCGCAAGGGGCCGGCGCCTTTTTCCTGCACAATCCTGTCGGCATAAACCAGGATCTTGCTGGAGCTGTCTTGCCAGATAATAAACGCAAAGCCCGCGGCAAACAAAAAAACCAGGCCGGCTATGCCATATTTGCCGCCGTCGGCAATGGCCACCGGAATCAGGGCAGCCAACAAAAAGGTGATGATGCTTAACTGGATTTTGATCCTTCTTAAATAAGTGTATTCAGCCATCGGTCTTTCTTTGCTCATAATTTACCCTTCCATAACCCGCCGGAATATCTCTTCTTCTGTCTCGTCAAGAACATTGACTACCGGAGCCTTTACCAGCTCTAAAAAACGTTCTTTTAACTTATCTTTATCAACATAGGCTGCTTCATAATCATGGGTGGAATAGCGGTAACGGGGATAAAAAGGATTGATGGTAATCAGCTTCAGCTTCACTTGCCTCAGTACAGCCACTTTAGCCCCCATATTCTCAAGGCCTTTCAGCCAGCGCTGTAAATCCATAGGCAAGCCGGACACCAGTATTTTGATGGGATCCTGGAAAACGAAGGTCACTCCTTGCAGCTTCTGACCGCCTTTTTCCAGCAAGGTTTCAAAAGCGTCACTGCCGATAATACCCTTTATGGCAACGGCTTCTGTGCTGGGCTGGATCCGTTCCAGCAGCCTTTCCGCCGTATCTTCGTCCAAAAGGGAGGTGCTTTCCAAAATAGCTCCCTCCCCTACTTTTTCCGCAAAACCGGCGCCTGCCGCCGGCTCATAAACAGGCAGCTCATATATGCTGCTGATATTGGCGGTTTCCTGGGCCAGAAGCTCGATATCCGCTTTACGGGAAGCGCCGGTAGCCATAATTATGCCGTCTGTCTCTACCATGGGAGCAATTCTGTTGAGAGCGCCGTCCACCAGGATCAGATCACAGCCCACTTCTTCCAGCATTTCATTGGCCCGGCGAATCTCGCTGCTTTTGGTGGGACCGGCAAGCAACAGCAGACCGGGTTTTCTCACCCGGCCAATCACCACTTTGCCTAAAGCCGTATCCATATCGGTTCGTTTTAAAATCTCGATGTCGGCGCCGCTTTCCTTGGCGCAGCGTTCGGCAATAGCTACCAAGGTACCATTTTCCGCATATATCCTGGGTTTAGGCAACCCGGTGACATGATCCGCTAATTCACCGTCATAGCCTATGCTGGTGAGGGCCACCCTCAAGCCTTGGGCATAAGCGCCATCCATCACTACTTTCATGGTCGTGGTTTTACCCGTGTTTTTGGCCGTACCGCAAAAGCCTAAAATCTTTGCCATTTCTATCAATAATCTCCTATTAATCTTTTAGTGCTTTGTGACCTCTAAAAGTTGTCACAGAGTACTAGCTTCTTTTTTTCCATTTAGGGACAATGGAAAGCTTTTCGTATTCCGACCGCAGCATCCCCAGAAAAAAGACGTTGGCATATTTGCCGTCTACAAAAGCCTGGTTGCGCAAATGGCCTTCGGGCTTGTAGCCAAACTTCAGGGCATTTTGCAAGCCATAGGGCTGGCTTTCCAAAATCCGCATATACGTCTTCTGCAGGCCCAACCCATAATAGGCCAGGTCAAGCAATACGATGAGCAGGTCAAGGCCAAAGCCTGCCAAGCGCATATCCTTCTCTCCTATGCCCAGCAAAAGCTCGGCATTGCCATTGAGCCGGTCAATATTGCGCAGGCAGCAAACACCGATGGGTACCTGATCTCTGGCTCTCAATACTAAAAATGTCAGCTTATCCAACCGGGGATCATATATCCCTCCCTGGGACTGAGCGATTTCTTCTTTAATCGACTCAAGATCAATGCTATCATATGCATCATAAGCCTGGCGAAAATCCTTATCCATATACCACTTTTGCAGAATTTCCGCATCGGCGGCCTCAAGGGTGCGCAGGATTACTTTTTTGCCTTTCAGCATGGGTCACCTCCATAATTCAAGGTATAATAACCGCTTTATAGTTATTATCCGAATTTAATTGCCATATCAGGATTTTGCCGTAGGAATAAGGATCAATCCCGATAAAATTTTTGGTGCAAAAAATGTAGATTTCTCCGGCATAACGATTTCCGGATCCAAGGTGCCGGCATCAGCTACTGCCATTAAATCTTCGGGATTGACGGGATGGAGGGCCACAGCCAGATCGTAAATTCCTTCATCCACCACCTGCTGCATGCGGGCCAGATCCTGCTCCGGATAATAGTCAAAATGGCGGCTGTCCATAATCATGTCATGCTGCAAGCCCAGCAGCGGGTACAAGGTATTTTCCAAAATGCGGCAGTCCAGGCGTTCGATAACATCCCTCTCATCGACGGCGTCAACTTTATACTGCCATAAGCCCTTTCTGGTATAGATCGTAAAGGAATGGCGCTCCGGCGTGGCAAAAGCCGCTACCGGCTCCAGAGGCAGCTTTTCTTTGATGTCTTCAAAATCCACCTTGCCCCGGATCACCCGGTTGTAGGCCTGGATTTTGGCTTGATCCGCCGGGCAAACGTAAGCAATGCAGCGGTCAAGGCCCATTTTGAGGGCGCTGTGGTAGCGGTGATGACCATCTGCAATATAAAGGGGCTCCCGCCCTACCATATCTTTCAGCAACTGACCTTGAGCGCTGTCTTCGTCTATTTTGAAAATACGGTTGCTGATACCGCTAAGCTCCGACTCCCCCTGAAAACCCGAAGTGAATTCATAAAGGGGCTGATTGCCGGTGCAAACCTGCTCCAGAACCTGGCCAATAGGCGCTCTCGTCAAAAGCCAAATAGGCTCCGTCACATAGCCCGTCTCTTCCATTAGTTTTATCCTGCCTTTAACTTTTTCATCAAAAGTTTTTTCGTGGCGGATAACTTCTTTCTGCTCGTAGGGAGTAACCTGAGGAGCAGCCAGCATACCGAGACGGCGCTGGGCGCCGTAGCATTGCTCGTAAACATAAAAGCCGGGCTTTTCGTCTTCGATAAGCGCGCCTTTTTGACGTAAAGCGGCAAGCTCAGCCACCGGCGAGCCGCCTAAAATCACATGATATAAAGAATCGGGATTGCTTTGCAGCAGCATTTCCAAGGGAGTGCCCGGTTTAATCACATCGTAAGGGGGACAAGTAACCTTTTCTGCCCATGCTTCGGCCGGACGCAAGCCCGCCAAACCGAAAATCTTAGCCAACGCTATCTACCTCCCAATTTATACTGATTGCCGGAGCAAATCCGGCATAAGTACTGCGATCTATCAAGTTATTTTATCATCTTTCCGGCTATAATTAAAGGCCATTCTCTTTTTTATTGTTTAATTTAAAACTGGCTTTATTAAAACAAAGCCGGCAAAAAAAACATTGCTTTGTGCCCAGGCTTTGATATAATCGAATTAATAAGGGTATCCTTATAGTAAATATTAAGCCGGGAGGTTTTTTTCATGATTACAAAAGATATGGCTATTACCGATATCGTAGCCAATTTTCCCGAGGTTGTTCCCGTATTCAGAGAGTATGGCATGGGCTGCATTGGCTGTATGGCCGCCCGTTTTGAAAATTTGGCCCAGGGCGCTGAGGTCCACGGTATCGATGTGGATCAGCTATTAGCTGATTTGAATGCCGCCGCAGAAGAAAAACAAGCCTAAAGCAGGCACGTTTAAGCAAAAATGAAGGCCGGACACATTTAAGCGATGGCGAAGGCCGGGAGCTGCTGCAAATTGGTTTAAGAAAGCCAAGGAGCGGCAGTTCTTTTTTTGTCCGCAGAGGGCAGGAGGAGACGTGAACAGAGGGGCAGGTATTAAGGGAATGCGGCTTAGCGGGGCGGGCATTAGGGACCGGCGAGCCGCCGACTCCCCCGTCGCGAACCGCTGCGAACCGCTGCGAACCGCTGCGAACCATCGCAAACCGCCGCAAAAAAGGCTGCCCCAAATTGGCGGGCAGCCTTGATTAATCGACGAGAAGTGAGCAGAGATTGATTTTCCTTTGATTGAGTCCTCTTTTCTGCCTCCTGCATCTACATATCTTCCGACATGGACAAGGGCAGCTTTCTGGACAGCTTGACCATATCTTCGGCCAGGCTGGTGACCCGGTCCCGGAAAACAAAAATGCAATCCATCTGGTCGGCCTGATCCTGAACGATATCCTCGGCTAAGGCCCGGCAATTGGGAGCGCCGCAGGCGCCGCAGTCCATCCCCGGCAGCTTGCGGAGAATATCGTTTACCGCTTCCAGCTTCAGCATAGCCACTTCCGGCTTCTCATCCAAAAGCAGAGCCGCCTGGTATTGCAAGCTATGGTTCCATTGGTAGTCCTGCCAGCGCAAGGCCCCTTCTTCCATTTCCATTTCAGGCTTTATCCGCCGGCTGGTCTGGCGGATAATTTCCCGGGCCACATAGCTGTTTTCCACATTGAGCACGCCGCCCACACAACCGCAGGTGCAGGCCCGGCCTTCAATATAATCAATACCCTGCAGCCGCCCCATGGACAGGGACTCCAACACTTCGATTAACGAACCTAATCCGTCCACAGCCAAAGTGCTGTAATTGCCCTTCAGCATTTTTGCTTCGCCGCCGATGCTGGCCCAACGCAGGCCTTTGGCGCTAAAGTGGGAACTGACCACGGGGACCTTCAATCCTTTGACGATATTAAACAAGGGCCAAAAAACGTCACCGATACTAATACTGCCATCGATGACCCGCTCATCCATGCCGATAGGGTTTCTGGCGGCGGTGACTTCCGCCGTGCAGGGGGCCAGGTAAAATATGCCCACTTCTTTTGCCGGGTAACCTTCTTTAATCATCTTTTCCCTGGTCAGCTTCGCCATGATTTCTGCCGGTGAAAACACAGGAATCACATTCTCCGCCAATTCCGGAAAACGCACGGCAATCAGGCGGCTCACTGCCGGGCAGCCGGCAGAAATCAAAGGCCGGATATCGGGATGATCCTCCACATAGCCGTTGATGATGCCTTCCAGATAATCGGCGCCTTGAGCCACATCTACTACCCGTTTAAAACCCATTTCAATGAGCCCCGATAAAACCAGGGAGCTGTCCGTGCCAAGGGGAAATTGGCCATATAAAGCGGGAGAAACCAGAGCCACCGGATAACGGTATTCCCGGATCACTTCCAAGTCCATGGTATTGGCGATTTTGGCATATTTGGGACATACCCGGATACATTCGCCGCAATCGATACACCGGGCTTCTGTAATAAAGGCCATCCGCTTTTTTACCCGAATGGCCTGAGTCGGACAGCTTTTGATGCAAGCGGTACAGCCGACACAACGTCCTTTTTCCAGTGCAACAGAATGGGACTTCACGACCACCCCTCCTTTTCAGCTTCATGGTGAAAACAGGTATTGCGTCAACCTTCGTCTTTAATCAACATAGTAATTACCGTAGGCGAGCCGGCCTTGCTCTCGATGGTAAACTCATCGCAACAGCTCTTCATGTTAGGCAAGCCCATGCCGGCGCCAAAGCCCATCTGCTGAATGTGGGGCGGCGCTGTGGAAAAGCCTTTTTCCATGGCTTTATCCAAGTCGGCAATACCCGGGCCTCTATCCCGGGCTACGATCTGGATCAGACCGGGCCGGACGCCGCATTCCAGCCATCCCCCCAGGGAATGAATGACGATATTCAGCTCCGCCTCATAAGAGGCCACCGCCACCTGGCGGATAGCCTTAGGAGAATAGCCCAGTTTCAGCAAATTGGCCTTGATCTGAGAGCTGCCTTCGCCGGCATGGGCAAAATCCTCTTTATTAACTTCAACATTCACAATAGGGGTAAAACTCGGCGATGCACCCTTAACTTTTTTTGCGCTCATCCATTCTCCCCCTTCTCAGCGGTTAACATTATCCTGAAGCATATAGCCAACACCGCTGCAGGTAACTAAATAAATGGGGGATGCCGGATCCTTTTCAATTTTCTGACGCAGCCGTCCGATGCCTACACGAAGATAATGAACATAATCGGCGTATTCGGCGCCCCAGACATGAATCAACAGTTCCTCATGGCTGATCACCTGGTCGGGTCTTTCCGCCAGATAAACCAAGAGTTTAAACTCGGTAGGCGTCAAAGAGGCCGCTTTGCCCTTGACAATAACCTGCCGCTGGCTCATATCGATAATCAGGCTGCCGATTCTTTTTTTGCCGTCCTCCGCCCGGTAAATTTCTCTGCCGATGCGGCGCATTACCGCGCCTACCCTGGCAAAAAACTCGTCGGTAGAATACGGATAGCATAAAAAATCGTCAACGCCGGCATTGAGGGCAGCCACCACCCCGGCGCTGCCTTCTTCCTTGGCCATCATTACAATGGGGATATTGCTGCTAAGCCTGAGGGTATTGACGAATTCCAAGCCGTCCATGTCCGGCAAGGCTTCCCCAATCACCAACAGGTCGCTGTAATTTTCGCTGATATTACTGAGGACCTCCCGCCCACCCTGGGCGGTTTCCACATCATAACCTCCGGCTCGCAAATTTGCCCGTAAAAGCCGTAAGGATTCCGGGGCTTGTATCGCCAGTACCGCTTTTAAGCGTCTCATGATCCCCTTGCCTCCTACTATCATACTATTTCCGGATTAATCAGTCAAAAAACTCAAATTCCATAGGACCAATGACAATCGTATCGCCATTTTGGGCGCCTGCCTGACGCAGGGCTTTGTCCACATCCAGGGATCGTAATATTTTCAGCAGACGGCTGACCGCCGCTTCATTGGCAAAGTTAGTCCGCAGGATTTGGCGTTCCACTTCATGGCCTGCCAAAACCCAGTAATCATTTTCCCTCCTGACCAACAGAGCCGGCCCTTCGGCTCCTTCCAGACGGGTGATTTTCACTTCGTCCTCGACAGTGATTTCCGGCAGGATAGGCAATTCTTTCAGACGGTTGCCTGCTGCCCGCATCAATTCCTGGCAGCCTTGGCCGGTGGCGGCAGACAGGGAGAAAATTTCATAGCTATCCCCCAGTTTTTCCTGCAAGCGGATCAGATTCTCCGCCCCTTCCGGTAAATCCATCTTATTGGCGGCAATTATCTGGGGCTTCTGACTCAAACCGGGGCTGTATATTTCCAGCTCCTTTTGGATTTGCTCAAAATCCGCCAGGGGATCCCGGCCTTCGGAACCGGCAATATCCAAAACGTGAATCAGCAGCCTTGTTCTTTCCACATGGCGCAAAAACCGGTGACCCAGGCCGGCGCCTTCCCCAGCGCCTTCAATTAAGCCGGGGATATCTACTAAAACGAAGCTTTCTTCTTCATCAAGGCGTACTACGCCTAAATTAGGATCGATAGTCGTAAAATGGTAATCGGCAATTTTTGGTTTGGCGGCAGACACCCTTGAGATGATGGAGGATTTGCCCACATTGGGGAAGCCGATCAGGCCCACATCAGCCAAAAGCTTCAGCTCCAATACCAGCCAGCCCTCTTCCCCCGGTTCGCCGTTGTCCGCTATCTGAGGGGCCCGGTTAACGGAGGAAACGAAACGGGCATTGCCCTTGCCCCCCCGGCCGCCTTTGGCTACCGTAAGCTTCTGCCGGTGGCAGATCAGATCTCCTACCACGGTGCCGTCTTCCCGTTTCACCACAGTGCCTACGGGCACCTTGACCGTAAGGTCGCCGCCGGCGGCCCCATGCATGTTTTTGCTGCGGCCGGCTTGCCCGGGAGTTCCATGAAAATGTTTTTTAAAACGGAAATCCACCAGGGTGCGCAAACCCTCATCGGCAATGAAAACCACATTGCCGCCCCGGCCGCCGTCGCCGCCGGAAGGGCCTCCCGCCGGAACATATTTTTCCCGGCGAAAAGCGACCATACCGTCGCCGCCTTTACCGGCCTTAACAAAAATTTTTGCGTAATCGTAAAACATAGCTCTCCTTTTAATCCCCTCAGATCAGGAGATTGAAAAAGCCCCGGCAGTGCCGAGGCCTATATAACCCTGTCGAACAAGAAAACCCTTATGCCTGCACTTTTTCTGCGTAAATGCTGACCCGTTTGCGGCTTTTGTCCAGATGTTCAAACTTGACATAGCCGTCGATCAGGGCAAAAAGGGTATCATCCTTGCCCAAACCTACGTTTGTGCCGGGATGAACCTTCGTCCCCCGCTGGCGGATAAGAATATTGCCGGCGGAAACTTTTTCGCCGTCATATTTTTTTACACCCAAACGCTGGGCGGCGCTGTCCCGGCCATTGCGGGAGCTGCCGACGCCCTTTTTGTGGGCAAAAAGCTGTAAATTCATTCTGATCATGGCATTCACCTCCTATAGGCAAAATCAATGTAGCCTTGATGGTCCCGCCGGATAGCCTCCAGCCCCAGAACCATGGTGGCAAGAATTACTTGGGCATCCCGGGCCTTGTCTGGGGACAATGTCTTGGCCAGACGGCAATAGATCAGACCCTGGGGTAAAATACGATAACAAACATCTTCAGCCAGCAACTCCGTAAGTCCGAGCAATGCGGTGGTGGCAACAGCGGATACGCCGGCACAAACC
The DNA here is from genome assembly GCA_038562165.1 of Clostridiales bacterium. Classification (GTDB taxonomy): domain Bacteria; phylum Bacillota; class Peptococcia; order DRI-13; family UBA5745; genus WRMS01. The sequence goes on along the minus strand of JBCFAO010000002.1, from coordinate 94,734 downwards.
ACATCCTGGCCGTAAGCGGCAAATCCGGCATGGCCCCAGACCGAAAAACCTTCGATCTTATGGGAGCTGCCTTTGATCCTGACCCGGATCATTAGGCTAAAATCTCGTCAACAACCACTTTGGAATAAGGCTGACGATGACCCCGCAGCTTGCGGAATTTCTTTTTGGCCTTGTACTTGAAAACCAGAACTTTTTCGCCTTTGCCCTGCTCCATGACCTTCAGTACGACCTTAGCGCCTTCCACATAAGGCTTGCCTACGGTGAGACCGCTCTCCTGGCCCAGAGCCAGAACCTTGGCTACCTCGACGGTTTCACCCACCTCGGCTGCCAGCTTCTCCACGCAAAGCACATCGCCCTTCTGGACTTTGAACTGCTTACCGCCGGTTTCTACAATTGCATACATTTACATTACACCTCCTGTCCTGGACTCGCCGCCCTGAAAGGCAGCCGCAGCATTTTTATCCCTCTATCCTGCCGGTTGGCGGCGGATGAAAGGATGCCTTGGGCGAGCGGTTTGGCAGGCATTCGTATCCTGACGATACGCAGCACCTACGTTAAAATAATATATCATTGTTGACTACAATTGTCAAATTAATTCTTACCTTAATTTTTCAAGGGAATACGGCCTTTTCCCGCACATTGGGGACACAGTGTCTCCAGGGTGCTGTCCAGGGATTGGCGCACCTTTTTGCGGGTGATTTCCACCAGACCCAAAGCCGTAATCCCCAAAACATGGGTGGGAACCTTATCCTTGCTTAACTCCGCCGCCAGCACATCCAGCACCTTTTGCTTGTGAGGCTCCACTTCCATGTCAATAAAGTCGATAATGATGATACCGCCGATATTGCGGATTCGCAACTGCCGGGCAATCTCCCGGGCCGCCTCCATGTTGGTCCGCAAAATCGTATCCGTTAAGTCTGTGCTGCCCACGTATTTGCCGGTATTGACGTCGATGACCGTCAAGGCCTCGGTGCGGTCGATAATCAGATAGCTGCCGTTTTTCAGCCAGACCTTCCGGTCAAGTGCTATGGCCATCTCCTGCTCAATGGAATATTTATCGAAGAGCTCCTCGATATTGCAGACAAAAACCTTGCGTTTCAACTGAGGCTCCATCATGTCCAGGTATTCCTGCACCTCATTGTACAAAGCCCGGGAATTGACCATCAGCCGGTTGATATCTGAGCTGAACACATCCCGCAGTATGCGTTGGCGCAGGCCCAGGTCCTTATAAATCAAGCCTTTGGCGCCGCATTGCTCAAAACGGCTTTTGATCCCCTCCCAAACCAGCAGCAACTGCTTTTGATCTTGGATCAACTCTTCCCGGAAAATCCCCTCTCCTACGGTGCGGACAATAAGACCCATGTTTTCCGGCCGCAGCTCTTCGGCCAGAGCCTGGAGCCGCTGACGCTCCGCCGGGTTTTGGATGCGCCGGGATACGGCGCCGTGATTCACCGTAGGCATCAGCACCAGATAGCGGCCGGGCAAAGTGATTTGAGCCGTAATCCGTGCTCCTTTTGAGCCTACCGGCTCTTTGGTAATTTGCACCATCAGCTCCTGCCCTTCTTTCAGCAGGTTCTGAATAGGGGTTTCGGCCAAAATCTGTTCCTGGCCTGCCATACCGGCCCAGGCGTCGTCTACATAAAGAAAGGCATTTTTCTCCAGCCCTATATCGACAAAAGCAGCTTGCATGCCGGGCAAAATATTTTTGACCACGCCTTTGTATATATTGCCCACAACCCGGCAGTCGAATTCCCGCTCCACATAAAGTTCCACCAAGCGGCCGTCTTCAATGGCGGCCACCGTAGTCTCATTGGCTTGCGAACGCATCAACAACTCTCTGCGCATCCTAATCCCTTACTCCTTCCATAGGGGCAAATCGTTTACCGCCTTGCTCGATCAACAAAGCCCGGCGGCATACCGCCAAAGGCGTAAGGGCCTCAAAATCCCCGGCGGCGGCAATCATTTCCCATAACTCCTGGGGCCGCAGTTGTCCCTCGGCGCTAAGCCTCAAGACCATTTCTAATTCAACGGTTTTTTCATCTCTGCCGGCATTTTCCGCCTCATTCCCCGCCGCCGCTCCTGCCGGCGTCGGCTCCATGACGCTGATCTGCCGGATCAGGCCCCGGACTTCTTTGGCCGGCGTAGGCTTCTTGCCCGGTTTCTCCTTAGGCTTTCGCCACAGTTCCGACGCCGCCAGCACTTTTTCTATACCTAAGGCTACTTTTTCCTCATCTTCAGGCTTGACCGCAACCTTGATTCTATATACCGCTAAATTAACAATAGCCGATAAACTTTTGCTGTTTTCCCGGATTTCCTCTGCCGCCACAAAAGCCAAGGCCGGCGGCAAGGCTTTTTCCAGAGCCTGGCTGAGGGCTTTTACATTAACCCGGGCAGCCAGCTCCACATCCAAGTACTCCCGGCAACCGGTGGTGCCCACAGCCAGAGCCGAAGCAAAGGACAGCTTAGGGTGAGGGTTGAAGCCTTCGGAAAAGGCTAAAGGAGCTTTGGCCCGGCGCAAGCTGCGCTCCATGGTGCGGGCCAGGTCCAGATGGGAAAGGTAACTGCCCCTCTCGGTTTTGCCATAGCAAATTCGGATTTTCACTGGTCCACCGCCTCTCCGTGCAAAATATTCTCCCCGATCCGCCGGCTGCCGCCGCCGCTGGACTCATCGATACCAAAAGCGCAGACGCCGCAGCCGCTGCAGCCGTTATAACGGCAGTCACCGGTGATAGCTGCTTCCAAGGACTTTTTGTATTCTCTCAGCAAATAGCTTTTGCTGACGCCGTAATCCAGATGATCCCAGGGTAGGGGGCTGTCCAAATCAAAGCTCCTGGTGGCCAGAGCCTCCATATCCAAACCCAGCTCCTCAAAAGCCTGCCGCCAGCTATCCCGGCGCAGCTCTTCCGTCCAGCTATCGAAATGGCAGCCCTTCTCCACAGCGGCAGCCAAAACGGGAGCCAACTCCCGGCCGCCCCGGGCAAAGACGGCCTCCAGCATACTGGTGAAGGCGTCGTGATAATTATAGGAAATACGGCGGTCCTTGATCTTCTCTTTCAGCCGCCGCTGCTTGGCCTTTAACTCTTCCTGGCCGGCCTGTCCCACCCATTGAAAGGGTGTTTGGGCCTTGGGCACAAAATTGGATACGGCGCAGGTCACCCGAAGGCCCCCCCGGCGGCCTTGCTCCTTCATCACCCTGGTGCCGGCCTGCACGACTTTTTCGCAGAGCTCGGCAATGGCTTCCACGTCTTCCATGGTCTCTCCCGGCAAGCCGATCATAAAATATAATTTAATCTGCTGCCAGCCGGCGGAAACCGCTTTTTCCACCGTGGCCAGCAAAGCTTCTTCTGTTACGCCCTTATTAATCACATCCCGCATCCGCTGGCTGCCGGCCTCCGGCGCAAAGGTAAAGCCGGTACGGCGGACTTTTTGGATCTCTTCGGCCAAAGATACGGAAAAATGGTTGGCCCGCAAAGAAGGCAGAGATATGCTGATCCTTTCCTTATTAAACTCCGCTGTCAGCTCTTCCACAATTTCCTTGATGCAGGTATGGTCGGAGCTGCTGAGGGAGGTTAGGGCAATCTCATTGTGGCCCGTATTGTCTCTGAGGGCCCGGGCCTGGGCCAGTAAAGCCTCCTTGGACCGCTCCCGCACCGGCCGGTAAATCATGCCGGCCTGGCAAAAACGGCAGCCCCGGGTACAGCCCCGCAGGACCTCCACCATCATCCGGTCATGAACCACCTCAATGTAGGGCACCAAAGGAGTAAGAGAGAATACAGCCTCATCCATTTCCTTTAGCCTGGCCTTTTTGATCACCGGGCCTTTAAGGGAAGGGATATAGACGCCTTCCAGAGCCGACAACTCTTCAAGAAGCAGGGACTTGTCCACGGCTCCCCGGCGTTTTTCCTTATGGCGGCCAATGGTTTCCAACAGTGCCGGCAAAAGCTCCTCGCCTTCCCCCACCACTACCGCATCAAGAAAAGGAGCCAGGGGCTCCACATTGGCCACGCAAGGGCCGCCGGCAATAATCAGAGGGTCTTGGTCCCCCCGGTCTTTGGCCCAATAAGCAATACCGGCCAGCTTCAGCATTTGCAGAACGTTGGTATAGCTCATCTCATGCTGCAAGGTAAAGCCAATGCAATCGAAATCGGCGGCAGGCCGCCCCGACTCCAGGGCATACAGAGGTATACCCTGCTTGATCATAATAGCCTCCATGTCCAGCCAGGGAGAGAAGGTCCGCTCCATCAGCAGGCCGGACCGGCGGTTTACGGCCTCATATAAAATTTGCAGCCCCAGATGGGACATACCCACATCGTAAACGTCGGGAAAAGCAAAAAGAAAACGGCACTGCACCGAATCCCATTCCTTCTTGATCTCATTTAATTCCCCGCCCAGATAACGCTGGGGCTTGACCACTTGCTGCAAATAAGGTTTTACCAATTCGATACAGTCCTTCATGAATACTCCTTAAATCCATTTTTTAATTTTTAATATAATATAGATAATCAGGCTCACCAAAGCCATGAGACCGAAGGAAAACAAATAGCCCAGCTTCCAGGATAGTTCCGGCATATAAATAAAGTTCATGCCATAAATGCCGGTGATGATGGTTAACGGGGCAAAGAACACGGTAATCACCGTCAATTTATTGACCACCTCATTGGTCTGCATAGCAATTTTGCTTTCGTACATACCCAGCATCTGATTGGAATATTCCTGAAGGCTAACGGAAAAATCATATAATTTATTGATCCTTGTATCAATATTTTTAAAGAACTTATAGCTTTCTTTGGCAATTAAGCCGTTTTCATTCATCAGCAAGCCGTCGCCCACGTAAAGCAAGGGCCGGCACATTTTTTTCAACAGGTAAGCGATCTCCCGCAGACGGTTGATGGAGCCCAAAAAATTCTTGTCCACCTGATGGTTCAGCATGAAGTCTTCCATTTTATTGATCTCGTCTTCTATCCGCTCCATGCTTTCCAGCAGCCGCTGCAAAAAAGCGTCCATGATAAAATAGCATATTCTATTGCAGCTAAGCTCCTCATGGCTGAATTTCGTAATTTTGGCCATGACTTGCTCCCGCCACTTGCTAAGCACACCATCATCGATATCATCAGGCAAAACCAACAGGCAGTAGTTTTTACCCAGATAAATATTAACCTCGGCGGAGACTGTAGACAGGTCGCTGTTGACATAAAAGTAAAGCAAACTGATAAAATCATAGCCGGAATAGGCTTCATGGCGGATATTTTCATCATAATTCAGGCAATCCGCCACGGTCTCCTGGTCAAACCCAAACAGAGGCTGCAACTGAATCATATCTTCGGGGGTAGTGATAAGAAAAATATCTTTTTTCAGCCCCGGCTTGAAGCTTTCCGGCAGCTTGTCCTCCACAAAAGCCTGAAGGTCAATGTCCTCCAGCTTTTTTGCAGCAAATTGATAGCTATACATGAATCAGCACCTGTTCTTTTAATTCCGTAAAATATATTTTAACATATTATACAGGTGCAACTCAATGGCCGCCTAAAAAGAATGCTGCTGGATCCAAAGCCCGGCCTTTATAGTACACCTGAACATATAGTCTGCCCACCTCTCGGCCCACTGTATCCTCGCCATCTCCGGCGCTGCGGACATTGGCGGTTTTGCCTAAAAGCTGGCCCTGCTTCACCTGGTCGCCCTGAGCGATCTGCAAGTCTTGGCAATGGCTGTAACGAAAAGTCCAACCCAGGCCGCTGTCCAGCACAAACCAGGACACGCCGCTTTCGGCTTTGCCCAAATCGCTGATCTTGCCATCCATGGCCGCCCGGATGCTGCTGCCAGCCTCGGTCTCAATCCAGATGCCCTGGTCATCGGCCAAGGCTCCGGCAGCAATGGCAATTTCATCGGCCTGTTTTTTTTCGTCCTCTTTCGTCTCCGAGCCTTTGCCTATGCCCTTATCGGCAGCCTCGCCATCGGCGGCGGCCTTCTCTCCGCCCTCCTGGTCACCCTCAGCGGTTTTCGGCCCGCTGGCTCTGCCGGCTTCTTCACCGCTTGCCGCTCCATCCGCCCCTTGTACAGGCGCAGCCGTCCCTTGAGCCTCCGGCCCTTCTGGCTGCAGGCCGGAACTCAGCATCCGGCCGTCCGTAGGCAAAGACACTTGAGCCGCTGCCGGCAGTTCAAAGCTTTCCGGCTTCTCCGTTACATCGCCCCAGGTCATTACCGCATCCATAAAGCTGAAAACCGGCGTCAAGCCATAGTCCTCCACCACATAGCGCTTAATTACCTGTTGGGTGCGGGCGGCCCTTTCCCCCGGCAAAGCAAATACAGTAATAATCATAGCCAAAAGAGCTACACAGGCCGTGGCCTGCCAAAACCAGCGTTTTCCCAGCAAGCCTCTGCCGCCTCTCGTCCGGCGGCCCCCTTCCCCCATCATTTTGTTTAATGTTGAAGCTCTTGGCAGGCCGGCCCTCTTATTTAAACCGCCAAGTTCCTGAAATCCCCATAGGCCCTGGCTTCTCTCTTTTTTTCTCATTATTTCTTCCCCCCTTCTCTCCTGTTTGCCCATAAAATCGCTACTTATATATACTCCCGGGAAACCAATTTATACCCATATATACTCCCGTTTTCTGCCGCTTTATCCTCTTTGTCCGCCAGCCGGGCAGGGCGCGTTTATGAAAAAAGGTGGCGGAGGGCAAGTTTTTGCCGGAACCAGATGTTAGATAAACCTAACTGCACAAAAAACGAGGTTGTGCGCACTAATTCGGAATCATTACGGCTTCAGAAGGTGTTATTTGAGTAATTATGTGCATAGTCTTGGCTATTTCTCATTTTTATAGAGAGATTTGAATAAAGTTTCTGCACAACCTCAAATTTTGAGCAACTGGCCTTTTGAGCAACTGGCCTGGCTTTTGAGCAACTGGCCTTGGCCAGTTTATGCGCCTTGGCCAGTCGCGGCCATCAGGAATTTCTTCTGTTAAACTTGCTTGTAATGCGTTATAATAATGAAATAGTTGATTCCCGGAAAGGTTGGTTTTCAGAAATGCAAGGCATTATGGAAGTTTTTAAACAACAGTTTCTCATCAGTGACGGCGCCATGGGCACCATGCTGCAAACAAAAGGTTTGCCCGCCGGTGAAAGCCCGGAGGTCTGGATGCTTACCCATCCCGAAACAATCCTGGAGATTTCCGAGGCTTACGCCAAAGCCGGCGCCCGAATTATTGAAAGCAATACTTTTGGCGCCAACCGTCTCAAGCTGGCGGAGTTTGGCCACCAGGACAGTGTGGGCAGCATTAATATGACCGCCGTAAAGCTGGCCCGCCAGGCTGCCGGCGACCACGGCTATGTGGCCGGTATTATCGGTCCCAGCGGTCAGTTTCCCGCTCCCATAGGAGCGCTGTCTTTTGATGAGCTGGTAGAAATCTTTGCCCAGCAGGCCCAGGCTTTGTCTTTGGCCGGCGCCGACATCATCTATTTGCAGACATTTTCCGATTTAGGTGAAGCCAGGGCAGCCTATTTAGGCACCCGCAAGGTCACCAATATTCCCATAGCCGTTTCCCTGACTTACGACGAAAACCACAGAACCCTTACCGGCACCGACCCCGAGACGGCGGCGGCTGTATTCACCGCTTTAGGCGCCGATATGCTGGGGGCCAATTGCTCCACCGGTCCTGCGGAGATGCTTGAAGTGATAGACCGCTACCGGAAATGCTGCAAGCTGCCGCTTTTGGCGGAAGCCAATGCCGGCATCCCCGTACTGGCCGACGGCCGTTCCCATTTCCCTTTGACGCCGCAAGTCATGGCTTCTTACGTACCGATGTTTCTGGAATCCGGCGTCCGCTACTTAGGCGGCTGCTGCGGCACCACTCCCCAGCATATTAAGGAAATGGCGGAAGCCGCCAAGACCTGGGATGGCCAAGTGATTTCCGGCCGCCAGGACCTGCCGGCATCCTTAGCCTCCCGCTCCCGCACCATCTATCTGGGCGGTAATTATCCCCCCCGCCTCATCGGCGAGCGGATTAACCCTACAGCCCGCAAGGTCTTAGCCCAAGCCTTAGTGGCCGGGGATTACAGCCTGCTGGTACGGGAGGGCTCCGACCAGTTGAAGGCGGGGGCCGATCTGCTGGACGTCAATACCGGCCTGGCCGGCGGCGACGAGGTTACTGATCTCACTCAAGTCGTTTTGGGCTTGCAGCAATCTTTAGATTGCCCCCTGGTCATTGACACTGTAAATCCCCAGGCTCTGGAAAAAGCTCTGATTCATTACCACGGCAAAGCTTTAATCAACTCCGTCAACGGAGAAGCAGCCAGTTTGGATACCGTGCTGCCCCTGGCCAAACAATACGGCGCCGCTGTTCTCGGCCTGACTTTGGACGAAAAAGGCATCCCCGACAAAGCAGAAGACCGTCTGGCTATTGCGGAGCGGATTTTGGACCGGGCTTTAGAGGAAGGCATTGCCAAAGAAAACGTCTTTATTGACTGCCTGGTGCTGGCTGCCGCCACCGATCCCAAGCTGGCGGCGGAAACACTGAAGGCTATTACTTTGGTCAAAGAAAAACTGGGTCTGGTTACAGCTTTAGGGTTAAGCAATATTTCCCACGGCATGCCAAAACGGCCCTGGCTCAATCATACCTTCCTGGCCCAGGCCCTGGCTGCCGGCCTTGATGCGGTGATCGCCAACCCCCTGGACGCCGGTATACGCCAAACCCTGGCTGCCGGAGCTTTCTTAACGGGCCGGGATCCCCATGGCGGCCGCTATATTGAGCAGACAAAAAAGGAAGATGCCATGGCCGCTAGTGCAGCATCGGCTCCGGCTTCCGCTCCCTCTTCTCCGGCTAATCAGGCTATCTCCTCCGGGCCCTCCGGCTCCGCCGGCGGGGCTGAAGCCACAGCTTCCGCCGCTGCCTCTAATTCGGCAGCCCCGGCTTCAGACTCCGGACCTCAGCCCAACCAAAAAGCGGAGGAAGAAAGCGGCGGCGGCGCAAAAAGCCCTTTCTCCCAGCATATGCTGGATTTGCAGCAGGCCATTATCATCAATGACCAGCAGCGGATCAGAGAATTAATCAAGCCGCTGACTGCAGAGAAAAACTTTATCGAGCTGGTGGATCAAAGCATCATCCCTGCGCTGGAACAGGCAGGCGACACTTATGCCCGGGGCATTACCTTCTTGCCCCAGTTGCTTTTGACTGCCGACGGCGCTGCTTTCGCTTTCGACTATTTAAAAGTAGCCATGCCCGCTTCCGCTCCCAAGGAGCTGGAAACGGTAGTCCTGGGAGCCGTGGCCGGAGATATACACGACATCGGCAAAAACATCGTTAAGGCTTTGCTTTCCAGCTACGGCTACAACATCATTGATTTAGGCAAAAGCGTACCTGCTCAGGAATTTGTCAGAGCTGCCAAAGAGCACAATGCTCAGATACTGGGGCTTTCCGCCCTGATGACCACCACCATGACAGAGATGGAGCCGGTAATCCGGGCAATCCGGGCCGAAGGGCTGGATACCAAGATTTTGGTAGGCGGCGCCGTATTAACCGAAGAATATGCCGCCAGCATCAAGGCCGACGCCTACGTCAAAGACGGCGCCGAGGCCCACGGCATCATCCGCCGCTTATTGGACTAATATTTATTCCCTGCCGGCTTGGAAAGCGTCGTTTCAGCGACGTATTCCAAGCCGGTTCTCATTTTTACGCTTAAAAGAGGGGTTCCTGCCTGAACCAACAAAGGTACAGGAGGAACCCCTTTTTTGTTTTTTCCTATTTATTCTCTATGTTGCTTTGCTGCGTATCTACAGCGTTCCTTCTATGCTCGTTCTACAGCAGGAAGAAGGAGACGACCGTACCGCAAAGCAGAGCCACTAATACAGGAATCGTATTACGCCGTGCCAGCTCGCCGGGATCAACACCGCACATGGCAGCCACAGGAATAACGGCCCAAGGAATGATGGTACCGCCGCCGATCCACTGAGCGCCGGACTGGCCGATAGCGGCAAGAACTGGAACGTTCAGATTCACAGCCTGACCAAAGGATAAAGCCATGGAGCCAACCAGGGGCAAACCGGAGAAGCCGGAGCCGTCCAAACCGGTGATACCGCCGATAATCACCATCAAAATAGCTACGGGATATTTGGACAGGGGCACCCTGGCCGCCAGCCACCAGCCCCAATCCATCAACAGGCCCTGCTGGTATTCGCCCTGCAGGATGCTGCTGACGCCGGAACCGCCGATAAAGAAGAAACCGCCGATGATAACAACGGGAGCAAATATCTTCATACCAAAGCCGAAGCCGTCCCGGACGTAGTCAACGATTTTTTCCAGAGCGTCTGCCAAACCGTACTGCAGCAGCACGCCAATAGTCATCAGCACCATAGCGGTACCGGTAATCATAGCGGTAGCGTCGCCGCCTCTGATCTGGTATTTCAGCATCAGGAAGATAGCCACAACAAAGAGGATGGGAGTGAGAATCAACATAAACTTAGCGCCGCCATGGGCCTGCTTATGCTGGGCATTCTCAGCAAGAACCACTTTTCTCTCCGCTTCATACCGGGCGGAGTTGACCTTCAGGTCTTTTCTCAACCGGATGTAGGACAGAGCAACGGCAACAATACCAATAACAGTAAAGATCGGTGCGCCGTTAGAAATGATATCCCAGGAGTCGATACCGGCAGGACCGGCGGTGACACCGGGGGCACCCTGAATAACGGGGTCGAAAGCAAAAGCGAAACCATGGCCAAAGATATTCATGGCAATGGCAGCACCGATAGCCGGCAAGCCAGCCCGGATAGCGATAGGCGTCAACAGACCGCCGATCAGAGCCACAGCGGGGGAAGGCCAGATCAGGATGGTGACAACAGCCATAGCAATACCCAGTACAAAGAAGGCTACATCAGGAGTCTTCATGGCATTGGCTAAAGGATCCATCATCATTTTGTCCGTACCCATGTCCGCCATCTGCTTAGACATGGCCACCATCATAGCGATGGTAGCAATAATTCCAAAGAACTCAGAACCTGCAAAAATAAGTGCGTTGTAGTTAACCTGCAGTCCGCCAATGAGCCAATTGACAAAGCTGCTGTCAGGGATTTGGCTTGCCGCAGCAAAGCCCAGAGCAAAAGTAAAAACAATACACGGCATGACCGTGTCTTTGCGGGCGATCATTGCGCCCAGCACCACAAGAACCCCGATGAGGTAAACATAGTGCAAGATACTTAATTGGATTTCCATTACACCTCTCCCTTCATTTTCTCACAAAAATAGTTTATAAATGTAACACAAGTTAGATATTTCGACAACTTATGTTTATCTCCTGCTAGTCACTTGCAAAAAGAGAAAAATATTTTTAAAAACATTAGTTTTTGTTGTTTTTTCTCGCTTTCTTTTTGCAAATGGAATGCATATGAACCCGTCCATTTACATTACCATTTTTTCTTCTAGCATTTTGTCCAAAAAACGGTAATTTTATTCTATCAGGCTAACTTCGAAATCCCACAATACTGTCCCGCCTTCAGGAGGTCAGCGCCATCCACACCATGGATACCCCCTGTGTCAAGCTGCGTTTCGCCCGAATAGAATGGGTAAAAACCGAGGCAGGAGGAATATCTATGGATCCATTAAACTGTTGCACTAGCATTATGATGTATGAAACGAAACAAATTTTAAGGTACAACAATATACCGATGCTCACACTTTCTGTCTTCTACCCCAAAGTGTACTTATGCAACTATCCATACGCCCAAAATAATATTAACTCCCAGATTCAGGTTCAAGTTTCCGACTTTCTGCGTTATGCCTCCATTAACTTATACAAACAGGCTGTCGAGACCTATAAGCAATCGCAGGAAAATGGGTTCCCTTTTCTTCGCTATGAAGCCTCATTGCAATATAACATAACCTATAACCAGAATTGTTATCTAAGCCTATACGCCGATCAATACGAGTTCACAAGCGGCGCTCACGGCAACACCGTCAGGATGTCCAATACCTGGGGTATTATGGACGGGCGCAGCATTCCACTATCGGACTTCTTCCCCGCCGGTCAGGACTATCGCAGGTCGTTGATCAATCAAATAACCGAACAGGCCAAAGAAAAAGTGCGCCAGAATCCGGGGAGCTTTTTTGAAGATTATCCGGCCCTGATTGCGGAATACTTCAATGAAGAGCATTTTTATTTGAAGTCCTCCGGCCTTGCCATTTATTATCAGCAATACGAAATTGCACCTTATTCCACAGGCATCGTTGTTTTTACCATCCCATACATGGCTCCATCCTATTGAGGGGACTATGAATCAAAACCATACAATCCTAGAATCCTTGATCAATAAGGGTTAATAAGATCCGTATACCAAAAGCTGTATAGGATAATATACTCTGCCTTGGCCTAAGGGGCCGGGGGCCTGGGGGCCGGCAGACAAAATTGCAGGTTTAAAGTGGATCGTTTCTCTATGATAGTGGAAAATTCCCATGTAGCAGTGCTTCTTTTTACGACGAAACACTATATATAGAGCAAAGATGATATTTAACTTTATTCAGAAAAAATCCGGACACTTTAAGCTTGCATTTTTGGTTATTTCCGCTACCCCACGCTGATCCGCCGGCGAGGATAAGAGGGTTTTCAAACTATATTGGCCTATCCCTAATGGAAAGAAATAGGCACTCCCCCACCGGCAGGGGGTGGTTAGCTTATTGAGGTCCCCCCTCTGTGCAAAATTGCAAGTTTGTCTTCGTCCAGAACCCCTGTCAGAGGAAATAGGAGAACGCTTTAAGCACTTTCAGCAGTTTGGTAGCGAACTCGTTTCTGCCAGGACACTAGATATAGTCGAGGCATACCTTTCCACCTGTTTTGGGGGCCGCCATAACTCTAAGGGGTGTCTACATACCTGCATTTTTGCTCAACTGGCGCCCTTACTGGATACAAACCTGCATTTTTGCACAGAAAATGTCCGCACCACCAGAGGACAAAGCCTGCAGACCGGACAAAAGCGAATTCCGCGTCAAGCTTGGCAAGACAAACCTGATCATTGGCATCTTTTCTCGATGTATGGTTTAATTTTGCGGGAATTCAGGTATGAATCAAAACCATAATAAAAGCATCAAAACGAAGAAATGATTTTTAGAAAACAAAAAACCGCCGGGCCGTTGATATATAACGGTTTTGGCGGTTTTGTGCCACTTCTTCCGATGTGGCTCTGTAGTGCGAGAGATGGGACTTGAACCCACACGAGCGAATGCCCACTAGCACCTCAAGCTAGCGCGTCTGCCGATTCCGCCACCCTCGCATTTCGATATAGATCGAACAAAAACTATAATAGCATGGATGGGGAATTTGGTCAATAACTGATCCGCTATTCTGCGGAGAATCTTCTGATGCTGTGCCCATACTCATTAAGGTAATCGCCTCCCCCTTGATAAAAAGGGCTGTTCATGATCGGCATGTCAATTACCTCCGCCATACCACAAAATCGAAAAAGGCACATCGATGGCCGGCGCTGTACCCAGGCAGACCACATCTATGCTGCTCGGCTGCTGGTTGCGCAGCATCAAGACAGCTTTGCCTATCGTCTTGGCCTGGGCCAAAGTCAGGGTCTCCGGCAGACAGGATACGACCAGATCCTCCGGCACCATGCCCGGCAGCGGTATCGTCTGCGCAGGAAGACCGTTTTGCACTGTCCAGGAGGAGGCCGGCAAGGAGACAAATACCGGCGTGGGCATAGCTGCCTCAGCCGCAGCATAAGCCCCTACCACCGTCTCGCTGGTACGCCCGGGTCCGGCTATATCTTCAATAGCCTCTCCGTTTTCTTTAATCAACTCATCGATTACATCTAAGTTGCTGTTTCCCACTTCAATATCATAGAAATCATTTTGCCCAGGCTTAACCAGGCCATAGTTTTCCGTATATCCGGTAGGCAATATATTGGTTTGTACCGCCCTTCGGAAATTTTCTCTGCCTTCTTGATCATTATTTCCCTCATTACCTTTTTGTTCATTGCTCAAGGCGCTGGAGGGATTAAAAGAATAGCCCGGCCTCCGGCTTTCCCCTTCTGCCCACGACCCTTCTATTGACGCTCCGTATACCGATGCTCTGTCTATTGCCGCCCCGTTTAAACAGATTTCAGGTTCAATTTTCAAATTCTCAGCTTCCGTTGAGACCTGAGCCGAGTTCTTGCTAAACAAGGTTTTCATTTTATTAAATAAATTCACCGCCATATTACTTTCCTTTCTGCACTGAATATTTAAGCCCACTGATCTGCTTAACCTTACTATAACAGAAAGGGAAATGACATTGGTTGACATGTTTCCGGCAATACCCGGCGCCTGCAGATTCCGGCCGGAAGCAGCTAAGCAAATCTTAATCTCACTGCAGGATGGCGGCGCCCAATTGTCTTTATACGATATGACTGTATCGATAAGTTGGATTTGGACGCCCGGGACTTAAACATCTGGAAGCTATTGTTGCGCAGCTTATTCCATCTTGGCAAACAAGAGCCATTGAACTATCGATTGCGCCCTCCAGCTCTTCGGGGCTCATCTGTACTCTGGCATTTACCGTCAGTTTTACGTCTTCGGCTTTTTTAAGGCTTCCCCTCATTGTAATCTCATTATTCTCACCCGTCATATTGGCCATTAAATACTGTTTCCCATCCTGAATCAACATCTTCAGATGCCCCACAGAAGCCTTGTTCTTTTCAAATTCTTCGGCAAACAACTGGGTCAGACGGTTTAAAAATACACCCCAGTCCGCTTCCTTGCCCTTAAGCTGAAAGCTTCCATTATACCAGCCAAGAACGGCTTCCCCTTCCGCATAGGTATCATAATCCACATCCACAAGGTGAGTTCCTGCCTCGGTGCTGCTTAAGACTTCCTCCAGCCAGCGGTCAAGTCCGTCGCCGTTTTTTGAGCTGGCCGCAAATGCCTTTGACAGAGGCCACTGGGCTGCTGTTTTCTGCTTCAATATCTCAATTTTATCGGGAGCCAGCAAATCGATTTTGCTGATCAAAATAATATCCGCTTCTTCCAACTGTTTTCGTAAAATATAGGCGGCGCTTTCATGCAGCCCGGCGTTGCCTCCCTCCAGGATCGTCGCAAGCCGGCCCGGATCAACCAATACCGTCAAAGGAGCTATAGCCAGACTGTCATTGAATTTCTCCTTTAGAGGCTGAAGGATCGTGGCCGATAAGTCCGTGCAGCTTCCTACGGGTTCGGCGATAATCAATTCACAGGAGTTTTTGCCTGAGATTTCCGAAATCGCCTCAGAAAACCCGTTGAAATTGCAGCAAAAGCAACTTCCGTTCACTTCTTCCACAACACCGTTTGCATACTCCAGAAATGCGGTGTCAACTAACTCCGCCGCTTGGTCGTTGGTGATCAGGCCGGTTTTCCTTCCTTGTGCACTTAATTTGCGAAGACTCTCCCACAGCAAAGTGGTTTTGCCTGCTCCCAGAAAGCCGCCAACGATAATGAGTCTTGTTTTCATTTTGCTCCTCCTCCTATTATAATATCGTCATTGCAACTACAGGTTTCTTTTGGCGCATTCATCAACGGCTCCAGGATTTTCGTAAAGAGCAAGCCTCCTGCCTGTCCTCCGATAATCGGACCCAATAGGTAAACAAATATAAATCCCCCGCTGCGGTCCGGAAATGCCGCCCCGCTCCATCCAAAGATCCAGGCTGCCAGCCGGGGTCCCAGATCTCTGGCCGGATTCAGCCCGGCCTGGGTTAAAGGGGCAAGCAAACAAATAATAGATGTCACCGATAAACCAATAAGTATAGGCGCAGAATTATCGTGGGGCCGGCCCAGGTTGCAGCCTTCCGTCAGGGAGAAAATCAGGAGGACCAGCAAAAAGGTGCCGAAGGCTTCCACTGCCATTGCAAGGACCATGGATATTATGGGCGTGCTGCCTAGCGGAACATAAAATTCGCCGAACATCCTTGCGGTTTGCACGGATTCAGGGGAACCGCGCAGGATTGCATTGGCAATCTCGTACCCGGCAATGGGAGTTCTGAAGATTAAATATACTGCCACACCGGCTAAAAACGCGCCTATAAACTGGCCGCTAAGATAGGCCGGCATTTTTTTTGCCGCCATCCTCCGGCTGGTGACCATGGCCAGGGTTACTGCGGGATTCAAATGAGCGCAGGATAAATGCCTTGTAACATAGATAGCCAGGCTAACACCAATCCCCCAAAGGATCCCAATCTGGAAAAGGCCCTGGTGGGCGTCGAATAATACGGAAACAGCCACCGATCCGCAACCGAACAGCACTAGCAGAAATGTCCCAATCATCTCCCCGGCAAACTCTTGCTTATATTTCATATTCTGCCTCCCCTTATCATTAATTCCGTAAGCAAATGAGCTTCTGTCTCTTTTTCAGCCGCCTTTCCGCAAATTCTGGTCTCATTAAACTTTCTCTTATATTAGACAAAGTCCAGTAATATGTTCATATTACTATAGGAAATAGGGAGTAACTATAAATATCTTTATGTAATTTTGCAATATTATTAGCAGCCTTCTATTCTGCCATATATACAAAGCCCAGCAAGCTGCGGCAGATATGCCGGCTTGCTGGGCTTGTTTTTGTCTGGCCGGCGCCCTTTTCGGGCCCCGGTCATTGTTTTATTTGTTTTATAAGGAAGGCAGATCGTCCTCAGGCTTTGTAATCTTGCCCGAGCCGGCAAACCAGTAAACCCAGCCTACGCACAGGCCGCCACCTACCAGATTGCCCAAAGTAACAGGCACCAGATTGTGCAAGGCTCCCGCCAGACCGGCTGCCAGGGAAAGCCCTGCCCCGCCGGCCTGAGGGGCCAGCATAGCCATGGTAAAAATACCGGCATTGGCTATGCTATGCTCGTAGCCCGATCCTGCAAAGCCCAGCACCACCCAAAGCAGCACAATAAGCTTTGCCGTCTCCGATTTCATTTTGGTTACGCACCAGATGCCCAGGCACACCAAGATATTGCACAATACGCCCCGAAAAAAGGCCTGGAAAAAGGGCAAGGTCATCTTGGTCATGGCCGAGGTCACCAGCAGATCACCCATAGAGCCCTGCAAAAGTCCCGTTGCCGCTACCACTGCCCCCATGACCGCCGCACCCAGGATATTGGCCAGGTAGCAGAAGGCCACCAGTTGAGCGCTGGCCGCCGGGGCCGTTTTTTTACTCAGTACGGACACGGTAAAGACGAAGACATTGCCTGTAAAAAGCTCGGCGCCGGCAAAAATGATCATCGTGAAGGACAGGGTAAAGGTACTGCCCAAGATCAGCTTATAGGCTCCCCTCAAGGCTCCCGAAGCGTAAAAGCTGCCGCCCATGGCATATGCCAGAGCCATACCCAGCGAACAAAAGCAGCCGGCCATACAGGCATAGACAAAATAACGCCCCTGACTCTGAAAGAAGCTTAGTTTTTTTTCAGCCGATTGGCAAACGGCCGCAAGCCCTGTCTGTTCCATAATCGAAATCTCCCGCCTAGTAGCCGATCTTTATGGCAATGAACAGGAAGACGAAGGCCAGGACGAAGAAGATTAGCATTAAAGGAACGAAGAACTTGTACCACTTGTTCAAAGGTACTTTGCCGTAATTCAGGAAGATCAGCAGCGTACCATAGCTGAACCAGAACATGTTGGTGATGCCGTCGCCGAACTGGTAAGCCAGCACCGCCGTCTGGGAGGTCAGTCCCAGGGAAAGGGCGATGGGAACGATGATGGGACTTAACAGAGCGCCCTTGGCGCTGCCGGAAGGAATCAGGCCGTTGATAAAGCTTACGATAATGACGATGAAGATTGCAGCCACAAAAGGCGACAGTCCTTCCAGAAGTCTGGTGACGTTGTAAATGATGGTAGCGTTGATGTTGGCCGCATTCATTACCCAGAAAACGCCCCGGGCCACGCCCACCACTAAAGCGCCGCCGATGGAGCCTTTAGCGCCGGCAATAAAAGCATCGGCAATGACGCCGGCTTTCATGCGGGTGATTACGCCGGCTGCTACGCCGGCCAGGAAAAATACGGCGGATACATCGTCGATAACCCATTTCACGCCATTAATACCGTATTTCATACCGATGACCGTAAGAACCATAGCCGCAAGCACCGACAGTAAAACGCAGGTCTGGGGCAGGGTCAGCTTCGTATTTTCCGTATCGGAGGTCTCCAGCCGCAGGTCTGCTACATCCACATCATAAACCAGGCTGGCTTCCGGATTCTTGTGGGTTTTGGCGGCATAAACCAGGATATAAACTACACTGATCACCGTAATGGTAGCCCAAACCACCACCCGCAGGCCTAAGCCTACGAAAAGGTCGCTGCCCTGGGGCAGTATGCCCATTTGCTGCAGTATGCCATTAGCCACGCCTACGGTATAGAGGTTGGTAGGACCGGCAATAAAGCCGCCCATAGAGCCAATGGTGACAACGGCTACCGCCGTCAGGCTGTCATAGCCCAAAGCCAAGGTAACGGCTACCACTAAAGGTACAAAGGGGATCAGAACCTCCACCCAGCCCAGGAAGCCGCCAAGGGCGGAAAAAACCACAATTAAAATGGTCAGCAGCAGGGCTCTGGAACTGCCGCCAAAGCGGTGGACCATCTGGGTAATGCCATTATCGATGGCGCCGCTGCGTTTAAAGATTTCCAAAGCGCCGCCTACAGTAAGAATCAGGATGACGATATTGGCGGAGTCCTTAATGCCGTAAGGAATGGCCCGGAAAATATTAAATATATTGTTAAAATTAAAAACATTTCTGGGCAGGGCCTCATAGACGCCGTCTTTTAACGTGCCTGGCGTCACCAGGAAGGTCATTAAGCCGCAAAAGACGACAACGCCGAAAATGAGGACAAAAGGATTTATGGATAAGGGCTTTTTTTCTTTTTTACTATTCATATTCTATAATCTCCTTTACGTTCTCGCCGGATTATTTCTTGGCTAAATCAGCCAGAGTTTTCGTCAGGGCAAGATAGCCGATGGTACCTTCCGCCATCATCGCAATATCAATATTGTCCTCGGTGGTATGGCAACGCTTGATTTCCGCCGGTGAGTAGCCTAAGCACTTAATTCCTTTGGCGGCAAATTGTCCCGTATCGGTGGCAAAGGCCCAGGGCTTGGCTTGTACAGGACGGCTCACCACCTCTTCCAAGGTCTTCAGGGCCAGTTGAATATACTCCTCATCGGCGTCCACGCTGAAAGGAGGTTCGCCCTGGAAGGCTTGTCCCTCGTAGCCCGTATAAGTAGTCAACGGAAAATAAAGAGTTTTCAATTCCACGGTGATACCCTCTACGGCGCAGCGGTCTGCCACTGCCTGGATCTTTTTCAGCACGTTTTCTTCCGTATCGTCTCCTACCTGCCGGTAATCAAGGTAAAGCACCACCTCATTGGGAATGATGTTGGTACCCTTTTCGGAAGAAGAAATAGACGTGGCGGACATAGTGGAGTGGCCGAAAAGACTGTCCTTAGCCATTTCTACCGTGGGCAGCTCCAAGAGGAACTTACCCAAAAAATCAAAGGGATTTTTGCCTTCATGGGGTATGGAGGCATGGCAGGATTTGCCCTTGATGGTCACCACTACGCAGCAGCGGCCCCGGCTGCCGATAGCAATGTCATTTTCCGTAGCCTCGCCTACGATGCAGTAATCGGTAAGCTTAAAATTTTCCCGCATCTGCATCATAGCGCCGAAGCCGGCAATCTCTTCCGCCACAACACCGGCCACCACAATATCGCCTTTGGGCAGAAGGCCTGCCTTTTTTAACATCACCGGCGTATAAAGCTGAATAGCAAAGGTGCCTTTGGTATCCGAAGCCCCCCGGCCCCAGATCTTGCCCTCGGCGATAGCGCCGCTGAAGGGCGGATATTGCCATTTTTCCGGATCGCCCTCATGGACCACATCCAAATGGCAATTCAGGGTAACGGAGCTGCCGCTGCCGGTACCGTGGACGGTGCCAAAGACACTGCCGTAAGGGTCCACCACTACCTCATCGTAACCCAGCTCCCGCATTTTGGCGGCGGTGTATTCCGCCATAGCCTTCTCCTGGGTGGACTGGGAATTGATTTGAATCATTTCCGAGGCGGTTTTGATGATTTCCTGTTCGTACTCTTTTGCCAATTGAACAAACGTTTCTTTCAAACCATGCGCCCTCCTTTTCATATGTTTTTTAAGGCTTTATCCAACTCAGCCAGGATATCCTCGATATTTTCGAGGCCCACTGAGAACCTTATCTGTCCCATGGAAATACCGGCTCTGGCCATCTCCTCTTCCGTCAAGGCCCGGTGAGAGGTTTTGGCGGGATAAGAGGTGGTGGTGGTCACCCCTGCCAAGCTGGGCACCAACTTGATGGTTTCACAGGCTTTCACAAAAGCGGAGGCGCCTTTTTCGCCGCCGATAATGTCGGCGCTGAGCATGCCGCCGCAACGGCCTCCCATAAAGGTCTTCTGAGTCCGTTCATAAAAAGGTGAGGAAGACAGCCCGGGATAATAAACTCTTTCAATCTTGGGGTTCTTTTCTAAAAACTCGGCCACTTTTAAAGCATTGGCGCTATGGAGATTCATGCGCATCTCCAGGGTCCGCAGGCTTCTGGATAAAAGCCAGGCGTCAAAAGGGCTCATGATGCTGCCGTATAAGGTATGGAAAGGCCGCATATGTTCAATTTCCGCTTCACTGGCCATAACGGCGCCGCCCACAATGTCGCTGTGGCCGCCTAAATATTTGGTGGCGCTATAGACGGTGATATCGGCTCCCATTTCCATAGGCTTGGCCAAGGCGGGGGTGGCAAAAGTATTATCTACTACCAATTTGGAGCCGTGGCTGTGGGCAATAGCCGCCAGCTTAGGCAGGTCCATCACTTCCATGAGAGGATTGGAGATGGTTTCCGTATAAATCAGCTTTGTATTGGGCTTGATGTATTTCTCCACGTCCTCCTTGATCATATCTACGAAATCCACTTCCACGCCAAAACGGGTAATCTCCGTTTTCAGGTAAGTGTAGACGCCGCCATACAATACGGGATGGGCCACAATATGGTCGCCGGCCTTGACATTGGCCAAAATGGTGGTGATAATGGCGGCCATGCCGGAGGAAAAAGCCAAAGCGCCGCCGCAGTCTTCCGCCGCCGCCAAAAGCTGGCAGAGAGCATCGGTGCCGGGATTGGCCATCCGGGAGTACACATAGCCCTCAGCCTCATTTTCATAGACGGCATCCAAGGAGGGTACATCGTCAAAAGAAAAAACCGAACTTAAATAAATAGGGAGCACTTTAGGGGTGGAAACGCCGGCAGCCATTTTTTTGGCGAATTCCGTTTCTCCCGCATGAGTGAGTCGCGTCATCATTCCTTTTTCTTTCATGGGATCTCCTTCTTTTCTAGTTTTTTTTTATAGCTAAATATTGATTTTAAGAAAAAACCTCTATCATGATAGGCAGATTAATGTTGATCGTCTATAGATTATCATATAAAATAAAGTCTATACAAATATCAATAATCTATCTGAATCCATAGAAAATTTCTATGGCGTCTACAATAGTATGATGCCAGGAGCTTGAGTAAAAGGAGGCTTCCATGAAATTACAACAGATGCGATATCTGATCGAAATCTCCAAAACCCGCTCCATCAGCAAAGCGGCCCAAAATCTTTATATGACGCAGCCCAGCTTAAGCAAGGCCATCAGCAACCTGGAGGAAGAGCTGCATATCGAAGTCTTCGAGCGGGGCAGCCGGGGCATCCAATTTACGCCGGAGGGAGCGGAGCTTCTGGTCTATGCCAAGCAGTTGCTGGAGCAGGTGGAAACCATCAAAAAACGGTTCTCCCAGATAAAAACCGAAGAGGCGGTGCGCTTTTCCGTTTCCACCCAGCATTATGCCTTTGCCGTTTATGCCTTTATCTTGCTTTTAAATAGCCAGGGCGACAAAAGCTTTGACTTGCACTTGCGGGAGGGCAAAACCTCGGAGATCATCGACGATGTCTTCAGTCAAAAAAGCTCCCTTGGCGTCATCTTCTTGTCCTCTTCCACCGACCGGCTGATGCGGCGGATTCTCAATGAAAAAGGCATCGAATTCCATCCCCTGGCCTCTGCAGCCCCCCATGTTTTCGTCAATAGAAGCCACCCTTTAAACGCCTATGAGAAAGTAAGCCTGTCTCAGTTGGAGCCTTATCCCTGCCTAACTTATGAGCAGGGCAGCGATTCTTTCAATTTTGCGGAAGAAGTGGTATCCATCAGCCAGCCCCGGCAGCGGGTCTTTGTCAAGGACCGGGCCTCCCTTATCAACCTGATCCTTCATTCCAACGCCTACAATATCGGCACCGGCTTCCTCCTGTCCGGCATCGTTGACGAAAACATGACCTCCATTCCCATCGCCGACTATTACGACAACATGCACCTTGGCTGGATCATGCTGAAAAACGCCGCCATGACGCCGGAAATTCAACAGTATGTGGGCTTTCTCCATGAAGCCTTGGCTAAATGCTATTTCGGCGAGGGCCAGTATCCGCTATAAACAATTACATAATAAAAAAGCCTGGGCGTTACCGCACAGGCTCAGGCTTATATAGGCTTTTGGTATAACTGCTATTGAGTTTGCAGATAAATCGACAAGAATGATATCTTATTCATTTTCTTTGATTTTCATCTCCACTATCCGAACCCTCAATTACGTTCGAAATAAGCCGGCTGAAATCAACTGCATTTTGTGCGGTAATTACGGGCCTGCCGGTATCGAATTCAATGGCTTTTCTCGCATCTCCCGCTACTTTGCCCCCGCGTTGTCATGCCTGACCAGGCTTTTGATATTTCATCAGTCAAAATGGCGTATTCCACACCCTTTTGAATATTTCTGCTATCCCATTCATCCGTCAGCTCTTTACGAACCTGAATGGCTTGCAGGCGCTGGTTAATCCACTCTCGGGAATACCCTTTTCTAAGATATGTTTCAAGTGCGCGGTCAATTGTCAGCTCCGGGTCGATGGTTTCTTCAATTCGCTCACTCCCCACAGACGCAAGCCACATTTTGAACGGTTCAGCTTTAGGGGAAGGGATGGACTGGATGATGCGCAAAAGTTGCTCTGTGCTGGCGACATCGGTATTATAACGCTTACCATCCTGACCAACGCAACTGACTTGTTCTCTATATATAATTATAAGCCATTCTCAATAAAAGCATTTCTTGATAATAAATATAGATACGTATACAATTACGACAATTTATTTAAATCAGCAAACTGAACGGAGGATTGCTTATGGACTTGTTCGATTCCATCAACAGGAGAAAGTCATGCAGAAACTACACGGGACAGCCTTTTGGCAAGGAGCAGCTTGAAGAAATTCGTGAGGCGATCAACGGATTTGAACTCCTTTACCCTGATGTGCCGCTGGAATACCGGTTTGCCGCCAAAACCAAGGGCATATTCAAAGTGCAGGCTCCCCATTATCTGATCGTCAGCGGACAGGGCAAAGCAGGCGAAGCGGAGAATGCAGGATTTCTTTTTCAACAGCTCATCTTATGGTTTGACGCCCATGACATCGGCAGCGTTTGGCTCGGCAAGACAAAGGATATTGAGGCCACCAATGATAATGACATCATCGTCATTGCCTTCGGTCAAACCAGCGAGTCTGTGCACCGCAGTGAAAACGAATTCAAGCGCAAGCCCATCAACGAAATAACCAATGCTCCGGAAAATCCCTGTATTCAAGCCGTACATTTGGCGCCTTCCGGCATGAACCTCCAGCCCTGGTACTTAGAAGAATCCGGTGATAAGGTTTTGCTTTATAAGCAGAGTCTTAAGCCGCCCCTTTCCTTGGTTTATAAAAAAACAGAGGTGGATATGGGTATTGCGCTTTGCCATTATGCTCTGGCCTGCAAGCGTTTTGACAAATCCTTTATATTTAATCGCAAAGACGAAGAAGCTGGCAAAAAAGGGTACCGCCTCTTTGGCGAGTTAGGTTGAATGGCACTGCCGGGGCGGCTGCGCAGTGAAGTAGGCGTTGGGGTTGCCCCCAACCTCCCTCCTCAGAACCGGACGTGCCCTATTAAGGCATCCGGCTCCCCGGGCGTCATTGGGTGAGTTAGGTATACAGACAATGCTTTAGTTTGGGGCGGACAATCGGTAGTCTCTTTAGCAGCTCGCTGAATTCCGTCCAGTTGTAGCTTTTACGCTGGCTACGCTGGTTTAGGTTCTTCTTCAAGAGCCCCTCCACATGGTGCCGAAAGGCTGACACCTGGCGGAGGTTTCCGCTCACGGCGTAGTAATTGTAATAGCCTTGCAGGCTTCGGTTTATCCTGGCGATTAGCCCCGTCACATCCAGTTTGTTCCGGTTCTCCTCCAGCCAGATTTTCATTTTCTTCAGCTTCGCCTTGCTCTTCTTCCGATCCGACTTTACTTTTACCCGGTAGCTGCCATAGCTGCGGTCTTTTCCTCCATAAAACGTGAATCCCAGGAAGTTGAACGTCTCCGGTTTTCCTTGTCCTCTGTTGTTCCGGTTCTCCTCTGCATACCTCCCGAACTCTAGGATTCGTGTCTTCTCCGGCGCCAGCGCCAGGCCGAACTTCTCCATTCGTTCGCCAAGGGCTTCGTAGAACTTTTCCGCATCTTCTTTGTGCTGAAAGCAGGCCACAAAGTCATCGGCATATCTCGTCAGATACGCCTCTCCTCTGTACCGTTCTTTCTGCACGGCTGCTTCAAACCACACGTCCAGCACGTAGTGCAGGTACACGTTCGCCAGTATCGCGCTAGCGCTTCCTCCCTGCGGTGTCCCTGCTTCGCTGTCCAGATACTTTCCCTCTTCCAGGATTCCTGCCTTGAGTTGCCTTTGGATTATCCCCATGAATTTTCGGTCCGCTATGTCGTGTTCCAGGAACTTCGTCAGCCATTCGTGGTTCAGCGTGTCGAAGAAGGACCGTATGTCTGCCTCCACCACATAATTCACTTTGTGGCTCTGGATTTCCTCGATCACCTTCTTCACCGCTTGGTGACCGTTCCTTCCCGGCCGGAATCCGTACGAGAAGTCTTTGAACTTTGGCTCGTACACGATCTCCAGTAACTCCGCTACCGCTCTTTCCACCAGTTTGTCCTCGTAACAGGATATACCCAGGGGCCGTTTCGTTGTGCTTCCCGGCTTGTCGATGTACACCCGACGGCTTGCTTGGGGCCGGTAGGCCTCTCGTCGCATGCGGCTCACCAGAGCCTCCAGCTTCGTCTCGATACCTACCGCATACTCTTCCTTTCTCACTCCATCTATGCCGGGGGCCTTCCTTCCATCCATCTCCAGATGGATGGCGTAGAGCACCTCCACGTTGATGCTGCTCGCCAGGTTTTGGGCTTTTTGTCCCGCGTGTCTGTTTACCTGTTCACTTATTCCCTTCATTTCCGCTAACAATGTTCTTCAGCTCCTGTCTGCATCCTTACTTCCTTTCCGAGATCGACGCTTCGTACGCCCCTTCCCTCCACCCGCGTTACCAGGCCTCTTCAGTACTATGGACGTATCCGACTCCCTGCAGGCTCTCCGGTTTCCTTACGTGTCTGCGCTTGTACGCCGTTCCGCCGTCGCGGCTCCTGCAGGGTCTCATCTGTCCCCCTGCTTCCCTTCTCGTTCCTCCTCGCCATCCTCTTTGACCCCGGAGAGTGCAATACGCCCTTGCCTTGGCGGTCGTATCGCTTCTGCCTGCTACACGGTTGACTGCATCGGCACTCTCGTTTTATTCCTTTCGTGGCTCAATCGGTTCAGTTTCCTTACGGCTCGATGGACTCGCCCCCATACGCTTAACCTTGGCGTTACCGCTTTCGGCCCAATGGGTGGCTACCGGCTGCTGGCTAGGCTTTACCGGGCAGGGTTTCCCTGCTGGGTCACGGGAGTTTACCAATGAGGACTTCCATCCTCAAGGGCAATACCCACGTGCTTATTTATATCTAAGCGCGCTGTACTGACAGCTCGCACCAACCGAAAATTTTGCTCCCTTTTCTCACGCCGTGATATAATAGTCCCATCAAATCAAAGGAGAAATGTCTATGATTATAACAACAACCCCTTCCATTGAAGGCAAAGCCATCAAAGCGTACAAAGGCATCGTTGTGGGAGAAGTCATCAGCGGTGTTGATTTCGTCAAGGATTTTGCCGCAGGGCTTACCAATTTCTTTGGGGGACGTTCCGCAAGCTATGAGGGCGAATTGATAGAAGCCCGTGATAACGCCTTGCAGGAGATGCAGCAAAGGGCTGAGAAAATGGGCGCCAACGCCGTTGTGGGCGTTGATATCGATTATGAAGTCCTCGGCACAGGGAACAATATGCTGATGGTCACCGTTTCCGGCACGGCTGTAGTCGTCGAATAAAAAAAGCGGCAACAATCGCCCTAATGGCTTTTGCTGCCGCTGTCTTTGCTTCTGTACAATATCAACCTTTTAATCTTCTTCCCTTCTACGACAACCGGCCTTTAAAATCCTCATAGCAAAACTGCCGCAGGATGCGGTGGCCGCCGCCCGCTTCTTGCAAAACGATGGCCGGCAGGGCCATGCCGTTGAAGGTGTTGTTCTTGACCATGGTGTAATGGGCCATGTCGCAGAATACCAGCCTGTCCCCTTCCTGCAAAGGCTGGTCAAAGGAGTAATCGCCAATGATATCTCCCGCCAGGCAAGTAGGCCCGCCCAGGCGGTAGGTATAAGCCTTTTCCCCCGGCAAAGCGGCGCCGATGATTTCCGGCCGGTAAGGCATCTCCAACACATCCGGCATATGGCAGGCGGCGGAGCCATCCAAAATAGCATTGGTGATACCGCTGTTGTCCACCAGCTCCAGCACGGTGCTGACAAAGAAGCCGGCGTCCAATACCACGGCCTCCCCCGGTTCCAAGTAAATATCAAGGCCGTATTTATCCTGCAAGCCCTGAATACAACGGATCAGGGCTTCTCTGTCGTATCCCGCCCGGGTGATATGGTGGCCGCCCCCCAGGTTCAGCCATTTCATGCCTTTAAGCCAGGGGCCGAATTTTTCTTCCACTGCCGCCACCGTAGCAATCAGGGGCTCCGCCCCTTGCTCGCACAAGGTATGAAAATGCAAACCACTGACGCCTTCCAGGTGTTGGGGCTGAAAAGCCTGCCGGGTAATGCCCAGCCGGGAGCCGGGGGAACAGGGATCGTAAATGGCATGACTGCCGGTGGAAAACTCCGGATTGATGCGGAGGCCGCATTCCTTGCCGGCTGCCAGGGCCTTGTCTTTAAATTTTAGCCATTGCCGGAAGGAGTTGAAGACAATGTGATCGCAGACCCTGAGAATCTCCTCAAATTCCCCCTCCAGATAAGCCGGCGAAAAAATGTGGTTTTCTTTGCCCATCTCTTCAAAGGCCAGCTTGGCCTCATAAAGGCCGCTGGCAGTGGCGCCATGAAGGTAGCGGCCAATTAAGGGATAGAGGGCGAACATGGAGAAGGCTTTTTGGGCCAGCAAAATTTTCGCTCCTGTCCGCCGGCTGATATCCTGCAGAATCTCCAGATTGCGAATCAGCAGAGCCTCATCCACCACATAGCAAGGGCTAGGCAGCTTGCCCACCTGGTCTGCCAGCTTCAGCCCCCGCAGCCCCTCCGTTAGCTTCCGCTGCCCCATTAATCCACCAGCTCAGGGGCAAAGCTTTCCTGCCAGGGCAGACCCCATTTATTGAGAGCCTCCATGAAGGGATCGGGATCAAATTCCTCTACATTATAGACGCCGGGCTTCTGCCACAGGCCCTGCATCACCAGCATGGCGCCGATCATAGCCGGTACGCCGGTGGTGTAGGAAATGGCCTGGGAGCCCACTTCCTTGTAGCACTCCTCATGGTCGCAAATGTTATATAGGTAATAGGTTTTCGGCTTGCCGTCTTTCACACCCTGGAAAATACAACCGATATTGGTTTTACCCTTCGTTCTGGGACCTAAGCTGGCGGGATCTGGCAGCACGGCCTTGAGAAATTGCAGAGGAATGATCTGCTTGCCTTCAAATTCAATAGGCTCAATAGAAGTCATACCCACATTCTCCAGGCATTTCAGATGGGTGAGATAGCTTTGGCCGAAGGTCATGAAAAAGCGGATGCGTTTGAGACCGGGCACATTTTGCACCAGGGACTCCAGCTCTTCATGGTAAAGCAGGTACATGTCCTTTTGGCCTACGGCTTCAAAGTCGTATTCCCGCTTGATCTCCATGGGCTGCGTCTCCACCCAGCGGCCTTCTTCCCAATAGCGGCCTTTAGAGGTAACCTCCCGGATATTGATCTCCGGGTTGAAGTTGGTGGCAAAGGGATAGCCGTGGTCGCCGCCGTTGCAGTCCAGAATATCGATGTAATGAATTTCATCAAAATGATGCTTCAGAGCGTAAGCCGTAAAAACGCCGGTAACTCCGGGATCGAAGCCGCTGCCCAAGAGGGCGGTAATACCGGCCTTTTCAAAACGCTCCCGGTAGGCCCATTGCCATTTGTACTCAAACTTCGCCGTATCCGGCGGCTCATAGTTAGCCGTATCCACATAGTGGACGCCGGTGGCCAGGCAAGCCTCCATAATGGTCAGATCTTGGTAAGGCAGGGCCAGATTGAGAACCACATCGGGTTTAAAAGCCTCAATAAGAGCCACCATTTCCTCCACATTATCGGCGTCTACCTGAGCCGTAGTAATCTTGGTTTTGCCTCCTTCAAGCTGAGCTTTTAAAGCGTCACACTTGCTCTTCGTTCTGCTGGCAATGCAAATCTCCTCAAAAACCTCGCTGTTTTGGCAGCATTTGTGGATAGCTACACCGGCTACGCCGCCGCAGCCCACGATCAACGCTTTTCCCATGACAAAACCCCTTTCTTAAAATATATTGTAATGCGAGGAAAACGCCTCAGCCAAAGGCTGGGTCGGGGGCACTGAAAAAGCTGCCTCAGTCTCAGCCGGGTGTACAAAATTTGTGCTTTCTTCCTCAGCTTATCGCTAACAGCAACTCCCGCAGCAGCTTGCAAGCTGCTGCCGTGGAAACGCCGCTTTGATCATAAACCGGCGACAGCTCCACCAGATCGGCGCCAATCACCGTTAAATCCTTTAACTTGAATATAGCCTGCAAAAGCTCCATAAAGGACAGGCCTCCCGGTTCCGGCGTACCCGTGCCGGGAAAAACTGAGGGATCCAGTACATCCAGATCCAAAGTAAAATAAACGGGCCGGCCCTTCAGAGCCGCAATGGTTTCTTCCAGACCCTGCAAGCCGAATTTATGCATAGCCACCCGGCCCTCCGCCGCCCACTGAAACTCTGAGCGTTCTCCCGAGCGGATGCCGAACTGATGAATGCGGCCGTCGCCCAGGATGTCCCAAACCCGGCGGATTACCGTGGCATGGGAAAGGGTGGCTCCCAGGTACTCCTGGCGCAGGTCGGCATGGGCGTCAAAGTGAACCACTGCCAGCTCCGGATAGGCTTTGGCCGCCGCCCGGATAGCACCTAAGGTCACCAGATGCTCCCCGCCCAGCATTACCGGCCGTTTGCCCTCTGACAACACCTGGGCTGTATAAGCCTCGATGGTTTCCAAGGCCAGGTCCACCCGGCCAATGCTAAGCTCCAGGTCACCGCCGTCAAAGACGGCAATATCCTCCAGGTCCTTGTCCTGATAAGGGCTGTAGGATTCCAAGCCGTAAGATTCCATCCGGATAGCCCGGCTGCCGAAACGGGTTCCCGGCCGGTAGGAGGTAGTGGAATCAAAAGGGGCCCCGAAAATTACGGTATCCGCCTCCTGATAGGGCTTATCGCAGCTTAAAAAAGTCTCTATATTTTGCCTGATGACAGTCTTTTGCTTTTCCATAATCCCTCACTCCACGTCCCGCAGCAAATCTTCCACATAGGTGGGCAGGGCAAAGGCGCCGGCATGGAGCCGGGTATTGTAGTATTTCGTTTTGATGCCTAAAGCATTCCAGCGGGCAGCTTTAATATCATGAATGGGGTGGAGCTTTTTTGAGGCGAAGCCAAAAAGCCAATGGCCCGACGGGTAAGTGGGAATGTGGGCCTGATAAACCTTGCTGATGGGGAAAGACTCCACAATCCGCTGGTGGGAGCGCTGCATGGCAATGGCGTCATTAGCATAAAAAGGGCTTTCATGCTGATTGACCATGATGCCGTTGTCGGTGAGGGCCTTATAGCAGTTGCCGTAAAACTCCTTTGTAAACAAGCCCTCGCCGGGGCCGAAGGGGTCCGTGGAATCCACAATGATCAGATCGTACTTATTCTCATAGCGGCGGATATATTTTAAGCCGTCCTCAAAATAAAACTGAATCCTCTCGTCATTGAAGCGGCAAGCCGTCTGAGGCAGATGCAATTTGCAGACCTCCACCACCAGCTCGTCAATTTCCACCAGATCGATGCTTTCTATGCCTTCGTAATAGGATAACTCCCGGATAACGCCGCCGTCGCCGGCGCCGATAACCAGCACATTTTTGATCTCCGGACAGACGGCCATAGGAACATGAACCATCATTTCGTGGTAGATGAATTCATCTTTCTCCGTCAGCATCATAAAGCCGTCCAAGGTCAGGAAGCGGCCGAATTCTTTGGATTCAAAGACGTCGATGCGCTGAAATTCGCTTTGACCGCTGTAAATTTGGCGGTCCACTTTAATGGAAAACTCCACATAGGGAGTATGGCGTTCCGTATACCATAATTGCATACTTTCTCTTGGCCTCCTTTACGCTCCTGCCGGCTTTCTCAACTGCCGCCTACACAAACGTTGATGTACTTAATGTCCATATCCTCCGGCCCCGTAAGGGAGCAGCCTTTTTCTTTGGCGTAGCGGATGTAGGTCAATATATCGTCGGTGATTCTTTCCCCCGGAGCCAAAATGGGAATCCCCGGCGGATAGCACATGACAAACTCGCTGCAGATTTGGCCGCCGCTTTCTTCTATAGGCAAGGCCCGTTTTTCCGCATAAAAAGCTTCCTGAGGCGAAATCACCACCTGGGGCGTCAGATATTCCGTATTGAACATACCGGTTTTATCCCGTTTTTTGCGGCGGCGGATTTCTGCCAGGGCACTGACCAGCCGCTCCAAGTCCTGCCGCCGGTCCCCCACAGAAAGATAGGCCAGGAAATTGCCGATATCGCCGAACTCCACCTGAATATCGTACTCATCCCGCAGAATATCGTAAACCTCAATGCCCGCTAACCCTACATCCAGGGTATATACCGACAGCTTGGTGATATCGTAATCATAAACCGAGGCGCCGTCGATAATCTCCCGGGAAAAAGCGTAATAGTCCCCTATTTTGTTGATTTCCTCCCGGGTATAGTTGGCCATCTCGCAAACCTTCTCAAAAATAGCCTGACCATTTAAAGCCATATTTTTGCGGGAAAGATCCAGGCTGGACAGCAAAAGATAAGAGCCGCTGGTGGTCTGGGTCAGGTTGATGATCTGCCGGGTATAACCGGCGCTTAATCCGCCGCCGATCAGGAGAAAGGAGCTTTGGGTCAGGGAACCGCCGGATTTGTGCATACTGACGGCGGCCATATCGGCGCCGGCAGCCATGCCGGAAACGGGCAAGCCCTTGCCGAAATAAAAATGGGTGCCGTGGGCCTCGTCCACTAAAGCCAGCATCCCGTGGCGGTGAGCCAAATCCACAATGGCCTTCAAATCCGAGCAGATGCCGTAATAAGTGGGATTGTTGATCAGCACCGCCTTGGCGTCGGGATGCTGCCGGATAGCCCGCTCCGCCTCCGCCGGGGCAATGCCTAAAGCAATGCCCAGCTTGGGGTTGACCTGGGGGTTCATGTAAACGGGTATGGCGCCGCAAAGGATCATGGCATTGATAACGCTGCGGTGGACATTGCGGGGCAGAATAATCTTATCCCCTTTTTTGCAGGCGGTGAGGATCATGCTCTGGACGGCGGAGGTGGTGCCGTTGACCATAAAAAAAGCGTGCCTGGCGCCAAAAGCGGCGGCAGCCAATTCTTCCGCTTCCTTAATGACGGAAACGGGATGGCAAAGGTTGTCCAAAGGTTTCATGGAATTAACATCCAAAGAAAGGCAGCTTTCCCCCAGGAAATCCGTCAATTCCCTGTTGCCCTTGCCTCTTTTGTGGCCCGGCACGTCAAAAGGCACGATTCTCATCCGCTTAAAACGAAGCAAGGCCTCATAAATCGGGGCTCTCTCCTGGTTCATAGCCTCCTCCTTTTGGTCGCCATTAAAATACATTGGTGCCGCTAAAAATCTCAATCATCTCCCGCCGCAAAGACTCGGTGATCTCCAGACGGGTTTTCGGCGGCAGCTCATAGACGTCCTGATTAAACAGATAGTTTTGCAAATCAATCTCTTTGATCAGCATCTTTGTGTGAAAAAGATTGTTCTGATAGACATTGACATCGATGGCGTCATATTTCTTCAAGGTCTCATCCTCGATATAATCCTGGATGGATTTGATATCATGATCCATATAGAGCTTTTGGCCCTCTACTGTCCTGGTAAAGCCCCGCACCCGGTAATCCATGGTGATGATATCGGAATCGAAGCTGCCGATCAGATAATCCAAAGTGCTGAGGGGGGTGATTTCGCCGCAGGTAGCCACGTCGATGTCTACCCGGAACGTAGCAATAGAATTGTCGGGATGGTACTCAGGATAAGTATGGACGGTGGCGTGGCTTTTATCCAGGTGGGCCACAATGGTATCGCCGGCAGCCCGGGGCAGCATGGACTTCTCAGCGATCAAAAAGGTGGCGCTGGCTCCCTGGGGATCGTAATCCTGCTTGGATATGCTAAGCACCGTGGCGCCGATCATCTCGGTAAGATGTTCCATAATTTTGGTCAGGCGCTCGGAATTATACTGCTCATCAATATATTTGATGTAATCCCGCTGCTCCCTCTCGCTTTTGGCATAACAGACATCGTAGATATTAAAACTTAGGGCTTTGGTCAGATTGTTAAAGCCATAAATTTTTAATTTATTTTCCACACCTCATCTTCCTTTCCCCGTAAATTATGTAAACGAAAAACCCAAGCGGACGCCGGGTAGCTACTTTCTGCGAATCGCTTGAGTTGACACTACTTTTCGAGTTATTTTACTTTATCTAAAAAAGAAATGCAATGATATATTTCAGATTTTTTACGGCGGTTGGCCGATCTGTCCTTTCCCGACAAAAAGCTGCCAAAAAAGCTGTAAAAAAAGGAGTCTGGCGGTAGTTGGCCGCCAGGCTCCTCTCCTGCAGTTGCGTATAATAAGTTAAGATAAATTTAACTTGCCTAGGCCAGTATCATAACGCCCAGGAAGGACCAGATAACGATAAAGGCCAGGACGGTAGCGGCAGAAATCCAGTTGGCTTCAAGGACTGCTCTCGTATTGGTGCAGCGGGCAATACCCAACTGGCCGGCCATATTGGAAGTGGGGTAAATGGAACCGGTGAGACGGGTAGCGGCAATAATGGAAATGGCAAACATGGTCATGGGCAAGCCGGCAGCTCTGGCGGTTTCGACGAACATTTCGGCAATGATCTTGATTTCCGCTACGGCTGCCGCCTCGATACCGAAGCCGCCCACTACGGCAGCAATCAGCATGACGGCAGTGGGGCTGTCGCCGGAGATGCCGCCCAGGAGGCCGGACAGAGCTTCAAAGCCGCCGCCTAAGGTAACGAGATTGAGCAGCACATCAATGGTAACAAAGATAACGAACATATTGGCCTGGGAAGCAATACCTTTGACCAGGGAATCGATAACGTGATCGATATTCATCCGGCTGACGATACCTACTACGGCAGACAGCAGAATCATAACGATAAGGGCGTAATTGGTGCCCTGCTTCGTCATGACGCCGTAAACCACCAGCAGGATAAAGCTGACCAAAAAGGCAATGGTGGCCTGTTTGGCTTTTGGCTCGATAACGATGGAACCCAGGTCCTTCATATCATCGGTGATCTCATAAGCTTCCTTGCCTTCAGTAAGCCGCTGGGTCCGCTTGACGGCAAACCAGGAACCTCCCAGCCAGAAAAAGGCAAAGGGCAAAGCTGCGCCCAGCATCAACTGGCCGTAGGACAACCCGGTAACCTCCATGGTAATTAGGGTGACGCCGGTCAGGGGCCCCAGAATCAGACCAACCTCACCGGATACTTTAAACAAGGTGCAGACAACGCTGGGCGTAATGCCGAGAGAAGCCATAACCGGAATAATAATAGGGGCGATAACGGCGTTGCCGCCGCCTAAGGTGCCCAAAAGACCGCAAATAAAAATCGAACTGATGATCAGAGCAATCTTTGCTTTCGTCTGGGTATTGACGCCGATCCGCTTGACGATCCAGTACACCAGCGTATGGGTAATCTTGGCTTCCGTCATCAAGACGCCCAAGCCGGCACCGGTCATAATGATAGCGCCGATGAGGGCAGTGCTGGAGCCTAAACTGCCGGCAAACTGAGAAGCCAAAGCCTTAAGGTTTTGGCCCATCATCAGGGCGCCGACGGCAATACCGATAACGATACCGGCAGTATTGCTTTTGCCCCGGAATACGATAACAATAAAAATAACTAACGGAATTAAAGCAAGTAAAGAAGGGGCTTGTATTAGAGACCAACTCCCTAGTTCCATAATTTCGCCTCCTTAAATAATCTTAGCATATTTCTTAAATCGATCTGGATAATGCTCCTTAAAACTCATCTGCGTTTTCTTAAGACCTGACCGCTGCGGGCTGCCGTCTGCAGACCGTCCCGCAGAGCAAACTGGCCGCCTACAATGACGTGCTCAATACCTGCCGGCTTGACCAGGGAATCGGTGAATTGAGAACGGTCCTCAATCTTGTCGGCATCAAAAACCGTGATATCCGCTATATTTCCTTCCTTGATGGCGCCCCGGTCTTCAAGGCCCAAAATAGCCGCGGGCAGGCTGGTAATCTTATAAATTGCATCTTCTAAAGGCATAATCTGCTTTTCCCGGTTCATTTGCAAAAAGCGGGGAAAGGTTCCGAAGTTTCTGGGGTGGGGATTGGTCGTGGTAATGCTGCGGTCAAAGGAGAAGGAATAGCCGTCGCTGGCAATGGCAATATTCATGTCGCGGAATATGGTAATCACGTCTTCTTCATTAAGAGAGAAATAAATAGCCGCCGCACCTCCTTCACAGCGAACCAAAACCTCGGCTACAGCTTCTTCGGCAGGAAGATTCAGCATTTCCGCAATTTCCTCCATAGTCTTTCCTTCGATCTCTTTCATATGGCCATGGGAAGAAGCTACCAGCACCGTTTGAGGGCCGCCCCGGTCGTCCATTTCCCTGGAAATATCCTCCAACAGCCTCTTGTCTTTGGAAGCCAGGCGCTCCACCATTTTGGCAAAGCCGCCGTCGTGAGCCCATTTGGGCACTAAAGCGCTGAGGCCCGTGGAGGTGGCATTGTACGGATACTGGTCACAGGTTACATTTATACCTTGCTCTCTGGCCTGATTAATTTTTGTCAGAAGCTCTTCTGCCCGGTACCACTGGGGTTTGCCCATGAGCTTAAGATGAGAAATCTGCAGATGAACACCGGAAAGTCTGGCAATTTCCAACATTTCGTCTACCGCTTCAAAGACCTTAGGGCCTTCGTTGCGCATATGAACGGCCAAAAGGGCGTCATGTTTGGCTAAAACCTTTGCCAATTCCACTAATTCTTCCTGTTTGCTGAAAGCGCTGGGCGGATAAATCAGGCCCAGAGACATACCGAAGGCTCCCCGGGAGAGTTCCTGATCCAAAAGAGCCTTCAGCTCTTCCAATTCTTCGGGGGAGGGATCTTTATCCCCAAAACCCATGACACAGCCTCTGAGGGTACCATGACCAATCAGTACACCCATGTTTAGGGCGCTGCCTTTTTTAGCCACTCTGTCGGCATAATCGTCGATGGAATCCATGTCTAGTTCCATCCCTGCCGGCAGTTCCAGCATACGTTCAAAATAATAGTTGATTTCCTGCCGCCGCTCCTTATTGTTTGGCACAACGGAACAGCCGCAGTTGCCGGTGATTTCTGTAGTCACACCTTGATAAAGCTTGCTTTCGGCATTAAAAGGCGGCGGTACCAGAGGGGACACGTCGGAATGAGTATGAATATCAATAAATCCTGGCGCAACAACTTTACCGTCAACGTCAACCACCTCTTTTGCCTGGCCTTCAAACTTGTCAAAAATGGCGGCGATTTTTCCATCGGCAATACAAACGTCTGCCTGACGGGGCGGCTTACGGGTACCCTCGATAAGCATACCGCCTTTTAAAACCAAATCGTACATAATTGATAGCACCTCCTTACTTTTATAATTTTTGTGAAATATGACCATAATATCTTTGACAATAAATTGAATTCTCCTGCCGGGAAAACAGCAGTTAAAGAAAAAATTGGGAGCGGTATTTTTGGCGGCCGGCATTAACTTGTTTAATTGAAAATAGACGAACTCCATGTTAAAATAAGAACAAGATCGGAGGTGTTGTTTATGCATCCTAAAAATCAAGATGAGCATTATGACCAGGAATGGCGGGCAGACGAATATGATGACGAAGAAGACGAGGATGAGGACTGGGACCTTCATTTAGCCCCCAAGCCTGCAGCGAAGCCGGGCGGCAGACCCCCCATCGTTAAAAAAGCGGCGGACAATGAGATTGCCCGGGCAAAAATTACACCTTCCCATCATGATCATTATCTGCATCATGAGCACCATGTTACGGAGTACGCACTTCAGGATGGCGGCCTTGATGAAGAAGACCCCGTAGACTATGATTTTGATGAAGATTATCCTTTTGATTTAAGCCCGGATACCGGCGGTCTAAAAGGCCGGGATTAGGACCGGAAAGCTTACTAACCCCCATTGCAAAAGCATGAAAACAAGGCTGCCTCAGCCATTCCTGAAAAGGGTGCGGAAGAGGCGCCTTTTTTTGTAAAAAAAGCCCTTTTCCGTTCTTGAAAACCTGCTGTTTGAGAATATAATGGAATCAATAAGCTAGGACTTGCAAGCTATATTTGGCCACTAAAATGCAAGCGGTGAGAGGATGACAGGGCCTATGAATGAAGATATACAAATACAGCAAGCCGGCAGCTGCCTTCTTGACGGGGCTGGCGTGAGGCAAAACCACCTGTTTTCCGTCCTCGAGCTTTTTCCCATTCCCCTGGAGGTATTTGCCGCAGACGGAACCAGCTTATTTGTTAACCAGGCTTTTGCAGACTCCTTCCATATCGATGCACAGCAGCTTGTCGGCAAATTCAACGTTCTGCAGGACCCCTATCTGAACCACAAGATGGGCTTAACCGACTACCTGCGCCGGGTTTTTAGCGGTCAGGTCCTTTCTCTATCCGATGCCAAGGTGCCCTTCGAAGAAATCGGCATCCGCTACCATTCCGTGAAAGCCAGGCCGGTGATCGACGATATGTACCAGGACATCACCTGTTTTCCCTTGAGGGGTACGGATCAATCTATTTCCGGCGTGGTTGCTATGTTTATGACAAAACATATTTATCAGATGCGGCTGGATGCAATCCGGATCAGAGAATATATCATGGCCCATTGGCTTGAGGATTTTGATCCGGACAAAATTTCACGGGCAGTGGGTATGAGCCGGAGTCATATGGTCCGGATTTTCAAAAGATTTATGGGCATGACGCCTTACAGCTATTATCAGGAGTTGAAAATCGAAAAAATAAAGGCGGCCCTGGAGGATCATCGCCTTAGCATTTCGAAGGCCTTTGCCTCCTGTGGTGCAGACTATAGCGGCAGCCTTGCGGAGGCTTTCAAGCACAAGATTGGAATGACGCCCAGCCAATACCGGCAGAGGCTGCACAGCTCCGGCGCTGGCGGCCCCCGGAAGCCGGCGGCGGGGATTGACGGCCTCTGCAAGCCCGCAGCGCTCAACCCCCTTGCGCCCCGCTTCACCAGTGAAAATATCGGGCTGCTTTATCAGGTGCTGGAGTACTTTCCGTTGCCTATCAAGGTGTTTACGCCCGACGGATACGTGGCTTTTGCCAACCATGTTATATTGGAAATGTGGAATATTTCTGAGCCGTCGCAGATTGTGGGAAGGTACAACCTGATTCGGGATCCTGTTACCAATGACCGGCTGGGCCTCCACGAATATGTACGGCGCACTTTCCGCGGTGAAATCATACTTGTGCCTGAGGTAAAGGTTCCCTTGGAGGATTTTTCCGTCTGGTACAAGGCAAGGACCTTAGACTACGATATTGAATCGATGTATACGGATATTCTGAATTTCCCCGTCCGCAATGAAAAAAGGGAGCTTACCCACATTGTCAGCGTATTTCTGACCACCCGAATCTACCAAGGCCAGGAGGATACCGCAAGAGCCAGAGAGTATCTGGAGAATCACTGGAAGGAGCCCTTTGACATCGGCAAGCTGGCACAGTCAGTTGGTCTGAGCCCCTCCCAATTATTCCGCCTGTTCAAGAGACATATCGGTATGGCGCCCTACAGCTATTATCAGGAGCTAAAAATCCACCGGCTCAAGGCAGCCCTCAGGGACTATAACCTGAGCATTGCCGAGGCTTTCACATCCTGCGGCTTCGATTGCTCCGGAAACTGCACCAGGTTTTTTAAGGAAAAGGTAGGTATGACTCCCACCCAATACCGGAAAAGCTTCGAAAAATAAAAGAATTTGCGTGGTCCCCGGGCGCACCGCATAAACAAGCCGGCAGGTCTTTTTGAAACCTGCCGGCTTGTTTTCCGTTTAATTTACGTATTACCTTGTCAGCAAATGATAAAGCACCTGGGCCAGCTCTGCCCTCGTGGCCGCGGCGGCTGGCTGCAGCCCTTCGCCTGAACCGCCGGCAATGCCGGCTTTCACCAACAGCTCCATAGGCTCCCGGGTCCAGGCAGCAACCTGGCCGGCGTCGTTATAGTCGGCCAGGGTCTTGCCGGAGTTGCCGGCGGGCAGTTTGTCAAGCGCCTTGAGGGAGTTATACAGTAAAGCGTACATCTCCTGACGGGTAATCGCTCTGACCGGAGCGTACATGTTATTGCCCACGCCTGCGGTAATTCCCAGCCGCTTCGCTGCCGCCAGATGGCCGGTGTACCAGGTGTTGCCTCCATCGGAGAAATTATCTGCAGCGTTTACATCGGCGGCGATTTCGTAGGCGCGCATCAGCATGACAATGAATTCGCCCCGGGTAAGCTTGGCGTCGGGACTATATCTGCCATTGCCCGTGCCGCCGGTGATGCCTCTTGCTGCAATGAAGCTCACCGCATCGTGGTACCATGCCTCTGCAGCCACATCGTTAAAGCTCACTTGGCGATAGGCTACCCCATAGTAGCTGAAGTGAGTGGTAGCAAAGGTCACTGTTCCCGTTGCCGCGTCGTAGCGGCCGTTAGGAATGGCTACGGCATTGCCGGCGCCGTCGATGTACCATATTACAATACTCTCAGGATTGGCCAGCTCCGCTGCCGTCGGAGTGTAGGGGATGCTTACCGTTACCGCTGCGCCGGGATTGGACCAGTTGGTTTGCTGACCGTCGATGGACAGGGTAAGCTGAATCAGCGGTCTGTCACCGATGGCGGCTTTGACCTCCTCCGGCAGAGCGTTCTTATCCCCCTTGCCGATGGAGACTTGAGCCTTGCTGCCGCTGATTTCCGGTACGCCCGTCAGCATATTTGAGGGCACGGTAATGCTGCCGTTACCCGTTTCGACAATCAGGCTGCCCTGAGCATCCGATGTTGACAGGTCGGGAACCGGTATACCAATGGTATAGGTATCCACTCCCGGAATCGAGGGCATTGTGACAACCGTATTGCCTGAAGTAAGTTTCCCGGCCCCCGTATCGATGACTGCTGTTCCGCTTTCTGCATTGACCGTGACCGGAAGCTTCGTTTCGGTTCCGGTGCCTTCTTTTATATCTGCATTATAGGCCGGTGCAGAGGGCGCCGCTGAACCGCCACCACCCCCGCCGCCGCCGTTATAACTCCAATTGGCATGCAAGTCCACATCGGCAGTGATAACGCTGGAGCTTGTGTACTGTGTTCCCCCACCGTTTTGACCGGTGAACCAGCCGCCGAAGGTATAGCCGCTTCGCGTTGGATTTGCCGGCCAGCTGCCGCCAAGGGCGGAGCCTTTCATCACGCTTATGCTTGTGTACAGCGCGCCGCTGCTGTAAAAGCTTACGGTAAAGCTGGTCTGGGCGGAATCCGAGGGCATGGCCGCCGCGCTTGCCTCCGCGCCGTTGCCGGCGCTGTTGACCGCCCGCACCTTGAAGGTGTATTCCGTACCGTTTGTCAGGCCGGTAAATTCATAGCG
The DNA here is from genome assembly GCA_038562165.1 of Clostridiales bacterium. Taxonomy (GTDB): domain Bacteria; phylum Bacillota; class Peptococcia; order DRI-13; family UBA5745; genus WRMS01. Next base: position 54,615 of record JBCFAO010000002.1, on the reverse strand, counting down.
GGTGTACAGCCCGGCACTCGTCCAGTCCCCGCCGTTGTTTTTGGACACCTCATAGCGGATGATGCTGCTGCCGCCGTTGCTTGCGGGCACATCCCAGTTGAGGATCACCCGCTGGAAGCCGGGTGAGGCGGTGAAGTTTCTGGGGACGGTTGGCACAGAGGGAGCGGATGTGGGCGTTGCAGTCCGGCTTGCCTCCGCGCTGCTGCCGGCGCTGTTGACCGCCCTCACCTTGAAGGTGTATTCCGTGCCGTTTGTCAGTCCAGTGAAAGTATAGGCGGTGGTCAGGCCCACATTGGTCCAGCTTGTGCCGCCATCCTTTGAGACCTGATAGCCTGTGATGGCGCTGCCGCCGGTGTCCGCGGGAGCAGTCCAGCGTAAGGACACCTGGCCGCTGCCGGGGGTTGCGGTGAAGTCCTGGGGCACCGTGGGGACATTGCCGCCAGGTGTGCCGCCATCCGGATCCTTCACCTTGACCACGCTGCTATATTGCCCATTGTAAATCCAATATCCCCCCGTCTCGCTGTCCTTGGGATCCTTTGTCCGCACAACATTGTCGATCCTCAGGTAATCCTCACCGGAAATCGTTCCGTCTACGATCACCAGACTTTTCGCAGGGTTATGACCGCTGCTGAAGCAGATAACGCCGGTGCTTTCGTCTCCGGTTGCGGCGGCGTCGCCTTTTACAAGCACCGTGCCGCCTGAGCCGGATTCCGCAACGCCTGCTTCAACACCCACGGCGTAGGTGCCCATTGCGGTTACCGCGCCGTTTATCGTGGCGGTACTTTCTCCCGCGGCGCTGACGCCGGTTGCGGATTCTCCCTTGACCGCAACATTCTGTGCGGTGACCGTTCCCTTTCCATCGTTAAAGCTGCCGGCGGACAGGCCGATGACGTTCTCTCCCTCCAGGAAAATATCGCCGCCCACCGTAACCGCAGAGTCCTGACCCGCAAGCGCGCCGAGAGCATAGTCACAGGGCTTTCCGCTCAGCGTTCGGATGCCGCCGGTGACGGTGATTTGGCTGCCCTCATCCTCGCCGTTTTTATACCGGGCATAGGCGCCGTACACATAATAATGCTTAGGGTAGGGACTCCCCGAATTTTTAATGAGGATTTCGCTCACCCGAGCCCTGCCGCCGTTTATCGCTTCAACGCCGCGCCTTTCGCCGCAGACGGTGAACTTGCCCTCACCCCTATAGCTTACGCTGCCGTTATCCACCTTGAGGGCGGAGGCGGTGAGCCAATCATCTGTGATTGTTCCGCTGGTATCGATGACCAGATTCTTTCCGTTCAGATCAAAGGTGAGGGTTTTCCCGGCCACCACAACCGGCTCCTCGTACCGGATGTCGGCCGCCAGCACGATGGTTTTGTTGTCCACCTTGGGTGCAAGCGCGTGCTCAAGCGCCTTTTTCAGGCTCGGATACGCCACTCCGTCGATGGTGCAGTCATAGGCCGACGGATTATCAAGCTGCACGGTAAGCGGCGCGGCAAAAGGAGCCGTTTCTGCTGCAAACGCATCCTGAGTCGCCGTTATGGTCAGCGCATCGAGGGTGTTGATATCGTTCGTCAGTGTGATCTGAACCTCTGTGCTGCTGATATAGGAAACACCGGCAATGGAGTTTCCGGATGCGCCGTCTCCCCCAAGGGCCCAGTCAGCTTTGTCCTGTACCGCCTTGAACCCGCCCTGGGTCAGCGTCACAAAAATGCTTTTTGTGTAAAGATTTGCCCTTGCAGAGCCCTCGGCGGGGATTGCTGCGGGGGCGGTGTAGGAATGAGCGGGGCTGTGGGGTGAGTTTGCGCTGTCTGTGTATTCAGTGCTCCCACTGGGGGCCAACGCTCTTACCGTAAAGGTAAAGCTCCCTGTGCCGCTGTTCCGGATATATTGGATGAGCTGCAAACTGGTCGCACTTGTCGAAAGGGGCCCCACCGGTGAGCCATTTTTGTAAAGCATGATTGTGTAATATTCCGCGCCCGCCACTGCATTCCACTTCGCCCTGATGACGTCCGCCGTCGCAGTGTCCCAGGCAAGGCCGCTGGGGGTAGCAAGGGGTGTGGCGGGAGTTACCCCCTTCTTCACCCAGACAGTGTGGGTGCCGAAGGATGGATCGGTGCCGGTGCAAGTGTGGTAGCCGGGGTCTGCGGAAGGAACGTCTTTGCCCGCTTCCGTTACGGGATTATTCCCCAGCTTGATATAGGTTTTGCCGGAGAGGGTGCCGCCGATGGTGATTTTGGTTGTTGTCCCCGGATTTGTACTTCTTGCGTAGGCTCCAATGCTACTTGTATTATCGTTGGCGGCGGCTGTGACGCTGCCCTCCACCGTCACCTGGGCCTGGGTCTGGGCCCATACACCGTAAGCCCAGGTATCGCTGCTCTCGCCGGCAGTGACGTCTCCTTTCACCGTCACTATGGCGGAGCTGGATGCGTCCACGCCGATCTGTGCCGCCTGCACATTACCGTTTACCGTGACCCTGGAGGGAGAAGCGGTGGTACCTTTCAGCTTGCCGGCGGCATATACGCCTTTGCCCTCCTTGCCGGCAGCGCTCACGTTGCCGTTCACGGTTATCACGCCGCCGAAATTGGCGTCCACGGCTGCCGCCTGATCGCCTGTGGCGGTGACATTGCCCCGAACCTCCACGCTGCTGGCGGCGGTGTCGCCGCTTATGCCCGCCAGGACGCCACCACTTTTACCCTCGGCGTTCTTCATTACCGTGATTATGCCGCCGCCCTTGGCGTAGGCTGCGAAGCTGTTGGTGCTGGTAGCATTGTGTACCGCGGCAAGGGAACCGGGACCCTCCGCGGTCACTGCCGCGCCGTAGGAATGGGCGTTGACAAAACCGGTTCCGCTTATCATGAACTGCCCTCCGTTTTTTACCACAAGCCCTTCGGAAAACCCGCTGGTCGTCCCTAAGGTCAAAGCCTTGCCCCCCGGATCAATGCTAACCTTTTTGTTATCGATGACCAGGCCGTCGTGGCTGAGATGCTCCAACAGCTTGATGGTGGTGGGCGCAGCTCCGGCGCTGGGCACAACAGCTAAAGCCGCATCCAGCGTGGGATAACCTTGACCATTGATTTCGCAGACATTAGCGGCGGCCTCGGTGACCGTTACCTCACTTCCTGCCTGGTAAGCTCCGTGCTTATCTTCCGTATAAGTCCCGATATATACCGTATAGAGCCGGTATTTACCGTCGTCGCAGGAGATATCGCCGTCTTTCGTTATTTCCTTGACGTCGCCGTTGGTGATGGCCAGCGGGCCGCTGCCTGTGGGATACAGGCTTTCCGGCACCAAAAACAATTTACAGTTATCAACCGTCTGATAACTTGAAACCGTTACCTTGCCTGCCCCACCGCTGATGGCGGTTGTGCCGGGGGTTGGCTGGCTCAGATGGTCGTTGGTGATCTGTACGTGCCCCCGATTTACCAATTTCTTTGCCGTGTCGATCTCATAAAGCTCAATATAGCTGCCAATCCTTAACACAAGAGGGAATTCATAGCCATCGGTCGCCGGCACACCTGTACTACTCATATCATGGCCTGCCGCATAGGAGGACGGGGCAAGGATGTTTGAAATTTTCAGCGTATTATTTACACTGTCATATGCCACGTCCTCAATGCTTAGTTTGGCCCGGGACACGGCGGCGCCGGGCGCCATGGTGAATGCCAAGTCGGGGAAGGCCAGCGGCGCTGCCGGTCTGCCTGTATGAGTGGACGGCTGCATAGTCTCTTTTACCGTCACGACGATCACCGGCCCTTTTGCTCCCCCGGTGATAATATAACCTTCCGGCAGAGTGGGGGTGAAACTGTATGTACCCGCCAAATCCGGTGCGTATTCCGGATCAGGCTGCCAGGTCACGCCGGGGATGACGCTTTCCTCTCCATCAACCGTAACGGTTAGCTCATCCGGGAGGATTAACTCTTCCAGCGGTGTTCCAACCGGTACGGTTTGTTCCGCTACATTATGATCAAGGACCGCGAATTCTGCGGCGGAATAGCCCGCCAGGTCAGTCCTGGACCAGCTTGCGCCAAGCTCCGCATCCTCCAGCGATAACGGCGTGTTATCGCCCAACACCGTCATGGGAAACATGCCAAAGCACATCGAAAAAATCAAAAGCAGGGATAAAATTTTTTTCATGGGAAGGCTCCTTTCCTTGTTTTGGTTGCTCAGTTTTTCCGGCTGTATTTCATTGCGTTTTTCTTATCCTCAAGAGGCGGCTTCTCCCCCTCCTGGCCAAGCAGCAGATATGTCCCGCTATCATCCTTGCCGGCAATAAAATAGGCCGACGCATCGGGCAGCGCTTCCGGCGCCCCCCAAGTCTTGCCGCCGTCCTTGCTTTCCTCCACAGTCCGGCCGGTCAGCGTCAGCAGATCCCCCGCCACGCTGTAATTGCCGGTGAACCAAATGGTATCGCCAAAGATGACCAGCGCCATGTAGGTGCCATCCGGCTTGAAGGTGTAGATTTGCCCCATGCCGGAGGCGCCGCCCTCATATTTTCCCGTGCCGGCGTTAAACTGCCCGCCCGACAGCATGCCAATGGTCCAGGAGCCCACTATCGAAGTATCCGCACTTTTCGCCGAAGCGTCCGCGTCCTTGGGCGAAGCCGTTTCCCCGGTTGAAGCCTTCCCTTCCCCGGCCGATGCTTCCGTACCCTCGGTCGGAGCTGCGGTGCTCTCGGTCGGAGCTGCGGAGGCTGGCTCGGTTTGGGCTGCCGGCTCAGCCGCACTCAGATAAAAGTTGCAGGTGAAGGTGGTTCGGTCCGCCACCGTTTCATAGATCTCGATGGCAGCCTCATAACTCTTGCCCTTCCATTCAAAAGCTCTATACATCTGGTAAGCGTCGCCGCTCCAGCCCTTTTCGGCAAGGCTGTTCATATACGCCTCAGCGGCGGCCTCATCAATGCCGTCATAGGTGTAGCTAAAGTACCACATATTTTCTGCCGCCGACAAAACCTCGACCTCGCCTACCAAAACGCCTGCCCCGGGCTCAGGCACAACGGGAGGGATTTTATCGGCAGGCCAGCTGCCGGCTTCCTCAGTATAAACATCGATTTGGAGGACGGTTTTGTCCGCTCCCTGCAAAGCAAAGGTTGCCGAATGGAGACCCAGCAGCGCTTCGGCCTCGTCATCGTCGGAGGTTACGGTCCAGCCGCTGCTTTGCAGCTTTCCTATGTAGACATAAAGGTCGGCCTTGTTCGTATCCCCGATCTTAATGGTTAGCACGCCCTCACTGTCTACTGCCGAGGCCGTGACCGTCCCCGCCGTATACTCCGGCAGCTCGGCGGGAGCAAGGTCGGCCGGCCAGCCTGCCTGCAACGGAGGATTGGGAAGGTCGGGAATACTTTGCGTTTCAGACGCAGGCTCTGACCCGGTTCCCTGGGAGCCTGTTTTTTCTGCGCTTTGTCCGCAGGCGGTCATGGTAAACAAAATCAGCAGCAGGGGGAGCAATTTAAAAAATCGGTAGTTCATCTATTTCATCTCCTCTTATTTCATCATTCCAGCAGCATGACAACGCCCCGCAAAATCCGCCCTTCACTATCAGGCAAAGGAAAAAGCAAGGCACAGTGATAATTCTCGTCAACCGAATAATCCCAGTTCCTGCAAAACAGTGTAAGCAGATAAGAAAGGCGGCTTAAAAGGGCGGCTTTGCCATAAAACACACTTTCGGCAGCCTCCATAAGGGAATAATTTTCATCGGTGATGCGGTTCAAAAAGCTGATTTTTGCCCCGGCTATACCGGTCCGGGGCAAATCTGTTCTTGCAAGGAGCAAACGGTTGGCCTTGCAGATAACGCCCCCCCTTTCAAAAATAGCCGCCGGACAAGAAAGGTAATCGATAATCGGCAAATCCTCCCTATCCTTTTGGGCCAGGGCTTGAAACTGTTTGATGAAACTCTCTTGAGCTGCCAGCTCTTTTTTTACATCCCTTTCCATGGAAAGAAGCTGGTCAAAAAGCTGCTGCGTCGATTTTTCCTGTCTCAGAATCATCACCGCCTCTCCTAAATTCTGGCTATCCTTATCTTATAAAAAATAAAAAAACTGCAATAGCGGCTGGTGGCTCAAATTCATTCAATGGTGAGCATAAAAAAACTGCCGCAAACTGCGGCAGGCAAGGCTTCTTCTTGTTTGTTTCAGCATTTCTCTCAGGTATTCCCTACTCTATTTTCCTCTACTTTATTTCCTTTGCTATTTCCCGCCCACTTGCGGTATTGGGAAGGGGTCATGCCTACCTTCTCCTTAAAGAACCTGGCGAAGTTGCCGGGATAATCAAAACCGCAGGCCACAAAGGCTTCGGCCACACTCAGGTTTTTATTGCGCAGAGCCTCTTTAAGCCGCTTTATCTTGATTTCCTGATAATAGCTGTACGGCGTCATGCCCATATATTTTTTGAACAAGCGCACCAGATGGTAACGGGAGAGGCCGCAATCCCTGCTGATCTTATCCGGATCAAAATCCTCCAGCCAATGAGCGTCAATATATTCCTTGGCTTTAATAATATCCAGCCTTGACTGGTAGATATGCTTCGTTTTAAATAAGGCCACCACATAAGCCAGGGCCCCTTCTTCATCGGCCAATGGAAAGCAGGTGATATCCTGATACATTTCATTGGCCGGTTCTCCGCCCTGGTCAATGGCATAACGGCTGCCCGCTTCTTCAAGAGGAGCTCTGATATCATACACGGAGAGGATCTCGCCGGCAAAGACCCGCTGCAAATAATCGGCTAAACCCAGCTTTTGATTAATATAAGGATCTTGCAGAACATTAAACCTGCCCACAATTGCCGAGGCATCAGGGAGGCGGAAAAATTCCAGGAAAGCCTTATTAACAAACAAGCTAAGCCCTGTGGGCAAAAAAACCTCCATAGGCAAAGGAAACAGCTCCAGCATAGCAAATAAATCAGCTTCCCTCATTGGCTCACCCTCCCTTGCCTGGGTAATATGCTCTATTGTATGACCCTATTGTACATTCTATAGATATTATATTTCTTGAATATACCAATAACAAGAGGCGTGCAGCCATAGCAGCACGCCCCGTTTTTATAACGCCTTATTTCTTATAGCTTTTCCGTATCCTTCTCGCCGTGATGGAGATCCCGGCTGGCTTTGAAAATATGGTCGGATATCCGCTCCAGGAAATTGACCAGATCCATAAAATATACGCCGGCTTCCACGGTGCAAAGGCCTTTTTCCAGGCGAATCACATGGCCGTCCACCAATTCCTTGGCCTTGATATCTACTTCATCCTCCAGCTTTTTGATTTTCTCGTAATTGGGCCGGAGTTTATCGTAATCCACCAGAAGCTCCGCCAAAAGATCAAACATTTCTATGACCAGGCCTTCTAATTCTTTTAAGCCTACCATGGCCACGTCGCTGAAGGTCAAGTGCCTGTCTACTTTAATTTTAGCCAGCTTTACCAAGTCATTGGCATGATCGCCGGTGCGCTCCACGTGATTCATGCAGGTAATCAGGCCGGGAATAATAGAAGGCTGGATACCGCTCATATTGCCTTTCGACAACTGCACGGCATAGCGGGTGAGGTTTCTCTGCATGGCATTAAGCTTAACTTCTTGGGCGCTGACATTCTCTAAAGAATCCAGATTTCCGGTGTAAATAAAATCCATGGTTTGCAAAAGCATGTCCTTGGAACGCAATACACTGGTATTGATGGCTTTTTTGGTGGCATTAACGGCAGCTATAGGCGTATTGAGCAGCAGCTTGTCCATAACATTGCTGTCGTCGTCATCTTCCCAATCTTTTTCTTTCTTCTGCTTAACGAGAGATTCCAGCAAACGGACAAAATGCTTGGTAAAAGGCAGAAAAACAACGGCAGAGGCTACGTTGAAGATGGTATGGGTATTGGCGATCAACACATCCAGGCCGGCATTGCTGTAATACATGGCGGTAAGCCAGCGGACCATGGCTGCAAATTGCGGCACAAAGAAAAAGACGAGAACCACGCCGGCAAGATTGTAGAGGGTATGGGCCCAAGCAGTACGCCGGGCATTGATATTGCCGCTCATGGAAGCCAATTGAGCCGTGATGCAGGTACCGATATTATCCCCCAGGGTAAGGTAAATAGCCGTAGGAAAGTCAATAAGGCCGGTTGTGCCTAACACCATAACGAGAGCCACGGTGGCCGATGAGCTATGAACCATGGCTGTAGCTACAATACCCAATAGCACACCCACCAGCGGTATAGAGGCATAATTGGTGAAGAAATAACGCAGGGTCTCATTGCTTTGCATATATGGAGCGCCGGCATTAAGAATATGCAGGCCATAGAACAGCAAACCAAAACCCATAATAGCTCCGCCCAGGTTTTTCCAATGATCTTTTTTGGCAAAATAAGTGATGGCAAAACCTAAACCCAGCACAGGCAAAGCAATTTCCGTCAATTTAAATTTAAAACTCAGGGCCATCAACTGAGCCGTGACGGTAGTGCCGATATTGGCTCCATAAATAATGCCTACTGCCTGACTGAATTTCATTAAGCCCGCATTAACAAAACCTACCGTCAGCACAGTAACGGCAGTACTGCTTTGAACCAGGGCTGTAATCAAAACGCCTACCAAGGTGGATTTTAATACGTTTCCCGTCAAAGCCCCTAATATTTTTTTCATCATGGGGCCGGAGACCTTTTCTAGCCCGTCGCCCATCATTTCAATGCCGTACATCAATAAAGCGGTGCCGCCGATCAACCCGAATATCAGCTCTCTCATTTTCTACTCCTTAAATGGGGTTTGCTTCCCCTTTATTTTAAGAATCCCTGCAAAATGGTGGCTTCCGCTTCTTCCTCCGTCAGCCCTAAAGTCATTAGCTTGATAATCTGCTCACCGGCAATTTTGCCTATAGCAGCCTCGTGAATCAACTGAGCGTCGGGATGCTGGGCGTCAATCTCCGGTATGGAACGGACTTGCGCGTTATCCATAATGATGGAGTCACACTGCAAATGAGCCCTGCATTTATTTTTGCCGATTACCCGGGGATAAAATACTTGTTTGGAGCGGTCCTTAGCTACTGTACGGGAAATTACCTGCACGCTGCCGTCTTCTCCAACTACCTCCACATCCATCCTGGTCTCCGCATACTGCTCTCCATGAGTCAATAAGCGCTCTTCCAGAATCAGACGGGCTCCGGCTCCCACGGTGCCTTTTGTAGTCCGCAAGGTAGAGTTTATCCCTTTTATCTGCACCATCTCCATTTCAGCATATGACCCATCAGCCATTTCGATGATGGTTTCCGGGTTAAATATGCGCTGGCCCTTGCCGTCGCCTTGGCCGTAATGCTTCTCCACATAACGGACCTTGGCATTTTTGCCGATATGAAAGGTATGGATACCGTCGTGGCGGCTTTCGCCGTCGCCGCCGTTGTGAATGCCGCAGCCGGCTACGATCAAAACCTCCGCATTATCTCCGATAAAAAAGTCATTATATACCATGTCCTGCATACCGGTTTCCGTCAATAATACGGGAATATGGACGCTTTCGTTTTTTGTCCCCTCCTTAATAATAATGTCGATGCCCGGCTTATCCTTTTTGGTGACGATGTCGATATTTGCCGTGGTATTTCTGGTCAATAACTGGCCGTTTTTGCGGATATTCATGGCTCCTTGCGGTATTTCATGAAGATCCGCCACCGCCGCCAACAGCTCTTTATCTAATGCAAGCATATTTTTTCTCCCCTTTGCCCAATTCACAACCTTCGGGGCCGCATAACAAGCCCGGCAGGATTTTTTCCCTGGCATCCTGGGCTGCTACCACTCCCTCCCGGATCATGATGATTTCGTCGGCCAATTCCAAAATTCTCTCCTGATGGGAGATAATCACGATAGTGCCTTCGCTGTCCTTATGCAAAGCTGAGAAGGTCTCCGTTAATTTAGCAAAGCTCCACAGATCGATACCGGCTTCCGGCTCATCAAAAACAGCCAGCTTCAGCTTGCGGTTTAATAAAGTGGCAATTTCAATACGCTTAAGCTCGCCGCCGGAAAGGCTGGCGTCCACATCCCGGTTGATATAATCCTGGGTGCATAAGCCCACTTCCCGCAGGGCTGTCTCACAGTAAGCCTTTTTCTTCCGGTCTTTATCCGCTGCCAAATTTAGCAGCTCGCCGACTTTAATGCCCTTAAAACGAGGCGCTTGTTGAAAAGAATAGCCGATGCCCATTTTTGCCCTTTCCGTAATGGAAGCATCGGTTATATTTTTTCCTTCAAGCCAGATCTCACCGGAGGTGGGCTGAAGAATGCCCATAATAATTTTAGCGAGAGTGGATTTGCCGCCGCCGTTGGGCCCGGTGATTACATAAAAGCGACCCCTTTCTAAAGTCAAATTAATACCGTTTAAAATATCGTTTTTGCCCTTCTCGTCCTGGGCAGCGTACGTAATATTTTTTAATTCTAACATTCGTTACGACCTTTCTGCCGTTTATAATCGATATGTTTTAATACTACAAAAAACTCGTAAATACGTCAAGCTAAAGAATCATTTATGTAAAATTCTCGTAAAAAAAGAGGCAAGCCGGCTAGCTTACCCCTAATCTCTTTCCATGGTTTGTCTTCCTTTTACATACCGGTGATGCGGCGGCCGATATCTTTCAGGTCATCCCATACGGAATCTACAGTAGTTCTGCCGTTGTACAAATCGTCACGGATGCCGCGGATTTCTGTTACATTCTGAGTATCAGCAGTCACGTATACCGTATTGACGCTGGGGACCTTGTCTTTAACCAGCCTGGTAATTTCCTCCTGCAAGCCGTTGGGTAAAGCTATGCTTTCGTTGACCAGATCCGTACCCATAGAAGTGCTGCCTGTGCCGGTGACGTTAGCCCCATTGCCCACGCCGGTAGCGTTGCTTTCAGCAGCAGGTGCCGGGGTTGCAGGGGTTTCCGTAACGGGAGGTGTAGTGGTAGCCGGAGGATTTACCGTGGTATCAGGGTTATCATTCAAAGGATCCAGGGGCGCTGCCGCTCCGTCGTTATCCAGTTCTACGGCAACCCAGGCCGTATCCTGAGATAAAACTACACTGGCTCTGCTGATACCGTTAAGATCGGCGATTTCCTTTTCCAAAGTATCCACCATGGCCGTATCATAGGTAGTATTCGTCTGAGCCGGCCCGCTGGGGTTAGTGGGGGTGGTGGTACCATCCGGCCTTCTGGAACCGCAGCCGGCTAATACTGTAAAGGACAATAAAAGTATAGCCACTGTTAATGCCAAAAACCGAAAAAGCCCTTTTTTGCTTTTCAACGTGTTTCACTCCTTTTCAAATGGTTGGTTTTCAGCTATTATTATGTTCTGAGGTTTTTTTTTTATGTATTCGTAAAGAGGGGATCTTTTCTATGGATAAAAAAGGAATTTTTATTGTGCTGGAAGGGCTGGACGGCTGCGGCACCACTACGCAAACAGCCCTTTTAAAGGATTGGTTTGCCGGCCCAGGCGCCAAATACGGCAAATGCGCCGCAACCTGCGAGCCTACGGCCGGTCCTGCCGGCAGCCTGGCCCGCATGGCCTTAAATCACCGGCTTCATCTGGACAAGCATACCCTGGCACTGCTTTTTGCCGCCGACCGGACAGATCACGTTTTTAAAAAAAATGAGGGCGGCCAGGAGCCGGGACTGGCCCAACGGCTGGCTCAAGGAGTGCATGTAATCAGCGACCGCTATCTCCTGTCCTCTTTGGCCTATCAATCCCTGGATTTACCTATGGAGTGGATTCTCCAGATCAATAGCCGGGTAATCAAGCCGGATTTGACGATTTATATCGAAATCGATCCGGAAACGGCCCAAAAAAGGTTAAGCCAGGGCCGCTTGCATCAAGACCTTTATGAGGCTTTGGAAACCCAGCGGCGGGTACGGCAGCAATATGAGGAGGCCATGGCATTGCTGATAAAAGATGGTCATCGCATCAGCCGCGTCAACGGCGACCAGCCATTGACCGCTGTACAAAACGATATCGTTAAAGAGCTTTTACCTTTTTTAGAAAAATTATAAGTAAAAAAAGTGTCTCAGAATGGTTTTTAGCCGTTCTGAGACACTTGCATTTTAAACGTATTCAATTTAAGGATAAATTCTTTCTCTATTCGAGGGAGACAATGCCGTTGAGAGATTCGATGACCTTGGCCAGTTGCTGGCTTTTTTCGTCATATAAAGGGATAAGACTCTCCAAATACTCCCGGGAAGGCATGATTTCATTGGTATTGCTCCCTGCCTTGGCTGTACCCAGCACCTTCGGCTTCTCGGTGGTTCCGCCTTCTGCCTGCTTGTCGTCTTCTGCCGCCTCGGCGGTGGCGCTGATAATATCGGAAAGAATAGTAGTCAGTACTCGCTGCGCTTCCTTGATGGTTTCCAGATCTTTCTTCAATGCTTCCGCAGACTGGTTGCCGCCTTTACCGTTTTTTAAAAGCACTTCTTCCAGCCGCTGCTTGGCTTCGTTGGCTTTCTTGACCACTTCCAGCCGGTTTTCCAGCAGCGTCTGCCTGGATTCCTTTACTTTATCATATAGCTCGGTAATGCTTAGCTGCGAATCATCGGCAGCTCCCGCCGCCGGCTTGGACACTGCCACTTGGTTCGTCGCCAATAAAGGCATAGCCGTATACAACAAACATAAGGCCATAAGAAGGATAAACACCAAAAGCTTTACTTTTTTTCCTTCCATCAGGGGGCGCCTCCTCTGCGCTAATTCTCCAATATCATCCCGGCGGCGACACCGCCGGAGGTCAAATAATCAGTCTGTGCTCACCGTCTCTCCGGTAATGGCTTCGTCCAGCCTTCCCGCCAGCTCCACCAACCGGTCCAATTCCTGGGCAATTTCCTCCAAAACCAGACGGTCTTCTTCATTAGAAAGAGAATTTTTTGAACGGTAGATCAAACGGGCAGGTATAGGACCTTCCCCTTCCACAATCAAGCCTTCCAGCGATTCCACCATGGCTGGGCCTTCCCGAAAAGAGCTGCTGCTGCTTTCGTCAACTTGGCCGCAACCTGACCCGGCAAAGACCAGAATCAAAACAGCCATGCCGCAGCCTGTCAAGAACTTGATTTTTCGGAAGTATCCACCTTTCGTCATTTTCTTCTCCTCATTGAGTATTATACGCAATTCAACGCAAAAAGTTTTAAACAAACTTCAGTGAATTTGTAAACAATATTTGAAACTTTATTAGCGTATCGCCCTGCTCATTTTTGAATAAATAGCGCAGGATGAGGGGAACGCTGCGCTAGGCCTCTCCCTCTTCCCCTATGGGCATGGTGAACCAGGCTTTTGTCCCCTCCCCTACCCGGCTTTCCACCCAGATTTGGCCCCGGTGCTGCTCCACCATGGCTTTTGCAATGTTTAGCCCCAGGCCGGCGCCGCCGGTTCTGCTATGGCGGGATTTGTCGGTTCGGTAAAAACGTTCAAAAATAAAAGGCAATTCCTCGGCGTCAATACCGATGCCGGTATCGATAACGCCAAATTTCACCCATTTGCCCTGGCGCTCCACTTCCACCAGAATCTTGCCCGGCGGGTCCGTATATTTGATAGCATTGCTGAGAAGGTTTAGCATGATCTGCCGGAAGCGGTCACTGTCGGCAACGATGGATAAATCCTCGGGACAAAGCATTTCCACATGCAGGCCCGGCTTCTTCTCCTTAATATTTAGGGAGCCGATGATGAAGGTCAGGGCGTCAAAAACCCGGAACTTCTCAAGAAACAGCTCTTCACCGCCGTTTTCCATTTTGACCAGGTCTAAAATTTCACCGGTGAGGCTGATCAGCCGCCGGGTTTCCTGCTGAATGATGGTTAACACCGCCGGTATTTCGTCTTTAGGCACCAGTCCATCCTTCATGCCCTGGACAAATCCGGAAATGGACGTCAGCGGCGTCCGCAATTCGTGGGATATACCGGCGATAAAATCCCGGCGCATGGTTTCAATATGCTCCAGCTTGCCTTTCATCTCGTTGAAGACCCGGATTAGCTGGCTCAACTCATCGTCACCGGCGCTGGCAATATCCTCTACAGGATTGCCGGCGGCAATCTGGGCAGCAGCCCGCTCCAATTCCCGCAAGGACCGGGAGGTTCTGGTGGAGTATAGATAGATTACCAGTATACCCATGATCCCCATTACCGCCCCCACAGACCAAATCTGAATGAAAATCTGGACTAAGCCGCTGCGGATCTGTTCTACGGGCGAGTATTGGAGAATAGCGCCTTTAACTACTCCATCCACCACCAAGGGCAGGCCATGATACACCATATAGGTGTCCTGTGCTACGGAATACTCTTCCTTCCTGAACACTTGGCCATTTTTCATGATATTGATGAGATCCTCTATAATATAGCTGTCTTTAACGCCTTTATCGGTGCTTTCCTCATAGTATTTGTTCAGTCCTTCGGCGTCAACCTCCACCGCATAGATAACGGAATCCATGACTCTGCCGATGGCGTCTGTGGATCGTTCAAAGCCCTCTCTGGAAATTCCACCATTTAGCCAGGCCACATAATAATCATTGACCTGCTGGGCTCCATTGGCCAGACTGTGTTCTTTTTCCGAGAATACAAAGGCTTGGTAAATGAAAGTAATGGCCGCAGTGGATGCGGCCAGGGTAATAATAAAAATCGTTAAATATCCAATTAAAAGCTTGGCAAATAATGATTTAAACACCCTCGGTCTCCCATCTGATGCAAAATCGCAATTTATTCATCAACGGTTTATTCGCCTTCAAGCTTATAGCCCACACCCCAAACCGTCTTGATTTGCCAGGTGTTGGCCGGCTTTTCCAGCTTCTCCCGCAATCGCTTAACATGGACATCCACCGTCCGGGTATCTCCATAATAAGTGTAGCCCCAGACCTTTTCCAGCAACTGTTCCCGGGAAAAAACCGTATTGCGGTGCAGCAGCAGAAAATGCAAAAGCTGAATCTCCTTCGGCTTTAAATCCACTACCACCTGATCGAGAGTCACCTGATAGCGGCTTAAATCCACCACCAGATTGCCAATGGCTAAAGGAAGCTGGTCATCAGCCCCTGCCTCATCCTGCTTATCCCGCAGCCGGGCCTTAACTCTGGCCACCAGCTCCTTCGTCTCAAAAGGCTTGACCATATAGTCGTCGGCGCCGGATTCGAAGCCCTGAAGCTTATCGTCCAGCATATCTCTGGCTGTCAGCATGATGATAGGCACGGTGCTGATTTTCCGCACGGCCCGGCAAACATCCCAGCCGTCCATCACCGGCATCATCACATCCAGAATAATCAGGTCAATTTTTTCTTTTTCCACGTATTCCAGAGCCTTGGAGCCGTCGTTGGCCACAAGGATCTGAAAGCCTTCGTTGGCCAGATACATTTTTAATAAGCGGCAGATATTCTCGTCGTCATCAACTACCAATATGCGCTTTTCTTCCGTCATGCTTCTTCCCCCTTATGCCCAAACGGGGCATCTGTGTCATCCTTCTATTGCTTGCTGTGCAGCCTTGATTTTTGCCGCTAGCCCCGGCATTTTGCTTTTGGGTACGGCGCAGACCGCCAGGCGAACACCCTTGCCCATAGCCACCAGATAAATATTTTGCTCCATCAGTTTGGCGCAAAGAGCCTTGGGATCTTTGGCCGGGATAGTGATGAAAAAGCCGCCAAAATAAGGCAGAATCTTCAAATCCGCTTCATTAGCCTCATCCACAAAGATTTTGGCCCGCTCAATCAACAGATCCACTAAAGCCCCTCTTTCCGCGTCAGCTTTGGCTGAAAGCTGAGGGTCATTATTGATCTTGGCCAACAGCTCCTGGGCTCCGTGATTGCCGTTAGACCAGGCGCCCCTGGCGGAATAAGAATGTATGTTGGTAAAATCCTTCATCACTGCCGCTGATTGATGGCAGCCCACAATAGCACCGCTGCGCATACCGTAAACGAAAAAGGATTTCGACATGCTAAAAGCGATAACTATCTGCATGTTTTCCGGCAGATCCGTAAACATACTTAAAAAGCGGCGGGCTTCCTTGGGATCGCCGCAATAATCCACATAGGCCATATCCAGGCCGATAACGATTTTCTTGCCGCTTTCCATAGCCAGATTCTTGAAAAAGGGAATCAAATCCGCCCAGTCGGATTCCGACAAGCTGTAGCCTGTAGGATTATGGCCGGGAGTATTGAATATCATCAGCAACTGGCTTTGCTTTTCTAAGTACGCCTGAGCCTTGGCTTTAATATCTTTGGTGGTAAATTGCAGATTCTCGTCAAACATCTCATAAGTGGCATAGCCTCTTTGACACTCTTCAGCAATGGTCTTATAAGGAGCCCAAAACCAATCGGGGATCAAAACTGTCTCCCCTTCGTCCAGATAATTGAAGATCATCAGGCGGACAGCCCCGGTGCCCCCTGGGGTGGCAACGGCTGCGGCAGTGGTGCCTGCCGGCTGAAAGCCCTGGAAAGTATAATCAATGGCCGCCTGAATAAACTCCGGAGAACCGCTGATGGTGGCATAATCCATCAAAGTCTCTGCCGGCAGCCGGCGGAATTCTTCGTCCACTACCGGCAATATGCTGAACTCGCCGTCCTCACCACGCATGGCGCCAATGGATCCATCTATAATATTCTCTGCCCCCGGCAGCTTTTTGGCTTCTCTGATTTTTGCCACCACGGCAAATACGGAATCCGGTTCGCTGCCCTTACCTGCAGCATGCCTTGCAGCCATTGATTCTAACATGAAAAAACCCTCCTACAATTCACTCTTCAATTGTACAATATATCATATTTTGCAAATTTTATATAGGGGAACTTCTTCCTTTTGCTGTATACAAAGCCTTTTTCTTGGGATAATAGGTGAAGATGCCCTATAAGGAGAATATTGCCATATGTTTATTACATTTTTCCGAACGGTTTTCCTTTTTTTACTTGTGACCCTGATCATGCGGATCATGGGCAAAAGACAAATTGGCGAACTCCAGCCCTATGAGCTGGTGGTCACTCTTCTGATTTCCGAGTTGGCTGCCATTCCCATGGCCTCGTCGGACCTGCCTCTATTATCCGGAATCATTCCCATGTTGATTCTGCTGCTTTCTCAACTGACGATTTCCTGGTGGGCTTTAAAAAGCAACCGGGCCAGGGAATTTATCTGCGGTAAGCCGGCAGTGCTCATCGAGCGGGGCCGTATCATGGAAGAAGCCCTGCTTTCCACTCGTTTAAACCTTACTGACCTGTTGGAACTCTTGCGGATTAAAGGCTTTGCCGATCCCACCCAGGTGGAGTTTGCCATTCTGGAAACCTGCGGCCAACTCAGCGTGATTCCCAAGTCTCTTTATAAGCCCGTTACCATAGAAGATCTGGGGCTAACGCCGCCGCCGGAAGAGGCGCCACCGGTCCTGATCGTCATGGATGGGCGGCTAATTGGCGGTAATCTTAAGATAGCGGGACTGACCCGGCCTATTTTGGATGACATGCTGGCAAAAGAAGGCATCAACGGCATAGAGGAATTATTCTTTGCCGCCATAGACCAGACGGAAGGTTTGCTTTATCAGAAAAACAGCAAGAAATCAAAAGCAAAAAAGGAGTGATAACAGTGAAACAAAACCTTACGCCTGCTATCATTATTTTTCTCCTTATCGCCTTGATTTCCTGCTGTTTTTACAGCGGCCATTTATTGGATAAAGTCTCGCAGCAGCTTTTGACGGATGTCAATGCTTTAGAAATTCTGCTGGCAGACAAAAACTGGGAAGCTGCCCTGGCTTTGCAGGAGCAACTGGCAAAACAATGGGAAAAAGAGCAAAAAACCTGGGCCCTTATGCTGGACCATCAGGAATTGGAGAAGATTACCGGGTCACTAACCCGCTTGAAAAGCCGGCTAATGCAGCAAAACCACGAAGAAGCGGAGATGGAGCTTTCCTCTTTGGGCTATCTTATCAGTCACGTGCCGGAAAAAGAAAAGTTGACTTTGGAAAACTTTTTTTAAGGAATCCGGCTTGCTGCCCTCTAGCAGCAAGGCAGCCGGCATTGCTCTGAGGCGGTGAAGCAGTGGGCGGCAAGTTGGGCGAGGCAGTGAGCGGCAGCCTGAGGTAGTGGGTAGTAACTCAACTGCTCAAAAATTCAACTTTGTACCCGGCCTGGAAATCCGGCCATTCTTACGAAACAGGCTCCTTTTTCATGGTCAGAAGCCGGCCGCCCATGAGGGCCACCTCGTCCTGACTATGGGTCACCATCAGCGTGGTAATGCCTTGGCTGTATTGCCGGATATAATTGGCGGTCATCTCTTTATTTTGCTCATCCAGCCCTTTGAGGGGCTCATCCAAAAACAGCACCTGGCCTGCTGCCAGCACGGCCCGGCAAATAGCCACCCGGCGCCGCATGCCGCCGGAAAGTTCCCGTACCGGCTGCTCCAGGCTGTCTCCCAGACCTAAGGCTGTCAAATGAGCGGTTATGGTAACCGGGTCGGTTTTTTTTCCGCAGGCAAACCCGATATTGGCTATAGCATTAAAGCTTTCGCAAAGCCGGTCCTCTTGAAATACGGCGCTGATCTTCAGGCCTGCCAAGCCTTTGATGCTTCCGGCATCCGGCTGCTCCAGGCCCATTAAAATGTGGAGCAGCGTGGTCTTGCCTACACCCGAATCCCCCATGATGCAGGTGCAGTTGCCCCCGGAAAAGGTAGCGCTGTAATCCTGCAATACTTTTTTATTGCCATATATTTTGGTAAGCCCTTGCACTTCGATATCCGGCAAAGGCTGGGAAAAGCCGGACCCTGCCGGCAGCGCCGGGGTTCCAACGGCAGACTTCGGAACCCGGACTACAGCAACCGCTGACAAGGGCGTCTCACTGGCAGAAGGTTCTATCTCCGGTCCATCTTCCAGCCCCCTGGATTTTGGTGTCCGGGCTTTTGGTGTCCCGGCCCAAAGCTCCCGGCCGGCGGCAGCAGAACCGGCATTCGCCGTTGCCCCATGCCTGCCTATACCCTCCAATTTGCGGTAAGCTATTTTGATGAAGGCGATAAACAGCTTTTCAAAAGCCACACTGATCAAAATAATTACCGCTGTCCAGGCAAAAAGGTCCTGGGCATTAAGATATATCTTAGCTTGATACAGCATCTCGCCAATAGAGCCGTCGGGAATACCAATGACTTCGGCGGCGATACCGGATTTCCAGGTCATGCCCAGAGATATGCTGCAGGCTGAAAGCAAATAGGGCTTTAACTGAGGCAGGTAGATATAAACCAGCCGCCGGCCCCAGCCGGCCCGAAAAACCGCCGCCATCTCCAGCAAATGCCGGTCGGTGCTCCGTATGCCTTGCAGCATATTGGTATAAATAACGGGCAGCACCATCAAAAACGAAATGATGATCGATAAATTGCGGGAACCCCACCAGATCAGGCAAAGAATGATGAAGGAAGCCACCGGCGTGGCCTTAATTACCGTGATGTAGGGCCAAAACAAAGTCTCCAGCAAAGGGAACCGGCCGGCAGCCGCAGCCAACAGCGAACCCAAAGTTAAAGCGGCAAAAAAACCGGTGACAATCCGGCCAAAAGAAAACCAAACCGTCTGCCAAAAACTCAACTGGCTCCATAAGGCTAAAAGCCTGCGGAATACTGCCGCAGGCGTAGCCACCAGAAAGCCGCCCAAAACCACGAAATGCTCAAAAAGCATAGCCCCCAACTGCCACAGAATCAGAGCCAGCAATACGGAGAATAACAACTGGTATCTTCGTTGGTTCTTCAATCTTTCTTTATTTCTGGTAATAGAAATCATCTCCCGGCAGAGTACCGCCTACAGATTTGGGATTTTGATCAAAGAGCACCTGCAGATAACCGGTCATAGCCTGCTTCATGGTTTCGCCGTCCAGATAAGTAATATTGCAATACGGTATAGCTTTTTCGGCAATGGCCGCCTTGACAATGTCGAACTCTTCCACCAGGGCAGCGGCTTCCTGGACATTGGCATTGACGTATTCTGTGGAAGCTTTATACTCTTCCAGGAATTTGGCCACTTGCTCCGGATACTCTTCAGCAAAGGCGGTACGTACCACCAGGACGCCGGTAATCAGCATACTGCCGCTGTCCAAGGCATCCCATTCTTTCGTCATATCCAAGGCAACCCGAAGATTAGGCAAGGTGTTTTGAGCCACCGTTACGTAAGGCTGAGGCATCATGGCCACACCGCCGCTCTGGCCCAGAAGGGCCACAACCTCCGTAGGCTCCGATTTCCATTCTATGGTTATATCTTTATCAGGATCGACACCATTTTCCAGCAAGATATGGCGCAAGGCATACTCCGGCGTAGAACCTTTGCCGGTAGCATAGATAGTTTGACCTTTTAAGTCTTCGATAGCCCCGATATCCTCACCTGTCTCCACTATGTAGAGAACACCAAGGGTATTGACTGCCGCCAGCTTTACGGCACCCTTTGTATTATTATAGAGCACTGCCGCCAGATTGGCAGGTACCGCCGCAATATCCAGTTGACCTTGTGCCAGCTTAGGCGTTAATTCGTCGGCGGCGCCGGCAATGGTAAATTCGTATTCATTGAAAGCGCTGCCTTCTTCAGCATCTTTCAAAAGCTTTACCAGGCCCATAGAAGTAGGCCCCTTCAGACCGCCCAGGCGGATAGTGGCGGGCTGAACCTCCGGTTCCAGATTTGCAGGTTCCGTAGCCTCCCCAGTGCCAACAGTAGCCTGGGGCGAAGTGGCCTCAGGGTTTGAGCCCTCCCCCGCCGAACCGCAGCCGGCCAGCAGCCCTGCCGCTAATGTAACCATTAACAATACTGCTAATACCTTTTTCATTCCTGTCTCCTCCTAATCTTTCTCCGTCTGATCTTTCTTAATAAAAAAACCACGCCAAAGGCGTGGCAAGATGAACATCCCTGTCTTTGCCGCCTTTTCATCGGGAATCCCCTTTGGTCAGTGCGTTTTTATTTCATTGTCCCACAAGGTTCTTTTACGAACCCTGCAGCATTGTCTGCCATAGTTTTTTCCGGGCCGCAGAGGACTGGTCTTTCTCCGGCGCTCTTTGGTTTTGGATAATCTGTTCCTCTCAGCCGCTGCTTAAGCGGTATACGAACTCTCCAGGGGCCTTTCCCGCCTGTTTTTGAAATATTGGATCACATTGCGGCGGGTAACAATACCGATGAACATGCCTCTGTCGTCTTCGACGGGGACAAAGTTTTGCTCCAGTGATTTGGTGATCAATTCGTCAATATCTGTAGATATGGTAACAGCTTTATTGTCGGAGTAGCGGGGTAAATCAGATATGGGCAGATGCTCCGCCGCTTTTAAATTTAATTGATATTTATTTTTAATGGCCCACAGCAAATCCCCTTCGGTGAGGGTGCCGGCGTATTCTCCGGAGCGCTTTAATACCGGTATAGCCGTATAACGGTGATACTCCATTTTTTCTAATACTTGGCGCAAGGTGAAATCTTCATAAATGCAAGCCACCTCTTCTTTTGGCGTCAGGAAAAACAAGATATTCATCAGCTGTCTCCTTCCTTATATGTCCTGCCAATCTTTATTCAGTATACCACTTTAAATCAATAACCGCTACCTCGGAATTTGTGCCAACCCGAATGGGCGGCCCCCAGACTCCGGCGCCGGAACTTACGACCACATTGGTATTTTCCAGCTTCTTATGGCCATAATCCACCAGGAACAGCCGCTGAGTCACCAGGTTGCCGGGAAAAACCTGACCCCGGTGAGTGTGGCCGGAAAGCAGCAAATCCACACCGCCGTCTACCGCTGCCGGAATATCCCCGGGCTGATGATCCAATAGAATCAGAGGCAGGCTTTTGTCCCTTGCCGCCGTCAGTTCATCCACAGTAAGCCGGGAGTGATTGAAAAGGCCGATAGGGGAGGCGTCCTTCCTGCCGGCAATATAGAACATATCTTCTACCAATACCATTTCGTCCAAGAGCAAGGTAATCCCTCCTGCCTCCAGAATCTGGCTGATCTTGGAAAACTTGGGCTCGTTAGAAGAAAGCTGGTCAGCGGCGGACCGGTCATTGCCTGAGCTTCCATCATCTTCAACAATGCTCACTTCCTCAGCAGGATCGCTTTGCCGGTCTCTGAAGGATATACCCTCCACATCATGGTTGCCCAGGCAGGCATAAGTACCATAAGGGGCCTCTATCTGGCGGAAGGCAGCAATGATTCCCTCTACATCCTTCAGACTATCCAGGTTATTATCAAAAATATCGCCGGCTATGCAGACCACATCCGGCCGGGCCTCGTTGATTTTTGCCACAATCCTGGACAGCCAGGCGCTGTCTACGGCAGAGCCCAAATGAAGATCGGAAACCAAAGCTATCCGCAGCTCGCCGGGAGGGCCGGACTTAACGGACTCAGCCGGGTATTGTACCAAACCTATCTGCCGGGCATGATAGGCCCCATAAGAAACCATAGCCAGGGAGCCGCAGACCACTAAAGTGCCTACCAGCAACAAAGTAAAGGCCGGCAAGCTCCCGGCCAGGGAGGCCAAAAAGGGCAGCCGGCCCAAAAGCCGCAAGCCGTCCATCAGAATGAATCCTAAAAGCAGATAAAGGAACATCACCATCCAATAACTGCCCATATAGCGGCAAGCCTTGCCCAGCAAGCTGCCGGGCAGCAGCATGCCGAATATATAAGAAAATGCCAAAAAGAAAAGAGCCAGCCAGAATAATCCTTGGGAAAAAGGCGAAAAAGAGAGCCGGAAATAAAACAATAGCCGGGAACCCAAATAAACATTGAGACTGCTATATATGACCAGCATCAACAGCAACGTCACAACCATCTGCATTGAAAAAGCGCCTTTCATTTCTTTATTGTAATCGGTTTAATGCTTATCCTATACCACCTATCTAATATTTTGCGCTAAACCATACTATAATACAAGACCTGTTCTGTGAACTTTGCATGAAGTCCGGCAAATCCGGCAAAACTCCAGCCTGATCTTTGGGATTTTGTGGTATACTATTAAAATAGCATTTTAGCTGTGGCCTGCCACAGCCTGAAACGTCAGCATAATTACTTTGACAGGGGGAATCCGATGGCCAATTTAACCGACACAAAAAAGGCCGGCGGCAGCCGGTTGATGAGAAACCGCTATTTTCTTTACACCACCGCATTTTTTTCCGGCATGTCGGTGATGGCCATCGAGCTGGGGGCCAGCCGCCTTTTGGCGCCTTATTTCAGCTCCTCCCAGATCGTCTGGACTGTCATCATCGGCACCATCATGATAGCTCTGGCTTTGGGCCATGTTATCGGCGGCCGCATGGTGGACAAGAACCCGGACCCCAGCCGTCTTTACCGGCGGCTTTTGCTGGCCGCCGTCTGGACGGCCGCCATCCCCTTTGTGGGCAAGTACGTGATTGCCGGAGTTTCCTTAGTGCTGGCCATTTTCGTCAAAAGCAACTTTTTAATCTGGGCCTCCCTCTTATCCTGTTTTCTGGTTTTTGTTTTCCCCCTGCTGCTTTTAGGCACCGTTTCCCCGGCCCTGATTAAGTTTTGTGTGCTGAACCTGGAGGAAAACGGCAAGGTGGTAGGCGAATTGGAGGCCATCAGCACCATCGGCAGTATTATCGGCACGTTTTTGCCTACCTTTGTCACCATTCCGTCAGTAGGAACGGCGGCCACCTTCTTGATTTTTGCCGGCATACTGGCGGCCATCAGCCTGGCTTACTTCTGGTCCATGAAAAAATATGTGGCCAAAAGCCTGGCCGTATTTCTGGTCATCTGCAGCCTGCTGGTTCTGCCTGTAAGCAACAGCTTTGCTTTTTGGGAAAGCAACCTGCTTTATGAAGGCGAGTCCATCTATAATTATCTGCAAGTGAAGGATACGCCCAGAAGCATTATTTTATCCACCAACGTCCTCGAAGGCGTTCAGTCTATCATGATGAAAAACGAAGAGCTTACGGGTATGTATTACGACTATGCTCTGGCCGGCCCCATCATGGCAGGCATACCCCTGGGAGCCAAAGCCTTCGGCGGCAGTTCCGATGCCGCCGGCGACGCCGTCTTAGCTGCCGCCCCAGACCCCAATCTCCTGATTTTGGGTCTGGGCACCGGCACTTACGCCACCCAGTGTTTAGACTATTTTCCCGGCATTGAGGTGGAGGGCGTGGAAATCGACGAAAAGATCGTGAATTTGGCCAAAGAATATTTCCGCCTGCCGGCAGAAGTCAGCGTTAGCGTCAATGATGGCCGGGCCTATCTGCAAAACAGCGGCACTTATGACGTTATCCTGGTGGACGCTTATCAGGACATCACCATCCCCTTCCAGATGTCAAGCCGGGAATTCTTCGGTATGGTGAAGGACCACCTTAAAGAAAACGGCGTCATGGTAGTCAACATGAATATGCGCTCCAACAAAGAAGGCTCGATCAACGATTATCTTTGCGATACCATCGCCAGCCAGTTCCCTTATGTTTATACTATGGCCCTGCCGGACATTACCAATATGGTGCTTTTCGCTTCCCATGATCCTTTAATACTGGAGCGTCTGACAGCCCAAGTCCAGGTTTTGCCTCAAAACAGCACTTTCAAAAATTTGATGCTGAATCTGCAGGCAGGCCTGCAGAAAAGAGAACCGGGTCCCTTGATCTTTACGGATGACAAGGCCCCGGTGGAGTTGTTGGGTATGCAGGTTATCGACGAGTTGATTGCCGGCAATCTCAAGTATTATCAGGATATCATGGAGCAAGAAGGAATAAAGGGCTTGATGCGCAGCATGGGCGTTATTTCTTAACGCTAATTGATTCACACCATTGAACTTCCAAAACAAAGGGGATGCCTCCGCCGGCTTCAAAGCCGCAGAGCTGCATCCCCCTTTGTTTTTTAAACAGCTAAGAGCACTGAGCAGGCCCTCCTGTTATTCCGGCAAACCATTAAGGTAACGGTAGAAAGGCGCATCGCACCAGATAGGTACTTGCTCAATGTCGATGGCAGGATCAATGGCTTTGAATTTTGCCAGCACATCGGCTTTGGCTTCCGGCAGGCAGAAGGGATGCAGCGAGTAGTTGCCGTTGGTAATCACGTTATCATAAATCATATGATAGCCGTCGCCCATTTCTACGTGAGCGTAATACAAAGGCTGCCACCAGGAACCGGCCAGCAGAGCTTTGCCTTCCTCCCCGCTGTTTTTCTTGGCATAATCGAGGATTAAGCTATCCAGCTTGTCCATATCCTCTTGGCTGGCAAACTCCAGAACCATGTCGTATTCGGTGGCATAAGCTAGCATCAGGTCGTCGTTAACGGTTTTTACCGCATAAGTAGGCGTAGGTTCGCCGGGTTCGCCCCATTCCGGCAGGTATTGGTAAATGGAAACCTTTGGCTCAAACTGCACCTTGGCTGCAATGCCCTCGCTTTGCAAAAGGCCCAGCAACTGGGCGGCATGCTTAATATTGCTATGGCCATAGATCAAGGTCAGCTCCGGCAGGAAACGGGCGTCATAATGGCCGGATTTTAAATTGTAGCCGGTAGTGACTTGGTTAATGACGGCCTGGCTGCCGATTTCCGCAAGCCTGGCGTCGTCAAAAAGCTCGAAACTTTCGTAGACATTGATAAATTTAGCATAGATATCGGGATCATCGGTATAGCCCAGGAAATTGCGGCTGACGCCATTGACGTCGGCCACAGCCATCAGCAGGCTATTAAGATAGACAATGTCCGCCTGATTGTTGGCCTTGGCCATCTTAGCCTGGGCCGGAGTAATCATCTGCAGATCCAATGCGCAGGCAACATAAGGAGCATAAGCGGCGTCGATGCCTTCAGCGCCGGCGGCTGCTAAGGCAGCATTAATTTTTTCCGGGCTGTAAACAAGAGCCAGTTCTTCCATATTGGCGGCGATTACCGCATACTTTACCCCGTCCAAAGCCCCCACACCATAATCGGCATACTGGGGAGCCAGCTCTTTCAGGCCGTGGGCAGGCTGCAGCTTCAGCAGAGCTTCCGCATAAGCTGCCATGCTGACAAACTCTTTGTCCAACTGAATATCAAAATAATGAGAAAGATAGGCAGCATCATCGTTCAGGCTTGCCCCGGCTATAGGAGCATTAATAACTGCCGATTGGGAAACCGCTGCTACCGCACTGGCCGGCAATACAGAAAAGCACAGGCAGAGGGTGAGCATTACCGCAAGGATTGGCGCCATAAAACGGTTTTTGAATACATTTGGTTTCATTTGACATCCTCCTTCAGCATAATAGAATGTGCTATAAAGAAAGTACCGGATTTATCATATCATATAACAGTGGAAATTGTCACCAATCTTGAGATTTCTATTAGAATGTGGTATGATTCTTATATTTCCAGCGATTGGAGTAATAATTGTGGCGAAAAAAGAAAAACCCGAAAAAGACCTGCAGAAAAAAGGCAGCAAAAAAACCATTTTGGTTATTGCTGTCTGTGTATTTTTAATTGTTTCTATCGCTTTTAGTTTTTATATGCTTTTAAAAAGTGGAAAGCTCTCCGCCGACGACGGCGAAAAATATAATCCCACGTTCTTACCCGGTGACACAAAGATTATCTGCGATACAGACGCCAATCCGGGGGCTACCCCCTCTAAGGAAGCGGCGGACCAGGAAGCTGAGGCAGCCCGGGAAACCGGGGCAAGTCAGGAAAACCCGAAAAACCCGAAAAACCAGGAAAACCAGGAGGATACAAAGGATTCCCCAGCCAAACCCATAGACTGGTCCCAGGATCCTGCCGCCCGCTACGAGATTGCCGTTGACAGCGTCAAACAGCTATCGGAAGCAGAAAAAGAGTCTTACGGCCTATCAAAAGAAACCGGCCGCCTGGCCGCCCTGCAACTGGATATCCGCCTGTTGGATACCTCCTATGATTGGAGTTTTTATAACCGTAGGATTCAAGACGGCAAGGGCAACTGGCTGGATGAAATCAAAACCGTAGCCAACCAGGAATTGCTGGATGGCGGTCAACAAGATAAGCAGACGTTGATTTTCCGGCTGCCGGCAACAGACCCCAAGGCTCAGGCCGATGAGCCGGTGACGCTCTATATCTATACCACCTCATGGAACACAAAAGAAAAAGCCGACGGTCAATGCCAGATTACAGTGGAACCGCCGCCGGCTCCCGGTTCGGCGCCGGTGATACACAACGCCGATACGGAATTCGGCCGCTGGACCGGCAACACCTATAGCAGCTCTGAGCTAAATATGTCGATTACCCTGCCGGAAAACTGGCAGCTCCAGCCGGAAACCCTCCAGGAAACCAACAATAGGAAATCCATCGAAGGCTCCGCCGTTCGCTCCGACAACCAAGCGGCTTTTCAGCTCTCTATAAATAAAAGCGTCGGCAAAACCGATGAAAACGACCAGATCAACTTTTTTAAAAATTTATTAGGCAAAGCCGTTGGCCACTATACCATCAGCGAGCCCTTTTCCTACACCATTGCCGGCAGGGAATACCTGGGCCTCACCTATAGCTATGCCGATGTTTCCCACCAAATTTATTTTTATAAAGACGGCAGCAATATTATCGAAGTGGCCTTGCGTTTCCCCTTTGTGGAAGAAAGCGGCTTCGAACAATTCCTGGCCGGCATGAAGTCTTTATCATGAGCTTGCGTTTGGCTAAAGCCTTATTATGAGCTTGTCCGGCTTCCTTCAATGACCAACAATCTCAAGGATTTTACACAAGGCAGGTATAATGGATAACCTGCAGCCGCCACCTTAGGCGGGCTGTCCAGCAGGTTTTTGTTCAAATGGCTGTCGATAGCTTTTTCCAGGTCCGCCGGCAAAAGGACCGGCAGGGCAGTATCCCCGTGAGGATTGCCGCCGCAGACAGGCGACAGCAGATCCCGGTTATAAAAACGCAAAAAATATCCGGCATCTTCCCGGTTTAAGAAAGGCTGCCCAAAAGAAAGGGTCAGCCTTTCTTCTTTATAGGCAATGTTTTCTCCTCGAAGATACATGGCGCTGTCTTCGGCCGAATGATTCTTCTTGCGGTTAGCCACCCCAAAATTCTTCTACCTGCTGTCCGAAGTAATAAAAATAATAGGGCCCTTAACCCATTGCCTCAGTCTGGGCAGCACTTGGGCAAGGCGGCCAAAAAAACAAAGGACAGCGGCGTCATACATCGCCGGCGGCGGCTCAAGCTTAGTGAAATCCCCATTGACCGTCAAAACGTTGTTCACCTTGCGGCGCAAAACCTCATTGTTCAGCCAGTCTATAGCCTCGAGGCTGACATCCAGGGCCGTAACCTCTTTGGCATGGGGCGCCATAGCCAAAGAAAGATAACCAAGGCCGGCGCCCAGATCAAAGATCCGGGCCCGGTCCTGGTTTGGGATATACGACAACACTTTTTCCGCCAATAACTGATGATAATTATGGGTAGCCGCCGCCCGCCGGTACCATTCGATGCTTTCACCGGTCCAAAAAATCATGAAATTCCTTTCGCCCTGCCTCTGAAAACAGATGATCCTACCGCCCTGTCTCCGGCAGCAAATGAACACCGTTCTTCTATCGAATTATTCGATGAAACAATTTGTTTTTCAGTAGTATAGCCCCGGCTAAGGTTTTTGTCAAATAAAAAACGTCGCCGGGGCTATAGAGGGTGGTCACGACTGCCGCCGGGGGCACGGTTACCGGCCAAGGGCACGGCTGCCGACGGGGGGCATGGTTGCCGGCCAGGGGTACGGTTGCCGAGGCAAACCCAAAATTGCAGGCATCAGTGGAGTAGGGAGTCATGGCTAACTGAGCAAAATTGCAGGTTTGTCGTTGTTCGCATAGGTTAACTGAGCAAAATTGCAGGTTTGTTATCGTTCGCCTAGGCTAACTGTGCAAAATTGCAGGTTTGTAGTGCCCAAATCACTGCTTTGGAACGGCTTCGGCCCGCAAATGGGGTAAAAACCCTATTTCCAGGCCAAAATACCTTTTACAAACTTACAATTTTGCTCAAAATGCTACGACCCTGGAAACAAACTTGCAATTTTGCGCCCCCTTTCAAGTACATGCCGGCTACAAACTTGCAATTTTGCACAAAAATTCGTTTCACAAAAAAAAGAGGGCGGTTGCGCCCTCTTTTGCATTTTTTTTCAAGCTTAGCCTAAAGGAAAAAGCTCTTCATCGGATTTCTGCTCTTGCAGGGTTTCATCATTCGCATCAGACTCATCCGCTTGATTTGCCACACTTGCCGCACTTGCTTTATCAGCCGCATCAGCCCCATCATTCGCATCAGACTCATTCGTTTCCTCTGCCTCATCGGCGGCGGCAGCTTCCTCCGCTGCGGGAGACTCCTGCGAAGCCGCTCCCTCGCCGCCGGCGGCTTGCTGCTCCTCAGCTTCTGCCGGCAGCGGAATTACAAAAGAAGGCCGCCCCATATAGCCGGGGGCAATCTCATATTTGTCGAAAAGAATGGTAATGTCTGAGCCATCCACATAAAATTTGGTTTTCTCGCTGACGCCTTTAAAACCTTCAAACCCGTTTTCACCATTGAAATACTGCTCGGGATTAGCCTCGATGGCGTCGCCGATGACTTTATCGGCGATGGCAAAGGCCTCGGGCCCCAGGATATCCTGCAAGTCCAGGAGCTTATTTTCATTTTTGTCCAACACGAAGGTGGCAAGCTCCTCAAAACGGTTATTGCCGGAAATAGTCATGGCATGAAGGGCAACGGACATGTACCGGGAATTGCCAAAGACATCATAAGAAAAAATGACGACCAGATTTTCCTCTTCCATCTCTCCGGCTTTGACTAAAGCTTCATCGTAAAAAATATTTACTTTGTCGTTTACCTGCTGGGCAAACAGCGGATCACTGACCTTAAATTCCGGCAGATGGCCGGTGACTACAATCTCCGCACTGCCGAAAACCCTGTCGGCTATCGTCAAATTCTCATTGGATGTAATTACCCGGTAACTGCCTTCGGCAAAAAGGGGCTGGGCGATTAAAAGGGCTCCCGTCAAGCAGGCAGCAGCTATCGTATGCATCATTCTCTTATTCAACTAAACTCACTCCTTATTATGGAATTATATATTATAAAATATAGCCAATTCTAACATAAGGAGAGGATTTTGTCGTTGGTAAGTAATTGGCAGGCAGAACAAGAGCATGAGTAAACAACCGATGAGCATTGTTTGCTCATGCTCTTGCCGTAATTAGCAGGGCTTATGGTCAGCTTAAAGCCGCCCCGATTGCTCCGGCAAAACGGGATAATGGCGAAGTCTCCACCTGGCAGTCCAGTTGAACCGCCAATGCCTTTCTCAAGCCTTCCAGATCGGCCAAGCCGCCGGTAAGCAAAAGGGGCGGCCGCACTTCCACCCGGGCGGCTAAAGCAGCGGCTCTGCTGGCTACAGCATCAATGACGCCCCCTGCCACCTCCTGGCGGCTTTTGCCCGCCGCTAAAAGAGAGACGATCTCCGAATCGGCAAATACGGCACACATACTGCTGAGACGGCAGCTTTCACCGCTTTCCAGCAGGCCGTCAAGCTCCCTCAAGGTAACTCCCATGCGGGCAGCAGACATCTCCAGGAAACGGCCGGTGCCGGCAGCACATTTGTCATTCATCTGAAAGGCCAGGACTTTGCCGTTGTGCAGGCTGATAGCCTTGGAATCCTGGCCGCCGATATCGATGACGGTACGCACCCCGGGCAGCAGGTACTCGGCGCCCCGGCTGTGGCAGGTGATTTCCGTAACGGCGCGGGCAGCAAAAGGAATAGCTACCCGCCCGTAGCCTGTGGCAATCACCGTTATACCGCTAAGGCTGTCTTCCAGCCCTGCTGCCGGGCTGCATTGCAGCAGCATCTGCCGCAACAGGCCGGCTGCCGTCTCCCGGGGGTTCCATCCCGTAGGCTGAACTCCTTTAGCTACGATGACCCCCTCCCGCATCAAAACACCCTTGCAGGCGGCGGAACCGCAATCGATACCGGCCACAATAGCTGAGACAGCCATTACAGCATCTCCAAAAAGGCGCCGGCCCTGGTAGCCAACTGCCCGATGTCAGCGGTGCTGTAATCCGTCTCCAGATGCAAGTACGGTATGCCCTTTTTCTGCAGATGAGTCTTAATGGTATAAGCCTCTATGGAATAAGGATGGCAGGATTGCAGCGTCATTTCCACTACCCCGTCCACTTTAAACTGCTCGCAAAGCCGGTCTAAAAGCTCCAGGCGGTTGGTATCCGGCGTCATTACCGCACAGCCGATTTGCAGATAATGCCGGGCAATATTGGTAATGGGATCCCCCTCCTCCTGACATTGGCGGTCCATTTGTTTGGCGCCGGTGCAGTTTTCGTAAACCACCACCACTGCGCCGGCCTCCTCAATGACCTTCACCACTTTTTCCGTAACGCCGCCCATGGGGCAACCGGTAATCAGAATGCGGGGCGCCTTCTCGGAAACCGGCCTTTCACCGGCGGCATAAGCGGCCTTGATGCTATCGATAGCTTGCTGCAGTTCCACCACTTTTTCATTCCAGTCAAATTTAAACTGAGAGCCAAAAAGAATCTGCAATTGTCTCAAGCCGCTGACAGGAGGCGGCGTCATCGTACTAAGCTCATAAATCTCCTTCAGAAGACGGCGTTCCACATTTCTTTTGCGAATGGCTTCTTTTAGCATATCGTCGGTAATCGCCACGCCAAAATCCTTTTCCACCCGCTCTTTAAGGCGGACAATCTCCGCCCGCCACAAAGCAAAGGCCTCCTCCGTATTCTGTTTGCGAGGCAATTCCAAAATGTGAAGATTCTTAATTTGACCCAGCAACTCATACATTTTCACTTTACCGTCGCAGGTAGTCTCCCCTACTACCAGATCAGCGAAATACATGTAGGGACATTTATCGGTAATAGCAAAACCATAGCTGGATTTAATCAGGGGGCAAAGATTCCCCGGCAGGACCTTTTCTGCCTCCGGTATGGTCTCGTCGCTGGTTGCGCACAAGCCTACGTTGACCAGGCCGGCAGCCATAAAAATCTCCAGAGGCGTATAGGTGCAAAACTGTCCCACCACACCTTTGCCTTCATCCTTGATTTTCTTCATAGCCAAAAAGCCTTTTTGCCTGGCTTCGGCAAAACTATTGAAGATTTCAGGCAATTCTTTTTTCATTTCCAACATATCTTTTCCCTCTCCCCTCTTACCCTTGTCATTCGACATCGTTATGCAAAAACATCACAACGGTTTTAGTATAGCGGATAATCCCGTTATAATCAACCGGTAACCTTGACCAAGCCTGGCAGCAATGGCTATACTAGGCTATGAAGAGTAAACTTCAGACGGGAGGGCGGCCAATGCTGGGTTATATGTTCAAAGACGATAAACGGTTTCATTATGCCGAGGAATATCTGCAAGGTCAGGGTTACACTTTTGCCGAAGACTTATGGGCGCCGGAGAATCTTGATTTTATTGTTTTCCCTTTTTTCGGCAAAATAGATGCCGTTGAATATGACAACCTTTTCTTTAACCGGCTGAAAAAGGAGATTATCCTGTTTTCCGGGGTTTTCAACGAGTACATAGCCGGCCAATGTCAGGCCAGAGGCTGGCCCTATTATCCGATCATGAGTGATGAGGCCGTAAAGGCCAAAAACGCCATCCCCACTTCGGAAGGCGTTATTGCCCACTTAATCTATAATCGAAACAAAACCATATTCGGCAGCTCCGTCCTGATTTCCGGCTACGGTATTGTAGGCAGCAACCTGGCGGAAAAACTGCAAGCTTTAGGCGCTAAGGTGTATGCTTTGGTCCGCAACAGCGTAAAGGAAAGCTACGCTTATCGCCAAGGCATAACGCCGGTTTATTTGCAGGATATCGGCAAACTGCAGTTTGACGTAGTCGTCAACACCGTGCCGGCAGAAGTCTTTGACAAGAGTATGTTGGATCAGCTAAAAGGAGCGATGATGGTGGAAATCGCTTCGCCGCCTTACGGCTTTTCTATGGAATACGCCAAAGCTTTAAACTCCGATTCCGTTTTGCTGCCCGGTATTCCCGGCAAACTGGCCGTCAAATCAGCCGGACGGATCCTGGGCCAATATATTGACGAAAAACTTAAGTTGTCTTAAAAGCTTAAAATGAGAAATTGAGAAGACAAAACGAAGCAAAAAATGTTATAATAAGTTGAAAAAATTCGAATAGCAGTTTGGAGGTCGCCTGGCAATGAAAAAATATCAATTAATTCGCAAGATTGACTTTTTAGGCCGGATCGTTATTCCTAAGCAAATCCGGCGCAGCTTTAGAATTGTCATAGGTGACCCCTTGGAATTTTTCGTTAATCAAAAAGGCGAACTGATTTTGGAAAAATATTCACTGGTCAAAGGCTTAGGATCTTTGCTTGCTGATATAGCCAATCCTCTCCATGAGGCTACCGGCAGCATAGTAATCATTACCGACAGAGATAATACGGTATTTGTAGCCGGCGCCTCCCGGGAAGAATACGGCCAACATCCTATCGGCGCCGGAGTGGACAGAGTCCTGGCCAGCCGGACCGGCGTGCTGGAAAACAAACCGGGCACAGCTTTAGCCGCCGCTATTCTTGAAGACGACGAGCGCAAGGCCCAATATAGCGCCGTAATTATCGAACCCATACTTTTGCCGGAAATGGCTGTAGGCGCCCTCTGCCTGGCCAGCCGGGAAAAAGGCCGCAGCTTTGGGGATCTGGAAGTAACGCTGGCCAGATTTGCAGCTACGCTTCTGGCCAAGAATATCTCGGCTTACGACGAATAACCTTTTGGCGGAAAGTCATAAGGCCCCCAGTTTCGGCATTCGGTATCCATACGATAGCAGCACCATTTCAAATACCTCCTTGCGAGGTATTTTTTGCGTTGGCAGTAAATATCGACACCCGCAAATTACCTAAAATGTTTTATTTTTTTTTAGAATTTTAGTCAGAGACTTTCTATAATAGTAGACAAAGTCATATAGAGACACCACTCCAACACTAACGGAAAGCAGGAATAGCGATGAATGATTTAATAAGAATAATTGACGATGCAAAATATCGGGCCATTGCCGGCACCCCTCTTGACCATGAGACAATTGTTGCGTTATTGTCCATTCCGGAAGAATCGGAGCTCTGCGATTATTTGGGCAGCGCCGCCAGAGAAGCAGCCGCCGCGATTTGCGGCAACCATGCCTATTTATGGGGAGCTGTGGGCGTAGACGCCACGCCTTGCGAAATGAATTGCAAATATTGTTCGCTGGGAGAAGAGTGGGGTCTGATCAGCCAAAAAGAGCAACTGGAAGAAGGTGAGATTTTCCGGATTGTACAAAACTATGAAAGAGGCAATGTCCGCTGGATTGTTCTGCGCACCACCCAATTTTACCGCCTGGATAAGCTCAGCGGTCTCATTCAAAGAATACGCCGGGCTGTGCCCGGCAAATACGAAATCGGCATCAATGCCGGTGAAATGGATGAGACTCTGGCAGGGCAAGTAGCGGGGGCTGGCGCTTCTTTTGCCTATCACTCTCTGCGGCTGGGCGAAGGCCGGGACACCCTTTTCCGGCCGGCAGACCGGGTAGCAACCCTGAAAGCCATCGGCGCCTCGCCCCTGGATTTGGTCTACTTGGTGGAACCGGTAGGAAGGGAGCACTCCAATGAGGAAATCGCCGCTATCATGCAATCGGTTTTGGATTGCGGCACCAATGTCTCCGGCGCCATGGCCAGAGTACCGGTGCCCGGCACGCCTTTAGGGCATATTCCCCAGATCTCGGAGCGCCGGCTGGCTCAGATCATCGCTGTCAGCCGTCTGGTTTGCGGCCGCACCATTCCGGATATCTGTGTTCACCCATGCAATGACCTGGCCCTGGCCTGGGGAGCCAATGTGACGGTGGTGGAATGCGGCTCCATCCCCAGGGATATCGGCCAGCACGACCAGGCCTGGCATGGTTTTGACTGCCGGCAGGCTGATGAAGCTTTCCGCCGCAACGGCTATACCGTTCACCAAACCAAGCAATAAGAATGCACATACAATACCCGGTAAGAATAGAGAGAGGACAATGACAATGAAAAAACTGCTCACCATCATTTTGATTCTTTGCCTTTTATTAAGCTTAGCATTAACCGGCTGCTCATCCTCAAACCCCCAGCCCCCTGCAGGCGCCACTGCGCCGGCTCAAAACAGCGAAAGCACCGCACCGGCAAATAATGAGGAGCCCCTGAAGGTCACTATTGGCACTTGGAAAACAGCCCAGACTATTACTCCCTATTTCTATCAGGACTTTTCTGAGGGCAAACTGACAGCGGAAGTACTGCCCTTTACCAATCCCGGCGACCAGAAAACAGCTTTGCTGGCCGGCAGCCTGGATATGTGCGGCACTACCATCGTCAGCGCCATTCTGGCGGCAGCCAATGACGAGCCCGTTGTCATTGTAGCCGGTCTGTGCAACAAATGCTCCGCCCTGGTGGCGGCCAGCGGCTCCGGTATTGAAAGCGGCGCCGATCTCAAAGGCAAGCGGATTGCTTACGTGCCCGGCACCATGCACCATATTCTGCTGCTGGACGTGCTGCGGCAAAATAATCTGGATCCCGACAAGGATGTTACCTTGAAACGCATCGATTTCTTTGATATGGGCACCGCCCTTGCCGGCGGCGAAATCGACGCTTTCTGCAGCGGCGAGCCCTACCCCACCATTGCCCAGTTGGAGGGCTACGGCAAGATTATCAGCTATCCCTATTTCGATGATTCCATCGGCACCATCAACGCAGCCATGATCGTGACAAAAAAGATGGCGCAAGAGCAGCCGGAAAAAGTGCAGGCATTGGTCAATGCTCATGTGGCAGCCACCCATGGCCTCAATGCCGACCGGGAACTTTGGCTGGGCAAAGCCGCCGAATTTGGCAGCGACCCCGCTGTTTTGGAGGCTGCCGCCGACAATATCGAACTGTTTTACGATATTGATGAGGCATTTTTGGCCCATACCGCCAAGCTGGCCGAAGAGATGCTGAGTTTAGGCCTGATTGACAAAATCCCCGACATCGACGCTATGTTTGATCTAACCTTTTTGAACAATGCTAAAAAGTAAGCGCATACGCCAACGGGAGCCGGGGAAAAATCCCGGTCTCCCTTATCTGTTGACTGCCCTGCTGCTGCTGGCCTGGTTTTTGACCACTCATTTTCAGCTTCTGCCCCCTTACCTTCTGCCCAAACCCCTGGACACTTTTCGT
The DNA here is from genome assembly GCA_038562165.1 of Clostridiales bacterium. Lineage (GTDB taxonomy): Bacteria > Bacillota > Peptococcia > DRI-13 > UBA5745 > WRMS01. Next base: position 18,625 of record JBCFAO010000002.1, on the reverse strand, counting down.
GCCCTTGTCCGGTTTGCCGCGCCCGGGGCAACAGGCCCTTATGGCGGCACCTTATGGGTTCATTTATGGCATAGCCTGGGCCGGGTCTGCCGGGGCTTTGGCCTGGCCGCCGGGGCCGGTCTGCTGCTGGGCTATCTTTGTGAAAACCGTGGAAAAAAAATTTCTCGAACCCCCGCAAAAAATGGCGATCCGTTAAAAAATCAAGCAGCAGTTTTACCTCTGAGGATAAAACTGTAGACCCCAATAAGGACTTTTAATATTATATCAGGAAGATCTAATATAAGCAACTCACGGCCTTATCCAAAATTATTGGTAGTTGTTCAGCAGTTATGCCGAAGGAGAACCTGTTTACATTTGTTTGCAAACTATATATGCTTGTGGTGTCGAATGCAGAGAGGCGCTTTGTATTCGGTGAGCCTCGATCCTGGCTCTGCGGATTATAATAATGTGCAAAGACACAAGTTGTTCTGGCACAAAACTGCCCTCGTCAATTTGGCGGGGGTGTTTTGTTTTATTGCGCTTATAAAAAGCTCCCGGAGATTTTCCATTTGAGGTCGCACGCTGGGTGGAAGGTTTTGCGGTGGCGGTGGCTTCATCTTGTCGGTTCTAAACCTGAGAGGCGGAGGATATGGCAGCGGCTGATTGAGGACACCGAGCGGAGGCGGATCGTCATCTGCTTTGCGTTTGGCCTGCCGGTTGCTCTCTCTCCATGCGGAGGCCGCGGTAGATAACCTTCCCGCTCTGCTGGGCATATCAACTCCTTGGCGGAGCGGTTCACACGCTGGCACAAACGGCGCACACGCCGTTTCAACGGTTGCTGTAGTGTCTACGCCCGTATTGGACGATATATCGCTTACAGGGGCAATATCGGGTTCAGTGTTTTCAGCAGGACTTTCTTCATTAGATAAAATATCAAAGGCATTTTCCTGAATGGCTTTCATGAGGGCCAGCTTGGAAAGATTCTGTGCTCCCGCAAGTCTGATATAAAAAGAGCGCTGCTCATCGCTTTCGCAGCACTCCAGTATAACGGCGTTTTGCGTCCAGCTCAGAGACTGCGCTTTTTCCATGAGAGCCGGGTCGTTTGCGTAGGTGCGGTAAAAGTCACGCATCCTGCGGAGATTGCGAAGGGAGAAGCCTTTCAGCAATGGAAACCGGATGGCGAGGGTTTCGGCCAAGTGAGCGACAAAGGCTTTTTCCCCCTGGCGGCAGATGCATCGGCCGATCAGGGTATAAAGCTCCATCAGAGATTGGTTGGATGGCTTGTCATAGCTTTCGTAGCAAGCGGTTATGGCAGATGCGATCTGTTCCATATAGAGGGAACTATCATTTTTCAGTGCTTTCATGGGCTTCTCCTTTCCGGCTCGTTGTAAGCCTGTTTTTATGTACCCGGCAGAGTCAGCTCTGCCGGTGATATTTTAAGAGGGTATCAGTAGCTTTGCTCCATTTCAAAGCCGCAGTCCTGCTCCTGGGCATCTTCCACAGAGGTAATGTTGACATATTCTCCGATGATGCAGAGCGCGTTGTCATAGCTGCCGCTGGCGGTGATTCGCTCCCGCATTTCTTTTGCCTGATCCCCAAGTCCGTTTTCCTTCAATGTTCGGGCGGCGATGCCCATCAGATTGAAAATATTGCCGTCCTGACCGATGAGGGCGCAATCGGGTTTTTCCTTTTGAACAGGCGGCCCGTTCATATCGACACCCAGCCGGTTGGGGAGATAATCACTCAGCCAGGTGCCGCCAAAGGTTGCATGGCTCTGCAGCCGCCACATGGCGAGCTTTCCTATGTCCAGATCCATATTTTCCATTGAAAACAGCAGATTGGTACAGCCGTTATGCTCAAAGACGGAAACATCTTTGAACGTATCGCCGTTTTGCAGGATGCCCTCCTGCGTCAGCAGTTCATTGATGCCCTTTACCCATTCCGAGAGGTCACCGCCACAGCCCTGGATAACAAGCCCCTCACGGTCTGTCATGGTACGGAGTTCGTCTGTTGTAATATGCTTCATATCGTTCCTCCATTCGTTTCCTGTAGTTTGAAAAGTTATAAGCGGGAGTAATGCGGGACTAATTCATAGCCGGACCGTTTTGCTGATTTGAATTGGGATCATCTGCCTGCTGGCTGTCCTTTTCCATTTCCGGCTGTTCCGGAGAGCAATGGTTCAGAAGCTCCTGCACCCTCCACGGGACATTGTCGAAATCCACATGAATATCCCCCTCGACAGGGACGGTGTACCAGTATTCGTAAGGAATATATACGGTTGACAGGTACTTGGACTCTGCGGCCGTGATATTTTCGCCGCCTTGTTCAATGACACCCTTCGGCGTCAGAAAGAAGGTTCCCCAATGCTCGCCGGAGGACTCCAGATCAAGGGTTACGATGCCCAGCCCGATATGGCCGGTGTTGCGGCCTCGAATGACAGCGGGAAGATCAACGATTTCATAGGTGTAGTCGTCGAAATAGTTCGTGCCGTATACCTCAATGCAAAGGTCATGCATCCGCTTCAGTATCTCTTTGGCGTAGCCGAAATCGTCCGAATTGCAGGAGTGATCCAGCTTTGCAAACTCCACTGTCGGAAGCATAGCGTTCAGGCGGTCTATATAGACCGCCCGCAAATCTTTTTCTTCCATTTTATTTCACCCTCATTCCATCTTCATGCTGAACCGCTCGGCTTCGCTTTCCTGCAGCTCAGGCTGTTCCGGGCGCGAGATCACGGAAAAGCTGTCCTCGCCTGGAATGACGCCGAGAGTGCGCCCATTGTCAAATGTACAGTGAAGCGTTCCAATGTCATCCACAACATTCACCGTTCCCTCCGTACCGGGCAGAATGGGGGCATAGGGGTCATCCATTCCAATCAAACGGATGCGGGTTCCCTGCGGGTATTGATCCTTGATACGTTGTACCTGCTTGTGGTCCATAAACATCACGATTCCTCCTATCAGGCCATCTCATGGCCCTGTTTTGATTGGCTGCCGTCCGCAGCCATGACAGCCTCATATTCGGCTATCAGCTTTTCAGGCTCTTTGTATTCATGGGTGAACACGGGCCGGCCCAGCACTTTCTCCACCGCTTCCTGATAAAGCTCCAGAGGCATGCACAGCCGATCTTCATATAATTGAAACTCCACAATTTCCTGTGGGGATTTCCCTTCGTACCAGAGGCTTTCAGTCTTGGCAATCGCTTCTCTCGGCGTCATACTCTTTTCCTCCATATGTTTCCTCATTGTATTTCCACCATCTGCTCCCATTGCAGAATGAATCGCCCCTCAATAGTGCGGTTGTCATGGTGGTGCCCGAAAAACCAATAGTCGAAGCTGCACCGGCGTTTGACCGTTTCCAAGAAGCCGGTCAGACGATCCGGCTTGTAGGGATGGCATACCTGTGCCGCAATGCTGTCGGGAGCGCAGTGGGTCAGGATGCAGTCCACATGCCAGCCGGCGTTCTCCAGATTCTTCAGGGCCGTTTCGTATTCCTCATCGCAGGGCAGTTCCTCTTTCCACCATGAAATATGGTTGATGCGGTACAGCGCCCTGTGCCTGTCCAGTACCTGCTTGCGATACAGGAAGTCGGGATCATCCGGCTCCAGTATGCCTGCGCTGATATCGTGGGAGGCAGCGCCGCCCATTGTGAAAAAGGTCATCCCGTCGATCTCAAAGACCTGCCCGCGCATCAGGTGCAGGATATGCTCCCGCACCTGATGGACATCGCCGCCTTTCCATTTCACGGTCGGGAAACGGTTCAGCAGGTCAAAATTTTCATGGTTGCCGTCTATAAACAGCGTGGTGAACGGCTGATTGTTCAGCCAGTCCAGATCCCGGTTCGATTGGGGTGTTTCATCCCATATCCCAAAATCGCCGCAGACAATAATATAATCATCCCGGCACAGGCTCTGCCCTGCGGGAAAGTATTCCTTTTCAAATCTGCGGAAATTACCGTGGGTGTCTCCTGTAATATAAATCATGGTCGGTTCCTCCGTTACATGATCTGCTCGATTTCCGTTCCATCCTTGAAACGGATAAGCAGTTTATCTTCATCCAGCACTTTGATGGCGCCGATGAGCTGCCGCACCGTCAGTTCGTCAAAGCAGGTGATTCCTGTGTCTACTTTGTCCAGCTCGGCGGCGATCTGCTCGGCTCGTTTGTCTGCCTGTGCGATGCCCTGCTGGTTCTTTTCCAGCTCGCTGCGTTTTGAGACCAGTGCGGAAAACTCCATGCTGACTTCGTTCAAGTCCTCATCGTATTGGGTGGAATCTGCGCCCACAGACGCGGCGAATTGGAGGAGCTCATATTGCCGTGCCCGCAGCTCCGACAGTCTGCTGTCGATGGCTGCGATGCTTGTTTCTCCGCTGTTCCCTGAAAGGGCGGACAGGATGCTGTCCTGCAGCAGAGATTTCATGGTTTTCAGGCTGAACATTTCGTTCATGGCGGAGACCACGGCGGTGTGGATTCGACCTTCTTCCAGCGTAGGGGAATCCTTGCAGAACTTTTTGCCGTTCTCCAGCCGGTTGATGCACCGCCAGACGATTTTCTTGCCCTCCGGCCTCGTCCATGTAACACGGCGGTAGGGGCTTCCGCAGTTCCCGCAGGATAAAAGTTCGGTCAGCACATACTTGCCGCTGTACTTGGCAAGCTCGGTTTTAGCGTTTGCGCTGACCTTTCTCAGGCTGGAACGGCGGGCCATTTCCTCCTGAACCCGCTGGAAGGTCAGCTTGTCGATGATGGCAGGATGGCAGTTCTCGACATAATATTGGGGAAGCTCTCCGTTGTTCTTCTTTGACTGGCGGGTGAAGAGGTCTGCGATGAAGGTCTTTTGTAGCAGGGCGTCCCCGATGTATTTTTCGTTTTTAAGCATGCCGCGGATGACGCCGTCATTCCATTTCTCCTTGCCCCGCACCGTTTTGATGCCGTCCGCCTCAAGGTCAGCGATGATTTTAGCGACGCTGTGCCCGACCAGATATCGGGAGAAAACCCTGCGGACGATTTCCGCTTCCTCCGGGTCGATTTCCGGCAGATCGTCCTCGCCCTTGCGGTAGCCGAGGAATCCCGCGTAGTGGTAGTAGACCTTGCCGTCCTTGAAGTTCTTGCGGTGACCCCAGCGGATATTGCCGCTCATGGATTCGCTCTCGGCTTGAGCCTGGCTCATCATGAAGGTGAGGATCATCTCATTGTCCATGTAGAGGGTGTTGACATTCTCCTTTTCAAAGAAAACTCCGACGCCCATTCGCTTGAGCTTGCGGACATAGTCGAGGCCGTCCAGCGTATTCCGGCAGAACCGGGATACCGATTTGGTGATGACCAGATCCACCTTGCCTTTTTCACAGGCTTTGATCATCCGCAGGAAATCCTTGCGCTTTTTGGTGGAGGTGGCGGTTTTGCCCTCGTCCGCGAACATATCCACCATGGTCCATTCGGGCTGGGAGGAGATTCTTTCGGTGTAATACTCTATCTGCGCCTGATAGCTGTCGAGCTGTTCCTCGGAGCTGGTGGAAACCCGGCAGTACGGCGCCACACGCAGGGCTTTTTTGCGGATATCCTTTTGGGCATATATCGGATCGGCAGGGATAACCGTTACTTTCCTTGTTGCTGTCGCAGGCATTGTCCAATCTCCTTTCCACTCGCTTCAAGGGTTTTTCCGTTGATGAGCCGCAGTTCCAAGCCGCCGCCTGTAAACCGGATTTCCTGTACGGCGGTTTGGAGGATTTCATTGCGGAGCTCATCGTCCATCGGGCGATCTGTGATTCTCTCCCTCAGTATCTGCATTTGGTGATAAGGGGTATAATCGGGCAGTCCGCTGTATTTTTCAGCGGCGCAGGCCAGTATCAGCATTTTGGTGTATTCCGCACCCGGCTCCGCTTTGTTCAGCTCACGGATCACCTCATTCTGGATTCGGGCCGCATCCAGTGTCAGTTCTCCTGCCTGCTGTGGGAGGGGCCAGATGAAGAGGTCGGGGTTTTGAGCCAGTGCGTTGAGCCGTCCCGTCAGGGCAGCGCGGGTGTCCTCGTCCTCTATGTAGCGGCGGTTGGCACAGCCCTCCGTTTGGCAATACCAGCGAACCTTACTGGATGCCCTGGTATCCCTGATCATCTTGCTGCCGCACACACCACAGACCGCCTTTTCGCGGATGGGCTTGATATACTCCGGGCAGGGGGTATAGGTGTTTCTATCTCCCCTGATAAGCTGAATACGCATAAAGGTTTCCGGTTCAATGATCGATGGGTACTCCTTCTCACCGAGATAGCGTTCATTTTCGAGGATGCGCTTGACCATGTGCTTATTCCACTGGTCGGTGTGTTTATGGTAGGGAATGCCCCGGAGCATCATCTCATCGGCAATCTTGCTGTAGGCCATCCCCTCGGAGTAAAGACTGAAAATCTCTTTGACCGCTGCCGACTCCGTGGGGCAGCACAGGATTTCACCGTTTTGCATCACATATCCGAAGGGGATGTTTCTCTGCCATGCCATGTTACCGCACCGTCCTTTCCATGATTTCTTTCAGCGTGAGGCCGTTATACAGGTTGAGGTTCAGCTCGGTTTCCGAGGGGATGGTGATGTTCTCCACCAGTATTTCAAACAGTTCCTCGGTGAGCTCCTCTAAGTGTTCAGGGCTGGACTCCAGATAATCCAGCATTGCTTCCGTAGCCTTGATCTGCTTATCCTCGCCGGTGGATTCCATAATGCGGCGGCGCAGATTGCGTAGTTCCCGAAGCTTGAAGTCGATTTCGCCGGTTTGGGATATAAAAAGAGCAGAATCTACGTATCCCTTCGACTTAAGTCGAACAAGAACGAGATTCTGCTCGGTTAACTGCGCTATTTCCTTGTCTATGTCGTTTATCTTGCGGTTGGAGCGGAGTTGCTTCTCCCTCAAATCGGTGAGCTGATGTAAGAGCGGAGACAGGATTTGCTCACGGTGTCTTTTCAGCTTGTGGTACATTCGGAGGACCCCTGTGATAATTTGTTCCTCCGGTACCTGAGAGACTGGGCAAAGGTCTTTGTGGTGGTTATGCCTCCGGCAAGTCCAGTAGACCTTTTCATTGTCGATTTTTCGTCGGAACAGGGTTCCGCAGTTTCCGCAGTGCAGCTTTTTCGACAGCAGTGTGGAGGAAACCGTGCCCGCCACCTGCTCCCCGCGGATTTCCAGAAGTTTCTGCACCTGCTGGAATTCATCCTTGGTGACAATTGGTTCATGGCAGTTCTCCACGAAGTATTTTGGTTTCTCACCTTTATTCCGTACCTGCCGGAATGGGATGTCATTGGTGGCGAAACTTTTTTGCCAAACCATATCCCCTGTGTAGGAGATGTTGGTGAGAATATATCCTATCGTGGTTGGATACCATGCCTTTCGGTCCCTTGTGCGGGGGACGCCCAGCCGGTTCATCTCATTGGCGATATCGTCCTTGCCTTGGCCGCTTAGGTAAGCTGTGAAAATATGCCGCACCACTTTTGCCTGTTCGGGAATAATCACCAAGGTGCGATCCTCCAGCTTATAGCCGTAGGGGGTTGAAGGCGAAATGTAGGTACCCTTTTCCATTCGCATGCGGACACTGATCCGCATATTGTTGGAGTGGTTTTGCGATTCCATCTGCGAAAAGGCGCCGTAGATGGTGGCGATCTGCTCCGACGTCATCTTGCCGGTGTCGATGTTTTCCTTTTCAAAGTGGATGGAGATGCCCAGCCGGAGGAGTTCTCTCACATACTGGATGTACTCCTTGGTGTTCCTCGCAAAGCGGGATATGGATTTAACGAGGACGCGGTCGATTTTTCCGTCCCGGCAGTCCTGTATCATGCGGTTGAAATCGTCCCGTTTGCTTGCCACAAGGCCGGTGATTCCTTCGTCAGCGTAGATGTCCGCCAGCTCCCAGCCCTCATGGGTGGCAATGTTTTTGGTGTAGTAGTCCACCTGTGCGATGTAGGAGTTCTGCTGGTCATCCGAGTCGCTGCTCACACGGGCGTATGCCGCCACGCGAAGCTTTGCGATTTCTTGCGATTTTGCTGATATAACAGTGATTTTCGGCGGTTCCGCCGATGCTAAATTGGTGTTTAACATCTTTTTTCCCTCCTTTCAACGACATACACTACTACACCTCCCTGCACATAGCTACTAAATAATTGAAAACAAACAGAAAACAAGACAGGGGGTTCAGCAGGGGGCAATAATGGTGGGCCGCAGCCTGCGTTCCAGGTCTTTTTTGACCTTTTCGATTTCCGGCTCCGTCATGCCCTTGGCGGCCGCAAGCTGCACGAGCTGCTGCAGGGCGGCAACGAACATGAGGTTATCGACTACCTGAGTATTTGTCATGGCGTTTCCCTCCCAAATAAAAAAATCGCCGGACTCAGTCCGACGCTGATAGAAAGTGCCTGGTTGATTTCTTCCATCTCCTGCTCGTCCAGCCTGCCGATAAAGCCCCGAAACCGGGATCGGTCAATGGTGCGTATCTGCTCCAGAAGTGCAAAGGACTCCCTGGACAGTCTTCCGGCTCCGGTAATGGCCGCATGGGTGGGCAAGGGCTTTTTCGGCCTGCCGGTAATGGCGCAGACGATGGTGGTGGGGCTGTGGCGGTTTCCTATGTCGTTTTGCAGGATAAGTACGGGGCGGATGCCTCCTTGCTCGCTGCCCACAACGGGGTTTAAATCGGCGTAGAAAATATCGCCGCGGCTGATCTCTTGCTTTATTGTGTCCAAAACTTTGCACCTCCTTGATGTGAAATCCTCTTTTTTCTTAATGATACAAATATAGGGACCGCTCCGCTGTGAAGGCAGAGCGATCCCCATCGCTTCTGACATTAAGTCATTTTACTGTAATCAAGGCGCTTAATTCGACACTACTCCCCAAGCGCACTGTGCAAAGCAATGCCTTGCACAACAAAGGCGACGGCCTGAACTGCGGCTGGCTTCACCGCATCATGGGAATTCCACCCCCGCCAGGATCTCTGCCGGCTGCCCTCATTGCGTGATCCCCCGGTCAAGGGGGGCTGTGACTGGACAGAAGTATCAATATAGGCTGACGGGATCATTGCAAGACAGGCTGCCACAGCCTGTTTTCCGGTCGGATGGGTACCGCTTTGCACCTTATTTGGCCGTCTTTGATAGGAGCAGAAAGAAACGAGCGAACAGAAAAATGAGTGATTTCGTTTTTCTTGCTGCCTGCCTACAGGTGGTCTTGGCGCATCCTCCGGGGTTGCTTTCCCTTTCGGGGTCCGTCAGCTAACGTATTCAGGTCATCGGATATGAAGTTTTCAAAGAGCTGTGAGGGAGAATAGAAAAACCCCCTCACTACTAAGCCGATTTCGTGAGGGGGTTGAGCGGAATTATTTTTAAATTTTCATAAGTTTTTTTAGTTTGACCAGAATTCTGTGCCGCCGGTCATTGATGGTTTTCTGTGGAATGCCGGTTTCCGCAGCGAGTTAACGCTCACTTTTATTCTGAAAAAACAAAGTAAAAATTAGCTCCTGTTCTTCTTTGGTGAGCTGGGCAAGACACCGATGGAGCTTTTCTGCCAACAGCTTGTCCACCGCGGCATCCTCCACACGGGGAGAAACAAGGTCGGGAATTACATCCTCACCATTGGTTCCCTCCGTATCCAGGGCGCTGTAATAAAACACGCCGTTTGTCGTATCCCTTTCCTCCAGATAAATTTCGCGGCGCTTCATGCGGTGATAGGTCAAATAGACTTCTTCGCTGACAGGGACGAGCTGCCCCTGCACCTTGATTCGATATTCTTTTTTCTCTGCCATATGGCTTGTCCTCCGTTTTCTGAAATTTTGATGGTGAATCAAAATGTCAGAAGCGGAGGAGAGCGGCAGCGCGGAATAACTTCTCCTATATAAAAAACAGCGAAAAACATCCCATTATTTGGAATATTTAGTCGCTGTATAGATTTTCTTGTCGAAAGAAAAAAGTCAGCACGATGCCCACGGCAAAGTGCTGACTTTTTTAACCTTGCATAATTAAATTGTAGAGGTGAAGGAGGGTATGTACCAGTTGCTCTGTCTCTATTTACACCTCGGAAAGGGACAAAACCTAAATATCTTCATGCGGATACCTCTCTCGCTATAGCACAGCGAAAGCCGGTATCCTGATACCTGAAGCATCCGTTAAAACCCGCAAAAGCCTACCCTCCATGACTAAGAGGGCAGGCTTCGCAGACTTTCAGCAGCCAGACTATCATAGTGTCCTGAAACACCTTAGACCCTCGGCTTTGCGTCCCCGGCTTTAGCCGGGTTTGCCCATAGCTCTATTGATTTGTTATTTTACTTCTCCGGTACTCTCAGCACCTCGCCGGGGAGAATAAGAGAAAACCGGCTCTTGTTGTTCAGTCGTTCCAGCTCGCTCATGGGGCAGCCCAGCTTGCGGGATATGCTCCAGAAGCTATCGCCCTTTTGCACGGTGTAGGTGGTGTACCTCAAATTCTTCGGCACATCCGCTGTCACACCGTACTGGTCAAAGGTATAGGTCGCCCCGTCGATGTCCTGCTTGCCGGTGAGTGGCTTGCCGTCCTTGAAGTACATCCATTTGCCGGAATCGTTCATGGACCATCCCTGCGCTGTGTCGCTGGAAATCGCCAGCTCCACAAAGCGGCGCAGAACAGCGGACACCTCGGCTCTTGTGGCTGTACCCTGCGGGTCAAAGAGATTGCCGTTTTTGCCGCTGATAACCCCTGCCATCTGCATTTGCTTTACGGCTTCTTTGGCGTAGGTACTGATCTTGCCATTGTCAGCGAAGATGTTTTCGATATGAACCTTCGGCAGAGTATAACCGATGGTCTTGGCATAATTGCTCATAATGACCGCCATCTGCTCACGGGTGATGGACTGATCCGGGGCAAACTTTCCATTGCCAACCCCGTTTACAATGTTATTTTTGCTTGCCCACTCAATGTAGCCCATATAGTAGGCGTCGTCTTGCACATCACTGAAGCTGCTCTTTGCGTAGCCGCTCACATCGGCGTTTGCAAGCCTCCCCAGCGCCGTGACGAACATTCCTCTTGTCATGGCGGTGTTCGGGCTGAACTTGGTTTCAGAAGTTCCGCTGAACAGTCCGCGGCTTGCCACAAACTCAATATCTTCCTTTGCCCAATGGCCTGCAATGTCAGTAAATGCGGTGTTGGCCTGTTTATAGCCGATGCCGTAGGTGGAAAAATGATCGGTGCTGAAGCGCAGTACCTTTTCCGCACTGTCATAGACCGAGTTTGTGAGCCAGTGTACCTTGCCCTTGGCATCCACATAGACCGCCTGCACATTTCCTGCGTTTTCATTTGCGCCGAGAGTGTAGGGAATAGTTACCGACACGCTGCCTGCGCCGAAGCTGCTGACTGCCTTGCCGTTGCCATAGTTCACCTTGAGGTCAAATACCGGGCGGCTGCCGATGGCTTTTTTTGCATCACCGGTCAGCTTGCCGCTGTCGGTGCGTGTGGCTGCGATGTTGACATCGGATTTTGCCTGTTTGTTGATTTCCTGCACGGTAGCCAAATCCATGCCGATTCGGATGTCGGGGTTATCTACCACCACAATGGTGTTGACGATTTTCTTTGCAATGATGGTATCCTGCACGGCCTTTGGCAGATTGACCGTAACATTGGAGCCGGTTTTGTTGCCGGTATCCACACGGAGAACCACCGTGATGCCATTTTGCTCCGTGCCGTTTTTCTTGGCCTCAGCCAATGCCTTGTTAAAAGCGTCAGTCACAGTTTTGTCAGTGATGCTCACTGTGACATTGCCCTTGCCGTCCACTGTGCCGGGAACCTTGATTTCTCCCTGAGTGTGTGAATTCGGCTTATCCGGTGCGGGTGGGGTGACGATGACAGGGCTGCTGTTGTCGTTTGAGGAGCTGCCGCCGCCACTTCCAGAGCCACCGCCGCCGGTGTAAGTCCAATGGGCATAGTAGGTCACATTTGCACTGACGGTTGTGCTTGCGGAGATTTGAGTTCCACCGCTTGCCGCCGTATACCAGCCGTCAAAGCTGTAACTGCCGGAGCGTGTCGGTGTCGGAAGTGCCCCTACCGCCGTACCAGGTGCAACCGAGCGTGAAGTTTCACTGACCGTGCCGCCGTTCGGGTTGAAGGTGACGGTGTGGGTGGTAGCGGGCGCGGGTTCTCCGATTACGATACTGAACGCCGCAGAGGTTGCGCCATCAAGCGTCAGCACCAGTGTGCCGGTCGTTCCCGCTGCCGCCGTATCCACAACGGTCAGGGTCAATGTTCCGCTGTTGCCCGAAATTGTCACATTGCCGCTGTTGCCAATGGTTACGCCAGTCGGCAGGTTTGCAATGCTCACGGCGTATGTTCCGTTGGTGATATTCGCCGTCGTCACAGTATAGGTTAAGCTGCCCGCCGTGCCTGCGGTAGCTGTGCCGATTTGTGGGCCGACAGACACGCTTTTTGCCGGCGCGTTTACCGTCAGTGTGAACGATGCGCTGCCCGGGGCATACGCACCCGGAACCATAGCCGCATTTGCCGTAATAGTTGTGGTTCCTGCACCGGCAATCGACACTGCGCCGGTTGTGGGATTCACCGTGGCAACACCCGTATTGCTGCTTGAATAGGTTACTGCACCTGTGCCAACGCTGTGGGTGAGCACGTTTGTGAATATGGGATCTCCTACTGTCTTTGTGACTGTGCTTTGCGCGAAGGAGAGTGTTTGCGCTGCGCCGCTGACGATTGTCACTACGCACTCCCCAGTCTTGGGCGTTGTAACATAGCCTGTTGTGGTTGCGGTAAAGCTCCAATACAGCGTAACCGAGCCGCCGACGCCGAGCGCGCTAATGTCGGTGTCAACAGCCGCAATTGTGCGTTCGCTGTTTGAGTACCAGGTCAGTGTGCCGGTTACCGATCCTGCGGCTGCTGCGGGAAGGGAGGATACTCCCAAGCCCTGTGCCACGCTCTTGGAGGAAGCCACCGTAACGCTGTAATCTCTTGCGGCGACGGCAGAGGTCGCAGGGCTGGTGACTGCGCCTTTATATGTCCCTGTTCCTGTTACGGTTAGGGTGATTGCTTTGCCAATGTCGGCGGCTTTGACCTCATAAGTCGTACCGGTGCCGACTGGTGAGTCGTCCGCTTTCCAATTGTATGTGACGGTCGCTGCGCTTGGCTCAATTGTTGCCGACAGTGTATCTCCGTATTTTGGCGTGGTATTGCTGATAGCGACAGAGGTCAATGCCGTCCTTGTATCCGTAATCGTTAGCGCAAGAGTGGGGTATGTGCCGCCGCTCATGTGGAAGGTGATGGTTGCACTGCCCTCGCCCAATGAGGAAAGATAGCTTTTTTTAAGCGTGTAGCTGTCTCCTTCGTTGGGAGTATAGTCAGAAAGGATAAAAAGAGGCACTCCGCTGTTTTTGATTGAGTTAAACACATAGCTACCCGGCGTAAGTGTTACGTCAATGTCCGTATGATTTGCCCCGTTTGGATTCAGATCAAAGGTTGCCGTGTCTGGGGAGATGCTTGCGTTGACAAGCGGCGCGGCATACGCTGCCGCCGGTATTTTTAATGGGGTGCTGATATTACCCGCCGAATCCTCCACGACCACATAAATATCTTTTGCCCCCACCGTCAGAGTAACGGATTGGTTCGTTACTGCGCCCGCCGAAACCGCGCCGAGAGAAGCACCCTCTTTTACCTCCGCACTCGTGGGAGCGGACACGCCGCTGTCCTTAACAAGGTAATACGCTGTACCCGCCTTGTCGGTGGTAAAGTCGATTGTAGCCGCTGTGTCGCTTGTGCGGTTTACGCTCCCTGATGAAAGCACAGGCGATATGACGTCAAGCCCAAACTTTAAGTATTTGTAGGCTGCGATATTTCCTGCGACATAAGCCACCGAACCGCCCCCGTCATAACTCGTGCTTGCCCCGCCCTGCACGCCGCTGCTCAACGTCGGCGCATATATCATTGCTTTCGTGCCGCCTTGAATAATGGCGGTTGTTCCGGTTTGAATAGTAGTCTTTGGGAAGAAGATCGCAATATTGTTGACGGCGCTTATCGTGCCGCCCGATATGTTCAATTGGGCGAACTCGTTAGGGCTATAAATCGCATAACTGCTGCTGCCTGCCGCGCTTACCGTTCCGCCGGAAATATTTAAGGTTGTGTTGGCACTATGAATCGCATGACCGCTACTACCTGTCGCGCTTACCGTTCCGCCGGAAATGTTCACGGTGCTGTAATTTCCTGCACGAATCGTCCCAATTGCCGTTTTACTTGTCACCATGCCGCCGCCCTTACTGTCGGTAATGGTCAGCGTACCGCTGCCTTCGTGTGAGATGGCAGAACCAGAGCCGCCGTTAAGCGTTTTTCCGTTTAGGTCAATGGTGATGTTATAGTTACAAGTGCTGGGAATCGTGATTGTCCCAGTGTCGCTATAACTATCGGAAAGCTTCAAATTCAAATCGCCTGCCGCACTGGTTATGGCAGACTGGAGAGCTGTGCGGTCGCCAACCTCCGAAAACACAGGCGGTGTTGCGCCCGGCTCAACCTTGATGTATTTGTAGGTTGCGAGATTCGCCGCATTATACGTATCTGCACCATCCCCGCTCTTATTGGTGCTTGCAGTAACGGAGCATCCCTCATAGCCCGAAGTTGTTAAGCTGCCGTTCAGTGCCTGCGTATCACTTTGGACTGTCACATCGCCACCCGTGATGGATACTGCACCCATTATTCCTGCCGCAGAGCCGGTTGCGGTTACTACGCCATCGGAAATCGTTACCCCACTTATGGAGACTATTGCAACGGAGATATTATCTGCCGCTGCACTGGTAGCCGTAATCTCTCCGCCTTCAATTGTAATATTTCCACGACTGTATATGCCAGAGCTAACCTTTCCTGTGCCGCCACTGACATTGAGGCTGCCGTTTCCTTTAATCACCAAATCGCCACCTGTATAAATGCCCAAGCTGGCGTTGTTTGTATAATTTTGCCCCAGGATTGTGCTATCACCAACCATATTAATATTAAGGTCTTCCGTCGCATATATGCCGTATTTGCCTTGGGTAACAGAGTCTATCCACACTGCATCATGCGCTGTGTTGATGGTCGCATTGTCAAGAGTAAGGGTAGAGGTATCTGGGTCATAGGTGACGGTTGCGCCATCGCCATCTGCTGTGCCAAGCACATCCGCTTTGTTCGCACTGGTCACCTCCACGCCGCCAACCCATATGCCGTAATTGGTGGCAGACATGGGAGTAACCAACCCAAGTGCCGCCGCGATTGGCGGCATTTCACCCACCGTCACGGTAAGCTCCGGTAGCGGGGCGCTGACCGTATAGCCCACGATCACCGGCGTAAAGACATATGCGCCCTCGGTATCCATGTCATAGTCGGACGAGGCCCATTCCACCGGAATATCCCCGGTGGTTTCTTTCCATTCAGGCTCGGAGGCCGTTGTGGGAGTTGCAATTTCCGAACTGCCGGAATCCTGTGTGGAATTTTCATCGGCAGGCACGGCTGTCCGCACTGTGGCGGTCAGCGTTTCGGGCAATTCCAAATCTTCAATGGATGTTCCGAGTGATACCGCTTTTTTGGTTTCTGTCAGCGGTGCAAAGCTGATAATTTCTCCGCTCCCGCCAATGGTCGTATGGTTTTCTTCCGCCATTGCCGATACCGGCAGCATGGTCACAATCATGCACAGCGCAAGAAACATACTGAGTAGTCGTTTGTTCATAAGGTCTGTCCCTCCTTGATTTCTAAACTTGTTTTTCCCTGTTCCAAAAGTTTTTCCAGCCTCCCGATTTCTTCCTCAGTGGCGGGGCGAATATGGGGTTTCTCACAGGAAGGGCATTCCTTTACCGCTCCCGCCCGGCAGAATAAAAAGCCGCAGTCCTCGCAGGCGTAAGTCATGTCATGCCCCCCTTCCGCATAGACAGATTGATTTTCTTCAAATCCCAAGGAGCTGCTTTTTCTTTGCCTCAAACTCCTGCTGGGAAATCACGCCGTCTTCCATGAGCGCCTTGTATTTTTTGATTTCTTCGATGGCGTCGGTAGGCGGAGCCATGTTGGTATGTAACGCCCCCATTCCCATCATACCGGGGCCAACAGTCTGCTCAGCCACGCCGGAAAAGGCTACCGTCCTAAGTGCAGCCACCAGCTTTTCAATTTCTTCTATGCTTTGCTGGTAGGAGCGGAGGTAGTTGTTCACATCCGGGAGGGTGTTATTAAACCGCGGACCATCCATATCACATTTGAGCACCGTCCAGTAGGGATGGTCGAAATGCAGCTCCACGTGAAACGCCTGAAAGGGTTCAGGAATATCAAAATACTGCACCGGTGCGGAGTTATTTACCTTGCCGTCGTCCAGCCTGTCAAGGGTTCGTGCCATCCGCTTACTTGCTGCAATCTGTGCGATTTGCGGTGCCATCGCCATCGCCCGCTCTGTTACGGTGCTGGTATAACGGCGTATGCCTGCCGCTGAACCCTCAAACAGAGGGGTACTGTCTTCCCTGATGGTAAAGGATTTCAATTGCCTTCCTTCAAACACGGTTTTATCCGGGTTTTTGCTCATGCAGAACAGCTTGTTCTGGTAATCAAAGATGATTTTGGTATCCCAAAGGCCGAAATCAATCCGCTCAGAAACCACGAACTGGCCTTTCAGTATTTGGTTTTGATTGTAGAATGTCAGATACTCCCGAAAGCCCTGCATGGTCAGATTGCTTTCCTTGTCGGCACCCATATCAATCTTGTTGTAACAATCGTTGCAAATATATTCTCCCTCGATTTTCGATGGCAGAATCAGTGGAATCTTGCCGCCGCAGATGGGGCAAGGGGGTTTTTTAGAAAATAAGCCCATATTCCGTTCCTCCTTTTGTTCGCATTATCTTGTTCCGCCGCCTGATCCACCGCCAATAGAGCCGCCGCCCCCGCCAAGGGAAGCAAATCCGCCGCCCCCGCCGCTGCGTTTTTCCTGCTCACGCCGCTGTTCGGCTTGCTTCATATTGTTGTAAAGCAAGTAGTGGTAGGAATAGGCGGTCGCCATGCTCCCGCTGTAATCGGTCAGCTCGGCAGAAATTTGGGGGTACAGCTCTTTCATCTGCTCCGCCACCTGATCGGCGATGCCAAACAGCATGGCATAGGTCAGCAGTTCCCTCCAAATCGGCATTTCCTTGACGCCGCGCTCGGCAATGAGTGAAAAATCCGTCAGATACCGTTTCAGCCCCATCAGCTCGCCCAGCTCCTGTTCACCGGTTGGCGTCAGATTCGTCAGCTTTGCGGGCATGTTCCACCGTTTCAGGCAGATTTTTTGATTCAGCCAAGCTCTGCCTGCGCTTTCGCATTTCTGTATGTAGGCACGCAGCAGCTTGTCGTTTTGACTTGCAAAGTGTTCCAGTTCCTTTGCCTGCAAAGTGGAATCCGAACCGGCCGCGCTTTCGAGCACCGTATAAAGGTACTCGTCATATTCGTTCATACTGCTATGATTGCTGCCCACCAGCCGCAGGCTCACGGTTTCTTTGGTTTTGCCCATCAAGCCGACGTGCTGCGTTTCCACAGGGGACAGGCAGCCAAGCTGAATCAGCCGCAGCATTCCTGTGGAAAGAATCGCACCGTCCCCACACACATCAAACAGCCGTCCCAGCGCATAGGTGGCACTCAGATTGCCGTCGTTGGGAATGTCCCTGAAATACCCGAACCGCTCTGTAAATCGTTGCCTTTTTTTCTCCGCATGTTTCTTTTTCATCCTGCGAAGCCAGATAATCAGCCCAATGGGAAGTCCGATGGACAAAAGCATCGTGACAATCGCTTCAAATGTGGATACTTCTTCGCCGGTATCATCGTAATCGCTGCCTGAAAAGGCAGTTTCTTTTACTTCCTCAAAGCTGCCCGGTTCTTGCCGCGAGGGGGATAGGATTCCTTTCTCCAAAGAAAACAGTACCGTCACATGGTTTTCGGGAGCAATGGGGCTTTCCGTGTAGGCCAGAATAGCGCCGTCTGAAAATTCCACCAGTCCGTCATAGCCAAAACCCCATATGTCGGCGGTTTCATCGGTGATGGGTGTGCCGTCCGCTAGCCGGATTTCAACCTCCACATCGGTGGGGGTGGTGTTCATCCCATCGTTTACAAACCGGAAGTTTACGCCGTCCCTGTCGCTGTAACCGCCCACCGCATTGTCCAGCTTATATTCAATCGCATAGCGGTTTTGTCCATACCGGCTGATGCCAAAGCAGATTTCATACCCGCTGTCCGTATCATGGATGCCGCATTTTCTCGCCTTTTCTTCAAAGCTCCAGTCAATGTTCCAATCCGAAACCGTCTCATAGCTCCCGTTTTGGTCGGAGACCATAAGCTGGCTGATGGTCAGATAGTCGGGTGCGTTCATGGGAATGTAGCTTTCGGTTCCCTCGTTAAAATCTCCCTCCCATACCTGTGTAACGTACATGGAACCGTCCTCGTAAATGACAGCCTGAATATCCATGGTATTGACCTGATTTGCCGCAAAAGCCGATAAAGGAAGGGAAAATAATAAGGCAAAGCATAGAATCAGTCCGCTTACTTTTTTGCGCATCGGGCACCTCATTTCATGCTGGGCATATCCGCCTTGTCAGCCTGCTCCACAAGATATTCTCTTTGCCCAAAGCCCAGCATCCCGGCAATGGCAGAGACCGGGAACATTCGGATTTCACGGTTTAATTTGGTCACGCTGTCGTTGTAAATCAGGCGGC
>JBCFAO010000001.1:0-138225 GCA_038562165.1 Clostridiales bacterium | reverse complement strand
CGACATAGCCAAGAGATATGAGGCGCTGCACTCAAGTTACTGAACCGCCGTATGCCGAACGGCACGTACGGTGGTGTGAGAGGTCGGCTGCCCGACTAATGGGCAGCCTCCTACTCGATTATTGATACTCAAATTGTGCTCATCATGCGAGTCTTGTTAATTCTTTTACCTTTGCTTCAATGGCTTTTATGACCCGCATAAATTCCTCATCGCTCTTTCCTGTCGGATCATCAAGGCCCCAATCCTCTCGGTGTTTGCAAGGCAGAAAAGGACACTCCACATTGCAGCCCATTGTAACAACAATATCTACGGATGGGATGTCGGACAGCAGTTTAGAATACTGCGTCTTTTCCATATCAATCCCATAAAGCTCTTTTACGAGGCGCACAGCATCTTGATTGATCTGCGGCTTTGTTTCCGTTCCGGCTGAATAACACTCAAATATATTACCTGCAAAATGCTTGCAAAGGGCTTCTGCGATTTGAGAACGGCAGGAATTGTGAACACAGATAAACGCAACTTTTTTCATATTCAGTCCTTCCTCAAAGTTCAAGCAACTTTTCGCCCCGTATGTCCTCGGCACTCCAACTAATAACCGCAAAATGGCCGTGGGACAGTTCATCCACCTTGTTGATCCATTCGATTTCATGGCTTGCTTTGGCTTTCAAAAGCTGATTGCTCGTTTCGGTAGCGTACAGGGAAGAATTCACAACCCACCATTTTGTTGCAATTTCGGCCCGTTTCAAATCTTCCTCTAACCGCATGGCTTCAAAAACAGGTGTGGTTTCGGCAAGGGTTACAATAATAACCGCCGTTTCATCAGTATTACGGAGCCGGGGCAGTAGCTTTTTGACCGCCTCGGGGATGTCCCCTTGTGTGCGCTTTACCTCACGGTGATAGCTCTGCGTGGAATCGAGCAGCAACAGCGTATGTCCTGTGGGTGCTGTATCAATGACAACAACCTCGTTTTCGGCTCGGTCCACAATCTCGGCAAAGGCGCGGAATACGGCAATTTCCTGTGTGCAGGGGGAGCGTAAATCTTCCTCCACATAGGCAACATCATCTTCCGACATGGTTTCCCGCGCCTTTTTCAGCACTTCTTCCTGATAACGCCGGAGTTCTTCTTTTTCATCAATATGGCTCATGGTAATGCCGCTCTGTTCGTCCATGACAAACTTTAGGTGGGCGGCGGGATCGGTGGTTGTCAGATGTACTTTTTTCCCTTTGGCCGATAGGCCGAGAGCGATAGCGGCGGCAATCGTCGTTTTACCAACGCCGCCCTTGCCCATGGTGAAAATCACCTTTTTGCCACTTGTGTCCAAATCGTCAATGACCTTGCGGAGCGTCGGAACGTCGGCAGTATGCAGGATTTCACCGCTCATGGCAAAGCTGTCTTTTTGGAGCAGATTGCGGACATTTTCCATGCCGGTGATGTTATAGGCGCGCAGCGGCACAAAATAGGTGGCCGTGTCCTTCAGTTCGGCAGGCATATCGGCAAGCGCCTTTTGCTGCTTTTCGTACAGGCTTTCGGATATACCATCATCAAAGGCCGAAAGCACGCCGTTGATAATCAAAAGCTGATTGTGAACGCCCAAGTCGGCAAGTTCTTTTGAAGCCCGCTCTGCTTCTTTGAGCGGAGAGCTTTCGGGCCGGGATACAAGGACAAGGGTTGTCAATTTACCATCCGCCAAAGTAGCGACCGCTTGTTTATACATTCCCTTTTTATCTTCGAGGCCG
This sequence comes from Clostridiales bacterium, assembly GCA_038562165.1. Taxonomy (GTDB): domain Bacteria; phylum Bacillota; class Peptococcia; order DRI-13; family UBA5745; genus WRMS01. The sequence goes on along the minus strand of JBCFAO010000001.1, from coordinate 136,488 downwards.
GAAAGTTGCCCCAGGCAAGACGCCCCATGTGTGCTCTCGCTGATAAAATTACTCCATGCGCTCGGCAGTTGTAGCATCCGCAGGGTGTGGCCGGTAGGGGCGGTATCAAAGATGATGTGGTCATATTCCTTTGCGGCCGTTTCGTCCGTAATGAAGTTCGTAAACTCATTGAAAGCGGCAATTTCCACCGTACAGGAGCCGGAAAGCTGTTCCTCCATGTTGACAATAACTGATTCCGGCAGTTTCCCACGATAGGGCGCAACAACACTTTCCCTGTACTGCGCTGCCGCCTGTATCGGATCGAGATTGGCAACCACAAGCCCCGGCACTTCCGCAATCGGCACACCTCTACTATCCAGTTCGGTGCTGAACACATCCTGCAAATTGGATGCGGGATCGGTGCTGACAAGCAGAACCTTTTTCCCGTTGTCGGCAAGAGTTACGGCGGTGGCACAGGCGATAGAGGTTTTCCCAACACCGCCCTTGCCGGTATAAAACAGGTATTTTGTGAGTTTAAGATGTTGCAACTCAAATTGTTTCATTAGCAGCAGCCCTCCGAACAGCAGCACCCGCCATCTGTCTTTTTAGTTTCAGTCGCTTCCAGATAGGAAGCCGGTATCTCCAACCATGCCGCAATTTCCGCATTGGTAGGGTATGCCTTTGTCTTGATGATTTTTCCGTCAACGACCGTGGCGGGTAAAGACTCCACGCCATCACCCATGATGAGCTTGTTGATGTCGGTGTTGTTGATGAATGCTTGCGGGGCGCTGTTCAAGTTGAAACGAGCGGCGGTAATGCCGTTCTTTTGCAGATTATTGAACACGGTGGAAATGCGAAGCAGTTCGGGATCGACTCCGACACCGCAGATGCCAGTTTCACAGCACATGGCCGGTTCGTAAATAGACATTGTTTTCATGGTAGCACTCTCCTTATAATGATTGAATATTTTTACTATATCGGGATAACAGCATACACCTTTGGGATTATTGACGGCGCAGTTGCTGTCTTTCATTGCGCCTGTCAGTTTGATAACTTCATCAACAGTTTTGGCTCCCTTGTTCTGAATGGCATTGATGATGTCATTCTCTGTAACGTGATTGCAATAGCAAATGTACGCCTGCGATACTTCTGCTTTTTCATTATGCACTAAACTACTGTTTGACGGTGCATCACCACAGCAACAGGCGCTATCACAGCAACCGCTTTTCCCTGTAAAAAATCGTTCGAGATTGTCTGGCAGCGTATAGGCTTCTGTTACTTGAGGTTGCCCACCGTAGATGGCCTTTAAGATGCCGTCCACGATCATCGGTACGGGCGGCTGTTCGTAGTTTTGCCCCTCGTAGACGAACACCCGGCAGTCAACGTTATCACCGCAAAGATCACCACAATCTGCGCAGTTGCTTTCCACAAGTTCGCTGCAAATATCCACGCCGTTCACACGGATGGTTGGGGAGCTTATAAAGCGGTATTCCTCTGCAAGCTCCCTCGATACAATATTGACTGAATTAACCTTAACTTCAAGACCAAGAGTATCAAACACGCCCGATAGAACTCCAAGCGCCTGTTTGAGCGTTTCATCCGTTGCCATACACCGCTCACAGGTATTTAAATCGAGGTAAAGAAAATCAATGGCAAGCTGCTTCATGCTGTAAACCACCTTTTCGTGTTATTTGCAATCTTAACGAGGATTAGCATTACTGGCACTTCGCTCAGTACGCCGACAATGGTAGCCAATGCCACAGGAGACTGTGCGCCAAACAGGGCGATGGCAACCGCAACAGCAAGCTCAAAGAAGTTTGATGCACCGATCATTCCGGCAGGGGCGGCGATGTTATGCGGCAGCTTGAGCGCCTTGCTTGCCAAGTATGCGATAAAGAAAATCAGGAATGTCTGAATAATCAGGGGCACGGCAATCAAGACGATGTGCAGCGGGTTTTCCAAAATGACGTTGCCCTGAAACGAGAAAATAAGGATCAGTGTTAAAAGTAGACCCGCAACAGTTATGTTGTTCCATTTCGGCAGGAATGTATGATGAAAGTAATCCTCGCCTTTGTGTTTGATAAGCTGTGTCCTCGTGATAATACCCGCCGCAAGGGGAACGACAACAAACAGCACCACCGATAACAAAAGCGTATCCCACGGGATGGAAACGCCTCCTACGCCAAGCAGGAAAGCCACGATTGGCGCGAAGGCAGGGAGGATAATGAGGTCATTGGTTGCAACCTGTACCACCGTGTAAGCAGGATCGCCCTTTGTCAAATGGCTCCACACAAATACCATCGCCGTACAGGGAGCAGCTCCAAGCAGGATGGCCCCGGCCAGATAGTCCTTTGCCAAGTCCGCAGGAATGAGCGTTTTGAATATCACAAAGAAAAATAGGCTTGCAATACCGAACATGGTAAAGGGCTTAATCAGCCAGTTTGTCACCCACGTTACAAAAAGTCCTTTTGGATTTTTTCCCACGTTCTTAATGCTCTTGAAATCCACCTTTAGCATCATGGGAAAAATCATCAGCCATATTAAAATGGCAATCGGAATGGACACCTGTGCATACTCAAACCGACCTAAGAGTGAGGGGACGGCGGGTAAAAACTTGCCGATTAGAATACCCACCGCCATGCAAAGTAGCACCCATACCGTTAGATACCTCTCAAAAAAGCCGATACCTTGATTTTGCTTATTTTTTCCCACAATTACACTCTCCTTCCATACAAATGCAGTCCTCTTTGTCGATGGTAATGGCGCATAAAAAGTTTTTGAAGTCCTGCACCTTTTCACTGTTCAGCGAGTAGTACATCCACTTACCCTCTTTACGCCCACTCACCAAGCCGCAATCGCAAAGGATTTTCATGTGGTGAGAAAGGGTCGGTTGTGTAATATGGAACTTTTCTAAAATTTTGCAGGCACATAGCTCACCACAGGACAGCATATCCACGATCATAAGCCGGTTCATGTCTGCAAGGGCTTTAAACAACCTAACATTTTCAGCGTATTTATTGCTCAATTAAATCACCTCACATAGATAATAGTCTATATGTATTATATGCTAACACATAGATGAATGTCAATGTATCGAGGAATTTTATTTTAATGAAATAAGAAAGGTGGCAATAGGGTAGTTCAAATTAAAATAAGTTTACCATGTTGTTTAACAGAAACCACATGGGAGCCACTTTCTTTTCGCTCTTTTTCGGGAGCGAAGCGACCCATGCCCCTGCCGTTTTCGGCAGGGGCTACTTAATACCAAAATCTTAGATTTTGGAGTTAAGGCAGGAATAGGCGGGTTCCACCCGCCAAGAAAACAGCTTACAGGCAAAGCCTGTAACGGGGTTCCCCACCATATAGAGGTGTTCTAAACGGAACACCGTGGAAAGGAGGCTGTGATGCCTGAAAAAAGCCTGAAACGGTGTCACAAAAGGTACGGAGTGCAAAGAAAACCCGTATGGAGAAAGGCGAATTTATTGGCAGTCACGCACCCTATGGCTATGCGAAATCTCCGGGAAACCGTAAGAAGCTCGTGATTGACGAAAAGGCCGCCATTGTTGTCAGGCGTATCTTTGCGATGGCGGACGAGGGAAAAAACGCAGTCCAAATTGCCACCATCCTGAACGCAGAAAACATTCCGACACCATATGTCTATAAACGGCTTATGGGCTGTGACCGCAAATTCAATGTAGTCGGAAATACAAACCACTGGCTTAACACAACCATCCTGACCATTATCCGTGACGAACGCTACACAGGGAAAATGGTAAACGGGAAAAATCGCAGCCCTTTTGTCGGGAGTAAGCACGGTAAACGCATTCCCAAAAGTGAGTGGATTGTCGTACCGAATACCCATGAAGCCATTGTATCGGAAGAACTTTTTTCCTCGGTTCAGGAGCGTTTCTCTGCCCCTGTGAGGATAAGAACAGAACCGGCCGAGGTCAGACCCCTGATGGGTAAAGTGAAATGTGGGGTTTGTCGGCACGTTATGAGAAGAAGCAAGAGCACCCCGGCTACAGCATATTATTATTGTGAAAGCCACCAATATGTAGCTGACAGCACCTGCCCAAAAGATAGGATTTCCGAAAGCAGCCTGATACAGACTGTCCTATCTGTGATGCATAAGCAGATAGAGGTCATGCTTGATATGGAACAGCTTTTTGACAGAGTGAAAACGCAAAGTCATAATGATATAACCACTCTGACAGAGCAGATCAGGCAACTCCAAGTCATCCTTTCCAAGTTGAGAGCATCCAAAGTTAAGGCATATGAAAAATATAAAGATGGGGCTTTGGACAGGGACAGCTACGCAAGCCAAAAGGCGGATATTGGAAAGGAGATTGCGGAAAAGGAATCCCAAATTGTTGAACTTGAAACAGCATTGCAAAGCCGTTATCAGGAAAACGGGCAGCCGTGCTCTATCATTGAGAGCTTCAAGCGATATGAGGGGTTTACGGAACTTTCAAAAGAAATGGCAGATGAGCTAATCGACAGCATCTATATCTACGGAAGTGAAGCGATTGAAATTGTGTGGAACCATATGGATGAGTATATGAGACTTGTCCAGTATGTCGAAAAAGGAGTATGCGTAGATGAAAACAGATAATAAAAACAGCGTTCCGAGGAACGCTTGGATATATTGCAGGGTTGCCAGCAATGAGCATAACAGCATAGAGATACAGCGTGACAGGCTTATCCACTTTGCCAATGAGCGTGGGTTCAATATCGCTGGAATTTCTCAAGATATTGGCAGCGGTCTTGACTTTTACCGCAAAGGTTTGTCTGAAACTAAGCAAGCCGTCTGCTCAAAGAATGCAGATGTTGTTTTGGTTTCCAATGTATCCTGCATCGGACGGGATACATTGAAAACCACTGCTTACATAAAAGAACTAAATAACCTGGGTGCAGAATTTCTTTCCTCGACAGACGGTGTGATTGATATGACTTTGACCGACCAACTCATTTCAGAGATGTCCAGTATGTCTATGTCGGAAAATAGAGTGCCTAAGTGGAAAATGATGATAAAGAGTATCAGGGACATATTTCACAGAGGGTAAACAGAGAAGCTACTGATTTCTAATTATTATTTTTAGTCCTGACTTGACACCAGCAGGCCCCACGGGTCCCACTGGAGCCGATGGAGAAGTCGTTTTAGGTTTTGGGTCTTTAAGAGGAAGTAGTGTAGAGACACCCGGGGCAACATTCACTCCCATACCATTTAGTGTGGTTGGACCTTTATCAGGTACTACAGTTAGCCTGTCGGGAAATGAATTAGTGGCGGGAGAAAGCGGAGTTTATCAGATAACAATATCTATTAATGCTGAAGCTACTACAGATCCAGATCCGGATCAGCCATATTTAACTGCCATTATTACTGTTAATGGCACACCGATTTTTGGCGATACGACTACCTTTTTTAATATTGCAAATAGAAGCAGTTCAACGTTTGTAGTTCAAGCCGCTTTAGCAGCAGGAGATGAAGTGGGAGCAAGTATTAATACAGAATTTCCTGTTCTAGGATACCTGAATCGTTCGTTGACTATTGTTCAATTAAGTAACTAAGTGATTTTTAATTGTTTCAATTTAAATATCAAATAATCCCTGACGACAGGAATTTTGTACTTTTAATAAGTTGGCAAAAAAATTAAAGGTTGACAAAAGTAAGGGGGGAGAAAGGGCACACTTTATAAGCTGTGTCATAAAATGATAATGACAAATTATCAATTCTATTAAACGATAAATTGTCGTAAATAGATTAAGGAGAGATTCGATGGACAAATATAACAAAAATTGTCGCCCCGGTTGCCGCCCTGATCCTTGCAGGCCCTGGCCGCCCTGCTGTCCGCCTGGCCCCATAGGTCCTACTGGCCCCACCGGCCCTGCTGGTCCTACTGGTGCAACCGGCGCAACTGGTGCCACCGGAGCAACGGGTGCTACCGGTCCTGCCGGCGGTCCCACCGGCCCCACTGGCCCCACTGGTCCTGCCGGTCCGCAAGGTCCTGCTGGCCCCGCTGGTCCCCAAGGTCCCGTCGGTCCCCAAGGTCCCCAAGGCCCTGTCGGTTCCCAAGGTCCCCAAGGTCCTCAGGGTCTTCAAGGCGCACCTGGTCCTATTGGCCCCACCGGCCCCCAAGGTCCTCAGGGCCTTCAAGGCGAACCTGGTCCTATTGGTCCCACTGGTCCTCAAGGTCCTCAGGGTCTTCAAGGCGCACCTGGTCCTATTGGCCCCACCGGCCCCCAAGGTCCTCAGGGTCTCCAAGGCGAACCTGGTCCCATTGGCCCCACTGGCCCCACCGGTGCAACTGGTGCAACTGGCGCTGCTGGTGCAGCTGGCGCAACCGGCCCCACCGGTGCAACTGGCGCAACTGGCGCTGCTGGTGCAGCCGGCGCAACCGGCCCCACCGGTGCAACTGGCGCAACTGGCGCTGCTGGTGCAGCTGGCGCAACCGGCCCCACTGGCCCCACCGGTCCCACCGGCGCAACAGGTGCAACTGGCGCTGACGGTGTAGCCGGCCCCACTGGCCCCACTGGCCCCACCGGTCCCACTGGTGCAACCGGCGCAACTGGCGCTGACGGTGCAGTTGGCGCAACCGGCCCCACTGGCCCCACCGGAGCAACCGGCGCAACTGGCGCTGATGGTATAGCTGGCGCAACTGGCCCCACCGGTGCAACTGGCCCCACCGGTGCAACTGGCCCCACCGGTGCAACTGGCGCAACAGGTGCCGATGGTGCAATCGGTCCCACTGGTCCCACTGGTGCAACTGGCGCAACAGGTGCCGATGGTGCAATCGGTCCCACCGGTCCCACTGGTGCAACTGGCGCAACAGGTGCCGATGGTGCAATCGGCCCCACCGGTCCCACTGGCGCAACTGGCGCAACAGGTGCCGATGGTGCAATCGGTCCCACCGGCCCCACCGGCCCCACCGGCCCTGCTGGTGAAGGGGCAATCATTCCCTTCGCTTCCGGTACACCGGTTGCTTTGACCACTGTATTAGGTGGCTTGCTTAACACTTCCAGCACCGTTGGATTCGGGAATAACCTTGCCGGTATTTCCGCTGCCACCGGAACAATCAGCCTGTTGGGACTGACAAACTTTGCCTTCTCTATGCCTAGGGATGGTATTATCACCTCCTTGGCCGGTTATTTGAGCATTAGCGCTGCGCTTAGCCTGATTGGCTCGACTGTAACGGTATCCGCTCAGTTGTTCCAATCCACCACCCCTGACGACACCTTCGTTGCGGTTCCCGGCGCAGTGGTCACTCTGGCGCCTCCCCTTACGGGATTAATTTCCATCGGTGATATCAGCAGCGGTATCACCACAGGGCTAAACATTCCTGTCACCGCAGGAACCAGATTGCTTTTAGTGTTCTCGGCAGAGGTCACCGCTGGTATCGATTTGGCAGCAGCCATTGCAGGCTATGCCAGTGCCGGTCTGGGTATCTCCTAAGAAGCCATAAAGATAGCGGCAACTACTTTAAGCTGATGTTGCTTAAATGAATTAAAGGATAAAGGGGCTAACGCAAAATTCGCGCTAGCCCCTTTGGCGGTGGTGTGCCAGGCAATGCTCAGCATAGCCAGACCGGTCATTCATTAGCTTCATTTTTACCGCTGCCCTTTTTCTTATAGAGCAAAAAGGAATAGATAACCGGGACGATGACAAGCAGAATCACAACGAAGACTGCCAGAGAAAGGCCGTTGATTGTGCCGGTATTATCAAATATAAAGGCGCCGGCGATGAGAAGGATGCCGCCTAATATATATAAATATCCGGCCAGCCGGTGAGTTTTATTCCAATTGTCTGCATCATGCAGGGTCCAGGGAAGTTTTATACCGATGGTATAGTTTTGCCTGTTTTTCGGCAAATAGTTGCCGCAGACAATGAACAAAAGGCCTACTAATACAGGGACTACCAGGGATATTGAAATATTTATGCCCATAGCAATAAACAAAGTAATCGGAACAAGAATCAATGATAAAACCGGCGGCGTCCAGGCAGCAAATATCTGCATTGCTTGTGATGTGTTAGCGCGTTTGGGATCATTATTAAGATGGACTTTAGAAAACAAATTAATGATGAGAAATAAAAAGGGTAAGCCAAGGGCGGCAAGAGGCTTCGGAACAAAATTGTCGGGATTTCCTGCGCTATTCCAATGAATAGCGATTTGCTCGGGAAGATCATTGTATAGCGCAAAGGATAGAAGAAGGGGCAGCAAGCAAACAATGGACGACAGTATAAGAACGGTGGGGTTATGTCTTGTTTTCATTATTCATTCCTCCGCTAAATTGGGATAACCAAAGCATAACTTCCTCAAAAACCGATATATTCAGCTCATAAAAAATAAAGTTCTTATGCCTTGTTTCAAAAATAAGACCGGCCTTTTTTAATTGCGATAAGTGATAAGAAATCGTTGCCCCCGTCATATCAAAATATTGGGCAATCTCTCCGGCAGGCATCCTGCCATTTTTCAGCATAACGAGAATATCCCGCCGGACAGGGTCGGATAAGGCCTTGAAAGTTTCCGGGAAGCCCAATGAATATCACCTCAACAATTTAGATAATTTTCTAAATATATTATGATGCATTGCCGGAGAAAAGTCAAGAACAATTTAGAAAAAATTCTAAATACCTTAGCGCATTTATTCCTTGACAGTTAACCGTATTAGTTCTATAATACGGTTAACTGTATTAGGTCAGTAATACGCTATTGAGAGGTTGCGGCGAAGCAGCAATGATTTCATTTGAGCACTTTACCATAGAAGATGGCAGCCCCATCTACAGCCAGATTGTGCGCCACATTAAGCAAGGCATTATAGCCGGTGTGATTCACAACCGGGAGGAAATGCCTTCCCGGCGGCTGCTGTCGGCCCTCCTTGGCGTTAACCCCAATACCATCCAGAAGGCATACCGTTTGCTGGAGGAAGAAGGAATCATCGAATCTCAAGCCGGCGCCGGCAGCTGGGTGACGGTGAATGAGCAGCAGATAGGAGCTATTCGTTCTCAGCTATTAGAAGGGGACGTGGGAGTACTGGTAAAGTCCATGAAGCAGATGGAGATTTCTAAGGAAGAGGCTGTGCGGCTGCTGGAGGATATCTGGGATGAAATTTGAAAGCCCGGCGATTGCGGCTAAAGTTTCATTAATCACCGCCAAGGCGGGAGTTTTCCGGTGAGGAGATATGATGATGAGGGGTTATTTATCTTTATTGATGTTAGGGGCCAGAAGTACCATCTACAAAATAAGCGGCTTGTTATTGTTAATGGGAGCTCTGGAGACAGCTCTGTTTTACCGGCTGCTCCAAAAAGGCTCTGTGCATCCGGACGGCCTGGAAGGTTTGATTGACCTTAGCGGTATTCCCATAGTTTGTGGAGGAGCCTTTCTTGTCCTCTGCCTGATTTTAAGCCTGAATGGCTATGAGTCCGGCGGCAGCAAGATCAGGTACACGCTGCAAAGGTTGTCCTTAAGCGAAGAAGCGATTGCCTTACTTTGGTCTGCCTATTATTTAGCCTGCTTCCTGATTTTTTGGGCAGTACAGCTTTCTATCATCCTTTGTCTCGGCCGCTTATATGTTTCTGCCGTGGATCCTGCTTATATAAATGAGCAAACAATTTTCTTGGCCTTTTACCGTAATAGCTTTTTGCATAGCCTGCTGCCCTTGGAGGAAACCAGCCGTCTCCTGCGCAACGGGACCTTACTGCTGGGCTTGTCCCTGGGAGCAGCCTGCCTCCCCTTCAAGCAAAGACGGGGCAAAAGAGACATTGCCATGAGCTTTTTAGCGGTTTTTACTTTTTGGGTGTTCCCGCAGGAAATGGGACGTTTCGGCTCCGACGCCTGGATTTGGCTGTTGGCCTTATCCTTGGCCGGCCATTCTTTATACTATATCCTTTGGGGGAAAGCAAATGAAGAATTTTGATATGGAAAAATATACTCCCGCCGGTATTGATTATTGGCAGGAATTCAAGTGGCTGGCTATCGGCGGAGGCCTTAGCTTTTTTTACAGCCTGGGCTTTCTTTTTCGCCTCAATGGAGCCTATGAAAGGCTCTTCCGCCGCATAGGGATGAGGAAGGTTCTGATAGAGGGTGCTATCATGCCGGATTTCCCTGTGGTTTTGGACAAAAGCCTTATGGGTTTTGGCATATTGGCCTTTGGCATGATCATTTTGGCGGTTTATCATTATTCTTACCATTACCAGGGCAGCAAAAGCATTTACTTGATGAGGCGGCTGCCGGACCGCTGGGAGCTGTGGCGGCGCTGTCTAACCCTGCCCTTGTTGTTTGCGGCAGCATCGCTGCTTTTGGCCGGCCTTTTGCTGCTGCTTTATTTCGGCCTTTATCTTCTCGTTACGCCGGCAGCCTGTCTGGCTCCCGGTCAATGGCAAAAAATTTGGCAGGTTATCCTGCCGGTTTATTGAGGAGTATGACTATGTTGAACATTAGCAACCTGAAAAAATCTTACAGAGGCAAGCAGGCTCTTAAGGATGTGGATTTAAGTCTGGGCCGGGGAGAAATCGTCGGTCTTTTTGGAGAAAACGGCGCCGGCAAGACTACATTGATGAAATGCATTTTAGGTTTTCTGCGCTATGAAGGGGAAATCACCTTGGATGGCCAGGCGGTCACCAGAAAAAATATCGGCCGCTTATCCTTTGCTACCAGTGAACATTCCTTTTTTCCTAATTTGACAGCCAAGGCTCACAAAGAGTTTTATGGCTCCCATTTCCCGGCCTTTCGAGCAAAGCGTTTTGATGGGCTGATGGAGTTTTTTGAGCTGCCGGCAACCAAGACCATTCGCCATTTTTCCACAGGACAAAAAAATCAGCTCGAGGTAATTCTGGCTTTGTGTCAGGGGGCAGATTACATTTTGATGGATGAGCCCTTTGCCGGCAATGACGTGTTTAACCGGGAGGATTTTTATAAAGTGCTGCTGGGGATTTTAGAGCCCGGGGAAACGGTGCTGCTGTCCACTCACTTGCTGGAAGAAGTGGAAAAGTTTATCGGCCGGGCTGTGCTGCTGCGCCAAGGCAAGATTCTGGGGGATGTGCTGATGCAGGAGCTGGAGGAACGGGGCGACACCCTGATGAGCTATGTGAAGGAGAGCTATCAGTATAAGGCGGACCGGGTGGGCAAGGCCCTGTCCCAGCTTTCCGGCGGGGAATAGGAGGAGCTGGTATGCGAAAGAGCTTAGGATTAACCCTGGTTTTGCTGGTTTTAGCTATAGGGGCCATTTATTGGGGCTGGAATTGGGTAGACCAGGCCAAGGATAAGATCAGTGTTGAGGAAAGGACCCTTTTGGGGGATCAAGCTGCCGCTGCCGGTCTTACGTTAAGCAACAGGATTACCTGCGACAATCATTTATTTTGGGATATCGCCACCCGTCCCGGCACTGAGGAAAAAAGCAAAGTGGATTTTCGTTTTAGCCAGACCAGACAAAGCGATGAGATGCCCCGGTCTCAGCTTTGGATTAGTATCTATGCCAATACCAATTTTGGCATGAGCGGCAATCTTGATCTGGCCTGGGAACAAGAAAACGGTATGATCATGGAGCCTATTATGGATGTAGCAGATCGAACCCCCGCCGGCGGCAGCCGGGAAGAGGTGGTAGCTCTTAAAGACTATTACGAATACTATCCCCTGTCCATAGATTTTTCATTTCCAAATAAACATCTGGAAATGAATCAGGAGATTTTGCAGGAACTGAGAAGCTATTTTAAAATTCCGGTGGAGGAAAAGCATAAGATTAAAGTGACGATAGCCAAGGATGAGACGGGGGCTGTTGTTGATGTGGACTGCAGTGATGTAGAGCGCAGCTTAAGTATTGATGCCAAAGGGGCAGCCATAGAAGATAATTTTTACTTTACCCTTGATCTGCAGGGGTATCATGAAGGAAAAGTTGTGCCGACAGCTTTTCCTCCGGATCTGGCCGGCATTCATTTGCTGCCCTTGGAAAACCTGGGAGACATGGGTGCCTTAAGCGGTAACTTCCGGCCCAAGCCTAAGGAAATGCACCTGGCTTATCCCTTTGAGCATAAGGATGACCGGGGATTGGGACTTCTGGCAGCCCGGGATCAGAAACATCTGCTTTTGATTACCGAGGAAAAGGGCACAAAAAAAGACCTGGATTCTCCGGAGGGAGAACCCAGGGAAAAACCCAGGATAATGCTGTCGGTAATTGAAGATCAGACCATGGAGCTGAGGCAAAAAATAGAGCTGCCCCAGCAGAGTGCCGGTGCCGGAATTTGGAAGTTTGAGCCTTATGATACATTTTATCTTGTTATGTTTGATGATTACAGCTTTTGTTTAATTACGGAAGGCGGAGACGAGGGCTATAAAATAGAAATGTCCGGTGATTTCAATGCTCTCCGGCAAATTGACGAAAATTGTTTGCCCTATGGCGATACGGTGATGAACTATAATGGCCAAAAGCTGGCCATGGCCTTTTATAATGAATGGCGTGGCGGCAATCCTTATTTGCTGATCTACGAAAAAGCAGGTCTTGCTTATGCCGGCAGATATGAGTACAGCAGCAGCCGTGATCCCTATGTCAATCATTGGCTGGGCCTGCGGCCTCTCTATAGCCAGCCATTGAGTCTGGTTTGGGATTAGACCCGAGAAATGAGGCTTCGTTAAAGAATTATTGACGGGAATCAATGGCCTGGGCAGCCTTGCTTTGCTGGGCAGCGTATTCTTTTTCTTCGGGGGTGCGCAGCAAGCCCAGTTGAATAGTAATCACCGAAGCGATGATCAGAGCAAAGATATAGAAGGAATACTTCAAGACCTCAATAGGAGATACGTTAGTCAGGCCCGTCATGATGAGCATGCCGCCGTCATGGGGACACAGAGCCAGGAAAGCGCAAGCGAAAATATCCAGCAAGCTGGCCAGCCGCTTGGGAGAGATGTGGTAGGTGGCGCCGATCTCCTTGGCAATAGGGGCCGAAATAATAATAGCGATGGTGTTGTTGACCAGGGCGATAGACAAGAGGCCGGACAGCAGAGAGATACCGTATTCAGCGCCCTTGCGGTCGGCGATTTTTGAGGTGATGGTGTTAATCAACCATTCCACGCCGCCGTATTCTCTGATTAGCCCGATCAAGCCGGAAATCAAAATGGCTACGATAGTAATGCTCATCATGTCGGACATGCCGTTGCCGATGGCTTGGACGTACTCGAAAAAGCCCACCACGCCGGTAGCCAGGCCAATGATGCCGCACATAACAATGCCGACAAACAAAACACCGGCTACGTTAAAGCCCATAAGAGCTGTTACCAGCACCACAAAATAAGGGATGATGCGAACGATATGATACTCCAGGTCCCCTTCGATTACACCGGTGCCGCCGACAAGAGCATACATGATCACAGCCACTAAAGCTGCCGGCAGGGCGATTAAAAAGTTCATTTTGAATTTATCTTTCATCTCGCAACCTACGCCCTGGGTGGCTGAGATGGTGGTGTCGGAGATAATGGACAGGTTGTCGCCAAAGTAGGCGCCGCCGATGACCGCCGAGCAGGCAATGGCCATATTCAAATTACCCTTGGAGGCTACGCCGATGGCAATGGGAGCCATGGCCGCAATAGTACCCATGGAGGTGCCGATGGCGGTGGAGATAAAACAGGAAATCAGGAAAATACCGGGAATCAACAGAGAAGCGGGAATAAAACGCAGGCCCAGATTAACGACGGAGTCAACGCCGCCCATGGCGCTGGCTGCGCCCTGGAAGCCGCCGGCCAGCAGATAGATCAGGCCAATCAGCATAACTCCGGGGTTGCCTGCATTGCCGCAGAATAAATCGATTTTTTTATCCAGCTTCATTTTGGGGTTCATCAGCAGGGCGCAAGCTAAACCGATGATCAGGGCAACATGCCTGGGAAACTGCTTGAAGGCCCCTTCGTACCCCAGGGCCGTAAAGGTCAGGCCGCTGCCGATGTAGAGCGCCAGGAAAACAAATAAAGGAATGAATGCAGAAAAACCATACTTCTTGCTATTGTTCTCTTGATTCATGTTAATACCCTCCTAATTGTTGTAATAGCGTGGCAGTGTGATACCGCGCTGGGGGCAGCGCAGCATGGCAGCCCTGCTGCCTGTGTCTGATTTGCCCTTAGGACAGGGCTGCCCTTAGGACAGGGCTGCCCTTAGCTGTTCCAGGGCTTTTTCCAAAGTGCTTCTGGGGCAGGCTGCATTCAGACGCATAAAACCTTGGCCGCCCTGACCAAAGCTGCTGCCTTGACTGAGGGCTATTCCGGCTTTTTTGACTAAAAACTCTTGAAGCGCATCATCTCCCATCTTAAGTTCTCTCATATCCAGCCAACACATATAGGTAGCCTCAGGCTTGTTGGGCTTGATCAGCGGCAGATATTGCCGGCAATAATCACCAATAAACTGCATATTTCCTTCCACATAGGCCAGGAGTTGCTCCAGCCATTCTTCACCCTCGTTATAAGCGGCCATGGTGGCTACCAAACTAAAGCAATTATTACGGGCAATATCCATCTCCTTGAGGGTCTTAAGGTAGTGCTCCTGGTGCTCCGTTGTATCAAAAATGATGGAAGAGGCTTGAAGCCCCGCCAGATTGAAGGTCTTGCTGGGGGAAATAAAGGTGGTGGTGATGGCTGCAATCTCGGGAGAAATGGTGGCCATCACCGTATGCTTATTGCCGTGAAGGATCAAGTCGCCGTGGATTTCATCAGACAGGATGCCTACGCCATAGCGGACACAAATATCGCCGATTTCTTTCAGCTCTTCCTTGCTCCAGGCCCGGCCCACCGGATTGTGGGGGTTGCAGAGAATGAAATATTTAACTCCTTCTTTAGCTTTATGCTCAAAATCAGTGGTATCCATAGTATAGAAGCCTGAATCATCCCGGTGCAGAGGGCTGACCACCAGAGTGCGGTTGCTGTTTTCCACAATATCGGCGAAAGGATGATAGACAGGCTGCTGGATTAAGATTTTGTCTCCCGGTTGGGTAAACAGGTTCAGGAATATCCGCAGAGACGGCACTACGCCGGGGGCAAAGGCCATTCGCTTCACAGCGGGACTATAGCCGTGGCGGCGGCGTTGCCAGTCCCTGACTGCCTCAAAATAGTCGTCGGGACGAAAGGTATAGCCGAAGATTCCCTGATCTGCCCGGGCTTTGATTGCGTCAATAATAGGCTGAGCGGTGCGGAAATCCATATCTGCAATCCAGAGCGGGATTACCTCCTTCGTGCCGAAGTTGAGAAGGGATTCCTCCAGCTTAGCGGCATAGTTTTGGCTGCGGTCAATTTGAATATCAAAATTGTATTGCATGGGGCCACCTCTTTCTATGGGCTGAATATTCTGATTGCCTTATGTGTTTAGCAAGTATTATGCCAGCCATTTTTTTCCTGATCACGCTGGTTTTTTTCGTTTGCTGAAGACCTTTTAATAAAAAATAGGTTAAAAAATAAAAAACTTTAACCTATTATTTAACCTATTGATCCATGTTCCTGTATTTAAATAGATAAAGAGGCTGTCGCAAAATTTGATATGCTCAATTTGCGGCGGCCTCTTGTTTTTTACTCCACATCGGAAGCCTTTTATTCAAATTGGTTGAAGGGTGGAGTTGAAGGATATTGAGAGTCTTTAACCGCCCCACCGGTGGGGGGAGATTAGCTTGTTGAGGGCCAACTTTGAGCAATTTTGCACAGTTAGCTGGAGAAAACGTAAACCAGCTCATTTTGCCACAGCTCTTGCGTTTTATTGCGTTACATCAACGTAGTTATAACCGGGCTGCTATGGCTGTACCGTTTTTAGTCAGCCGGCTGCCTCCCCGGCCCCGGGAGACTGAGACTAACCCTAATTCATTGAGGTGTATCAAAATACCCCGTGTTTCCTGCTCGGTTAAATAAATACCCTGCTCCCGGGCAGCCTGGCAGAGGGCGCCCCGGCCCAAACCTGCCGATGCTGCCAGCAGGGCTTGCAGCACAAAAGTATAGGCTTCTTCCTTGCCGTTTGCCACCTGCCTCAGGGCTGCCAAAACATCACCTGTCTGACCGGGCTGCCGGAACAAGGATTCCGGCGCTGTTGCCGGTATTGCTGCCCATGCCGAACCCGACAATGCCGCCGGGGGGGAGGCCGTATTTTTTACGAGCATAATCTGAGGCAGGTCCTCTACCCCAATCAGCTCTTTGTCCGCAAAGCGCAGATATTCCACAATATTGATCAGCTCCCGCACATTGCCATCCCAGCAGTAGCTGCGGAATATTTCCCTGGCCTGAGGGGAAAGGCGGAAGCCGGCGCCTAACTTGCGTTGCACCGCTTCCATAATTAAAAATAAATCGTCCTCCCGCTCTCTCAAAGGCGGTATATTAATGGGCAGCGTATTAAGCCTATAGTAGAGGTCCCTCCGAAAGGCGCCCCGGTGCACCATATTGAGAATATCTTCATTGGAGGCCGCAATGATTCGCACATCAATGGAGATGATCCGGTCATCCCCTACCCGCATCATCTCTTTTTCTTGCAGCACCCGCAACAGCTTGAGCTGAAGGGTTTGGCTCATACCTTCAATTTCATCCAAGAACAGCGTGCCCTTATGAGCATATTCAAAAAGACCCAGCTTACCACCCTTTTTGGCGCCGGTAAAAGCCCCCTGAGCATAGCCGAAAAGCTCGCTTTCCAGCAGGGATTCGGGTAAGGCGGCACAATTGATGGCAACAAAGGACATATCCCGGCGGGCTGAGGCCCAGTGAATAGAATGAGCAAACAACTCCTTGCCGGTACCGCTTTCACCGGTTAACAAAATAGAAGAGTCCGTTTGGGCCATCTTCCGGGCTACGTTTTTGGCCCGTACAATAGCCGGGCTTTCTCCCACAATATCGTCAAAGGTATATTTGGACGTATAACCCCGGTGGCAGAGCTGCAAACGGAATTGATGCTGCCGTTTTTCCTCGTCGGTGAAGCGCTGCAGCAGGACAAAACAACCTACCGGATCCCCTTGCCAGAAAACCGGCACCGTGGATAAAGTGATGGGTGAGCCGTTGATCATAATTAACTTGGAAGCTCTTTTGTCTTTGCCCTCTCCGGCCATCACCTCGTCAATTCCTGGAGCGGCTTCCTTCAATTCTCTGCCGATTACTTCACGGCTCATGCCGATGATGGTCTGCGCCATGGCATTAGCGGCAAATACCTCCCCGGTCATATTTACACCCAAAACTCCCATGTCCAGGGCGCTCATCAGCATATCCAGGTAGTTTTCCATGCGCAGGCTTTCCAAACGGAGCATAGCCACGCTTTGTCCGGATTCTACCAGCGTCTCCAGATAAGCGTGGTATTTTTTGCTGCGCAAAAACCAGTTATAACCCAGTTTAAGAGCAATCTCCGTAAGAGTTTCGCAGGTAAAAACCCGGCTGCCGATATCCAGAATCTCGCTGATGCCTTCGGGGACATAGCGCCGCTCTCCCGGTGTGATAGCCAGTTGAGCACTAGGCAATTCCTGCATATTGGGGGCTGCCGGTATCATGTTGATGTGAGTGATGCCCAGGCGATTCAGCTCGGCGATGGTCTCAATAGCCATGTTGGTGCTGAGATTTACCAGCAAAGCCCTGGTGCCTTGGGGAATTTGCCGCAAGGGCTCCAGTTGGCTTTTTTGAAAGGTTAGCGTGATCAGCACTATACTTTTGCTGGAGGGAATCAGTGAGATTACATGGCTGAAGATATTGGAGGAGGTAGCGCCAATCAGATACAAATCCCCATCGGGCAGACTTTCAGGCACCCCTTCTTCAGTGCTGAAATTCCACAACCGTAATGTGCTGCCAAACAGATCCAGCAGCAGATTATTATAGAAATCTGCTGTAGCCGATCCTTCAGTAACCATTACAATTTGCTTTGTCATGTCCCACTCCCGTTAAAAAGTAAATTTGGCATAAGCGGTTATTGCTTTCTGTGAAATAGTTGTACCATAATTAGACACCATAAACAAGATGAACCATAAAAATAGGGCCTCGAATCATTGCTGATCCAAAGCCCTGTTTATTTATGGTTATTTACCCGGCACAGGATTTTTACTGTTTTCCCGGATATCTACCGCCAGAGTTTTTTCTACATTGTCCTGGCGGCAGCCCACAAGAAATGAGGTGAGATTGGCCGGTACGCAAGAATGGTTGGGAATGATTTCGATTTTGTCCCCCACCTTAAGCTGGGTTTCGCCCTGAATTTTAAGCTTGCCCACTTCTTCGGACAAGCCTGCAAGGGATAGCTGGGGATGGCCTTTCACCCGGCCAAAGCCGGAAATGCTGCTATTGCCGTGTGCCCCCTGATCAAGACCGAAGCATTTGGAGCCGGCGTCAATGATGAACATATCCTCTCTGGGCTTTGAAATAATAGTGGCATAAACGGTTAAGGCGCATTCCGACTCATCAGCCGCCTCTATAGAAAGCTGGATGGCGTCGTGAAATACGTAGTTGCCGGGGTGGAAGATCTTGATGTTTTCATCGGCAATGGAGCCGGCAAAGGTGGGAGTGGAACCGCTGCTGACGATTTCCAAAGTATAGCCCGCTTCTTTTAAATCGGCGGCGGCCGCAGCCATGGCGCTCCTCTCGTCAGCTACGTATTTCGCCAGTTCATCATGGTTTTGGGCGCCGTAGACATGGCCGGGATGGCTGGAAATCCCTTTGAAGCACAAGGCCGGCAGCTTCCGCAGGGCATTGGCAAAGTCCAGGACTTTTTCCGGGGCCACGCCAAAACGGTGTAAACCGCTGTCTACAATAATCGTATAATTAACGGTAACCCCTGCTTTGGCCGCCGCTTCGCTGATGGCCCGGGCGTTTTCCATGCAGTCCAGACGGATGATAAAATGGCATTTTTGAGCCAGGGCAATGACCCGGGAAAGGTTAGGCTGGGAAGCTGCCGGATAGGCATACATGATGGTTTCCATACCGGCGTCGCAAAAAGCCTCACACTCATCTAAGGTGCCGCCCAAAAAGCCGGTGGCGCCAAAAGTCTTTTGCATTTTGGCAATTTCCGTACTTTTATGGGTTTTCGTCATAGGCCAAAGCTCTTTGCCATGTTTATTGCAAAGTTCCTGGTATTTTTTTAGGTTGTTTTCTAAAACATCCAGGTCCACAAGGACGGCGGGAGTGGCTAGCTCTTGTTTTTTCATGTTGATCAGTCCTTTCAGTACAATATAGGTTAATTAAATAAAAATGAATTGTAATATAAATACCATGACTAAAGCGGTCAGAGCCTGAGCAACGCTGATAATGGGCAGGGTTTTGTAAGCGATTTCCGGTTTCATTTCTGAGGTAGAGGTAATAACCCAGAAGAAGTCATCGTTGCCATGAAAGACCATAAAGCCGCCGGCAGCGCAGGCCAGCATAGCGATAACCAGGCCGATAGGCGTGGTAAAGCCCAGCACGTCCAGCAAGGGCAGCAGCATGGAGGCGGCGGTAATCATGCCCACCGTACCGGAACCGATGCAAGTGCGGAAAATGGCACCGATGATGAAGGGCACCAGGATTCCTAAAGTGATGCTGGAGAAATAAGTCTGTACAATAGTTTCCAGGTGACTGGTTTTTAATACGGTGGCAAAAGCGCCGCCGGCTCCTACAATAAGCACGATCTGGCCCGCTGTTTTCAATGATTCGCCAAATTCCCCGTCAAAGGTCCAGACCTTTTTGTCCTCCGGGTGTAAGCTCTTATAGGTAAAGAAGGCGCAGGCCAGGCCGATCAGCAAAGCGGTAACAGGCTGGCCAACGGCGGAAAGCAGTGCGGTGATGAAATTGTCTTTGCCAAAGGGCGCTGCATCCAAGGAAGCAATTGTATGCAAAAGCATAAGAAAGATGGGCAGCAAAATGGGCAGGAAGGACTGAACAGCTCCCGGCAGACGGCTGTCTTCCACAATTGCTTCCTCGATATCTTCGGGCAGATAATAATATTTGCGGCCAAAAACTATGCCCAGATAATAGCCCACCAAGGTAACGGGAATAGACACCAGCATGCCCAGCAAAATGACGAGACCCAGGTCGGCACCCAGGATTCCGGTTACAGCCAAGGGACCGGGGGTAGGCGGCACCAGCATATGAGTAGCGTGGAGGCCCATGCCTAAAGCAATGGCCATAGTGGTCATGCTTGTCTTGGTGTCCCGGCTAAGCCGGCGGGCCAGGGGCGAAAGCAAAACAAAGGCCGAATCGCAAAATACGGGAATGGATACAAAATAACCGGTAGCAGCTAAGCCTAAAGCAGCATGCTTGGGACCGGTTATTTTAAGAATAGTCCGGGCCATAGTCTCGGCGGCGCCGCTTTTTTCCAAAAGGCTGCCCATGACAGTACCGATAGCGATGACCACGCCGATACCGGCAATGGTGCCGCCCATACCCGCCGAAAAAGCCGTCACGATTTCCGGAACCGATAGTCCAGTTATTATACCATAAACAAAGGCGCAAATCGTTAAAGCGAAGAAAGGGTGCAGCTTAATTTTAACCGTGAGAAAAACCAGAAGTCCAATAGATAAGGCCAGAGAAATAATAATTAGCGATGTATTCATTAATCATTCTCCTTCCGTTTATTAAAGGCTTTTTCCTGCGGTTGTGGCTATCACCTCCCCCGATTGACAGATCAGCTCCCAGCTTTTTGGTTTAATATATTTTAATTATATTGAATTAAATTAATTTTATTACAAAGGTTATTAAATGTCAATTGCATTAATTGATTATTATTAAATGTGATTAAATATTTTTGAATAGTAATCTCGATTTACGTTTTTTTGAAAACAGTGTATAATAAATAAAAACCGACTATCGGCTAGAGGAGTCAGCTAATGGACGAGATAAATCTGGGTGAACGTATCGTGCTTTTTCGGGAAAAAAATAAGATGAGCCAAAAAGAATTGGCTCAGCGCATTCAAATAACACCTTCCATGTTAAGTCAGATCGAACGAAATAATGCTAATCCTTCATTATCGACGCTGAAGCTGATTTCCAAGGAATTGCAAGTGCCTTTATATTATTTATTTATGACCGAAGGCGCAGAAAAAGATATTGTTGTACGCAAGAACGACCGTAAGCAGATTGGCTCCCGGGACAAAAGAAAGCCATACCTTGAGCTGCTGACGCCGGATGCCTCGGGAAATATTGAGTTTTTTGAAATGCGGCTGCAGCCCCACACGGAAAACTCCCATCAGCTAATGAACCACGAGGGTGAAGAGGTGGCTCTCGTGCTGAAAGGCAGCATTGTTTTGCAGATGGAAAATGTGGAATATGTTTTGCACGAAGGGGATAGCGTACGGATTCCGGGGCTTGCCTATCATCGCTGGTATAATAATAGCGATGAGGATACCAGGCTGGTCTTTGCCGTTACCCCGCCAAATTTTTGATTGATTAAGGAAAAAAACATGTTGAGAATCGGTTGTCATCTATCTTCATCAAAAGGCTATCTGGCTATGGGCAAGCAAGCCCAGTCCATCGGCGCCAATACCTTTCAGTTCTTTACAAGAAATCCCCGGGGCGGCAATGTTAAAGCTCTGGATATGGCGGATATAGAGAACTATTTGGCTTTTGCCCAAGAGGCGGGCATTGAGAAAATTCTTGCCCATGCTCCTTACACGCTAAATGCCGGTTCTGATGAAGAACGTATACAAAACTTCACCAGGGAAACAATGCTTGAGGACATTAGCCGCCTGGAGCTCATTCCCGGCACTATGTATAATTTTCATCCCGGCAGCCACGGCGGCAAGGGGCCGGAAAAAGGGATTCGCTCCGTAGTCCATATGCTGAATCAGGTGCTGAAGCCGGAGCAAAACACCATGATCCTTCTGGAAACCATGTCCGGCAAAGGCAATGAGATAGGCAAGACCTTTGAAGAGCTGCGTCAGATCATTGACGGTGTGGAGCTGAAAGAAAAGCTGGGTGTTTGTCTCGATACCTGCCATGTTTTTGACGGCGGCTATGATGTGGCTGCCCGGCTTGAAGAGGTGCTGCAGGAATTTGACGATGTTGTGGGGCTGTGGCGGCTGAAAGCCATTCATTTGAATGACAGCATGAATCCTTTAGGCAGCCATAAGGACCGCCATAGTAAAATCGGCGAAGGCAGCATAGGGTTGGAGGCTTTCAGGAAAATCGTCAACCATCCTTCATTAAAGAGTTTGCCCTTTTATCTGGAGACGCCAAACGATCTTGAGGGCTATGCCAGGGAAATTGCTTTGCTGAGGGACATGGCTTTGTCAAGGGACAGGGGTTTGCCAGAGGACAGGGCTTTGCCAGAGGACAGGGCAGCAAGCCCCCACCGGAACCTCGAAAAATAGGAGATTTTCAAGATTTATAGCGTTTGCGCCAAATAGCGGTAATTCGCCATTGAAATACAATGATTATAGTTTGCGACGATGATGTACTGTTACACAGGATCTGAGGCTTAAACCTCAAGATCCTGTTTTTTTATGGTTTGACTTCCGGAAGATTAGAGTATCCGTCCCATGCACGGCCTTGGCTAGGGAAAACGAACCCTAATTTTCCGTGTGCAAAAAGTCGCTTCCCATCATATAATACAAAACCGCAAGAATTAAGGTTTTATGGCTTAAATTTGGTTATATTTCAATTTAAATAAGAAAAATCTAATTTAGTAGTTGACGAAATACAATTTTATGATAAAATGGGAAAAAAAGGATAAAGATATCGTAAGAAGGTGATCTTATCATTTGCCATGAGAACTATATTGGTGCAGATACTGACTATGTCAGAACTGAAGAAAGTGGTGAGCATCATGCCGCAGTGAAACCCGGTCATGTAAAAACGATAATACCGGTGGACTTTATTTTTTTCTCCAGTGATTCTCCTCTGCTTTCCTTATTGCCGGACCAGTATGCGGCCGCCGCTGTTTTTCGAGACTTTCAGGAGGCCATTACACATTACTCTAAGCATAAGCCAGGGGAATCTTCCGCTCAGAATACCGGCCAACGTATACTGGTTGTCAACGGGCTCAATTATTACCGCAATGTATCGCTGCTGCAGAGAGAGCCGGAAGCGCTTCTGCTGCAATCCTTAATCAAAATGCGGACTGTGGCAGGAGATGCCGGGATAAAGCTTTTAATGCCCGAAGAAAAAAGCACAGGCCAAAATCTTCTGATCGACTTAATGAGCCAGGGCTTTTACGATTTCTGGTTTTTGTCCGGCATGGATAGCCGGCTTTTTGGGGAAGTACTGTCTACGGCCCGGAGCTTCCGCCAGTTAGAAGCTTATTTGGGCACTTTACCGCCTCCCGCCATTCCGGAACCGGAGGAGGGACGGCAGCTTTGGCAGATCAAGCTGAAGGATGGTTCCCGTCTGTTGAAAGCCTGGCTGGAAAAAAGGATAGAGATTACGAAAGAAGAAAAGCTGACTTTATGGAGGAAGCCGGCTCCGGCTGCAGTAGGGGCTATGCCATCGGCCCCGGCTCCGGCCCCTGCTTCGATGCCAGCCCCGGCAGGTTTTCCAGACCCAGCGCCAGTGCGGGTACGGGCTCCAGATTCAGTACCAGCCTCAGTACCAGCCTCAGTACCAGCCCTGATGCCGGATTTAGTACCAGTCCTGGCGGCAGATCCTTCTTTAGCGGCCGGTCCATCTCCGCCTCCGCCTCTACCTCCGGCACCGGCCCTGATCTCAGCGCCAGCCCCGGCGCCGACCCCTCCCCCGGTTGTGTCCCCGCCACCGGCGGCGGCTACTGTAGCATTAGCCCCGGAACCCCTGCTAAAAGCAATATCACCAAAGCAATGGCTGACTTATAAAAACTTCAAGCTGCCGATCAAAAGCAAAAAACAGCAAACACCGGAAGTGCCTCGGACTGGCTCTACTGCCCTTTTCTTTTCCGAGGAGGACTGCCTGTTGACTTACGCCTTGGCTTTTTTGATGGCTGCTCATTTAGCCGGCAGCGGCAGCAAAACGCTGCTTGTGGAGTTGCCGGGCGGCGATTCCCGGTTGGAGAAGGCTTTAGGCCTGTACCAGCCGGAAAAAAGTTTAAGAGAAGCATTGCAGGATTTTGCTTCAGGGACTAGGGGGCCATGGCAAAACTATTGCTTTCACGGCGATCACCCTGATTATGATCTTTTGGATATTTTGCCCCAAGGCCAGATAGAAAAGAAACTTTACCCTTTTTGGGACGGCTTTTTCGCCTCTCTCGTTCATTGGGCTATCATGGAAGAGCAATATACTTATGTTTTTTATTTAGGCTTTGGGGATAGGGCTTCTCTTTGTTGGAAAGACAGCCTGGTTTGCCGCAGGAAAATCATTGCCTTTTCTCCCTGGACCCCTTCCTTCAATGAGGCTCCTTATTTGCAGGGAAAGTGGCAAAGCCGCTGTTTGCCGGTTTTTGACGGTAGCTGGGGGGAAGAGAGGATTAAAAAACAAATGAAAAATTTAGCCTTGGAGCAATATGTCATCATACCCCCGGCAATTAAAAAGGACTTCATCAGTCTGACTGCTTTAAGCGGCAAATATGAGGGAGTCTCGGGGGAAAGCTGCCAGTGCTTATCCGATTTATGGCAGAGCATCCAATGGCAGAGCCTACAGTGAAAATCAGAGATAAAAAAGCAAAGATTAGGAGGAGATTTTATGATGAGAAAAAACACAATCGTTTTTTGGTCCTGTACAGGGGTGGATGCCGCGGAGTTGTCTTTCGGTACGGCGGAATTGCTGGCAGAGCAGAGAAAGGCTTTGCTTGCCGAGTTGCCCTGCCTGGGTATTCCCCGCTTAGGTTTTGTCTCCGGTATTATGGACCGCAGCCGCAATACAGAGTCTGCCCTTATGCGCTTTGACCAAAAGAACTGCCTGACCTGGGACATGGTTCATCAAGTCAACCAAAAACTTGCCCTTTTACCCGCCAGTGTATTTGCTACCCCGGATTGCCCCGTTGTAACCAGAGTGAGCTTCAGCGCGCTGATGGATTTTGTTACGGCTCTCCAGGAGCTGGCCTGGGCCAGAGGCTGCCGGCACCTGATCCTGGACTGTCAGGGCCAACTGGTCAATCCCATGACCTTTTTCTCCCTGAAAGCGGCGGATCAAGTGGTAATTCCTTTGAGCAAACCTACGGAAGCCGCCTATGCCTTAGCTTCTATCCGCCGTTTGATTCAGGTATATAAGCATAGTCCCGAAAAATTTATTTTGGCGGCGGTAGGAGATATTAAAGCCATCGAAAGGATCGTATACGCCAAAGGCAAAGAAAATGAAAGCTTAAAAGGTATTAAAGTGACCTCTTGGGACAGCCGCAAAATCAAAATGACTTTAGAGCAGGCATTTAATTTTGATGACGAAGAACTCCAGAGTGCAGAGGATGACGGCAGCCTAAGCGGCAAAGAAGCAGGGGCAGAAAAGCCGGCGCCAGCCAGCCAGCACTTCTTCAATTTTGAGGGGGAAGTGCCCTGGGGAGCTTTGCTTAATGAAGAGGCAAGCTCCTGGGAGCTAAAGCAGGATTATTGGCCGGCTCAAGCAAGGAACGATAATGGGGGAGAAGCAGGATTGGTCTATTTGTAGGGGCCGCCATGAAAAATCTTTTTGACCCTTTAGAATATATCTATGCTATGGGTGAGGCGGACGAAAGGCGGCAATATGGCCTAGGGGAGGGGCAGAGCCAAGACCAGAGCAGGACGGTTGATCTTTCGGCGGCAGTAAGGCAAGTGAGAGATTATCTGCGGGAAAACCACAGCGCAGGCCTGGCTACGGCAGTCATTGATCCTAAAACCAGGGAAATGATGAAAAAGCAGATTCTGCATTATCTGGGCCAAAGGGGCTTAACTGCCCCGGGGATGGATCAGAAGCAACTATATATCCGGCTGCAGGAAGAGATTTTATACTATGGCCCTATTCAAAAAGCCCTGGATGATCCGACGGTGACCAATATCGATATTAACAACTATAAGGATGTTTATTTAGAAAAGGAGGGAGTGGAGGAATACCATCCGGAGATGGGATTTAAAGATGAAGCCCATTTAGAGGTGGTCATCAATAAAATGCTGATGGCTGACGGCAAGGCGCTGACGGCTAATGAGCCTCATATTGACAGTCTCTTTGAGAAGTTCAGAATCTGTGCCGTTTTAGGCTCCGGCAGGGGAGGCATTGCCACGGAAGGCACTTGCGCTTCCATACGAAAATTTGCCGAGGAAACTATTACATCTGCCCAATTAGTGGCCGGCGGTTGTATCAGTGAGGAAATGGATGAATTCTTTGCTCAGGTGCTGCCTTGGTGTAACGGTATTATTGCCGGGGCTACCAACTCGGGAAAAACCACTACTCTGATGGCTATACCCTTTTATTTTGCCGACGATACCAGAATTATTACCATTGAAGACAGCCCGGAGATGATGCTGCGGCGGCGCAGCAACTATCAAAACTACCACAATATCGTAGCCTTGCAGACGAAAGACCATGAAAATAAGGAAAAGAGATTCGATATTGCCCGGCTGACTAAAGTATCTTTACGGATGCGGCCCGTCAAAGTGATGATTGGAGAGGTGCGGGATGCCCAGGCCTGCCGTCAGGCCCATGAGAGTATGAATACGGGACATATTACGTATTTTACCATTCACGCCAGTTCCGCTGCCAATGCGGCGGTGCGCATCGTACAACTGGCAGGAGACGGTTACAATGACGAGGTTATTGCCGCTCAATTGGCGGACACCGTGGATTTAATTCTTTTTCAGCAAAAAATGGGCAGAAGCCGGGTGATCACTGAAGTGGTGGAGCTGGTGGGCTACGAAGGCGCCAAAAAACCTGTTTGCCGGAAGCTCTTTCAATTTTGCCAGACCGGATTGGCAGCCGACGGCAAAGTGTCCGGCAGGCACCGGCGGCTGAACGGGATTTCTCAAGCCTTGGCAGACAAGCTCCGTCAGGCTTTAGTGCCTCAGGACCATATCGACCGCTGGCTTTCGCCGGCAAAATAAAGGGCAAGGTTTAAAAGGGATAAGAAGGAGCCGTAGTATGGCAGGATCTTTTTTTAATGCAGGGCTGTTTACCGGCTGGCTGACGCTATCATTTCTGCTTTTGATTACCGGCAATCAGAAAGAACAGGGCCGTAAAAAGGAAGGAAGCTATTGGGCAAGGGAGGAAAAACGTCTGCATAGCCAAGCCTACGCGGCAGGGGTGAGCTGGGGCGGCAGGGAAACGAAAATGGTCTGGCTTTTTAGCTTATCTGTAGCTTGCAGCCTGTATCTTATTACCGGCAATCTGCTGCTTTTTGGTTTGGGCTGGCTGCTGACGCTGATTCTGCCAACCTTGATTATCAACAATCGTAAAAGGCGGCAGCGGTTGGAAACCTTAATGGCGCTGACGGACTCTCTGCGCCAGCTTTTGGCCCGCCTGCCGGATCAGGGCAGTCTCAGCAGGGCTATTGAAATGGTGATAGAAAGCGATGGACGGGGCCAGCGGACAAAAATCCTTCGACAGGTTTTGGAGGAGCTGCGTTTAGGCAGCAGCGTTCGGGAGGCTGTGGTTTTATGGCAAAATAGCATAAAGCTTAAAAAATTTGATCATGTGGCCGAGACCTTGATCCAAGCTAATAAAGATGGCTGGACTCCTGCGGCTTTACGGGCCCTGGACAAGTCCGTTCAAAGCCTGGAGGCCGATTTGCGGGCAGTGCTTCTGGTGGCTCAAAAAGCTGCCGGCCGCAAAAGACAGTTATATGCCACTCTATTAATGTCTTGGAGCTTTCCGGTGGTCTTATCCATGCTGGATACAGGACAAAAAAACCTTTATGTGTATTCGCTGCCGGGAAAGCTGCTGATCTTTGCTTATGTGGCTGTCAGCCTATATGTAGCAGTTAAAGGCCAGGAATATCTGTCCTTAAATGTTGAAGAGCTTTAAAGGGGGGGACCGGTATTAATCTGCTGATTTGTTTGCCGCCGCTGGTTTGGTCTATATACGGATCATGGCTGTTTGTTGAAGCTTTTGAATGGTGGCAAAAGAGAAGAGAGCCGTATAAGCTGGCCGGTTTTGCTGCAAGAAGCCAGGGATGGCATGAGGAGCAGGCGGGAGAAAACCGCCGCCTGAAACCGGTAATCAGTATCATGGATAAAGGCGCGGGACTGATCCGGCTGGAACAATCCTATTGGCAGCAACTGGACAGAAAGCTTGAACTAATGGGAGAAAAAGCTGATGCCCGGGAAAAACTGGCTGTTTTGTTGCTGAAAAGTTTAATGTTGGCTTTGCCGGCTCTGGCGCTGCCCTTACTATGGCAGGACTGGCGGCAAGCCTTAGCCTATCCGGCGGTTTTGGCCCTGCTTTTCCGGAAGGAGCTAAAGAGCTTAGAGCGCAAATACAACCGCTGGCAGCAGGAATTAGTAAGGGATATACCTGAGGTTATGGACAGGCTGCGAATCTGCTTTGCCGGCGGCAGAGATTATTTATCGGCTCTCCGGCAGGCTCAGGCCGCCGGCGGACCTGCCATGGCCCAGGCCCTAGGCCAATTGATCCATGATATCCAGACCATTGGGTCCGCAGGCGCCTTCCGGTTATTTGCCATCAGTTTTGATTTGCCGCCGGTACAGAAGCTGGCTTCAGCTCTGATGCTGGCGGTGGAAAGCGGTTATGGGGCTGCCGAAGCCTATTTTGGCAGCATAGAGGGGGAACTGACGGCATTACGGCAGGAGGCGGCGGAGTCTCTGATACGTACTAAACCGGAAAAAATAGTTCAGTTGTATGGACTTTTATTTGCTCTGGCTGTGGCGGCATTGCTTTTAAAAGGCTGGGAAATATTGCGGCAGGTAGGGGGGCTATTCGCCTAATCGGAGCAGGCCAAAGGAGGAAGATGATGATGAAATGGTATAAGGACAGGGGTGTTTATTGGGGAGGCAGACTGGCGGTTCTGCAAAATAAGGCGGCCGGTTTTCTGCGGGAGGAAAAAGGCGACTTGGTTTCTGCTTTGGGCTGGATGGCTATTATGGCTTTGCTTTTGGTGTTGATCAAGGGCATTGTAGACGGCAAGCTTACCGGCTATGTCAATAATATCTTTTCCCATCTTGACCGGGTATTTAATCCCGGCTCCTAAAGGAAGGCAAAGGAAGCGGGGGAGGGACGTATGAGGGAGTTATGGGGCAACCGGTCGGGAGAAGGGCTGATCAGCGGTTTTTATGTCATGTTCGTTTTGGCCATTATTCTTTTTGTGGCAGTAGAGATAGCCGCCTATAGCATGTCCGCCTGGAAATTGTACGGCGCCTGCGGCGAGATCATGGAAATGATGAAAGGGGAAAACGGACTGGACGGCGATATGGAAAGGAAGTTTCGGGAAATGCTGGTATCTCTAAACCTGATGGATTTCGATATCCGCCTGGAAGGTACGCCTAAGACTGTACAAAGAGGAGAACTGATGGAGCTAAAGGCCTGGGGCCGCTATCCCATCCGCAGCCTGAGGCCTTTTGGCAAAGAGCTCACTGTGCCTTTTAGCCTGCGGCTACAGGGCCTGGCTCATACTTATATAAGAAGGGGATAACCGGCTGACCGGAGATAGGAACCGGCAAATAAGAAAGGCGGCAGATAAGGTGAGAGCATTTTTTTGGCTTTGGATAATGTTTCTGCTTGTTTGTTTGGTGACGGATTCCGCCTCTTACTGGCTAGTCAGGCATCGTCTGGGGCAAAGCCTTGAGTTGGCCCTGGACGGGGCCATCGTCAAAAGTGTAGCGGAGGCAGATCTGACTTGGGGAAGGCAGCTTGCAAAGCAGGAACAGGCGGAGAACTGGGCCCGGCACATTCTTTGGCAAAACATGGCCGGCCCTCTGGAGCAAAGCCTTTCTTTTCAAATGGAGATAACGGGGGCTAATGAACGGATAGGAGCGGTTGGGCAGGCTAAGGTGAGCATACCTTTTCTTCTGGCCGGTTTAATCGGCCAAGAAGGCAGAGAGATTACGGTCAATAAAAGCCTGGCTTATCAGGGGCAATATAAATAAAAGCTGTGATATAGAGGAGGGATTGAAACTGGCAAAAGGAAAACGGGGGCTTTCCGGCTTTATCATTAAAGGCTTGATCATCAGCCTTAGTTTTATAGTGGTGTTTAGCATTACCTTTAGCTTAAACCAGGCTTACTTAAAGCAAGCCGGAGCCACACAAAGAGTGGTTGCCGCCAAAAGGGATCTGCTGCCGGGAACGCCTTTAAATGCCGATAGCCTGACTATGATGGAAAAGCCGGTTTTTGGCTTGGATAGAGACTATATTACGGATATCGGCGAGTTTATGGCCCGGGGGCCTTGGTATATCGGCGAAGTGGGTGTTGGGGCGGGGGATGTTTTACGGCCCCGGCGGCTGACTTCTGCTGATAGTGCCGGCGGTGGCTGGCGTTGGGAGTTTGACAACCGGGAGGATAGGTGCTTGATTGCTGTGGCCACAGATCTGGTGCGCAGCGGCGGCGACTGGCTTTGGCCGGGGGTGAGAGCTGACGCTGTGGTTTACATTCCGGCTAAAAACGGCTATGAGGAGGTTCAGCCTTCGCAAATCATCGGGCCGGAAGAAGACCCCTTATTGGCTAATCTTCTGGTAATCGATAAAAAGAATGCCGGCGGGCTGCCTCTTGCCGAAGGCCCGGCAGGAGAGGGCTACAGTAGAGATCTATTGCCGGCAGTTATTACCCTGATGGTGGATAAAGAAGACAAAGAGCGGGTTAAGGCCTTGATCCGCTATAACGAAGAAGGCAAGATCTATTTTTCGCCCCGGTCAGGTCAGGTTAAGGGACGATAAGATGCGCTCAAGGGGCAATAAGAAACGGAATAAGGAGAGGTAATGCTTGCAGGGAAAATAATTTTAGGGATATTGCTTTTAGGCGCCGCCGGTACCGACTTGAAAAGCCGGCGGATTCCTAACTTTCTGATCTTAGGCGGTTTGGGCTGTTTTGCGGTTCTGGCGGCGGTTTTGTTCTTTGAAGGAGAAGCTGCCCTGCTGCCCGGCTGTTTGGGGGCGGGAATGTTGGCCTTTTTTATTCATTTTATTCCTTACCGGTTTCGCTGCCTGGGAGCCGGTGACGTGAAGCTGGCCGCCCTCATTGGTTTCTTTCTAGGTTGGAAGCATTGGCTGGATTTTTTGGGGATGTATTGCGGGGTGCTATTGGTGGCATCTGTAGTGCTGCTTCTCTTAGGCAAAAAAAGGCCAAGGGCTTTGCCCCTGGCTCCTTTCATGGCGGCGGCCTATTTTCTCTGGCAGGGTTTTGTGATATAGTATGATGGAGAAAGGTTTAAGGAGGTAATTATTGATGAAAAGAAAACTGTCTTTTCTTTTAACCGTCCTGTTTCTGATATCTGTCCTGCCGGCAGGCCTTTTGTTTGCCGAGACCAGCAATTCCATCATTAACCTCACAGGAGCCAAGGCAGGATATTCGATTGCGATCTTAGCCGACCCGGAAAAAATCCCGGTGCTGGTAATCCAGCCTCAAAGCGGCACCAGGCTGCAAGGCATTTCTTTTGAGCTGCGGCTTACCAATGCCTATTGGGATTTTGAAGCTTATAGCCGGATGGGCATCGACAACTATGGCGATGTCAATAAAGACGGTGAATTCATACCGGTGAATTCCAAGGATGGTTACCTCACCGGCGGGCAATGGCCCCAGGGTTTGAGCTATGTAATGAGCCCGGGGGGACGGGATAACGTAGCCGTTATTACTCTTGATCCCTATACTGTGGTTTCCAGTTACGAGGCTCTCTATATCCCTATGCTGGTTGAGGTGACGGGGAGCCCGGCTTCCGTTGAAATTTACGATCCGGCCTCCAGCGGTCTTTCTTCCGGCGGCGCTTATACCTTTGCCAGCGGCGGCTTAGGCGGTTCAATTATTACTCAAGTGAAGCCGGGAGAGAGCAAGAGCTTTTCTCAGACCGTAGTCCTTGAAGATATTGTCATCCAAGAGCTGGAGCCCGGCGCTTTGGTAGACGGCACACTGGCCCTTGTAGCCCCCGCAGGCTATAGCTGGATTAATATTGACCAGATACAGTTGGCGGGACGCAAGACCAGCGGTTTGGCTATCAAGGACAGGTATTATGCTGTTGAAGGGCCGAATGCTAAGGAAAACCAGGCGTCAATAAAACTCGATATTGCGATGAATAAAGATGGTTCAGGAGAGCCCCGGGCTCTTATCTTGAAGAATCTTCAACTGTCGGCTGCGGCAGATAATACGGCTTACGGTCCGGTAGCCGTTACCTTGTCGGGCTGCAACATGGAGCGGGAAACGGTAAGGGTGGCTAACCGGATCAAAGTGGATTATACCGTCACGGCGGCTGATGAGGCTTTGCCTAAGCTGATTGCCGGCTATGAGCCTGCCGACGCCGTCAGCGAAAGCTTGAAAACCTTAAAAGTCACCTTGGAGGAGTCGGCAGCGGGCAGATGGTGGGCCGACGGCAGGACTACCTTTACTTTGCCGGAGGGAATTACTGCCAAAGCAGTGAGAGTTACCACCACAAATTTTGCTGTTGACCTGCCTCAGGATACGTTGATCAGGCGCATTGATGAGAATGCCTATGGGTTAAACACGGAAAACAGCGGTTCCTGGACCTTGGCGGCAAACGGCTTGACTATCCGCAATGCCGTCGTAAAGAAAGACCTTAAAGCTAAAGTAGAGCTGACTTTTTATATAACTGCTGATGAAAGCTATAGCGGCCCTGTTTTTCTTACCGCCGGTGGCAGCGGCTTGAGCCATGAAGCGGCTGTAGCTATTGCTGAGGTGGTGGCGAAACCGGCAGGGATGATTGCGGTGGAACTGACCATCGGCAGCACGGAGCTTAAGATTGGCGACGAAAAGGTAACGATGGACGTAGCCCCATACATCAAGGAGGATTACACCATGGTGCCTGTCAGTTATGTAGCCAAAGCTTTGGGACTTCCTGAAGGCAGCGTAGAATGGGATGGCCAGGCTGGCACAGTAAAAATCGACAACGACGGAAAGTCGGTTCTGTTAACTATTGACAGCAAAGTGATGACGGTTGACGGTCAAGCTTCGGAGATTGCCGCGGCCCCTGCCATCAGGGAAGGCAGAACCTTTTTGCCCTTCAGAGTATTGGGTGAGCAGATCCTGGGCGTTACCGTGGGTTGGGATGCTGATAAAGGCATAGCTTCGTTTTTGCCAACATCATTCTGAAATATTCCTTTGATTAAAAATAAGGTATAAAGGAGCGATGGCATATGGATCAAAACGTTAAACTGCATACTGAGCTTTTGGGCAAGGCAACGGTAGAAGCGCTGAAGAAAAACTGTTTTCAGGCTGAGTACCTGCCGGATGCGGCCAGTGCGAAAAAGCGGTTGCTGGAGATGATTCCTGCTGGGGCCAGCGTTGGCTTCGGGGGTTCAGCCACCATTAAATATCTGGATATCAAGGAAGAACTGGCCAAAAGAAACTGCGTTTGCTACGATCATAATGCTGCCAAAGATCCCGAAGAGGCCCAAGAAATACGCCGCAAGCAGTTGACCTGCGACGTATTCCTGTCCGGCTCCAACGCCATTACCCGGGATGGCCGGCTTTACAATGTGGATGGCCGGGGCAACCGGGTGGCGGCCATGATCTTTGGACCACGGGAAGTCATTATTGTTGCAGGCGCCAACAAAATAGTAGCCAACCTGGAAGAAGCGGAAGAAAGAGTCTACGGCTATGCCGCTCCTATCAATAATATAAGGATTGGAACGGGCAATCCCTGTGTCAGAATCGGTCATTGCATGGATTGCTCTACGCCCAAACGTATTTGCAATGTAGCGACTATATTTCACAAATGTCCTGTCGAAATGAAAACCACAGTGCTGGTGGTTGGGGAGGCATTGGGTTACTAAAAGGGATACAAAGAGAAGCATAAATGAAAAGAGCCATAGATGAATAGTAATAATACACGGACGCTTAACCGCAAAAAAAGAAAAGCACGGCAAGCTTTATTCCTTGCCGTTGCTTCTTTTTGTTTTCTGGCATTGTTGGTTTTTGTATTTCAGGATGCCCTGCCCTTCTACAACCAGGGCAGCCAAAGCAGTCAGGGCAGCGGAGGCGGCGGTGACACTACCTTAGCCACTGCCGGCAAAGGACTGCGGCCGCCGGCGATACCGGAGGACTGGGAATTTACGATTATTTCCACCGGCGATATTATGATGCATAGTCCTCAGATTAAAGCGGGCTGGCAGCCTGAAAGCAAGAGTTACGATTTTTCCTTTATGTTTGATAAGGTAGCGCCTTTATTGCGGCAAGGTGATCTGGTCATCGGCAATTTGGAAACTCCCCTGGCGGGAGAAGGCAATAGAGGCTTTACCGGCTATCCTATGTTCAATGCTCCCGAGGTCCTGGCTAAAAACCTGAAAGACGCCGGTTTTGATGTAGTGTCCACCGCTAATAACCATAGCCTGGATAGGGGCTTTCAGGGCTTA
This sequence comes from Clostridiales bacterium, assembly GCA_038562165.1. Taxonomy (GTDB): domain Bacteria; phylum Bacillota; class Peptococcia; order DRI-13; family UBA5745; genus WRMS01. The sequence goes on along the minus strand of JBCFAO010000001.1, from coordinate 102,238 downwards.
TGCACCACTCTGGATAATCTGGACGCCGCCGGTCTTTTCTATACCGGCACCTTTCGGAGCCCGGAAGAGCCAAGGATTTTAAAGCTGGAGACAGCCGGCGTCAGAATCGGTCTTATTGCGGCTACTTACGGCACCAATGGTTTGACGCTGCCAAAGGATAAAGGTTTCGGCATTAATTATATTAATGCTGATCAGTTATTGGCCGATATCAGCCAAGCCCGCCGGGAAGGGGCTCAATATGTGATCGTAATGCTCCATTGGGGAGTAGAATACCAAACGAAGCCAAACAAAGAGCAAACGGAATTGGCTCAGGTGCTGCTTAAAGGCGGTGCCGATCTGATTTTAGGCAATCATCCTCACGTATTGCAGCGGGGAGAGGCTATCCACTTGGCGGAATTGTACGCGCAAACGGAAAAGCAGTCGGGACAAGCTGCCGCCGGTTTGCCCTCTCTTGTATATAAAGCTTCCGGTAAGGATCAAATAAAGTTCGTTATGTATTCTCAAGGCAATTTTGTTTCCAATCAGGAGGGCATGGACCGGCTGAGCAGTATCATATTAAAGCTGACTCTGGGCGTAGATGGAGCCACGGGAGAGCCCTATTTCAAAAATGCCGAATATATCCCTATTTATACTCAGCGCAGGAATCGCCAGGGTATTTCCCGGCATAAGGTTTGGCCCCTGGAGCTGGCCATGGCTGAGTTGACGGGGGAGGCGCCGCCATTTGGCAACGAGGATAAGACCAACGTGCCGAAGGCTTGGGACTATATCATAAAAAGCCAGCCGGCTTTAAACCTGCTGACTTTGGAAGATACGCCTGTATGGAAGGAAATTGCAGGGGAAGCCGCCCCGTAAGGGCGGGATTGGGCAGCAAGGGCTTCATTATGAGACTGCATCAATAAAGATAAAGAAGCCCGGTAACCAGAAGCCGGCCGGGCAAAAAATCCGCAGGCAAGCCGGCCCGGCTGCAAGTGGCTGCAATATCTATACCCATGGCCTCCATGGAGGGTCTGGCTAAATCGGGATGGGCGCAGGCCGGCTCGCCCAAGCGGGCTTTGCAGGGGTCACATAATTTGCAGTTGCCGCCGGCGGAGGCCAGAGCATAAGGCAAACCGCAGCCAAAGGCGGAGTTCTCCAGCTTGACCAGCTTTTTAAGACTGGCCACGGACATCTCTTTAAACTTCTTTTCCATAGCTTCGTCATAATGGGGACTGTGCCAATCATCCTGATCCTGAACAAGTATGGCCAGACGGTAGCTTTCATTCATCCGCCGATAAAAGGATACATCCTCCAGCTTGGGCGGGCACATAAAATTATTGCCGTAGTGACCGCAGGTATTGAGGCTGCATTTCATTCTGCTGCGGTAATCGTAAATAACATCCTTGGCCCAAATCAGCTTTGCCCTGGTGTATTCTGCTGCGGCTTTTTCCTCCAAGGCCAGGCAGTTTTTCAACAAATCGCTGACGGTATATTCCATGGCAACCTCCTTAGTTTATCCTTCCAAATTGAGGTTTTTACCTAATTAAGCAAGAATTCTATGATAATTTGCTATTTCCTTCTTAAACATTCGGTTTTATTATGCTAAAATAGTAATATCGTATTTGCTTAATTTATAAATTATAATTAGGGAGGTATCAAAATGAACCCCGATTCCGAAAAACAGGTTTATGCCGACGCATCCCAGGATTCCCAGCCTTCCCAGGAGCCGGTGCCGATTAATGCAGCGCCTGTCGTAACCTTGGCTTCTAACAATATGGAAGCGGAGCTTAAAATTATTCCTCCCCAAAACGGCGGTTCCGATTTGACTGCTGAGGAGTTAAAAGCGGCGCTGGCTGCCACAGGCGTGATTTATGGTATTTTAGAGAATATAGTGGAAGATTTGGCTAAGCAGCCTCATTATGATCAGCCGGTGGTGGTGGCCAAGGGGCTCTGGCCCATTGACGGCCGCCCGGCGGAATTAAGCTACAAAGTAAGGCTGGGCAAGGATCTTAAGCCTCGGGAAAACCCCGACGGCACAGTGGATTATAAAGACTTGGGGATTTTTGAAAATGTTAAAGAAAATGATGTTTTGTGCATAAAAACACCGGCCACGGCCGGGACGCCGGGCTATAATGTTTTGGGTGCGGAAGTGGCTGCCAAACCGGGAAGAGATGCAACATTGCCCGCGGGCAAAAACACCAAGCTGTCTGAAGACCAGCTTCAGCTCCTGGCTGCTTGCGACGGTCAGGTGGATTTGATCGGGCAGAAGCTTCATGTTCAAAATACTTTTATCCTTAAAGGCGACGTTTGCAATGCCACCGGCAATATCAACTTTTTGGGCAACCTGGTGATCAACGGCAATGTATTGACGGGCTTTAGTGTTCAGGCCACCGGCAACGTTACGGTCAATGGCAGTGTTGAAGGAGCTCAGGTGGTGGCCGGCGGCAATATTGTTTTAAAAGAAGGGCTCAACGGCAACGGCCAGGGCTGCGTCCAGGCCGGGGGCTATATTAAGGCCAAATATATTCAGTCCGGCAGGGCTCAGGCCGGCGGTGATATAGAATCCACCTTTGTCCAGCATTCCTATATTCAGAGCGGCAGCAACATTCACTTGATTGGCAGCAAGGGTACCCTGGCCGGCGGCAAAGCCGTAGCCCGTAACAGCATCAACGGCTCCTTCATCGGAGGAAAAAACAGTCCTGTTCCTACTGTTTTAGAAGTGGGCAACGATCCGGCCACGGTAGAACGCCACCAGCAGTTGGAGCAGCAAATTGAAACCAGTAAGAATCAAAAGGCTTCACTAACCCAGGCTATTACTATGTTGAAGGAGTACGAAAAAAAGGGCACGCTTACAGCCGACAAGCGGAATGCGTTGGAGCAAGCCAGAACCATATGCTGCCAGTTGACGGAGAGTTTAGAAAAGATGGAAGCGGAGCTTGAGGTTGTCCATGAAGAGCTGGCCACCGTAGGCTATGGTACAATTAATATTAAGCAATCCATTTATCCGGGAGTACGGATTGTCATTGGGCCGGAGCAGATGCTGCTGGAGACAAAGTACGACTTCTGTTCATTTATGCGGGGAGAACATGGCATAACCTTTACTCCCCTTCGATAAACTATTAAAAGAGCAGCAAGACCAATAACTTGCTTTAGAAAAGGTGGTATTTTATGAAGCTATTTATCGATTCGGCCAATGTCCGGGAGATTAAGGAAATATGGAGTATGGGCATCCTGGCTGGTGTAACCACTAATCCTACACTGATCGCTAAAGAAGGAGTTAATATAGAAAAACGTCTGCAGGAGATTTTGTCGGTGACTGAGGGCATTCCCGTCAATGGGGAAGCTATGGGCAGAGAGGCGGCAGAGTTGGTGGCTCACGGCAAAAAGCTGGCGGCCATAGACCAGCGAATTGTTATTAAGGTGCCCATGACCGCCGAGGGGTTGAAAGCCATCCGGGAAATGAAGGCGGAGGGCATCAGAACCAATGCCACTTTGATTTTTACCGCCGCTCAGTGCCTGGCGGCCGCCAGGGCGGGGGCCAGCTACATCAGCCCCTTTTTAGGCCGGCTGGAAGATAATAGCCGCAGCTACATCTCTCTGCTGGAGGAATGCCGGCAGATCTGGCAAAGCCATGGCCTGACGACGGAGATTATTGCCGCCAGCATTCGCAGACCGGAACAGGTGGCGGAAGCGGCGGCCAGAGCCTGCCATATTGCCACCATCCCTTATCCTGTATTGCTGAACATGCTTCTCGATCCTTTGACTGAAGCAGGTATCAAACGCTTTGAAGAGGATTGGGCCGCCTTGGGCAGCGTCTGAAGAGCGTTCCGGAAAAGGCGGAGTCATCATCGATAGCAAGGCTTCATAATAATCCATCTCCGCCAATCGCTGGCAAGGTGGATTATTTTCTTGCTATCTCCTTTGTCTAAGTGTAGAATAGATGTGAGAAAAAAAGAAAAATGCCGCCATATGGCGACATTTTAAACGGTAGTCGGGATGACAGGATTCGAACCTGCGGCCTCCTCGTCCCGAACGAGGCGCGCTACCAAACTGCGCTACATCCCGTGATTGACTGACTCCTTGGAGTCACTAAATAATTATAGCCACGAAAGACATAATAGTCAATGAATATTTTTTATGTCCGCTTGGGATCGGCAAGGGCTTTTAAGGCCGGCCGGCAAAGGCGCCGCCAGGCTGCAGAAGCGCCGGCAGAGCCAGTGAGAGCATTGCCAGAGCCTGTAAGGGAAAGGAATGGATATTGATATGGCAGAACGTGAAAAAAAGGACGAACGCTATCTTGCCGCCATGGAAGAGCTGACTCAGACGATTCGCCGGGTTACCGAAGAGTATATGGAAGAAGACAAGGATCCGGAGTTTCATTCCCAGCGGCTGCGTTTTCGCCAGATTGAGGATATGGTGGCTTCGGAGCGCCGGTTGATGGAGGAGATCAGCCCGCCCTGCCGCCTGATTCTCGAGCATTTTTCTACGTTTCTGGACCAGCCGGATCGTAGTATTGCTATCCGGTTCGGCCAGTGCCGTTATTCCAATAGTGCATATTTGGGGTTTTCCATCAATGAGTGGGGCCACGTAACCTTAAAAATCGGCAATTGCTGTATCACTTGGCGGGATGACGAATACCAGTACATGTTTTATGCCGATAAGGTAGTGCTGCGGGCCTACGATATCCAGAAGCCGGAGATTGCTATCTCCTTTAATTTTTCTTTAAAGTACTCCAAGCTGTTGGAAGAGTTTCAGGATGTGCCGGGCCATCGTCAGACGGCTTATTGCCAGCCGGATCTTTTTGACGAATAGCAACGGTTAAGTATGGCGGCCGTTTGCTAGGTCAAATGCCCAAAATTGCAGGTTTGTCACCGTTTGTTTGAGCTAACTGCTCAAAATTGCAGGTTTGTTTACTACCAAATCACCCCTTCGAAACAAATTTGACCTGCAAATGGGGTGAAAACCCTATTTCCAGGCCAAATACGTTTCTAAACTTGCAATTTTGCTCAAAACTCTTTGGAACAAGTTACAAACTTGCATTATTGCTCAAAATGACCAGACAGCAGATACAAACCTGCTCTTTTGAGCTATCTGCTCTATCTGCTATACCAGCTTCTCCAGCATTTCCTTGACCAAGCTGCTGACCTGACGGCCATCGGCCTTGCCTTTGGTGGCGGCGCTGATTTTACCCATGACCTTGCCCATGTCTTTAGGGCCGGCGGCGCCGGTTTCAGTGATGGCGGCGGTGATTAGGGACCTGATTTCCCCTTCTTCCAGTTGTTTGGGCAAATAGGTCATCAAGACGGCGATCTCCTGATTTAAGGTGTCAATTACATCAGTGCGTCCTTTTTTTTCGTACTCAGGAATTACTTCCCGGCGCTGCTTCAGTTCCCGGGAAATCAAGGTGATGATTTCTTCGTCGCTGAGGCTCTCGCCTTTTTCGATTTCCTGATACTTAATGGCGGACTTGACCATGCGAATGACGGAAAGCTTCAGCTTTCCTTCCTCCTTGGCCTTCATGGCCTCCTTCATTTCTTGATTAAGCTGCTCCATAAGCGGCATGCTGCAACACTCCTTTTTTCTGTTGATTATTTTTCTTGATCATTTTTCTGTTGTTTATCGTTTTTTATTATTATACCACGTTTTAATTGCAGATTAGCATTATGATACTGCCTTTTTGCCCGATTGGGAAGTCCCGGAGGTTATTTGCTAATGACAGAATTTGTACATTTACATAATCATACTTGCTACAGTTTATTAGACGGCGCGTGCAAAATACGGTCACTGCTTGCCCGGGCCAAGGAACTGGGCATGGATTCTCTGGCTATTACCGACCACGGTGTGATGTACGGAGTAGTGGAGTTTTATAAAGAGGCTAAAAAAGCCGGTATCCATCCGGTCATCGGCTGCGAAGTCTACGTAGCCCCCAGGACCCGCTGGGATAAAGTAGCCGGTTTGGACGAAAAGCCTTACCACTTGGTTTTGCTGGCAGAAAACCAGACAGGTTACGAAAATCTGATTAAGCTGGTTTCCCGCAGCTGGCTGGAGGGCTTTTATTATAAACCCAGGATCGATATGGAGCTTTTGCAGGCCAATGCCCAGGGTCTTATCTGTCTTTCCGCCTGTCTGGCCGGCCAGATACCCGGCTTATTGATGGCAGGCAAGTTTGATGAGGCCAAAGAGGCGGCTTTAGCATACGACGCCATATTCGGGCGGGGTAATTACTTTCTGGAACTGCAGGATCACGGCATAGAAAATCAAACTCTGGTCAATGGCGGGTTAATCCGGATTCATGAGGAGACAGGCATACCGCTGGTAGCCACCAATGACCTCCATTACGTCAGCCGGGAAGACGCCTACGTCCAGGATGTTTTGTTGTGCATTCAGACGGGCAAGACTCTGGCGGATACGGCCAGAATGCAGTTTGAAACTCAGGAGTTCTATTTAAAAAGCCCTACGGAAATGGAACTGCTTTTTGGCGATTATCCCGAAGCTTTGGCCAATACCGTAAAAATTGCCCGCCGCTGCCAGGTGGAAATGGAATTCGGCCATAATCACCTGCCGCCCTATCCTTTGCCTGCCGGTCAAAAAGACGAGGCTTCTTATTTGCGCCAGCTTTGCGAAAAAGGACTGGAGGAGCGGTATCCCGGCACCGTGGACAAGCCCCGGGATAAGGGGAACTCCCCCCGGCAGCGTCTGGACTATGAGCTTTCAGTTATTGAAAATATGGGATTCCCCGGCTATTTTCTGATTGTTTGGGATTTTATCCGCTTTGCCCGGGAAAAGGGCATCTATGTGGGACCCGGCCGGGGCTCCGCTGCCGGCAGTATTGTGTCCTACAGCCTGGGTATCACCAATATCGATCCCTTGGCCTATGACCTTCTGTTTGAACGCTTTCTCAATCCGGAGCGGATCAGCATGCCGGATATTGATATTGACGTCTGCTATCTGCGGCGGGGGGAAGTCATCGAATACGTTATCGAGCGCTATGGCCGGGATAAAGTCAGTCAGATTATTACCTTCGGGACCATGGCGGCAAAGGCTGCCATCCGGGATGCCGGCCGGGCTATGGGTATCCCTTTAGCTACCGTAGATAAAACTGCCAAGCTGGTGCCTTTTGAATTGAATATTACCCTGGACAGGGCTTTACAGTTATCCAGGGAATTGAGGACCCTGATTGAAGAAGATGAGCAGGTGGCAGGCCTGATCAAAGTGGCAAAATCTCTGGAGGGTCTGCCCCGGCATAGCGGTGTTCATGCCGCCGGCCTGGTGATTTCCGGCCGGCCCCTGGAAACTTATCTGCCTTTACAAAGATCCTCCGACGGCTTGCCTTGCACCCAGTTTGAGAAGGATACGGTAGAATCCATTGGTCTTTTAAAAATGGATCTTTTAGGCCTCCGGACCCTGACGGTCATCGGCGACGCCGTAGAGTTAATCCGTCAAAGCAAAGGTATTCATATTGATATTGACCGTTTGCCTCTTGATGATGAAGCCACCTATAAGCTTTTGTCCGATGGGGATACCATCGGTATTTTCCAGTTGGAAAGCGACGGTCTGCGCCAGATTATCCGGGAGCTGAAGCCGGAGCGCTTTGACGATATCGTGGCTTTGGTGGCTTTGTACCGGCCGGGGCCTTTGGGCAGCGGTATGGTGGAGGATTTTATCCGCCGCCGCCATGGCCAGGTGCCCAACGCCTATCTTCATCCCATGCTGGAATCCATATTGGATACTACCTATGGCGTCATCCTTTACCAGGAGCAGGTCATGCGTATTGCCGGCGACATGGGGGGCTTAACCTTGGGGGAAGCCGACCAGCTGCGGCGGGCTATGGGCAAAAAAAAGCCGGAGGTGCTGGCGGCTTACCGCCAGACCTTCGTGGACGGAGCTAAGAAAAAAGGAGTAGCCGAGGATGTTGCCCGCAAGATTTTCGAGCTGATGGAGTACTTTTCCGGCTACGGTTTCAACAAAAGCCACTCGGCGGCTTACGCTCTCGTCGCTTATCAGACGGCCTGGCTCAAGGCCCACTATCCCGTAGAGTTTATGGCGGCCCTGCTCTCCAGCGTCATGGAAACAAAAAACAAAGTTCCTTTTTATATTAACGAATGCCGGCAAAGAGGCATTGAGATTCTGGCTCCCGACGTCAATGAGAGCCAGTCCGGCTTCAGCGTCAACGGCGGTGCTATCCGCTTTGGTCTGGCCGCCATCAAGCAGGTAGGCGGGCCGGCCATCCAGGCCATCATTGAAGAGCGGGCAGAGGGCCCTTATACCAGTCTGGAAAGTTTCTGCCGCCGGGTCAATCTGGCCCAGATCAACCGCCGGGTTATGGAAAACCTGATTTGGGCCGGGGCTTTTTCTTCCGTGCCGGGCCACCGGGCCCAGCTTCTGGAAATATTGCCTCAAGTCATGGAGACGGCGGCAGCTTGGCAAAAAGACGGGGCCAGCAATCAAATATCCCTGTTTGATTTGTCGCCGGAAATCAAGCCCCGGGAGGATAGCTTTCCCCTGCCGGAAAAAGAAGAAATTGATCAAAGAAATATATTGACGAAAGAAAAAGAGGTTATGGGCCTTTACCTTTCCGGTCATCCCCTGAGGCCTTATGTGGGACTGGTGGAAAAGAAGATCAGCCATCATATCGACGATTTGCCGGAGGAGGAGGACCTGCCGGTAGTGGTGGGAGGCATCATTAATGAGTACCGGCGGACGGTGACAAAGCGAGGCCAGATGATGGCCAATTTCCGGCTGGAGGATCTGACCGGCAGCGTTGATGTTTTGGTTTTCCCTAAACTTTTTGAGGAAATGGCTCCCCGCCTGGCCAATGATCTGGCGGTGGTAATCAAGGGCCGCTATCAGGGCCAGGAGGAGCAGCCTAAGTTATTTCTGGAGAAGCTGGAAGTGCTGGGGGGGATGGAAGAAGACATGACCGGCGGCGGCTTAACTGCCGGCAGTTTTTCCGGCGATAATCCGCCGGTTAGCAGTCGGTCCGGAAAGACTTCGCCCGGCAACGGCGGTTCGGTTGCGGGGGATAAGGCAGAGCGTTTGCCGCCTTGGGTTACCCAAGATGTGGACCTGCTGGATATCAAAGCCGGCAAGGCTTCTTTGGAACGCCGCCAGCTTTGGCTGGCTTTGCCGGATCAGGAAGCCCAGGATCAGGTTATTATGGATCAGCTTCGCAGCTTAATGTACAGGCATTGCGGCCCCATTCCCGTATTTCTGTTTTTTGCCAAGCAAAAGCGGGCTTTAGCCGCTGAGTTTTGGCCGAAAATTGATGGCAGCGATCTTTTGCTGCAGGATTTGATTGCACTTTTAGGTGAAGACAAGGTGGTTTTAAAAGAAAAAGCCAAAAAAGATTCTCCGGCCTCGTAGTGGCGCCGGGGCCCTCACTGTGCCGCTGCTTTTTTCAGTCATCACTATCTCCTGCCTTGTTAAAACGCACAGAGGTAAGAAAATCTTTCTATAATCGAAAATTTTCTACTGAGGCGTTATAACTTTATACCTTTTTTGGCAGGATATTTTAGTGCAATCCAGAATTAAAAGGGGAAAGGATGGGAGATAATGAAAATTGCAGTTTATCCGGGCACCTTTGATCCGGTAACCGTCGGCCATATTCATATTGCGGAAAGGGCTTGCCGGCTGTTTGACCGGGTAGTGATAGCTATTGCCAATCAGAATTATAAGCGTGCCCTGTTTAGCTTAGAAGAAAGACAGGCCTTTATGGAGGAAGCCATCGTCCACCTGCCCAATTGCAGCATCACCGTCTATGACTCACTGACGGTGGATTTGGCCAGAGATATCGGCGCCCATGCCATTATCCGGGGTCTGCGGGCCGTTTCCGATTATGAATATGAGATGCAGGTAGCGGCCATTAATAAATATTTAGATGAAGGAATAGAAACAATTTTTCTGATGTCAAGTTCCGAGTATTCCTTTATCAGCTCTTCCATGATCAAGCAGGTAGCCAGCTCCAACGCCAGAATAGCCGGTTTGGTAACTCCCGGGGTGGAAAGAGCGTTAAAAAGAAAATTTGCAGATGATCTGGAAAGTCTCAATAGCCTCTGATAGCAGACGACGGAAAGAGGGGAGAGTTTTGCATGTGGACCGTAGTATACATAGCTCAAAACCAAGTAATGGCAGATCAATATAAATCGCTGCTGGAGATGGAAGGGATTTTGGTGATGCTTCGTCCTTTAGGAGCGCCTCAAATGGGAGCTTCAAGCCCCGTAGAGGTATTGGTAGCCGAATCAGAAGCCCAGGAAGCGGCAGAGATTTTGACTTCTTCTTTTACCGGCTGACTGAAATGTTAACGAACCCTGTATCATTTGAAGGAGGGATGGCCTTGACCTACGCATCCAGACTGCAGGATCCAATGGTGGATGATCTGTATGAAGCTGTGCTGTCTTTAGAGAATCGGGAAGAATGCTATCGGTTTTTTGAGGATCTTTGTACCGTCGGCGAAATCAAGGCCATGGCCCAGCGTTGGAAGGTGGTGAGAATGCTGACGGAAGACCGCACTTATTCCGACATTATTGAAGAAACCGGCGTCAGCACCGCTACGATCAGCCGGGTCAAAAAATGTCTCTATTATGGCGCCGATGGTTATCGCCAGATTCTTGACCGTCAGTTAGCCCCAAAAAAGCAGGACGAACCCAAAGCGGGTAAAAAACAGACAAAAAACAGCATTTAAAAGTTGACGGCAGAGATAATAAATGATAAAGTAAAAAAGTCGGTAAGATTAAGGTATTGCTAAAGGGGAGTAACTCGCCGCTGCAAAGCGGATTTACTGATCGTCATTACGGCTGGTGCATATCCAGTCCGGTCAGTAACACATTGTGTGAGAGTAAGACCTTTGTTTCCAAACTCATGGTTAACATGGTATGGAAATAAGGTCTTTTTTTGTCTATTTTCTCTTTAGCAGAATACGGAAAAAGAAAAAAGCGGATACTGTATAATACGTCTGATGAAAAACCGGCAAAAACAGTTCAACAAAGGAACAAGCAGGAAACTAGAAAAGGGGTGTTGTTGGTGCAAAAAGATCCATGGTATCAATTAAACATGGACGCTGTATGCAAGGAATTGGGAACGGACAAGTCAAAAGGCTTGACTGCCGCCGAGGCTTCCGCCCGGCTGGAGAAGTACGGTCCCAATGAATTGGCCCAAAAGAAAGGGGCTACCTTGCTGCAGATGTTTTTTGAGCAGTTCAAGGACTACATGGTTATTATTCTTATTATTGCCAGCGTAGTTTCTATGCTGGTGGGGGAAGTAGTAGACTCCCTGGTTATTATTGCCATCGTTATCGTCAACGCTTGTTTGGGTGTTTCCCAGGAGTACCGGGCCGGCAAAGCCTTGGAAGCGCTGAAAAAGATGTCGGCGCCCAACGCCAAAGTAATCCGGGACGGCGAGCATTTGGTGATACCTGCAGTCCAGTTGGTCCCCGGCGATCTGGTTGTCCTGGAAACCGGCGACTATATTCCTGCTGATTTGCGTTTGATGGAAACCGTTAACTTAAAAGTTGAAGAGGCGGCCCTAACCGGTGAATCCGTGCCGGTAGAAAAATATGCCGACGCTAAGCTGGAAGGCGATATCGGTTTAGGTGACCAGATTAACTGCGGCTTTATGAGCACCTTGATTACCTATGGCCGTGGCCAGGGTGTAGTTACTTCCACCGGGATGAATACGGTTATCGGTAAGATTGCCGAGATGATCCAGGAGGATGAGGAAGAAGATACGCCCCTGCAGAAGAAGCTAAACCAATTAGGTAAGGTTTTAGGTACGGCTTGTCTGGCTGTCAGCGCCGCTGTCTTTATTATGGGCCTTCTCAGAGGCGAAGACATGCTGGAAATGTTCATGACGGCAGTCAGCCTGGCGGTAGCGGCTATTCCTGAAGGCCTGCCGGCAGTAGTAACTATCGTATTGGCCCTGGGCATGCAGCGGATGGTTAAGCACAGAGCTATCATGAAGAAGCTCCATGCTGTGGAAACCCTGGGCAGCACCACAGTTATCTGCTCCGATAAGACCGGTACCCTGACCCAGAATCAGATGACCACGGTCAAAATGTATATTCCCGGCACTGAAATTAATGTAACCGGCGAAGGCTATTGCCCCGAAGGTGATTTGATCATCGACGGCAATAAAGTCGATATGGCTGCCGAGCCTGCTATTTACCGGCTGCTGGAAATCCAGTCCCTCTGTAATGACAGCCGTCTGGAGCACGATACTGAGGAGGGCAATGACCTTTGGAAAATCCATGGCGATCCTACGGAAGGCGCTATGGTGGTAACGGCTGCCAAGGTCGGTATGACCAAGGAGCTGATGAACCGGAAGCAGCCTCGCTTGCAGGAGATTCCTTTTGACTCCCAGCGGAAGTTGATGACTACCTTCCACAAAAATGAGCAAGGCGCACTGATGGCTTATACCAAAGGTGCTCCCGATATTTTGATCAGTCTTTGCACCAAGATTTTGCGCCGGGACGGCAGCATCGAAGATATTACCCAGAAGGATATCGAAGACATTCTGGCCCAAAACAAGAATCTGGCCAGCCAGGCTCTCCGTGTATTGGCCATGGCATTTAGGCCGGTAACAGAAGTACCCGCCCATCCCAGTCCGGAAGCCGACGAAAAAGAACTGGTTTTCACCGGCTTGGTAGGCATGATCGACTTGCCCCGTGTGGAGGCTATTGAAGCCATCAAGGTTTGTAAGACTGCCGGTATCCGGGTTATCATGATCACCGGCGACTACAAAGATACCGCTGCCGCTATTGCCAGAGATTTGGGGATTATCGAGAAGGAAGACCAGGTTATGGCCGGCTCCGATCTGAACCAAATGAGCGATAAAGAACTGGATGAAGTCGTCAAGACTGTCAGCGTTTTTGCCCGGGTATCTCCCGAGCATAAAGTCCGCATTGTCCAGGCTGTGAAGAACAACGGTGAAATTGCCGCCATGACCGGCGACGGCGTCAACGATGCTCCTGCCTTAAAGAGAGCCGATATCGGCGTGGCCATGGGCATCACCGGTACCGACGTGACGAAAGAAACGGCGGACATGATCATCACCGATGACAACTTCGCCAGCATTGTCGAGGCTGTGGAAGAAGGCCGGGTTATCTACAGCAACATCCGTAAATTCGTTTTCTTCCTGTTGTCCTGTAATGTCGGCGAGATTCTAATTATTTTCCTGGCCATGATCTTCCAATGGGCTATTCCTCTGCTGCCCATTCACTTGCTCTGGGTTAACCTGGTCACCGACGCCTTCCCGGCTTTGGCTCTGGGTACAGAGAAGAAAGAGCCTGGTCTTATGGAGGATCCTCCCCGTAATCCTTCGGAACCCATCATCAACACCGGTATGATGATTAACATTGCTGTCCAGGCTCTGGTGATGACGGCGGCAGTGCTCTTCTCCTTCTGGCTGGGTTGCCAGCGGGGCGGCGGCATGCTTACAGAGATCGGCTTGGCCACAGGCCGTACTTATGCTTTCGTTACCCTTATTGCCTGTGAATTGCTGCGGGCCTACTCCGCCCGTTCCGAAAAATACTCCATCTTCAAGATAGGCATATTCAGCAACAGAAACATGAACATGGCCACTCTTTTATCCTTTGGCCTGCTGCTGGTGGTTATGGTTGTTCCCACCTTCCGGGATATCTTCAACCTGACCCAGTTCCATCTCCATGATTGGGATGTGGTGCTGCTGATTGCCATCATGCCTCTGGTCTTCGGTGAAATCACCAAAGCCGTAAAGAGAGCCGTTGCCAAGAAGTAAGGCAGGTCAAAGCCTCGAAAAGTTCTAAGGTGAGAAGTAAAATCTCAGCCGGATAAACTCTGGATAATCCGGCGATAAAATTCCCCAGAGAAGGATGTTCGGATACTTGTGACGGTATCCGGGCATCTTTTTTTTATAAGAGGCAGGGATTAGGAAGGTTTAAGCGGAGCGGCTGAGCGTGTCAGCTAAATGCGCAAAATTTCAAGTTTAAAGTGCTTGAAAGCCGTCTTCCGGCTGTATTTGGCTCTATTTGTCCGTATTTAGTGTCACGGGCAGAAGACTTCCTCTATCCTAAAGTAACAACACACTTTAAACTTGAGATTTTGCACAAAATGGCCGGACGCAAATACAACTTGCCGACCTATGTTGATGTTGTTTTAGGTAACAGTTTTCCTTTATTAGTATAAAAAGTTTTTCGATGCCCATACTAGAAGTGTGAATCTTTTACAGGAGGAACGGTTTGATGGGAGAAGAAAAAAAACGACGGTGGATCAACAGCCAGTCGGCAGGTTTAAGCCGGCCTCCGTCTAAAGCACGCTGGTTTGTGGGCAAGAAAAAGGAAAAAGAGTTGGATCAAAGCTATAGTAAGGCTTATCAGGCCGGTTTAGCCAAAAAAATCGTGCCGCCGATAGAAATGAGCTGGGAGTTCTCCCGCCGGCTCCGTCATGAAGACAGTACCCGTTTTGATTACGATGCAGATCCCTTTGATGAATATATGGATCAATATGACAGCTATTCGCCGGCGGACCGGCTGCGCCACAGGCACTGAGGCGGGCTGCTGTTGCTGCACTGCGGGCGTCAAAGAAATTGTAACTCGGCGCCCCTTATTAAAAGAGAGTTGTCGCTTGTGGTGAAGCGGCAATTTCCGAAAGGGCAGATCCGAAAACCGCCGGGAACGGCGGTTTTTTCCATTACTTAAGGTATTGGCATATCCCTAATTGAAAGAAATGAGTACACCCCCCCCACCGGCAGGGGGTGGCTGGCTTATTATAGGTCCCCCTCTGTGCAAAATTGCAAGTTTGTCTTCGTCTAGAGGCCCGATCAGAAGAAATGTTAGAAAGCTTAAGCCTTTTTTGCAGTTTGGTAGTGAATTCATTTCTGCCAGGGCACTAGATACAGCCAAGGTATAGGTTTCTACTTATTTTTTGAGCCGCCATAACTCTAAGGGGTGTCTACAAACTTGCATTTTTGCTCAACTGGCGCCCTTACTGGATACAAACCTGCATTTTTGCACAGAGAGGACAAAACCTGCAGAGAGGACAAAACCTGCAGAGAGGACAAAACCTGCAGAGAGGACAAAACCTGCAGAGAGGACAAAACCTGCAGACCGGACAAAAGTGAATTCCGAGTCAAGCTTGGCAAGACAAGTCTGGCATTGGCGGCTTTTTTCGGTGTATGGCTTAATTTTGCGGGAACTCAGGCTAAAAATAAAAGGTTATATGTTATCCAACGTTTCTTTTAATATATTTCCGACTGTAACAATTTTCATTTAAGGACAGTTTGGCATGCCTGAACGTCTTGACTGACAGCCCCTTGTCACCTAGAATAGTAGTAGACAAGGAGGCAGACCATGGCATTAAATCAAGCAGAACGAGAACAGTATAAAGCTTTACGGGACGAAATCCGCAATATGATTTTGTCCCGTTTGAATGTAGGTCAAAAATTAGCGGTAGAAACCGGCGAAGGGCCGGTACTATGCCTGGCCGGAGCCGGCAGCGGCAAGACTACGGCTATGGTCTACCGGATATTGCATCTACTGACCTTTGGGCCTCACTATGATCCCGATTGCCCGCCCCCTGATTGGGCCGGGGAAGCGGAACTGGAGTATCTGGCCCTTTTTCTGGCGGAAGGGGGCAGGAATCAGGGGGACAAGCCTTTGCTTTCCCGGCAGTTGCTGGCTTTAATCGGCCAGCAGGGCGTGCCGATGTATAACATTCTGGCCATTACCTTTACCAATAAAGCGGCTCAGGAGATGAGGGAGCGGTTAGAGGCCCTTTTGGGGGAATCTCTGGCCGATATGTGGGTGATGACCTTTCATAGCGCCTGCCTGCGGATATTGAAAAGGGAGCGGCAGTATCTGGAGGGCTATCAGGCGGATTTCTCTATTTATGATAGCGGTGATCAGGAACAAGTGATTCGGGAGATTTTAAAAAGTCTGAATCTCGACGATAAGGAGCATCCCCCCAGAGCATATCTGCACTGGATCAGCCGGCAAAAAAGCAGTATGAAGCTGCCGCCATCCAACTACTCGCCGCCTACCCGCAACATGGACCACATGCAGCCTTTGGTCTATGCCCGTTACCAGCAGAGTCTGCTGAAGAGCAACGCCATGGATTTTGATGATCTGCTGCTGCAGACCGTGATTCTGTTCCAAAAGCGGCCGGAATGCCTGACTAAATATCAGCAAAAATTTCAGTACATAATGGTAGACGAATATCAGGATACTAACCATATTCAATACCGGCTGGTGAAAATGCTGGCTCAAGGCCACGGCAATATTTGCGTGGTAGGCGATGACGACCAGTCCATTTACAGCTTCCGGCAGGCGGATATCCGCAATATCCTGGATTTTGAACGGGATTTTCCCGGCGCTCAGGTGATCAAGCTGGAGCAAAACTATCGTTCTGCCGGCAGGATATTGGAGGCGGCCAATCACTTGGTGGCCAATAACCGGGAGCGTAAGCAGAAAAAGCTGTGGACTGATAAAGAGCCCGGGGATAAAATATATTGCTACAGGGCTACCGATGATCAGGATGAGGCCCGCTTTGTTTGCAGCCGGGTTCAGATGACCAGGGAAAAAGGCGGGACCTTCGGTGATCATGCCGTGCTTTTGCGGACCAATGCCCAGTCCCGGGTGCTGGAAGAATGGTTTGCCAGTTTCCGCATTCCTTATGTGATTATCGGCGGCCTGCGTTTTTATGAGCGCAAAGAAATTAAAGATATATTGGCTTATTTGAAGCTGATTGCCAATCCCGACGACCAGGTAGCCTTGCGGCGGATCATCAATGTACCGAAGCGGGGAATTGGCGACGCCACCGTCAACCAAATCATCAGCCATAGTATTGCCAGCGGCAAGGGGTTGGCCGAAGCACTTTTTGACCGTCAGGGACTGGGCCTTTCCAGCCGTGCCGAAAAATCCGTAGAAGAATTCCGCAAGCTTTTTGTAGAGCTGAGACAATTGGCAGCCGAAGAAAAGGTAGGTCAGTTGACCAGAAGCATATTGCATAAAAGCGGTTATCGGCAAATGCTTCAGGAAGTGGATAGCCTGGAAAACCGGGACCGCTGGGACAACCTTCAGGAATTTATCAATAAGACGGAGGACTATGACAAGACGGTGGGCGGGACCTTGTCAGAGTTCTTGGGAGAAATCTCCCTGATCACCGACATGGAAATGGTTGCCGACGAAGACCGCCGGGGCGTCGTCCAGGTAATGACCATGCATACGGCTAAGGGGCTGGAGTTCCCTCAAGTATTTGTGGTGGGGTTGGAGGAAAGAATTTTCCCCCATTTTCGTTGTATCACCGACAGTGAAATCGAAGAAGAACGCCGTTTGTGCTACGTGGCTCTTACCAGGGCCAAAGAAAAACTGTATTTATCCTGGGCAGCCCGGCGCAACCAATACGGCAGCTATACCCACCAGTTGCCTTCCCGCTTTCTGGCGGAAATTCCGGAATATCTAAAAGAAGAGTTTCCCCCGAAAAACGGCGGCTTTGCCTTCGGCGGTGGCGGCTATGAGGATGAGCCCTTTGAAAGCGGCTACGGCGGTATCGGCGGCTCTAAGGACCGGGGAGGCTACGGCGGCAGAGGCGGCTATGGCAATAGCGGCCGTTACGGCGATGGCGGCGGGGCCGGCAGCAGCGGTGGCAGCCGTTTTGGCGGCAGCGGCGGCAACTACGGCAGCGGCAGCGGCTCCTCCGGCAGCGGCTCCTCTTCCGGCGCCGGCGCCGGCGAAATCTTCAAACCCGGCGATAAGATCGTCCATAAAGTCTGGGGCCCCGGCAGCATTGTCAGCGCCAAGGGCGCCGGCAAAAGTCTGACCTATGTGGTGGCTTTTCCGGACAAAGGGTTAAGGACGTTGCAAGCGGATATTGCCCCCATCAAGCGGATGGAAGGATAGGCCGCGGTATTGGGCAGGAGCACTGAAAAATATGCAAAATCTCAAGTTTAAATAGGCGAATGAGGTGTGAAGGTGGACAAGAAAGAGCAAGACAGCCATGCTTTAGCAGCTAAACGGCAGCAGATGAAGGAATTGGCGGCGCAGTTAAACCGGTATTCTTACGCTTATTACACCAAAGACGATCCGCTGGTATCGGATAAAGAGTATGACCGTCTTTACGGGCAACTGGAGGAGCTGGAGGCGGAAACCGGACTGATTCTGCCCCAATCCCCTACGCAGCGGGTGGGAGACCGGGTTTTGCCGGGCTTTCAGAAGCATAGCCATCTGGGGCCCTTGTGGAGCCTGGATAAAGTAAGGACTTGGGAAGAATTGCAGGAGTGGGAAAACCGCAACCTCAGGCTGCTGGCTGACGGCACAGGGGATAGACCCGTTCTGGAATATGTGGTTACCATGAAGTTTGACGGCATGACCGTCAATTTAACTTATGACGGCGGCAGCCTGGTTCATGGGGCTACCCGGGGCACCGGCACCGTGGGGGAGGAGATATTGCCTCAACTGCTGACCATTCCCGGCATTCCCCCGGTCATCGATGATCAGGCCCTGGCGGAAATCCGGGGAGAAGCCATCATGACAAAAGAAGCCTTTGATGCATATAATGCAGAAGCAAAGGTTCCCCTAAAAAATATGCGTAATGGAGCAGCGGGGGCTTTGCGCAATTTGGATATTGCCGAGACCCGCCGCCGCCGGCTGACGGCCTGGTTTTATGATATCGGTTATTGGCAAGGCCGGCCCTTTGCTACCTATAGTGAGGAATTGGCTTGGCTGGAAAGCCAGGGCTTTACCGTTCATCCTTTCCACCGCTGCTGCAAAGACCTGAAAGAAGCTATGGCGGCCGTGGAGGAAATCCAGGCTTGCCGGGACCGGCTGAATTTTGATATCGACGGGGCTGTTATTGCCATTGATGATCTTAGCCAGCGGGAAAAACTGGGCTTTACGGCCAAGTTTCCCCGCTGGTCGGTAGCTTATAAATTCGAGGCCTTGGAGGAGACTACCCGGCTTTTGGCCGTAGAGTGGAATGTAGGGCGTACGGGCAAGGTGACGCCCACGGCTTTACTTGAGCCGGTGGAACTGGCGGGGGTTACCGTCAGCCGGGCTACATTAAACAATATGGACGATATTCGCCGCAAAGGGGTGAGCGTCGGCGCCACTGTATTTGTCCGGCGGTCTAACGATGTAATTCCTGAAATTTTAGGTGTAGCTGCCGCCGAAGATGAGAAATTGGCAGCGGAGCAGCAGGAGATCCAGACCCCCAGCCACTGCCCCCAATGCGGCAGCGAACTGGTTCAGGATGGGGTTCATCTCTTTTGCCGCAATGCTATCGGTTGCAAACCGCAGATGGTGAAGGCCTTGGCTCATTTTGCCGGACGGGAAGCTATGAATATTGAGGGCTTCAGCGAAAAGACCGCCCATCAGTTTTTTGAAGATTTGGGGCTGCGCAGTGTGGACCAGCTTTATAGGCTGACGAGAGAGCAATTGCTAACCCTGGATAAATTTAAAGATAAAAAGGCCGATAATCTCTTATCCGCTATCGAAAAAAGCAAAGGTTGCAGCTTGGATTCCTTTATTTACAGCTTGGGTGTTCCCCATGTGGGCAAGAAAACGGCCCAGGATCTGGCTAAAGCCTTCGGGACTCTGGAAGCTTTAGAAAAAGCGGAGCCGGAAGCCCTTCTGGAGGTGCCGGAAGTGGGCGGTATCATTGCCCGATCCGTCTATCAGTTTTTCCGGGATGACAAGATCCGCCAGGTTATTGATCATTTGCTGGCTGCCGGCGTCAGGCCCGCCGGCCAGGAAGATGGAGGGCCGGGGGCCCAGGCCTTGGAGGCACAGGCAAACCCCTTTGCCGGCAAAAATGTGGTGGTCACAGGAGTATTGCAGAGCTACAGCCGCCGGGAAATCGAGGCCAAGCTCAAAAGCCTGGGCGCCACACCCCAGGATAGCGTTACCAAAACTACAGATTATGTGATCGCAGGGGAAAAAGCCGGCTCAAAACTAGCTAAGGCTCAGGCTCTGCAGGCAGAGACAGGAAAGCCGCTGATCCTGAACGAAGAGAATTTTCAGCAGATGCTGAATGAGCAGGGTTGATTCCGCAGCATAGCCGGAGGAAGAGAATTGGAAATTTATTTGCCGCAAGTTAATATTCAACAGCTGATAGTGTTTTGTCTTTTTGCCAGTTTTGTATTGCTTTTGCTGGCCGGTTGGGATAAACTACAAGCCAAAAGGCAAAAAGGCCGGGTGCCGGAAAGGCTGCTGCTTTGGGGCGCTTTTTTCGGCGGCGCCTTAGGCTTATGGCTGGCCATGACCTGGTTTAGGCATAAGACAAATAAGCCGGTCTTTTATTACTTAACACCCCTTTTAGCTATGCTGCAATGGGGGGCACTATTATATTGGGGAGGCATAAGGTAAGATGCTTGCTATTATTGTTGGCGGCGGTAAGCTGGGTTTCTCCATTGCCGAGTTGCTGACAGAGGAAGACTATGATGTGACCGTCATTGAGAAAAATGAGGAGCACATCGCTTCATTGGAAGATAAATTGGATATCCATGTGATCCAGGGTAACGGCGCCAGCATATCCGTTCTGGAAAGCGCCGGCATAGCGGAGGCCGGTCTTTTGGTGGCCGTTACCGCTTCCGATGAGGTTAACATGGTAGCTTGCATGTTGGGCAAGCAAGCCGGTGTCAAAAGCACTATTGCCCGGGTACGTAATCCCGAGTATCTGGAAGAGAAGTCTTCCGGAGCTAATTTTTTATCGGGCATCGATCTGATCATCAATCCGGAGTTGGTTACCGCCCGGGAAATCGCCAAGCTTATTGAGGTGCCGGAAGCTTTGGATGTGATGTATTACGCCGACCATAAAGTGATGCTGCTGGAGCTGCCCATTTCGGAAAAATCCCCGGTTAAGGGCTTGGCCATGAGCCAATTAAACCCCCAGCTGCCTTATTTGATTATAGCTGTAGCCCGTAATCATAAGGTAATCATTCCCCGGGGCAACGATAAGATTTTGGCTGGAGATACTATTTTTCTGCTGGCCCGCACCAACGAGATGATTCAAGTGGAGCATTTTCTGGGTATGGAGCGGCAAGAGACCCAGCGGGTGATCATTCTGGGCGGGGGCAGGACCGGCGGTCATTTGGCTAAAATATTGGAAAAAAATGACTATGCAGTCAGACTTATTGAGAAGGATTATAAAAAATGTGAAGCATTGTCTGAAGAGTTCCGGCGGGTGCTGGTCATTCACGGCGACGCCACGGATTTGGACCTGCTAAAGCAAGAAGGCGCGGGCAAAACTGACGTCTTTGTCAGCGTTACCGACGATGATAAGGTCAATCTGCTGGTCAGCCTTATTGCTAAGCATTTGGGGGCCAGGCGTACTATAGCCCAGGTACGGCGTTCCGATTATATTGATATGATGGAACGGGTAGGTATCGATATCGGGGTAAGCCCCAGGGTTTTAACAGCCAACGCCATATTTCGATTCATCAAAAAAAGCGCCCATTTGCTTTCTTTTACCCTTCTCAGAGAAGAAGGAGCCAGCATGATGGAATTCGAAGTAGATCCCCATTCCAAGGTTGCCGGACATAAATTAAAGGATCTTACGTTCCCCGTAGGTTCTATCGTAGGCTCTATCATGCGAAACGGCGAGGTGATGATCGCCAAGGGAAACGACAGGCTGCTACCTGATGATCAGGTTACCGTATTTTGTCTGCCCAGGGTCTATGATCAGGTTATTAAATTGTTTAGTTAGATAATTATAGTTAGATGATTGAAGGGAAGACGTTTTCTTGGCGACGAATATTAAGCGTATACTTTCTTATTTAGGTGTAGTCCTGGCAGTTCTAGGGCTTTCCATGTTTTTTCCTATGGTTTTGGGTATTATTGACGGTGACCGGCATGCCTTGGTTTTCGGGGTAGTGGGCTTGTCCGGAATTTTAGGGGGCTTGGGCCTTCGCCATGGCTTCAATGAGTTTGGTGATATAACTTCCCGGGACGCTTATCTCCTGGTGGTGATAACCTGGCTGGTAGCGGGAGTCTATGGCGCTATTCCTTATTTGGCTTACGGTGTTATTCCCAATTTCCCCGAGGCTTTTTTTGAGACGGTTTCCGGCTTTACTACTACCGGCGCTTCGGTAATTGCCGATGTGGAGGCCTTGGAGCGCAGTGTACTTTTATGGCGCAGCCTGACCCACTGGCTGGGAGGCTTGGGCATCGTAGTACTTTTCGTTTCCCTTCTTAGCTTTTTTGGTAATAGCGGCATGCAGATGTTTAAGGCCGAGGCCACAGGGCCTATCAAAGAAAAAATTGCTCCCCGTATTAAGGAAACGGCTAAAATCCTTTGGCTGACTTATTTAGTTCTCACTTTCGTCATGATTTTGGTCATGATTTTAGTGGGTATGACGCCCTTTGACGCGGTATGTCATGTTTTCAGTACTATCTCCACCGGCGGCTTTTCCACGAAAAACGATAGTCTTATAGGCTTTAGCCCACTGATTCAAGTAACCCTGGCCTTTTTCATGACGACCTCAGGCCTGAGCATCGGGCTTTTTTATGCTGCGTATAAGCACCGTTCTTTAAAGCCTTTTTGGAAAAATGAGGAACTTCGGCTTTATCTGGGTTTGCTTATAGGGGTGGTTTGCCTCAACAGTCTCTTTCTTTGGAAAGGGGGCAGGCAGATTCCCGGAGCTTTGGTCGAAAGCTATGTGCAGCTCGCTTCTGTCTATACCTCCTCAGGCTTTGTAAATGCCGATTATACGTTATGGCCGCCTATCGGACAATTATTGGTGCTGATGATTCCCTTTATCGGATCTTGCGCCGGCTCTACCGGCGGCGGCCTGAAGGCAGGCCGGTTTTTGATTTTGTGCAAAAGCGCCAAATCAATCTTTACCCGCATTTTACATCCCAGGGCTGTAGTGAATCTGCGGGTAAACGACCGTCTGATCACGCCGGAGGTTATGGCCAGCACCCAAAGTTTCCTGTTTATTTATGTGCTGATCACTTTAATTTCCACAGCCGTTTTTTGCCTGGCGGATTATGATATGCTGACCTCCTTTTCTGTTGTGGCCACCTGTATCAATAATGTTGGGCCTGCCTTCGGCCAATTGGGGCCTATGGATAATTACGGCAATATGCCGGCCTGGAGCCTGTACTTTATGTCCTTCCTAATGCTTCTGGGCCGCCTGGAGCTATATACGATTTTAATTTTATTCAGCAAAGGCTTTTGGCAGGAAAGTTAAATATGTTATAATGGTTTAACATCATTAGAGCATGAGCGGGGCTGACATGGCCTTTAATCATAGTATGCTCAGCATTGCTTAGTCAGGAGCGGTATTATGGAGATCAAAGCAGAATGGTCCAAACTGCATAAGGCAAAGCGCATCGTAGTCAAGGTGGGCACCAGCACGTTGACCCACCAGACCGGCAATCTTAACCTGATGCAAATGGAGCTGCTTGTCCGTCAACTGGCGGATTTGAAAAACCAAGGCCGGGATGTGATTCTTGTTACTTCCGCTGCCGTGGGAGCCGGTATGGGCCGCCTCAATATACAGGAAAAGCCGAAAGAAATTTCGGCCAAGCAAGCCTTGGCGGCTATCGGCCAGGGCATTTTGATGCATATTTACGAGAAATTATTTGGAGAGTATGGCATAGCTGTAGCCCAGGTGCTGCTGACCAAAGACGATGTAGCCCACCGCCAGCGTTACCTCAATGCCAGAACTACCCTGCGGCAGATTATGGAGTACGGCGCCGTTCCTGTCATTAATGAAAATGATACGGTGGCCTTTGATCAGATTAAAGTGGGGGATAATGATACCCTGGCCGCCATGGTGGCCGGTTTGACGGATGCCGATTTGCTGGTGCTTTTGTCGGATATTGACGGGCTGTATACCAGCGATCCCCGTAAAGACCCTGAGGCCAGCCTGATTCCCCTGGTAGAGGAGATTACGCCGGAGATCGAAGCCTTAGCCGGCGGCGAGGGCAGCAAATTCGGCAGCGGCGGCATGCAGACAAAGATTGCCGCAGCCAGGATTGCGGTGATGCAAGGCATTCCCATGGTGCTGACCAACGGCAGCCGCCGGGATTGCCTGCAATTTCTTAATGAATCCCGGGAGCAGACCGCAGGGGGGCAAGCAATGGCCGTCAACGAAGGCTCGTCGGCTTATCAGGGCACGCTGTTTTTGCCGAAGGCCCATCCTCTGGGCAGCCGCAAGGGTTGGCTGGCCTTTAGTACCCGGGCTGCCGGCGGCATAATCGTAGACGGGGGAGCGGCGGCAGCTTTGCAGGAAAGGGGCAAAAGCTTGTTGGCCAGCGGTGTCCTTCAGGTGCAAGGCAGCTTTGAGCGGGGGCAGGTAGTGGAGATCAGCTTTGCCTCCCGGACCATTGCCCGGGGAATAGTCAACTATAGTTCGAAAGAACTGGAGAGTATCCGGGGCCGGCACAGCAGTGAGATTGAGGGCTTGCTTGGCCCTGGTCACGAGCCGGAAGTCATACACCGGGATAATTTATCCTTATGGGAATAAAGAAAGCAGGTTATTATGGAAACGTTAAAAACAGAAATTTATGCTTTGGGAGCTAAGGCCAGGCAGGCGGCAGTCCGGATGGCAGCTCTTTCGGCAGTGGATAAAAACAGAATGCTGGGGGCTATGGCGGCGGCTTTGCGCAGTGAGGCTCCGGTTATTTTGGCTGCAAATGCTATAGATGTGGAGGCTGCCAAAGCAAAATCCATGACCGCCGCCTTTGTAGACCGGCTGACGCTGACGGCAGACCGGCTGGAAGCCATGGCTAAGGGCCTGGAGGATTTGGTGGGCCTTAAGGATCCGGTAGGTCAGGTGCTGGGAGGCTGGAAGGGAGCTCAGGATATTGAAATTACCAAGGTTCGGGTGCCCTTCGGCGTCATCGGTATGATCTACGAAGCAAGGCCTAATGTAACGGCCGATGCCGCCGGCATTTGTTTTAAGACCGGCAATGCCGTGATTTTGCGGGGCTCCGGCGAGGCCAAGGCCTCAAATCTGGCGGTGGTAAAGGCTCTGCGCCAGGCCATCCGGCAGCAGGAAGGCCCTGAGGATGCAGTGCAGTTGCTGGAGGACACCAGCCGGGAGGCTGCCCTTGAGTTTATGCGGATGAACCGTTACCTGGATCTTTTAATCCCCAGGGGAGGGGCTGGCCTGATCCAGACGGTAGTGCGGGAAGCTACGGTACCGGTAATTGAAACCGGTATTGGCAATTGCCATATTTATGTGGATGCTGCTGCGGACCAGCAGATGGCTCTGGATATTCTTCTCAATGCCAAAACCCAGCGCATAGGCGTTTGCAATGCCGCCGAATCCTTGCTGGTACACCGCCAGGCAGCGGCCCAATTCCTGCCCCTGGCCGGCGCAGCCTTGGCAGCTAAAGGCGTAGAAATGCGGGCTTGTCCCGAAAGCCGCTCCTATTTGCCCCAGTCGTCGGCAGCTACGGAGGAAGACTATGGCGCCGAGTTTTTGGACATGATTATTTCCATAAAAGTAGTGGAGAGTCTGGATGAGGCCATAGAGCATATCAATACTTACGGTACCCGGCATTCGGAGGCGATTATCACGAAGGATTATGACGCCGCCCGTCAATTCACCGCCCGTATTGACGCTGCCGTGGTTCTTGTCAATGCTTCCACCAGATTCACCGATGGCGGTATGTTTGGCTTCGGCGCGGAAATCGGCATCAGTACCCAAAAACTCCACGCCCGGGGTCCCATGGGCCTTGAGGAAATGACCACCATCAAGTATATTGTCCAGGGGGACGGCCAGGTCAGAAAATAAGGAGGCAACATGAACGTTGAATCATGCTTATTGCCGGAAAAAGATATTGATCTCTCCAACATCAAACGCCTGGGTTTGATGGGCGGTACTTTTGATCCCATCCATCAGGGCCATCTGGTGACGGCTGAGGCAGTCCGTACCAGCTTTAATCTGGATAAAGTGATTTTTGTCCCCTCAGGCCAGCCCCCCCATAAGGTAGAAAAAAAGGTCACGCCGAAAGAAAAGCGTTTTTTAATGACGGAACTGGCTACGGTTACCAATCCCTGTTTTGAGGTATCCAGAGTAGAGATCAACCGCCTGGGTTATTCTTACTCCGCCGATACGGTAAGCTATTTTCGCCAGATGATGGATAAAGACGGTGAGTTGTTTTTTATCACCGGGGCCGACGCCATTTTGGAGATCCTTACCTGGAAGGGCATTGATGAGCTTTTTGCCGATTGTACCTTTGTTGCCGCCACCCGGCCGGGCTTTCAGAACCAGGCCATGGCGGAGCGGTTGGGGGCCCAGCTAAAACCGGAATACCTGAAGAAAATCATTACCATTGAGGTGCCGGCCATGGCCATATCCTCTACGGATATCCGCAGCCGGGTGGCCCGGGGCCGTTCCATCAAGTATTTGCTGCCGGAGACAGTGGAACAATACATATACAAGCAGGGATTATATAAACCATGAATAATGAAACGGGAAAGACAGCAGAAGAAATTTGCCGCCGGGCTGGCTGCCAAAAAGAATGGCAAAGCTTAAGAGACAAGCTGCAAGGACAGCTAAAACCCCGGCGCTTTAATCATAGCTTGGCGGTGGCTGACGAGGCAGTGGCTATGGGACATTTGTTCGGCGGTGATTTAGTTAAGCTGGCCCTGGCAGGACTTCTCCACGATAGCGCTAAGGAGTTGAGCAATGAGCAGCTCCTGGCCTTGGCAGAGGCTCAGGGTTTGATTACGGACCCGGCGGAAAGAGAAAATCCTTCCATACTGCACGGGCCTGTAGGGGCCTGGCGGGCTTGCCGGGAATGGGGGATAGCCGATCCGGTTATTTTAGAAGCAATCCGCCTGCACACCGTAGGAGGGCCGGACATGAGCCTGGAAGCCTGTATCATTTTTATGGCAGATTTAATAGAGCCCGGCCGGGCATATAATGGAGTAGATATTTTACGGCGGCTTTGCCGTCAAGATTTACGGGCCGCTATGATTGAGGCCATCGAACAGACTCTGGTTTATTTAGAAAGAAAAAAACTGCCGCTCCATCAAGGCACCCTGCTTTGCCTGGCGTGGTTAAAAGAAGAAAGGGGTATAGTATGGAAAGCAAAGAATTAGCCATTTTGGCTGCTAAGGCTATGGATCAGCGTAAGGGCTCCAAGATTACCGTATTAAAGCTGGAGGATTTGTCTACCCTCACCGATTATTTTGTGGTAGGTACCGGCAGCAGCCGCACCCAGACCCAGGCCATGGCCGACTGCATTGAAGAAGAGCTGGAGAAGACAGGAGCCATCCTCAACCGCATCGAAGGCATGCAGGAGGGCCGCTGGATTCTGATGGACTATGGCCAGATTATCATTCATATTTTTCAGGAGGATGAAAGAAGCTTCTATAATCTGGAACGCTTGTGGGCCGACGCTCCGGCTTTGCCCCATGAAGAGGTTTTCCCGGAAGAGGCATAAGCCATAATGCTCCAGTTTTCATATGGATAAGCCGCAGATAGGTAGGCCTCCTGTTTTATGCAGGAGGCTTACTTTTTTGAGAGGAATTAATGCCGGTTATTTATTATACTGCTGAACGAAGGCGATAAATTGTCTGGCGGCATAAGACAAATAGGTGCGGTGGTTATATACCAGGCCAATGCGCCGGCGATTAGGCGGATCTAACGGCAGCATTTTAATCCGGTAAGAAGTCCGCCGCAGAAATAATTCGGAAAGAACACTGATACCCAGACCGGATTCCACCATTTGCATGGCCGAAAACTCATCCTTTACCGTAAACTGGATATTGGGCTTCACACCCAGAATTTCAAAATGCTTCTCAATATTTCTCGGGCTGCCGTCAACATAGATGTAAGCCTCCCGCTCAAAGTTATGAACGGGAAAAGCTTTTTTATCCCCAGGGTAATCCTCAGGCAGTATGGCTACCATTTGATCCTCATAAAGACTGATGCTGGATAATTCCTTGAGGCTTGGCAGCAAAGTAAAACTGCAATCGACTTTGCCCGTTGTTATCCACTTCTCATTTTCCTTGTCTTCACCTTGAAACAGCTCAAATCGGATATTCGGGTATGATTGTTTAAAAGATTTTATCAGGGCCGGCAAATAGTGGGCGGATACGCTGTTGATGGTGCTCACTCGAAGGATTCCCGTTTCTACGCCTTTGACCGCCGATATTTGGTGAAACAGATCATCATGGACGTTGCAAACCCGCCTGACGGCAGGCAGCAGCAATTCTCCTTCCGCCGTTAATTCCACGCCGGAGCGGCCTCTGGTTAACAATTGTATGCCCCATTCAGCCTCCAGGGCGTTTAATGTGTGGCTGATGCCGGGTTGGGTATAGCCCAGCACATCCGCAGCTTTTGATAAGCTGCCCAGCTCCGCCACTTTAATCAATACCTGATATCGGGAAATGTTCATGTCAACCCTCTGCCTTTCAATATGATCTCTTTTGTATAAGAGTTTCTTATGTAAAGTATAAAAATCATTCATTTTACTTTGATCCAGGCCCCCATTATACTATAAATAAGAAATTTGGTAAATCTGCGGCAAGGGGGGAGATAAAATGAGAAAGAATAAAGCAGCCTTTTTATTGCTGCTGGCTTTATTAGTTATTATTGCAGGGGGTTGCGGCATGGCTGCCCCATCTGCCGGCACTGTTGAGGGCAGCAAAGGAGACGGGCCTATTATCATTGGGCATATAGCGGCTTTGTCCGGTGATAATGCTGCCTGGGGCCAGTCGGAGAAGAAAGCTCTGGAGATGATGGTGAATAACATCAATGCTGACGGCGGAGTTTTGGACCGGGAGTTGAAATTGATCAGCTATGACAATGGCGGCGATCAGACAGGGGCCTTTACGGCAGCCAACCGTTTGGCTAATGATGGAGCTTTGGCGGTAATCGGTCCTTCTCAATCCAATCTCAGCATCACTGCCGCCCAGGTTTTTGAGGAGGCAGGCATTGTAATGATCAGTACAACGGGGACCAACGATCAGCTGACAGTACCGGCAGGCCATAGTCAGCCTTTACGGTATATTTTCAGAACCAATTTTACTGATGCCGACCAGGCGGAAAAGGCTGCCCTTTTTGCCGTTGAATATCTGAATGTGGGCAAAGCCGGTATTTTAAAAGACAGCAGTTCGGACTATTCTCTTAACCTAACCGCTTACTTTGAGCAGGCCTTTGCCGAAAAAGGCGGCGTTATAACCGCCAATGAATCTTTTCAGGCCGGCGATCCGGAGCTTACGGGACAGCTTTCCCGAATCAAGGAGTCAGGGGCCCAGCTTCTGTTTATCCCTACTTTCCCTACTGAAGGGAAGCTGGTGATCAAGCAGGCCAAGGAGCTGGCAATGGATTGCTTTTTTCTGGGAGGCGACGCCTGGGCCGGTCAGCAATTGCAAGGGATAGATAGTGAGATAATGGAGGGAAGCTTCTTTGTCAATATCTCCAAAAATGAGGATTCAGCTATGGCTCATTGGATTGATAGCTATAGTAAATATTGGGAAGAAGAACCCATGATGCCCAATGGGGCCCTGGCGGCAGATGCTCTTTATCTGATTATAGAAGGAATTAAAGAGACGGAAGGCGCTGATGCAGGACGGCTGGCGGATTGGATTGCCGGCAGCCGGGATATTCAGGTGCTGACCGGCGTTATCACCATGAATCCTGATACCCATAGCCCCCTTAACCGGCAGATGGTCATAGAGACCATAGCCCAAGGCCAGTATACTGCTTTGTATTAGCCATAATTAAACTGTATCAGCCAACATTTAAGCTGCCACAAAAAAAACGGGCTGTCTTCCTATTGGTTAAAACCAAGAGGGAGGCAGCCCGTTTTTTAGGGGATTTTTAATGCTGATCGATATATTGGTCCACCGCTTTATGGTATAGGTCGATTCTTGTTTCCTGAGGCTCCGTTGCCTCACCTAAGATAAGATCAGCCATGTAATGGGCGGTTTTGCCGCCGATAGTCATAGATTTAATGCAAGAAACGCAATAGACAGCCACGTCCTGGCAGGGCATTTGGGCAGCCCGCATCCTTTGAAATTCTGTAATCCTTTCAATAGGCAGCCGGGGGTAGAAGTTGTCGCCGCAGCAGATGGAGCTGGTGCCGCTATAAGGGGAATCAATGATTTGGATATTCATTTTATGCAAGATGCTCCTGACAGCCTTGTGAACCTGGGGCTTGGGCCGGTAGGAGCAAGAGTCATGGACAGACACCGTCAGTCCCCTGTGATCGGGCAGGGGCAGGTTTGGGATGCTGGCCAATACCTCCCATAATGAAATGGTTTGGATTCCCTCATATAAGGAGCGGAATCTTCTGTCGCAGCCGGCACAATTATTGATAATTACAGCACCGTAAGGCAACCGGGGCTCATGGTGGCAGCAGATGCCGTGAAGTTGCGCCGGCCCGAAATATTCGTTTAGCATGTTCAGTATTTTTTGACCGGACTCGGGCTTGTATACGCATAGCGCGCAGCCGGGATTAAAATAGCATTTACTCATATCGATACCGGAAATTTCAATGCTGGGAAGACGCAGACCTTTCATTGAGTTCCTCCTTGGTTGATTTTGGCGTATTCTACAAGTATAGCACAGGCAGCCGGCAGCTTTCTTCTCCGTTTTGGCTATTAAATTCGCATTTGCCGGCAAAATGCTACTCCATAAAGAATAAATTTCCTTTACCTGCATGAATTTTCCTGCATGGACAATACTACATAATAGAAATTCTATATGGAGGTATCACATGCAGGCAGAGAAGCAAAACGCAAAATCCCTGGATCTTGACGCTGCCCGGGTCAGCCATAGCAGCGGTTATCTCACTACCAATCAAGGTGTGGGCGTTAGCAATACCGACGATTCCCTGAAGGCTGGCAAACGGGGTCCCACGCTGATGGAGGATTTTATCTTCCGGGAAAAGGTCACTCATTTTGACCATGAGCGAATTCCCGAGCGGATTGTTCACGCCCGGGGATCAGGGGCCCATGGCTATTTTCAGGTTTACGAAAACCTTTCTCATCTGACAAGAGCCCATTTCCTTAGCGATCCTAACCTAGTCACGCCGGTCTTCGTG
Organism: Clostridiales bacterium; assembly: GCA_038562165.1. Lineage (GTDB taxonomy): Bacteria > Bacillota > Peptococcia > DRI-13 > UBA5745 > WRMS01. The sequence continues at coordinate 71,286 of JBCFAO010000001.1, read as the reverse complement.
CGCTTTTCCACCGTTGCAGGATTCCGGGGTTCTCCGGATACGGTGCGGGATGTCCGGGGCTTTGCGGTTAAGTTCTATACGGAAGAAGGCAACTATGATATTGTCAGCAACAATATGCCGGTATTTTTCATTCAGGACGCCATTAAGTTTCCTGACCTTATCCATGCCCTGAAGCCCGAGCCCAACAATGAGATGCCCCAGGCAGCCTCAGCCCACGATACCTTCTGGGACTTTGTGGTGAATACGCCGGAAACAATGCATAATGTGATGTGGCTGATGTCGCCCCGGGCCGTACCCCAGAGCTACCGTACCATGGAGGGCTTTGGCATTCACACCTTCCGTCTCGTCAATGCCAAGGGTGAATTCAAGTTCGTCAAATTCCACTGGAAGCCCATTTTGGGCGTCCATTCCCTGGTCTGGGATGAGGCTCAGAAGATCGCCGGCAAGGATCCGGATTTCAACCGCAGGGATCTATGGGAGAAAATTGAACAAGGTAATGCCGTTGAATTTGAACTGGCTATTCAAGTGCTAAACCCGGAAGACGAGTTCAAGTTTGATTTTGATATCCTGGATTGCACAAAGCTTTGGCCGGAGGAGCTGGTTCCTCTTCAAAAAATCGGCAAGATGACGCTGAACCAGAATGTCAGCAACTTTTTTGCGGAAACGGAGCAAGTGGCCTTCTGTCCGGGTAATGTGGTGCCGGGTATCGACTTTACCAATGATCCCATGCTCCAGGGCCGGTTGTTTTCTTACATTGATACCCAGATTTCCCGTTTGGGTGGGCCCAACTTCCAGCAGATTCCCATCAACCGGCCGCTGCTTACCGTCAACAACAACCAGCGGGACGGCATGCACCGCATGACCATTGATGAAGGCCAGACCAGTTATTACCCCAACTCCCTGAATAACGGCCAGCCCCATGCCGCCGGCCCTCATGAAAGCCATTTTGAGCATTACCAGGAGAAAGTAGACGGTCACATTATCCGGGAACGCAGTGCCAGCTTCCGGGACCACTATACGCAGCCGGCTATGTTTTGGAACAGCATGTCTGACTGGGAAAAGAGACACATTGTTGATGCTTTCCGGTTCGAGCTGGGCAAATGCAAAAATAAAAATACCCAACAAAAACTGGTGGATATGCTGGGCAACGTTGATCCGGAGCTGGCCCAAAAAGTCGCTGAAGGCTTGGGCGCTACGCCGCCGGCTAATATGGCCAAGCCTACCGCTTTTTCCTCGCCCGCTCTCAGTATGGCCAATACGCCGAAGAGCCCTCAAACCAAAAAGGTGGCCGTACTGGTTGCCGGCGGTTTTGACAGGGCACAGTTTGACGCCGTTACTTCCGCACTTACCGGGGCCGGCGCTTGTTTTGATGTAGTATCCGGCAATTTAGGGCCGGTCACCGCCTGTGACAGCAGCACAGTAGAGGCTAACAAGACTTACGCCACTACAGCCCCCGTCTTTTACGATGGCGTTTATGTGCCCGGCGGCTCTCAGGTGGAGACCCTTAAAGGCCTGGCCGATGTACAGACCTATCTTTGCGATACCTTTAACCACTATAAGACCATCGGTCTAAGCGGCGAAGCCACAGCTCTGCACTGTCTGCTGCGCTGCGGTGAAAAAAAGGAGCCGGGCATCATCTGTGAGCCGGCTCCCAATATGGAAAGCTATGTTGCTGATTTTTTGACAGCCCTTACGGAGGGCCGCCACTTTCAGCGTCAGATCTGCTGAGAGGGGTTATGTAACAACCTTTAACAAGCTATGAAACATTAAAGGGCATGAGTAAACCCCGTGTAAACCATTGGTATGCTACCGTTGGCTTACACGGGGTTTTTGTGTTAAAGGAAACCAAGGATATAATCCTCATATCCCCAACAAAAGATAGCGGATGACCGGTATTCTGCTGATGATTTCATAAAGGAGTATAGGTGCGGCAAAAGTGAAGGGCAGTAAAATCAGATAAACCGCCGCCATAGGCAATTCGGCATAAGTCGTGATCAGATACGCCGCCGTGACCAGCAGCGGATAATGGAACACGTAAAGGGCGAAACTGCGTTTTTGCACATACTTTGTAAAGGAGTTGCTGAAATTAAGCCACCTCTGAGCACATCCCAGAATGGCGAGGATCATTGCCCAAAGGTACAGGTTTGTGAATGGATGCTGCAGGCAGGTGTCGGATGTATAGTTCTGACCGAAGAAATACCAGACTTCAACAATCCCCAATCCGACGGCAATAATCAAAAACAGAGCGGCATGTTTATTTAGCTTTGCCAAAATGGTGTCATGGGAAAATACATAATGGCCGAGCAGAAACATCAGCCCGTAAATTCCGTTGCGAAAGACAACGACAACAGGCAGATTGAGCAAAAATGAGGAACCCCATACCGGCAGGAAGAGCAAAAGGATAAGCGGCAGACCGGCTTTCCCAGCCAGTGTCCAAAGTTTGTCCCTGGGGTCAATCCTGCGGATCAGCAGCAGAATCATGGAAAGCACGAACAGCTCCAAAAGAAACCACAACGGGCCGATATTTAGAGTATACACCAGATACTTTACTAAACCGGGAACCGCATGCCCACCGAACATATCCACATAATGGGCCGTCACCCACCCGTTAAGCCAGCCTAGCAAAAACGCACCGCCAAAGTAAGGAATGATTAGTTTTCGCACCCTTTCCCGCAGAAATTGTCCGGTACTGCGTGTCTGCAGGGAATACCTGGCGCTGATACCGGCAACCACAAACAGCAGACACATGAACCAGGGATAAAGAAAGTAACAGATAGCGTCCAGAGCCGGGATCCCCTGTATGGGAATATTGCTGACGACCCCCGCACTATTAAAAATATAAATAACATGATAAATAAGCACAAGTACGATCGTTGCGCAACGGATATTATCAAAATAATTTTTCCTTGGCAGAGCGGTATGGGGCACTATTCCTCTTCCTCCTTTCCGCCCTTTGCCGAAGACCTATTTTCGGGAAAGATGGCCTTTGCCAGCTGGGCAAACATATCCGGCGGGGGGATAGCGATGCCCTGCTTTTCATCGGCTAAAATAATCAATGTATCGCCGGGTTCGATATTGAAAATCTCTCTTGCTTCCTTCGGAATAACAAATTGACCTTTTTCGCCTACTTTAACAGTCCAGGCATACTTACCTTTGGGGGAGGCCATAGAATTATCTCACATCCTTTTTAGTGGTTAGTATTGGGGTAAAAGTATGATTTGTATGATTATTATACTTTGGGAGCCTTGAGTTGTCAAGTGCAGCAATTCCTATCCATTCAAATGGCATTGTACAGTAAAACGGCATAGTCAAAACTGACCATGCCGTTTTACTGTACAAATACTTCTTAATCAAGGGGTAATACAAAATACTGCGTATAGCGGTACACTTTTTATATTGCGCTCATAACCAAAGTTTTTTGCCGATACCCGTATGGCATAAGGGGAGGCGTAGAGCTGTATAAACCGCATAAGGCTTTTGGAACGGACATTTTCCGAAGATTTTGCTTCCAGGGGGACAATATTGCCTGACTTGTCCTGAAAGACAAAGTCAAGTTCGGCTTTACCTGCCGACTCCCAATAATAAGGGGTAATATTGTTCGTTGTGAGAGCCTGACAAATATAGTTCTCGGCCAGCGCCCCCTTGAAGCCGTCAAAACTGTGAGAGCCTGAAATAATCACATGAGGCGGAATATCAAATTTGGAGCAAAGTAAGCCGGTATCCACCATATAAACTTTGAAGGAGTTATTATCCGTATAAACTGACAAGGGCATTTTTCCTTCTGTAACCTTTATGCAGCGGTTAATAACACCCGATGCTTGCAGCCATTGCAGCGGTATCTCATATTCGTAAGCTCTGGCCCCTGATTTAATTATTTTATATTGGAATTTCCGGTTGTCCTTAGCAAGCTGTGCAGGTATGCTTTGCCAGGCGGCCATGATACGGGTGGTTTCCTGAGCTGTTGCATATTTTGCCATATCGGCGATATAAGCGTCGTTTAAGGATTTTTGCACGGCTTTAACAAAGTCGAAATCCTTTTTGTCCGCATACTCATATATTGCTCTGGGCATTCCGCCTGTGACTAAATAAGTTTTATATAAATCCATGGCCTTATCGTGAAGGGAAAAGGATGAAAAGGTGCAATAGCATTCCTTAATCAAATCACTTAAATCTTTTTGGCCGATGGCCCAGAGAAATTCTTCAAAGTCAAAAGGATAGAGGGTCAACATATCCACTTTGCCCACAGGAAAGGAATATTTCTCTCGATTAAGGGCCACACCCAGGAGGCTGCCTGCTGCAATAATATGATAGCCCGGAGCTTTTTCGCAGAAATATTTTAAACTGGTCAATGCTCTTTCGCAAGCCTGTATCTCATCAAGGATAATAAGAGTATCCTCTTCAAAAATACTTTGTCCGGCCAGTACGGAAAGCTCTCGCACTAAGCGTTTGGGGTCAAGATCCCGTTCAAAGATGGAGCTAAGCTCCAAGGAGTCCTCCAGGTTAAAATATACCGTGTTTTTATAGTGTGTTTTACCGAAGGTCAGAGCTGTATATGTTTTGCCAACTTGACGGGCTCCGTAAAGCAGCATGGGCATTCTGTCAGGGCTTTTCTTCCATTCAAGCAATGAAGGCATGATCTTACGCTCCATAAAATGTTATCACCTCGCACATATTATACCCAAAATAAAAGAGATATACAACATTTTTGGAATGTTTAGCGTTAGCCTGTCTGCCAGGCCACTGAAAAAGTCGTGGAAGCAGATCTCATCACAGAATTATTCAATTTTTGTACAGGCGGCGGGATTGGAAGCGACTTTTTCAGTGAGCTCCCTGTCTGCTGCTTAAACCTGCAAAAAAGGTCCAATCAGGAAAATCAGCAGGCTGAACACGATTAGGCAAGCCAGGCCGAAGGGGCCGTTTTTGCCAAGGGAGATCTGCCAGGGAGGCTGCTCCGCATAGCCGCCAACGATTAAAGCCGCACCGGAAAAAGGCGATACGATGATGGAGATCATCCAGCCGGCCAGTACCGTCAGCACGAAGGTCATCTGGTTCATTCCTACCGCAGCCGGCGTCAAGGCCGCCAGCAAGGCGCTGCCTGTAGCTACGGCATGAATGCCCACCAAGGAGGGCAAAATAATCACCAGCATGATGGCGATGATCATGAAAACCGGATAGGCATGAAGCCAATCCGGCAATAAAGCCGGTATTTTGGCGCCGATACCGGAGGCCTCCAGAGCTTTGCCCAGAAAACCGGCTGCCGTAAAGAGGCCTATTTCAGTCCGGACTTTCAGCAGGGACTTGTCATAATATTGAGCCATGCCCGCCCGGTAGGCCGGGATTTTCCTTTGAAAAAGGGCTGTCAGCAAGGGGAAGGAAATAGCCACAATAGGAATAACGATCATCAAGCTCCAACCGGTAGTGGCATTAATCGTTCCGATCATCCCCAGCATAATTACAGCCAGGAGCAGCATGATGAAGATTCTTTTGTAATTAACCTTCTCGCCGGCAATAGGCTGCAGCTTGGGATAACGTCCCGGCCGCCGCCGGATATGAATGGACAGCATAATCATATCAATCAAAATATAAACGCAGGCAAAGGCCAGCCCTATGGGCACAAGGGAAACCCAGGGCGTACCCGTCGCCATGGTGGTCACCGCAATAGAAGCCCAGGCCGGGGCCAAAAAGCCGGGAGAGCAATTGTAGCGGGTCAGGGAAGGATAAAACAATTCTTCCGCATCGTACATTTTGCTATGAGGGTAAAACATTTCGTAGGCAATTACCACAGCGCCTACGCCTACTAAGAGACTTAAGAAAAAGCCGCTGAAGGCATTCAGCAACATAAAGGTTGACAAAGATTGCATTTTAAACCGGGCAAACCGGGCCAGCTCGCCTTGATAATCCTCATAATAAAAGGGCAGTGCCAGCATGGGAGCCGCCGTAAACATGGTGGCCAGGCTGGCATTTTGCATCAATGCCTCCAGCCAGGTATGAATATCGGCACGGGACCAGATCAAAATAACGGCGCCGGCTAAAAACAGCCCGCCCACCACCCGCAGATTGACAGGGCGCATTTGGCGGAAGCTTTGGGATAAAATAATAATTAGGAAAAAGGCGCAGATTAGACGGAGGGACTCCATCTTGGCAAAATAATTGATGACAAATAAGGTGGCAAAAGCAATACTGATCCATCGCAATAAATGATCCTTGGCGGTGTAAGTCTTACTATTCATCTTGTCTCCTCCATGTGTGCTGCCTTTTGATATTCTTTGATACTAATAGAGTACCATTTTTTCAGGGATTAGAGAAGGGGAAGGTTTCAATCAATATACAAAAAGCATCAGTAAAAAGTAATAGCCGAAAAGGGCGGCACAGAAAACAGCCAGGACGGGAAGGGATTGCTTAACCAAAGCGTCAAAGCTGATATGAAAATACTCGGCGGCAATGGGCAGGCAGACATGGGTAGGCGTGATTTGGTTGGCGGCAAAGGTCATACCCATCAGCAGGATGAACATGGGCAGATGGCCTGACGTAATGGACATGAATACCAAAGGAATGCCGATTACGGCAATGGCCTGAGAGCCGCTGACAACTGTTCCGAAGAAGAAGATCAGTGCGAAAATTAGGAATTCCGGCAGGGGGAGTTTGGCAAATAAAGCCGGCAGAGTAGCAATAACTCCGGTAGCGCCTAAGACCTCTTTAAACAGCATAATAAAGAAAGTGCTGATTAACAGGTTTGATTCAATGGCAGACTTTACAAAGGGCTTTAGCTCTCCTAAACTGAAACGGCCGATTAAGATAAAAAGCAGGATGGAGATGGCGGCGGCTAGATACACAGGAATATCAAAGGTAAGGATCAAGGCAATAATCAAAGCGATGGGCCAGCAGCCTATGCAAAGGTTTAAAAAGTCCCGCCACTTGTTGTTGCTGGGAGGAAGCATGGTTTCTTTAGGGATTCTTCTCAGGTAAAAAACGTAACCCAATAGGGCCAGCACAATGACCATAGGCACCATGCCCAGTATAAAAGAGCCGGCGGTTACCGCGCCTTGGGTCAGGTTAATGGCAATAACCACAGAAGAAAAGGTGGGCAGAAAGCTTTCGGGAATATGACGGTAAAATGAGGTGACGAAAGCTTTTTCTTCCGTGGCTAAATCCTTGCCGACAGTGTTTTCTACGATTTCGCCGCAGAGGATAACGACGCTGGCCGAGGGCAGCAGGCCAAGGAGGAAGGGGGCCAAAGAAGCCGTGATCCTCCGGCTGTTAAATAAGCGGTTTAAGGACTGCTGGGCCAGGTTCAGGCTGCCCCGCTTTTCCAGCATCCGCTGGAGAAAGGCAATAAGATAGAAGACCAGCAGTATGGAAAGGGTGCCCCAGCCGGTGGCTCCCCGGTATAAGGCAGAAAAAAAAGGCCCCAAACCTATACCGAATAAAAGGGCGGTAGCAATCGTTGCCCCAATGATGGCCAGGAATAAAGGCTTTTTTAGTTTCAGCACAATTACCATGACGGCAAAAACAACAAGCAGTTTAATGATAGCCATAAATACCTCCGCAACTCCACAGTTTAAAGATTAATGGGTATAATCCAAGATTCTGATTTGCTCCCCAGAGTCCTTAACGACGATCTCTCTCATTTTTTTCGCAAAAGGACAAGGGTAGCCGATTGGATTGCCCCTTTGGATGCAGGAGGCAAAAACGATGGTATCCGCTCCTCTTTTCACCAGTTCTCTTGCCCGCAGCACCGCCTTTTTGCCGGGACAGCCGCCGCAGTTGGTGAAGCCGATCAACTCGATATCCTCAGCCACACCTTCAAAAGCCCCTTTTTTCTCACGAATTACCCGGAAGTCTGCGGTGCCAGGGCAATAGTCTTCCGTTTGCATGCATCTGATTATGCCAACTTTCATTACGTTGTCTCCTTATTCAGTGGTTTTTGTATTGGTGATTCTGCAAACAAGATTAGCCAGCTCTTCTGTGCCGACAGTCTTGCCGCTTTTAAACCAGTCTACCAGCAAACCGATTAATCCTGCCGTAACGAAAGCGGAAGCAAAGGCTTTTTCCTGGGGATTATGAATGCCGGCATGGGTGAACTTCATAAAGCGTTCGTTTTGCAAATAGTCGTTGCATTTTTTTTGCAGGATACCCACCTTGTGATTTTGTGCCAAAGACTCGATAAAAGACTCATTTTGATTGAAAAATTTAAAAAATAATTTTGCGGCGTCGCAGAGATTGCCAACCACCTCCGCTTCACAACGTTTTAAATATTCGGCAAACAAACAATCCATGTAATATTCCAGCACATCCTCTTTCGAATCAAATACCTGATAAAAAGTTTGCCTGGCCAGCTTGCTGTCTTCCATGATTTCTTTTATTGAAATTTGTTCGAAGGATTTTTCCCGCATCAAAGAAACAAGAGAATTAGCAATCCACTCCTGCGAACGCTTAGCAGAGGGATTCGTTCCTTTATACACAGAGCATACCTCCTATCTGTCGTCCTGTCTTTTAATCGTAATTCAGATATTAACAAAAAGTAAGACATATGTCAATTTTTTTACTGGTGTAAGACTTAAAAAACTTCGCAGGCCCCTTATTTTACAAGGCGCCAGACAGGTAGGAAAAACCTATTCGATTCTCGAATTTGGCCGGAATAATTACGAAAACGTCGCCTATTTTAATTTTGAAACAAATCCTTCACTGATAAAAACTTTTGAAGAAAGTCTGGATCCAGACTATTTGGTGCCCATATTATCCCGCCTTGCCGGCCAAACGATCATACGAAAAAAAACCCTCATCGTTTTCGATGCGGTTCAGCTATGCGAGAGGGCTCTTACATCTTTGAAATACTTCTGCGAAAATGCGCCGGACTATCACGTGATTGCGGCCGGAAGTTTATTGGGTGTGGCTGTTAACAGAGAACTATTCTCCTTCCCCGTCGGCAAGGTGGATATCAAGACACTCTACCCAATGGATTTTGAGGAGTTCTTGCTGGCCCTGGATGAGGACAGTTTGGTCATGCAAATTAAGACTTGCTTTGAAAGCGATTCAGCGATGCCACAAGCCTTGCACGATGCCGCCATGAACTATTACAGGCAGTACCTGATAGTGGGTGGGATGCCCGATTGTGTAGCTAAATTCGTGGAAACAAAGGATTATATTTTGATCCGCCATACCCAAAAGACCATCCTTACCAGCTATCTTAATGATATGAGCAAATACAATCAGGAGAACGAAATTAAAAAGGTGCGTCTGGTATACGACAATATCACTGTTCAGCTCTCAAAGAAAAACACACGTTTTCAGTATAAGCTTATTAAAAAGGGAGGCAGGGCTTCTGAATTTGAGAACGCAATCGAGTGGCTGGCACTCTCTGGTATTGTCACCAGAATCTATCAGGTTGAACAAGCGATGAAGCCTCTTGAAAACTACCGCAATATCGATTCTTTCAAAACCTATGTATCCGATGTAGGGTTGCTTTGCGCCAAGAAAGACGTGGTTGCGGAAGACGTTTTGTATCTTTCCGGCGAACTGGACGATTTCAAGGGAGGCATGACAGAAAATTACGTATGCTGCCAACTGACCGCAAATGGATATACCTGTTTTTATTGGTTTTCCCCAAGAGGCGCTGAGGTGGATTTTGTGATCCAGCGACAGGGTGAAATTATTCCCATCGAGGTCAAGGCTGCTGACAATACGAAAGCGAAAAGCCTGGGAGTCTATATTGACACCTATAAGCCGGCCTACGCAATCAAGCTGTCCGGCAGGAACTTTGGTTTTGAAAACCGCATCAAAACAGTGCCCCTTTATGCAGCTTTTTGTATATAAACAGTATTGCGGCCTAATCAATGACTTGACTGCCGCCCCATTCGATAACGGTGAAGCCTTTTCGCTGGAAAGGCTCTAATTTCTGCTCAGGTACCTCTATTGCCCTCTCAAGAGGTTTGAAGGCCATGAAAACTCTTAGCACGCTGTCCGGAGCAGGGGAAATCTCCAGTGGGGCATCGTCTGTATAGGCTTTTCCTTGAAATGAAATCAGGTTGTAAGGATTAGCGATCATTTTCGGCAGCCAATACACAATGAATTCATTATATTCTTTAGGCAAAAGCCCCATGAATTTAAGCTTTTCTTTCAAGAAAGCTTCCGTATCCCCGCCTTTTACAACAAAGCCTGCAGAAAAATCGTATTCGCTGTCTGCGCTTCCTTCCCAAAACAAATAGGAATACTCCTGGCCATCAGCTTTGTTAATAATTGTGCCATCAGGGTAGGCAGTTACATTCCAGCCCTCGCCATAGCTTGGATAGGTAACAAAGAGTTCGCCATGATAATCAAGCTTAACGGTAATGTCGGTTTTTTCTGCGGGGTACAAATAAATCACAGGTTTTTCAGCCATAGGCTCGTCGCCTTCGCCGCAAGAGGCCAGGAATAATGCAAAAAGGATAATCAGTAATGTTAAGAAAATAGTATGGTTCCGTTTCATTCAGATTGCCTCCTATTATTATTTCTCTGTCAGTTCATTGTATTTCAAATTGCAATCCCGGGATAATTTTACGGGATATTTCGCCTCGTTAATGCTCATTTTCTTATCAACTTCCTCAAGCAAGTCAAAGCCGTAGAGTTGGGAAAAGCGCAGTAAGAAGTATAGGATATCCGCTAGCTCTTGGCCTATTTTAGCGCGCCCGTTTTCGTCGGTCAGCATATCTTCTATTTGTTGGTCAGAAAGAAAACGAAATAAATCCAACAACTCGGCAGCTTCGGTGACGGCGCCGATAGCCAGCTCTTTCGGTGTGTGGAATTGATCCCAATTGCGGTCCTTGCAAAACTGTTCTATGCGGTTGAGGATATTGTCGATAGATATGTCGTTCATGGCAGGCTCACTTTCTAATTTTTATTAAGGTTACATAAATGATATAACAAAATCTTCTATTCAACAACAATCGTAAAAAAGTAAAAAAAGTAGTTGCAGGATCATAAATGTTATGCTAGAATAATCAATGTTGCAGGAACATTGGACTTGCTAAACTGCATATTCAGTAAAATATGGGGGCGTGGCGCAGCTGGGAGCGCGCTTGAATGGCATTCAAGAGGTCAGGGGTTCGATCCCCCTCGTCTCCACTAAAACAAAACCACTTTTGAGAAATCAAAAGTGGTTTTTTGATTATAATTTGATTATACTTAAGAAATAACAGTTCACTTGAGTAACTATACTGCCGGAGATATGGAGGTGCATATGTAATGAGTCAATACATACATGAGATCGTTTTACAGGAATACATTATTGAGCATATTTCAAGTATGGAACTATCTGTGAAATACAAAAACGAATATCAATTACTTGTAGATGCAAGGTCTAATAAAACGGGAACCTTTTGGGATTTAGAAGGCAAATTATCAAATGGCATATGGATTCCGGTAGAAGTCGAATGGATTTCCCAAAATTTCATCGCTCATAAACACGATAAAAGTGCCGACTTTCCAAAATTCAAGGAATTGAATGGCGTAATTTTGGTAGTGCGCGAGAATAAAAAAATACCAAATGTGCAGCAGATATCAATCTTAAGTTCTGCTAATACGGAAACACAGTTTAAAAAATCATTTAAGAAGTGGTTTAAGTTGAAGTCCGATGAATATATTGACAGCACTCTCGAAGATTTTATGGTTGGCAATTATATTAGAAATATTCCAAGAATAGTCCTTTATCCGATTAGTAATGCAGCGCATAAGAATTACTTTGCCGATGACGGAAGTTTATATAAGAGAGATCCCGGAAGCCCCTCCTTGCTGGGTTTTAAAGAAGATGGGTATGAAAAAAACATATTTGTGAGGGATTTACAGCCAAATGATATTTGTGTAATGATAGATGCAGATGGCCGCCGTGGTAAAAGAAAAATATTTATTGATTCGATAAAGCAGGGTGATCTTAACGTAAAAAAGATAGTTGCCTATAAAGTTACTTCAAAATTATCTGACAAACGTTTAAGGCAATTAAAGGGTGCTGCCGACGATTTATATTGGAAGGATGAAATTAAAGCTAACCGGCTAATATATCCTTATATTTGCCATGTAGAAGCAGAGCCTTTTTTTCATAAAGAAAATATTAAATTTCCTTATATCGAGGATTACTCGGAAAACACATGGGAAGATTTTTGCAGTTGTATTCAATATGGAGTATATCGGGAAATAAATGCACTTGACTTCACCTTGCTGATTTCAAATATGTAGAAATATTTAAGTCCTCATAATTTATAAGACGCCTAAATAATTCTTGACATAGCCGAAGGCAGCCTTTATAATCAGACCAACAATTTCATATCGCAAACCGTAGAAGCGGAGATCAAAGTAATTGTGCACGCACAGAGAGTCCGGGCAGCTGAGAGCCGGATCGAACGCAGGTTGCCAAATGGACCGCTGAGGGCGCAGGGAACGGTGATGAGCCAAGTATTCTGCGACGTAGGGCATACGTCAGTTGCCGGAGATATGTTGGTATCTCGTCGAGAGCACGGGTCAAGCCGTGAATCAAGGTGGCACCGCGGGAATAATTTTTATACCCGTCCTTGACAGACATTTAAATTCTGTCAGGGGCGGGTTTTTTCTTTGCCTCCGGCAGCCGAAAGGAAGGTTTTTTATGATGTATCCAACTTTGGAACAGGCCAGGCAAATTGCTGGCAGCGGTGATTACCGGCGTATTCCGGTTAGCCGGGAGCTGCTGGCCGACCGTTTTACTCCGGTGGAAGTCATGCGTACGCTGAGGGCAGCCAGCCGCCATTGCTATCTGCTGGAGAGTGCGGACAGCAGTCACAAATGGGGCAGGTATTCTTTTTTAGGCTATTCTCCTACTCTGGAGCTGACTTGCACCGACGGCCAAATTAGTTTGCGCAGGGTAAACAAAGAAGGGGAGCAAGAGGAACTTGAGGAGCCTGTGATCCGGGCCGGCCAGCCCGGCCAGCCCAGCCACCCCGGCCGCTCGGAGAACCCTGGCCATCCCGGCCAGGCCATTCGGAATATCCTAGCCCAATACCGCAGCCCGAAGGTGGAGGGGCTGCCACCCTTTACCGGTGGCTTGGTGGGCTACTTTTCTTACGACTACATCAAATATGGGGAACCGACGCTGCGGCTTTCTGCCGGGCCGGAGGAGGATTTTCGGGATGTGGACCTGATGCTGTTCGATAAGGTGATCGTCTTTGACCATGGCCGGCAGAAGCTTATTCTCATCGCCGGCGCCGATCCTGCCCGGCTGGAAGAGTCCTATGGCGAGGCGGAGGAGGAGTTGAATGAGATGGCCCGGCTGCTGGCCAGCGGCGCCCGGGGGGATTTCAAGCCCCTCCGTCTCAGACAGCCTCTTGCCCCCGTCTTTTCCCAGGAGGAGTACTGTAAGATGGTGGAGAGGGCCAAGCATTATATCCGGGAGGGGGATATCTTTCAGGTAGTGCTCTCCGACCCCCTGACTGCCCCGGCAGAGGGCAGCTTGTTTGACGCTTACCGGGTGCTGCGCACAGAAAATCCCTCACCCTATATGTTCTACTTTTCCAGCGACGACGTGGAGATTGCCGGCGCTTCGCCGGAGACTCTGGTGAAGCTGGAGGACGGGGTCCTCCATACCTTTCCCTTGGCGGGGACCCGGCCCCGGGGTAAGACGGCGGAAGAGGATTTTCGCCTGGAGCGGGAATTGCTCAGCGATGAGAAGGAACTGGCTGAGCACAATATGCTGGTGGATCTGGGCCGCAATGATATCGGCCGGATCAGTGCCCTGGGAACCGTCCGGGTAGAGCAGTATCTGACTATCGAGAGATTTTCCCATGTCATGCATATCGGCTCCACTATCTCTGGCAGGATCCGCCAGGATAAGGATGCAGTGGACGCGGTGGACGCCATTTTGCCGGCGGGAACCCTTTCCGGCGCACCAAAGCTGCGGGCCTGTCAGATTATTCAGGAACTGGAGGGCCGGAAACGGGGCATCTATGGCGGGGCCATCGGCTACCTGGATTTCACCGGCAATCTGGATACCTGCATTGCCATCCGGCTGGCTTACAAGAAGAAGGGCAGGGTTTGCGTCCAGTCCGGGGCAGGTATTGTAGCCGATAGCGTGCCGGAGAAGGAATTTACGGAATGCATTAATAAGGCCCGGGCTGTGGTCAAGGCCCTGGAATTGGCAGAGGGGGGATTGGCATGATTGTGCTTATCGACAACTACGACAGTTTTTCTTACAACCTATACCAGCTTATCGGTACTGTCCGCAGCGATATTAAGGTATTGCGCAACGACGCCTGTACGGTGGAAGAGCTGGAGGCCATGGCTCCGGCGGCTCTGTTCCTTTCACCCGGCCCCGGCCATCCGGCGAAGGCCGGCATCTGTGAAGCTGCTGTCCGCGCCTTGGCCGGACAGGTGCCCATCTTCGGCGTCTGCCTGGGCCACCAGGCCATTATCGAAGCTTTCGGCGGCACGGTTTCTTATGCCAAATGTCTTATGCATGGCAAACCCTCCCTGATAGGGGGTGAGCCGGATAGCCGCCTGTTTCGGGGGTTGGAGGAGCCTTTTCCCGCTGCCCGCTATCACTCCCTGGCGGCGCTGGAGGCTGCTATCCCCGATGTGCTGCGGGTTACCGCCCGGACAACGGAGGGTGAAGTCATGGCCGTGGAGCACCGGGATTATCCCGTTTGCGGCGTCCAGTTCCATCCGGAGTCGATTATGACTCCAATGGGAGAAACCATCATCCGCACTTTCTTTGCCAGTCTTTCCTTGACTACCTTAGATAGGGGGAATTTAATATGATCCGGGAAGCCATTATCAGCCTGTCCCAGAAAAAAGACCTTTCCTACGCCCAGGCGGAAGCCGTAATGAACGAAATCATGGACGGCCGGGCCAGCCCCGTTCAAATGTCGGCTTACCTTACCGCCCTGTCTCTCAAGGGAGAGACCATCGACGAGATCACCGCCTCCGCCGCCGGGATGCGGGCTCATTGCATCAAGCTGCTTCATGATATGAATGTACTTGAAATCGTGGGTACCGGCGGCGACGGGGCCAACTCCTTCAATATCTCCACTACGGCTTCTCTGGTCATCGCTGCCGGCGGTGTGCCGGTGGCCAAACACGGCAACCGGGCCGCTTCATCGAAGTGCGGTTCCGCCGACGTGCTGGAAGCCTTGGGCGTCAACATCAATCTGCCGCCGGAGCGGAGCGCTCAACTGCTGCGGGGTATTGGCATCTGCTTTCTCTTTGCCCAGAACTATCACATTGCCATGAAATATGTGGCGCCCATCCGAAAGGAGCTGGGAATCCGTACGGTGTTCAATATCCTGGGGCCCCTGTCCAACCCGGCCGGGGCTGACATGGAACTGATGGGCGTGTACGAAGAGGCCCTGGTGGAACCTCTGGCTCAAGTAATGGCCAAACTGGGGGTCACCCGGGGCATGGTGGTCTACGGCCTGGATAAGCTGGACGAAATATCCATGAGCGCCCCCACTGCGGTGTGTGAGATCAGAGATGGCTGGTTTCAGTCCTATGAGCTTACCCCTGAGCAGTTTGGCTATAGCCGCTGCAGCAAGGAAGACCTGGTGGGCGGAGCCACCACGGAAAACGCCGCCATCACCGAGGCTATCCTGGAGGGCAGAGAACGGGGTCCCAAGCGCCAGGCAGTGTGCCTTAACGCCGGCGCCGCTCTTTATATCGGCGGCAAAACCGAAACCATAGGAGCGGGAGTAAGGCTGGCTGAAGAACTGTTGGACAGCGGCGGGGCCCGGGCCAAGCTGAAGCAGTTTGTGGAGGAGAGCAGCCGATGAATATTTTACAGGAGATTGCCGCCCATGCCCTCTGCCGGGTGGAGCAGGAGAGGGCCCGGGTTTCCCTGGAAGAATTGAAGCGGCAATGCTTTGAGCTGGTTGGGAGCAAGGCCAGGAGTGGCAGTGTTGGCGGAGGCGAAGGCGGCAATGGCGGAGACGAAGGCGGTAATAGCGGAGACGAAGGCAGCAGTGGATGCGGCGCCGATTGCAATGCCTTTGAGGCGGCCCTGCGTAAGCCGGGTATGAGTTTTATCTGTGAGGTGAAAAAAGCTTCTCCTTCCAAGGGAGTCATTTCGCCGGACTTCCCCTATCTGGATATTGCCCGGGACTACCAGGCGGCGGGGGCGGATTGCATCTCCTGCCTGACGGAGCCCAGATGGTTCCAAGGATCCGATCAAATCTTCCGAGAGATAAGGCAAGCGGTGTCTCTGCCTATGCTGCGCAAAGACTTTGTGGTGGACGAATACCAAATTTATCAGGCCAAAGTTTTGGGCGCCGATGCAGTACTGCTGATCTGCGCTCTGCTGGACAGGGCTGATATTGTCCGGTATTTGCAGCTATGCGGGCAATTGGGCCTGTCGGCGCTGGTGGAGGCTCACAATGAGACGGAGATTTCCTCTGCCTTGGCTGCCGGCGCCCGAATCATCGGCGTCAACAACCGGAATTTGAAGAATTTCCAAGTGGATATTACCAATGCCGCCCGGCTGCGGCAACAGGTTCCGCCTCATGTGCTGTATGTAGCCGAGTCCGGCGTGTCCGGCCCGGAGGATGTGGCTGTTTTACGGGAGAGCGGCGCCGATGCAGTGCTCATAGGCGAAGCCCTCATGAGCAGCCGTGACAGGCAGGCTATGCTGACGGCTATGAAAAAAGGAGTCGGAAGATGACGAAAATCAAAATCTGCGGCCTGTCCCGCCCCTGTGACATTGATTACGTCAACGAGGCCGCTCCCGATTACTGCGGTTTTATTATCGATTTTCCCGAAAGTCACCGTAACGTGACGCCCCAGCAGGTTCGGGATTTAACCCGCAACCTGGCTCCGGGGATCATACCGGTAGGTGTGCTGGTGGATCAGCCCCTGGAGAAAGCGGCAGCATTGCTGCAGGAAGGGATCATTGCCGCAGTACAGCTCCACGGCCGGGAAGATGAGCAATATATCGCCGCCCTGCGCAGCCGGGTGGCAGGAAAGCCAATCTGGAAGGCCTTCCGGATCCGGGTCCTTTCCGATCTGGCGGCCGCCGCCGCTTCCTCTGCCGACCAGATCATCCTGGACAATGGCGGCGGCAGCGGACAGAGTTTTGATTGGAGCCTGACTGCTGCCATTAGCCGGCCCTTTTTCCTGGCAGGGGGCTTGAACCCCGGCAACCTGGCCGCAGCTATCCGGCAGGTCAGGCCCATGGGCGTGGATTTGAGCAGCGGGGTGGAGACAGACCGCTGCAAGGATAAACAAAAAATCCTGACTGCGGTTGCCGCAGCCAGGCAGGTGAATTGAAGAGGCGATAGAGGCGATAAGGGCAGCCCGGCCTCAGCCGGCTAAGATGCTGATGAAAGCAATTCTATCCACTTTTTTTGTCTATGGCGATAAAAAAGCTTGCTCCAAAAGCATACCAATCCGGTAAGCAGACCGGCGTCAATTTCTACAATATCGGTATACCGCGATTTATGCTCATGAATTGGCTCAATAGTAATGGTGTGGTTCCAAGCCGGCACCCGCCGGTTGCTTTCCTCGGTAAAAACATAATGGGCAGCTTCATCAAATTTACGCACATGGATGGTATGAACTCCTATTGGTATGATTCTGAATATGTTCAGGCGGTAATGCCTGGTGGAACCGGCAGACCATGTGTTTGCATCCGCGGGACTCAGCGGTTCAAATGTGGCATAGGGAGCGGCAATGTACTGCAGGGTTTCCACTTTTGTCAGCCGGGACCAAATTTCCGGTGCGGCTGCGGGAAATTCCGATGTGATCTTTACCGTTTTTAACGCATTGATACAAACTACCTCCTTACCTTTTATTGGGCTGGTTATTGGGCTGGATGACCGGGCGGCCATCCATAAACCGGCGGTATTTCAGCAAATCTTTTGGCGAAAAAGGTGTGCCGTGGCTGGGGTAAATCCGTACCGGTTTCAGGGCGATCATCTTATCCCAAGACCTCTGAAATTCAGAGACATCATCAATCCATATGGTATGCCGCCCTAAGCTGATCAAGGCGTTCATGGCGGCGTCACCGCAAAAGAGCTGACCGGTTTGCGGCAGGAAAAGACCGATGGAATCTGCAGTATGGCCTGGCAGAAAGACAATGCGCAAAGGCAGGCCCAGTTCCTCAAAAAACTGGTCATCCTCCTTCTGCACAAAAACGGCTCTATCCCCCAAATGAACAGGCGGGAAGGTAAAGGATTTTTTGACAAGGCCAAATAAAGCGCCCACCCGGGTGGCATAACCGCTGCCTGCCGGTTCCGCATTTTCGCCCGCTTCCAGACTGGGCACGGCCGCCGGATGCAGTACTACCTTTGCCGGGACTGCTTCCAGCAGGGCCGCCAGAAATCCCGCGTGATCGTCATGGGCGTGGGTCAGGAAGATGTATTTCAAATCCTCGGGCCTGCAAAACCGGGCCAGACGTTTCAGGAATTTCTCTTCACCGCCGGGATAGCCCGTATCTATGGCAATCCAGCCCAGGGCTGTTTCCAGCAAATAATTTTGGGTGATATATCCGCCTATACTATGTACCCGTATGTCCATTTTCCATTCTCCTTGCTAATTGTACTAATTATATAGGAAAAACCAGGAAAAATCATTCCTGATGTATAAAGTAAAAGTCTTTAGAGGAAATGAACCGGCCGCTCAAGGGGCAACTCTACCTTATTTTACTATGCGCCGGCACTGACTGACAAGAAAATATTTCCAACAACACCGGTAACTTTTTTTCTTATCGGTGTTGTTTTTGACGAGAAATTTCGACGGATGCCGCCTGCTATACCTCAACGATTCTTTTTATGGTAAGATAAGGTAGAGTAAATCAATCGAATATAAGATTATAGCAGGAGGGACAGAAATGATCAGAAAAAAGGCGGAGCAGCGGGTGGAATTGAAGGAAAACCAATATGGCGGCCAGGGACAAATTACTATTACTCACGGCATAGAAAAGCAAGACCACAATAACCCACGCTTTCATATGTTTGCCAGAGTGACTGTCCCAGCCGGAGCCACTATTGGCCGTCACAATCATACGGGTAAAACCGAGGCTGTCTGCATTTTGGAAGGCGTTTGCCTCTATAAAGATAATAGCGGAGAGGAGCATACTTTATTGCCCGGTGACTGTGCTATCGTGTCGGGGACAGAAGATGAGCAGCAAATGCGGAACCCGGGCCCTGATGCCATGGTTTATATGGTGGCAATTGTGACTGATTAAGACGAGGACACACTTAAATTTCAAATTCCGAACCGGCTGCGGCACAACCTTAAATCACCTGGAAAAGGCAAAATTTCCTTTGAAGGGCCGGTCCAGCCTATGCAATTTACAGCAATGGGGGCCGTCCACCGTGCAAAATTGCAATTTTGCACATTTCCAAACAAACGGGGTAACAAACCTGCAATTTTGCACATTTCCTAATCAAACGGGGGCCACTGCCCGCCTGCCCCTCCGGCCACACTGCCTGCCCGCCCTTGCCGCGGGTTTTCTTATTTAAATCCCATGACAAGCGTGGAAAATTGTGCTAAAATACATCTATCGAATTATTTTCAAAAACCATACGAGTAATGGAGGGTACAAATGAAAAAAATAATCATTGGTCTATTCTCAATTATCCTGGCCATTTCCTTAGCCGCTTGCGGCAGCGGCACCTCCGCTCCCCCGGCTTCCCCGGTTGCCACGGAGCCTACCGCTGCCACCGAACCGGCGGCTCCCCAGCAGCCTCAGGTTGTGACTATTACGGATCAAGCCGGACGAACTGTGGAAGTAGGAGATGTGAAAACTATTTCCGTATGCTGGTATATGGCTAACGATTTCGTACTGGCTATGGGATTGGGCGATAAGCTGGCTTCCATCGGACCCCATGACGATTTTCAGATCATGGTGCTGCCTGGGATTCCCAACCTGCAAACCGTGGGACGGGGCCGGCCGGATATGGAAAAGCTGGCGGCATTGAATCCTGATTTATTTATCCACACCGTAGCCGATAAAGAGAACATCGACGCCATAGAAAGATTGGGCATACCGATGATTCAAATCGACCCCGAGGACATCGACGCCACGCTGGAGGCTTATCATTTGGTTGGTAAAGCAACCGGCAATGAAGGGCGGGCGATTATGCTTGAGGAATATTACCGCAATACGGTAAAGATTGCCACGAACCGCATCGGCAATATTCCCGAGAATCAGCGGCCCACCTTTGTTTTGCTGGGCGCGGAAAAAGGCAAGGTAGCCGACGGCAGCATGATGCAATCAGAGATGATTATCAATGGCGGCGGTGTAAACAAGGCTGCCGCTATTGCTGCGGAAGAATTCTGGCCGGAGGTAGGCGTTGAGCAGGTTTTCGAATGGAATCCCGATGTGATTTTTATCTCCCGGCAGGCCAAATATACCGCTGAAGAAATTTTGCAGGATCCCGTGTGGGCTGATCTGGCCGCAGTAAAAAATGGCCGTATCTATGAGCTGCCAAGCAAATTGCACAACTGGGAAAATCCCGGTATGGCTACTTGCCTGGGTACCGTATGGTCCATGATGAAGCTCTACCCCGAACAATATAGTGAAGAAGAAATGGACAAGCTGGTGTCCGATTTTTATAAGACGGTTTATAATCTGGATATCGAGCGGTCTGCCCTGGACAAGTAAGCCATCAGCATGAAAAAAGTGCAGGCCCTCAAATCTCTTGGATTTGCTAAATCCGGCAAATCTCTACCTTTCAACTTAATACTTATTGCAGCCGTCTGCCTGGGTATCTTTCTGGCCCTTTGCGTGGGCAAATACCCCGTCAGCTTCAGCGAAAGCCTGAAGATTGTGTTCTATAATATCCTGGGATGGCAGGGCGATTGGGACGCCATGACGGAAAATGTGGTCATGGGCCTCAGGCTGCCCCGGGTATTATCGGCGGTAGTTATCGGCGCTTCCTTGTCCATTTCCGGGGCAACTTACCAGGGGGTCTTTCGCAATCCCCTGGTATCCCCGGATTTTCTGGGGGTTTCCGCCGGCGCTTGCGTTGGTGCAGCTATTGCTATTTTATTAGGCTTTCATTCTCTGGCTATACAGGCTTTCGCTTTAGCCGGCGGCATATTGGCGGTAGCCTTGACGACGCTGCTGCCCCGGCTGTTGCACAGCCGTTCCGCTATTGTTTTGGTGCTATCCGGGGTGATTGTAGGCGGCGCTATGGGGTCCATTATGGGGCTCCTCAAATACATAGCCGATCCCACCACCCAGTTGCCGGCCATAACTTATTGGCAAATGGGCAGCGTAGCCAACATCAATTTCCGGTCCCTGGCCTATGTGCTGGTCCCCATGGCTGTTTCCATGACCGTATTGCTGGGGCTGGCCTGGTGGATCAATATTTTGTCCTTGGGCGAAAAAGATGCCCAAGCCCTGGGGGCCAATGTGGCGCAGCTTCGAGGCGTCACTATTCTTTGCGCCACGGTTTTAACGGCCAGCTCCGTCTCCATCAGCGGTACTATCGGCTGGGTGGGGCTGGTTATTCCCCATTTAGGCAGAATGCTGATAGGTCCTGACAACCGCCGCCTGCTGCCGGCCTCCGCCCTTTTGGGGGGATTGTTTCTGCTGTTTGCCGATACCTTGGGGCGCACCATTGCCAAAACGGAACTGCCCCTAAGTATTATTACCGGATTGATAGGAGCGCCTTTCTACGCTTGGCTCCTATATAAAAACCATACGAGGTTAAGCTAGGGGTACGCTATGATTTATCAGGTGGAAAACATAAGCTTTGCTTATCCAGGCAGCTCCCGGACAATTTACCGCAATTGCAGTTTTGAGCTTAAGGAGGGGGAGATCCTCTCTATATTGGGCCCTAACGGCGCCGGCAAAAGCACCCTGCTCAATAGTTTAATAGGCATTCTTAAGCCCCAAAAGGGCAATATCTTTTTGGCAGGCCGCAATATAAGGAGCCTGACGGAAAAAGAGATTGCCCGGCAAATCGGTTATGTGCAGCAAAGCCATAATCCCGTCTTTGCTTATACGGTTTTGGATTTTGTGCTTATGGGCTGCGCCTCGACAAAAAACTTATTCAGCCGGCCGGCAAAAGAGGATCATACCAGGGCCTTGCATATTTTAGAGATGTTTCATATTGTCCATTTGGCGGACAAACCCTATATTTATTTAAGCGGCGGCGAACAGCAGCAGGCAATGATAGCCAGGGCGGTAATCCACCGGCCGAAAGTCCTGCTTTTTGATGAGCCCACCTCCCATCTGGATTATGGCCGGCAAATGATCACCCTGCGCATGATCAAAAAATTGGCGGCTGAGGGCTATGCCGTAATTTTAACCACCCATAATCCGGACCATGTGCTGCTTTTGGGAGGCAAAGTAGCCACTATGGAATATGAGGGCCATTTTAGCATAGGCGAGGTAGGGGATATCATTACGGAGCCGCGCCTGGCCGGTATTTACCAGGCCCAATTGCATCTCTTGGATATAGAGGAGCTTGACCGCACTGCCTGTGTCTCCCCTAAGCTGTAACCGGGCAGATTTTTATTAAAAAGGAGCTTAATATGACGGAGGCGAATTTTACCGGGGTAAATTTTCAGCAGGATCTTGCCTATTTTACCGATCTGTGGACCAACAAAAGCGAACAGCCCAGTAAAGCCACCCAGGAGCAATGGGATAAAAAAGCCGGCTCCTGGATAAGGGAGTTGGAAAGCCAAACAAAGAAAAAAGGCCGGTTGGATGAACGGGTGACTGAAACCGTAAATTATTTTTTGAGCAAAGGCATCTTGCATAGGGACGCTGCAGTAATTGATGTGGGCTGCGGTCCGGGGCAATTTGCGGCGGAGTTTGCCAAATACGTCAAGTCTGTGGTGGCTACGGATATTTCTGCGGAAATGCTGAAATATGCCGCTTTAGCGGCAGAGAAAAAAGGGCTGGCCAATATAGAATTTGTCCAATGCAATTTTCAGCAGGCGGATTTGGCCGGGCTGGGAGTCGGGCAGCGGTTTGATTTGGTCTTTTCGTCGCTGACGCCGGCTATTGACGGCATGAATGGGCTGGAAAAAATCATCAGCCTGAGCAAGGCTTACTGCTTTAATAGCACTTTTGTTTATGGCTCCGACAATATCGAAGAAATGCTTACTACAGGCCTATATGGCCGGCCGGCGGCGCCGGTTTGGGACGGCAGATGGTTTTATGCTCTTTTTAACCTGCTGTGGCTTATGGGTTATTATCCGGAGACCACTTACCATGAACAGTTCAAGAATAACGAAGTGGAAGTCAGCCGGGAATTGGCTGAGCATTATAGCCGGGCCTTGGGCAAAAAAATCCCCCAGGCCTTGGGAGAGTCCGCCCGCATCTACGGTTATCTGCAAGGCCAGGCCAGGGGAGGCAAGATGGAGCTCCGGGCAAAAACGGTCTATGGCTGGATTTTGTGGGATGTGCGCAAGCAGGAGAAACGATAATCATCATATAGATAAAGGAGAATAAAAGCATGGAATGGACCAATCTTCCCACAAGAAAAGAAGTGCTGAAGCGTCTGAAAGAGGTTTGGCAGCCCACTGTAGCAACGAAGAAAATTTCCGTTGAGCAAGCTTATGGCCGGGTGCTGTCTGCCGATGTGCTGGCTGCCCATAATCTGCCGGTGGTCAGGGCCTCCCGTATGGATGGTGTCGCCGTAAATAGCCGGTTGTTTGCCGGCGGCCTTCCCGATGCCAGCGGCTGGAAGGAAGGAAAAGAATATGTGCGGGCCGATACCGGCGATGATTTTGCTGATGCTTATGATAGTGTAATTGCTATTGAAGCGGTCACTTTTACCGATGAAGGGGGCCTTGTCTTTGAGCCGGGGCTTACGGTTACGCCGGGTATGAATGTCAGTCCCTGCGGCAGCAGAATGACCCGGGGAGAGCTGATTCTGCCCGCTAAGACGAAGCTGACTCCCTGTGATCTTTCCCTGCTGGCGGCGGCAGGCGTTATGACGGTGGAGGTGTTTCGCAAGCCGGTGGTGGCCTTTATCCCTACAGGCAGCGAGCTGGTACCGGCGGGCAGCCGGCTGCAAAGAGGGCAGATCATCGACTCCAATACGATTTTGGTAAGAACCATGCTGGAAGAGCTGGGGGCTGCGCCTTTGTGCCTGCCTATTGTCAAAGATGATCCTGCCGCCATAGATAAGGCCCTGGATGAAGCTTTGCAAAGTGCTGATATTGTCATCATCAACGGCGGTTCTTCTAAAGGCAAAGAAGATTATAACACCAGGGCCCTGGCCCAAAAGGGTGATTTGCTGTGCCACGGCATAGCCGCCGCCCCCGGTAAGCCCCTGTCTATAGCTGTTATTAACGGCAAGCTGGCGGTAAACCTGCCGGGCCCCTCCATTGGGTCTTATTATGGCTTGGAATGGTGTATCCGTTGGGCCGTTAACCAATTTATCCGGCAACCCATGCCGAAACGCAAAACCGTAAAGGCGGTTTTGACGGAGGATCTAATCGGTAATCCGGACATGGAGTTTTTGTGCAAGATGCGGCTGGAAAAAACCCGGGAAGGCTACCGGACGGCCCAAGTGTCCTTCCGGGGGGCTCATATGGCGGAAACTCTGGCTGCGCCGGCCCAATACATCAGCAAGCTGGGCCTTGAGGGGCATCGGGCAGGAGAAATCCTGGAAGTGGAATTGCTGCGGGAGGAAGAGGACGAATCCTGGTTATAGAGCCAGGACCTCCGTATGCGGCTGTATAAAAAAAAGCGGGCGTCTCTTTTGGATCTGGTCAGATTCAAGAGAGGCGCCCGCTTCTTGCTGCGGCAAAATTTAAGTTTTCCTCCGGATAAGGCTGTCCGCTAATCAATTGGTCTGCTGCAAAAGCTCCAGGGCGGCCCCCGGAGCCAGCGGTTTGCTGAACAAGTAGCCCTGCATCATGTCGCAGTCATGCTCGACCAGATATTGCTTTTGCTGCTCTTGCTCCACGCCTTCGGCTACGATGCAGTGGCCCAGCTTGTGAGCCATGGAAATGATGTCGCCGGTTATAGCATTTTCCGGCTGAGTGCTCAGCAGTTTGTCGATGAAATACTTGTCTATTTTCAGGCAATTAATATTCAGCTCATTAACCCGGGCTAAGGAGGAATAACCGGTGCCGAAATCGTCGATGGAGACCCGCATGCCCATGGCTTTGATTTGACCCAATTTCTCATTGATTTTTTGATAATTGTCGGAAAAGACGGATTCTGTAATCTCCACATTCAGATTGCGGGGATCGGCGCCGGTTTCCTCCAGCAATTGGGCTAAATCCTCTAAAAAGGTTTCGCTGAGAATCTGGATGGCTGAAATATTAAAGGATAAGGTGATGGAAGCATGGCCTTGCCGGGCCAGGTGGACGGAGAATTCCAAAGCCATGCGCATCAATCTTTTGCCTAAAAGCAGCATGAGCTGGGAGGCTTCGGCTATGGGGATAAATTCCGCCGGGGAAATCACCCCTAATTTCGGCAGCATATACCTGGCCAGAGCCTCAAAGCCCGTGATTTTATTAGTTCTTAAATCAATGATCGGCTGGTACAGCATATATAAGGATCTGTCATTCTCAGGGCTGCTATTGTGCAGGGTTTCCACCAGGGATAGCCTGACCACCGCCTCCCGCTGCTGTTTTTCCTCAATTTCTTTGCTGAAGAAACAAAAACCGAACCTCCCATGGTCGGGAGAGTATTCCGCTGCCGTGGACACGTTCTTTAATACCTTTTCCGCATTATAGTCGCAATCGGCCTCCAGCTCCAGCACGCCGATACTGAAGCGGACAATTTTTTCGCCGACGGCGGCGTCCAAAGATTTAAAAATATTTTCGCATAGGCAAATCAGTTCCTGCTTGGTACCGTGCTGGGGAAGGTAAAGGAGAAAGCGGTCAATGGCCGTATGGAAAAGTATCTGGCCTTCAGCGCAATATTTTGACAGGCAGGCTGCGATATCCTGAATAAGTTTATTGCCGAAAGAAAAACCAAAAATACGGTTGATGACGCTGAAGCTGCGCACATTGATCATCATGACGGCCGCCGGGGAGGGCGGTCTGTTCTTATATATGTTTTCAAAGGACCGCAAATTGTAGAGGCCGGTGAGAGAATCACACTCGCTTAAATACTTGAGCTTAATTTCATTTTTCTTTCTGTCCGTAATATCGATAATCAAGCCTTCCAGACATAAGGCGCTGCCGCCGTCATCATAAATGGCTTGGCCCTGCTCCCAAATCCATTTAACTTCACCGCCGGCACAGACAATCTCATATTCCTCCTCAAACATAGAATGGCTGGCCACGGCTTCCTGCCATTTATTCCATAAAAACTCATGATATTTTGGCAAGATTAAGTCATTAAAGGATAGATCCCGGTTAAAAAGCAGGCTGTCGGGTTCGTAGCCCGTCAGGTCCAGGCAGCCCATGGAGACGAATTCCATGGTCCAGTCCCGGTCATATTTGCAGCGGTAAGCCATTCCCGGCAGATTCTCCAGCAAAACCCTTTTGCTGCGTTCGTTTTCCTGGAGAGCATTGATGGTGATCATTTGGTAGGTGATGTCGATGCCGGAAGCCAGCATACCGGTGATATTGCCTTCATCATCCTTCATTGCTATGTTGCGCCAGGAGATCAGCCGTTCGCCATTGTCGGCGGTAATGACGGAATTATCGTAGATTCTGTAATTTTCGTTGCCCCCTTCAAACATGTTTTTTATCATTTGGCAAAGGGCCGCCCGGTGCTTGAGGGGAACAAAATTCTCCGGCCAATTCTTGCCGGTTATCTGATCTCTGGATAACCCTAATATATTGCAGCCTTCCTGATTGATCAGCGTAACATTCATGTCCGTATCCAGGGTAAGGAAGATGACAGGAGCAATTTCGATGTATAACTGAGCCTTTTTTTTCTCGGTATCCAGTGCCTGCTCGCTGTTTTTTTGCTTGGTGATGTCACGGCTGACGCCGTGAAGACCGATGATGTTGCCGCCGGCGTCCCTGAAAAAAGCAATATGCATAGAGAGCCAGAGGGTGGTGCCGTCGGTTTTATAATGCTCCAGCTCGATTATGCAGGTTCTGTCCTTGGGATAGGCCGGATCTTGCTCCTTGGCCAGTTCCTGGGCGTAGAGATTCCTGATTTTTTTTAGCGTCTCCGGAGAAAACCTTTCTTCAATGGGGCGTTGCATATATTGGGAAGCCGATTCCCCTAACAGCCTTTCCACCGACGGACTGATATAGGTGACACGCAGATCAAGATCCATAGTCCACACCACATCGGAGGCATTTTCCGTAATCAGACGGTATTTTTCTTCGTTGCTTTTCAGCCCTTCCTGATACTGCCGGCGTTCTTGCTGGTAAAAAAGCAGTACGCTCAATACTACGGAGACCACGGGATAGATCAGCATTACCGGCAAAGAAATGCGCTGAATTACGGCGAAGCGGTGAGCGGCCGGCAGCCAAAGCATATTCAGAATCATCGCCAAATGGGTGACCAGGCTCATCAGGTAAACATTCAGCAGCTTGAGGGTTCTGGTTTTGGGCATGGGAAAGCGCCGCCAGAGCAGACCGATCATAGCGCTGGAGGCAATGGCGGCTAAGCCGGCTACAGTGCCGGAGCCCCCTTGAATTATGCGAAAAAAGGCTGCCGCACCTGCCGTGATCATGACGGGAATGCCGCCGAAGGCCAGGGCTGTGGTGCTGATTAATATGCTGCGGGTATCAAAGAGAATCCCTTCAAACAGGGAAAAGGGCCAGGCCATAACAGCTATACAGATAGCGGAAATCAGCATGCCGCTGACCATTTGGCCCAAAATATGATTTTTACCAGCCCAAAAGCAGCTGATCTCGTAAATGACGAAAAGAGCCAATAACCATGATGAGTTATTAACTAAGCCCAGCCAGATATTCTGGTTAAACATATGCACCCCCGCAGCTTACTGCTAAATTTATTATAATTGATATGAAATGGCAAAACAAGGCTGCCTGCCTTTATATCCGACAATGTCGATAAGTATAATTTGTATATGCATAGGAGATTCATAGTCTCGCCTGTATTTTTATTGACTTAAATTCGCTTTGACTGTAGAATAATACATTATATCTTTAGTATATGTCAAACTACTGAAAGGGCTAAAAGTATGAGTATTAAAAGAATTATTTACAGCACAATGGTTGGCCTTATTGTACTAAGCCTTTTCAACACGAGCTTCCTTTTTTTGCTTCTTGACCAGAATCAAAGCAACGGCAAAATTGTCAATTATTGCGGCGTTGTCAGAGGCGCCACCCAGCGTATTGTGAAGCTTTACTTGCTGGAGCAGCCGGCGGCGGAGCATATTGCCAAGGTGGAAAAAGTCATGAATGGCCTGATTGCCGGCGATGAAGAGCTGGAGTTGCCTGAGCCGAGGGATGGAGAGCTGGTCAAGCAAATGGAGGAAATCCGCAGTTACTGGCAAGAGCAGGTAAAGCCCTTGCTGAATCAGCAAGCCGGTTCTCAGCAGGAGGCACTGGTCCTGGCCAACAGCGAGGAGCTTTTTAACAAAAGCAATGCCGCTGTTTCTCAGGCGGAGAGCTTTTCCGCCCAGGGCATTATTAAGCTAAAAATCGTCAGCGTCATTACCCTGGCTCTCAATCTCACCGCTATTGTTTTTATCCTGGCTATTATCCGCAAGAAAATCCTTCTGCCCGTAAAAACACTGGAAAAAGGTATGGAAGGCCTGGCCCGGGGGGATTTGCAGAGCAAGATAGACTATTTCTCCAGCAATGAATTGGGTATGCTGGCCGAAAGCATGCGCAAATCCATGGCCACTCTTTCCGACTATGTTTCCCGGATCGGTGATTCCATGGCCCAGATGGAGAAGGGCAATTTTGATCTGCCGGTGCAGCAATATATCGGCGACTTTACGGATATCGGCCGTTCTATCGAAGAGTTTTCCGCTCAGATTTCCCATACTCTGGGCCAATTGAACCTGACCTCCGAGCAAGTGTCCGTAGGGGCCGACCACGTGGCGGCCAGTTCCCAGCTTTTATCGGAAGGGGCCATGGAACAGAGCATGGCTATAGAGAATCTTTCCCAGGCAGTGGAGGAGATCGTGGCCAAGATTGATTATACTGCTGAAAATGCTGATATCTTTAATGGTAAGGCCCGGCAGATGGGCGTCAGCCTCGACGAAAGCGAGCGCCAGATGAAGCTCTTGCTTAAAGCAATGGATGATATTCGTAAGAATTCCGAAGAAATTATTAAAATCAATAAAACCATTGAGGATATTGCTTTTCAGACCAATATTCTAGCGTTAAATGCAGCCGTTGAGGCAGCCAGAGCCGGCGCCGCCGGCAAGGGTTTTGCCGTAGTGGCCGACGAAGTGCGCAATTTAGCAGCCAAAAGCGCTTTAGCTGCCAAAAGTACTACCGGCCTGATTGATGTTTCGGTGAAGTCTGTGGAGTCAGGTAAAGCTTTGTCGGATTCTATGGCACAAACCTTGGGCACTGTTTTAGTGGATGCCCGGCAGATTGCTGCCGGCGTAAGCGAAATTCAGGCCGCTTCCCAGGAGCAAAGCCGCTCTATTCTCGACATTACAAGAAGCGTAGACAAAATATCGGCAGTAGTGCAGTCAAACTCAGCCACCGCCCAGCAAAGCGCCGCCGCCAGTGAAGAGTTGTCGGCCCAGGCAAAAGTTCTCAGCGGTCTGGCCGGTCAGTTTACGCTGAAAGGCAGCTCCGGCGGCCAAGCCATGCCGGTGTCGTAATGCAAAACCATGCTTATCAAAAATTCTGATAGAAGAATCCGTATTATCAATAAATAATATTTGTGACAATATTATGTTTGTTATATAGTAAAAGCGTTATGCGGCATTTGCATAACGCTTTTCGCTGTTTGGTTATTAATTTCGTTATAAGGGGGGAACGGATTGATATCATGCTCGATGTGTCAATCAAGAATTTAAGCTTTTCCTATACTGAGAACGATGTGGTTTTAGGCGACATTAATATGAACGTTAAAGCAGGAGACTTCGTTTGCCTTTTAGGCCAGTCGGGCTGTGGCAAAAGTACATTATTGCGGTTATTGGCCGGGTTGGAAAAGCCAAATGGCGGTAAAATGCTTGTTGACGGCCGGCCAATAAAAGGAGCAGGGTTGCAGCGGGGCGTAGTGTTCCAGGATTATGGACTTTTTCCTTGGATGACGGCAGGAGAAAATATTACGATAGCCTTAGAAAGGCGTTTCCCTGAAATGAAGAAGCAGGAGCAAAAGGAACGGGCATTGCATTGGATGCGTAATGTGGATATGGACGAATCGTTGTTCAATAAATTGCCGGGAGAGCTGTCCGGCGGTCAAAAGCAACGATGCGGTATTGCTCGGGCCTTCGCCATTGATCCTCCCATATTGCTGATGGACGAGCCCTTTGGTTCTCTTGATGCGGTAACCAAAGCCAAGCTGCAGGATTTGGTGCTGCGCCTATGGCAGCAAGACGGTGATCAAAGAAAAACCATCTTTTTTGTAACCCATGAGGTGGATGAAGCCTTGCTGCTGGCAACCCATATTGCAGTTTTCAGCCAATCTCCGGCCTACATTATGTACGCCCATTCTTTTGAAGGGGAAATACATCCAACCCGTAAAAACATGCACAGTGAACCCCAAATTATAGCCTTGCGCAACCACCTGATCAAATTAATTCATCAAGATGCCGAAGAGCGGGCTGAACGGGAGGCTCCGGATAGTGACCGGGTAATCATCCATCCCTAACGAAAACTTTCAGATAACAGGAGGAGAAAATAATGAGGAAATTTAAAATAATAGGTCTGTTTGCACTTGCTCTTATTATGTTGTTAATGCTGACGGCTTGCGGCGGCAGTGCTCCGGCTGCCAAATCCGCCGATGCTTCATCACCGGCAGGCGGTACGCCGGCCTCGGATAGCGGCACAGCGGAAATCAAAATTCGCGTAGGAGCTCAGCCTACATCCGGCCAGGTGTTCCAGTTTATTGCCGACAAGCATGGATTTAACGACGAAGAGGGCATTGAAGTAGAGATGGTATGGCTGAGCAACCTTTCCGACGCGGCTTCGGCCCTTACGGCAGAACAAGTAGATGTATTATCTACTTACGGTACCGGCGGCCCCTTGACCCAGATTGCCAATGGCCAGGATTTTAATATGTTTGCCGGTTATATGGTCATTGGTGAGACGCCGGTTTACGGTAAACCCGATATGGAATACGCGGATCTGGATAGCTTTCGGGGCAAGAGGATCGGTATTACCAGAGGCGGCACGCCGGATATTGTCCTGAAAGGTATTTTGAATGATGCGGGGTATTCCTTCACCTATGGCGGCACTACAGTCATTGGCAAAGAAGGGGACCCGGACATGGTGGAGTTCATCGAATATAAAAAGAATACCGATGTGCTTCAAGCAATTAGTAAAGGTGAGGTTGACTTTGGCGCAACGGCTACCGGCTACCAAATCCAGGCCAGGGAATTGGGACTGGAGGTAAAAATGTGGCCTGACGAGCTGTGGCCCAACCATTCCTGCTGCCGCATGCTTTCCACCAATACCTATCTGAGCAATAATGAAGAGGCCTTGTATCGGTTATTGCGCTCTTATCTGCGGGCTGAAGAATATATGCAGAACAATATGGAAGAGGTTTCCGACCTGGTGGTGGAAAATTTGGATTTACAAAAGGAAACCGCCGATAGCTTTATTCTCAGCCCTCATATAAAATATGATACCGATCCTTATACGAAGAGCGTAGAAGCCATGTGGAACAAAATGGCTAACTTTGGTTATTTGTCTGTAGGGAATATTGATTTAAATGACCATATGAACTTTGAGATTTATAAACGGGCCTTGGATTCACTTATAGAAGATTACCCCGACAGCCAGTTTTTTAAAGATAAAGCAGTTGAGTTTCAAGGGAATAATTAACCACAGTTTAGGATGGCCAGGCGCCGCAAGGCTGTAAAAAGGAGCTACTGTCAATGAACATAAAGAAATTGATCAAAGACAGAATGGGGATTATCCTCATTTTTGCCGGCATATTGGCAGGCTATATAATATTGACCGACGTTCTCCATGTGCTGAATCCCTTTCTTTTCCATAGTATTACCACTATTCCGCCTTTGTTTAAACAATATTGGCCCCAATTAATCAAGGGGCTGCAAAGCTCATTATCCCTTTTGGTTATCGCTTATTTACTGGCCCTTATTGGCGGGATAGCTGTCGGAGCATTTATCGGCTCAAAAAATATAGTGCGTAAAAATTTAACGCCCTACATTAACGCTTTTAGCGCGGTTCCCGTTACTTTACTTACTCCATATGCTATCAATATTTTCCCGTCCTTTCGCATAGCTTCTATTTTTATTATTTTTTTGGGCTGCTTCTGGATCATCCTTGGCACAACCATTACGGCAGTGATGACCATTGACAAGCGATATCTGGAAAATGCGGCGACCTTGGAAATACCGAGAGTAGAACGTCTTTTTCGCATTGTATTGCCGGCGGCTTCGCCGGCAATACTTACCGGCTGCACCATTGCTCTTAAGCTGGCCTTTATGCTGCTGGCGGTGGCTGAGATGTTTGGCGCCACTTCCGGTATGGGCTACTTTATTCAATACTACTCTGATTTTGGGCGTTTTGATTTGGTAGCCGTAGGCTTTTTGTTTATGGCATTGGTTTTGGTTGTTATTCTCTATTTGTTTGACCTTATTAAGGCCAGAATTCTTCATTGGACCATCAATAATTAATCGGCAAATCGATAGGGGGGCTAGGATGTTGGATACGATGAGGCCGGCTCAAAGGGCGGCAGCCATTGCCCGGGGTGAGGCGGCAGACCGTTTGCCATGCAATCCAAATGTTGCTAACGGCGTGGCCCGGGTATATGGCTGTAAAATTTCTCAATTCAATACAGATCCAAAAGTGCTGGCAAAGGCCCAGATTGCTTCTTACCGCAGGTTTGGCTATGACAGTATCCGTATTTTTACCGATCTTTTTCCCTGGGCCGAGGCCATGGGGGCAAAGGTGATCAAGCCGGAAGACAACACGGCGGATTTGGGCCAGCCGGCTATTGCGGACGTGCGGGAGATCGGCAGGCTCAAAGCCGCCGATCCCTATAAAGACGGCCGGCTGCCGGTACAATTGGAAGCAATGAAATATCTTATTGACGAGATGGGCGATGAAATCGGTTGTTCTTTCGGGGTTGTGGGGCCTTTCAGCAATGCCTTTTTCCTTTTGGGAGTAGAAAAAACTCTTACCTGCCTGCGCAAGGATCCGGATGCCGTACATAAACTATGCCAAATATCCTTGGAAACAATAAAGGCCTATACGGCGGCGGCAATGGAGATCGGCTTGACGCCGGCTATTTCGGAGCCCTTATCTTCCTGTACGGTGGTCAGCCCTAAGGTGTTCCGCGAATTTTCTTTGCCCTATCTTCAAGAATTAGTGGATTTTATTAAACTCAGAGGGAAGGGCGTAATCGTCCATATTTGCGGACAAACGGAAAAAATCTGGCCGGATTTGGGGGCGTTGGGGCTCGCGGGGCTGAGCATCGACAATGTGGCCAGCATCCTCGAATGTAAAAAAACAATTGGTCATCAAACAAAAATTCTCGGCAATGTGGATCCAGGCGGAATTATGTATTCCGGCACGCCTTTGGATGTGCGTTTGCGTACCTTGGAATGTATCCAGGAGGGCTATAACAGCCCCAAAGGCTATGTGGTGATGTCCGGCTGCAGCCTGCCCGTAGATACCCCTCTAGAAAATATTCAGGAAATGATGGATACCGTACGGGAAGTAGGCTATCCGGTAAATATAAGCAAAGTCGAGACAATGCTTGCCGAATGTAAAAGACAAAAGAGCTAGGGGGGATGGACATGACAAGTAAGGAGAAGCTGCTGTCCGAGCTTTCCCGCTGTGTACTTGAAATGGAGGACGAGGAGATTGCCGCTGTAGCAGAAGAATATATTCAATGTGGCTACGACCCCTTGGAAGGTATTTTGAAGGGCTTGGTTGACGGGATGAATAAAGCGGCGGAGCTGTACGAGAAAGAAGAATATTTCGTTACGGAGCTATTGATATGCTCCAGCGCCATGTATAACGGTCTGGAGGTGCTGCGGCCCATGCTGCCTCAAGATAGCTTCGGCAATGGCTGCAAAATTATCATCGGCGTAGTGCAGGGTGATACCCATGATATCGGTAAAAACCTTGTGAAAATCATGTTGGAGTCTGCAGGCTATGAAGTGATCGATCTTGGCCGGGATGTGCCGGTAGAACAATTTGTTAAATATACCAAGGAAAAAGAGGCGGGAATCGTAGCCATGGCCACCCTTATGTCCACTTCCATGAATAACATGAAAAAAGTCATCGATCTCCTGGGAGAAGAAGGCATTCGCGAAAAAGTAAAGGTTGTTGTGGGCGGAGGTCCCATTTCTCTTGGCTTTGCCAAAAAAATCGGAGCCGACGGCTATGCCGTCAACGCCACGGAGGCGGTGAGGCTGGTGGATCAGCTAACGGGTATATCCCGATAAGGTCAGGTGGACATGAAAAATGCACAACAAGCTTGCGGGTTTAACGGCGGGCCCTCTTTAACCTACGACAGGATTGTGGCTTTGGGCGGCGTTCCGGACAGACTTGATAAAGATCCTGAAATGATAGCGGCGCTGGCAAAAGCTGCAGCCAAAGCCAAGGGCTGCAATTTTGTTGTTTTGCCTTTTGGTAGTACGGCAGAAGCAAAAGCATTAGGTGCGGAGATCTTACCCTGGGACGAGCAATCCGGTCCAAGACCGGGCAAATATACGCTCTTTGATCTGAGGGAACTGAAAGAAGCCGATATCGCCGCGGCGCCTCAGGTCAAAGCCATGCTTGAGGCCTGCCGCCTTCTTAAACGGCAGGGAATAAGAGTAGCCTATGAAATCAGCGGTCCCCTGTCTATTTTAAGTTGTTTAATGGACTTGACGATCTTGTTTAAGCAATGGCGTAAAGATGGGGAACTGATGCAGGGGGTTTTTGCCCTGTTTCAAGGGATGCTCTCAGATTACCTGAAAGAAATTTGCGACGCCGGCGCCGATGTTATTTCCTATGCGGATCCTGCAGGCAATCCGGCTATTTTGGGGCCCCGCTTCAGTCATTGGCTGAATGACTGGTTTTTACGGGCCTTTTTAATGCAGGCTTTAACCATATGTTGCGACAGAAATAAGTCTCTTGTCCTGTGCCCTATGCTGGCCGCAGGCCTTAAAGAGGAAGGGCTGCCTGCAAGGGAGGGGAACCGGATAAGGGCGTGCTGTATCGGTAATGTAAAAGAAGTGAGGTTGACGGATGCTGAGGGAAAAAGAACGGCTGATCCATACCCTTAGGCAGCAGGCCGTAGACAGGCCGCCTTTCATCTGTCCCGGCGGCATGATGAATCTTGTGACCCGGGAGATGATGGAGAAGGCGGCCGTCTATTGGCCGGAAGGTCATCAAAACCCGGAGGCTATGGCCAAATTGGCTATGGCGGCTTGGCAAGAAGGCTGTTTTGAAAATTATGGACTGCCTTTTTGCATGACCGTGGAAGCGGAAGGTATGGGCGCAAAAGTAGATATGGGCTCGCTGACTTGTGAGCCCCATGTGGTGGGGTATGCTATTTCTACGGTAAAGGATTGGCGGGTATTGCCAATGCTGGATTGTGGCTCCGGCCGTGCCAGGGTTACCCTTGAGGCAATTCGCTTGCTGCATTCCCGGGCTGAAGATATTCCGATTATCGGCAACCTGACGGGACCCATTAGTTTAGCCGGCTCTTTGCTTGATCCCGTTATTTTTTACCGGGAGCTGCGCAAGGAAAAAGAAGAGGCCCGGGAATTTCTGAATTTCATATGCCGGTCGCTGATTAACTTTGGCCTCTGCCAAATGGAAGAAGGGGCGGATATTATTGCCATATCGGACCCCAGCGGCTCCGGCGAAATACTGGGGCCAAAGCTATTCGGTGAATACGTGGTGCCGGCGCTGAATCGTATAATTGATGCCTTGCAGGAGTCCTGCCCCCACTGTCAGGTGATTGTGCATATATGCGGGAAAATGCATAAGGTATACGGGCAATTGCAGAAGCTGCATTGCAAGGCCATTAGTTTTGACGCCCTTGTTAATTTGCGGGAAGCCAGGGCGGCATTGCCGGGAAAGGTGATCATGGGTAATATCAGCACCTATGCCCTGGAATTTGCAGGCATCGAAAAGATACAAGGAATCGTAGGGCATTGCTTATCCTCCGGGGCCAATATAGTAGCCCCTGCTTGTGGCTTAGGCATAAATACGCCGATAGAAAATTTAAGAGCTGCCCAAAAAAAGGTGCAAGGAGCAGTATAGGAAATGGTTGAAAAAATAACGGTGTTTCCTGAAGGCGCAATCCATGAGTATCAGCCGGGAATGAATTTATCCCAGTTGCTGCATTCTCTTGGATTTAAGCAGGAATACCCTTGCGGCGGCCGGGGCACCTGCGGCAAATGCCGGATAAAAATAAAGGGTGATCAATTGCCGGCAGCAGAAATCAGCGAAGCCCGTATGCTTACCGATGAAGAATTGAAGGCGGGTATCCGGTTGGCTTGTCTTGTGCAGCCCAAGGGAGATGTGACCGTATGGCTGGAGAAGGCCGAAGAAAAATGCAGAATACTTGCCGAAGGCAGGAAAGTTAACCTTGAATTAGCTCCGGCCGTGGGGCGGCTCCGCTTTTCCTTGCCTTCTCTGCAGCCGGCGGACAAAAGATCCTATGAAGAAATACTGCTGGCTGCGGAGCCTGAGATAAACAGCATTTCTCCTTTAGCTATCCAAGCCTTTAACCCGGAGCCAAACAAGGCCTATGTGGCCCATATTTATGACGGCAGGGTGATGGATATTGAAGGCGGTACCGCCGGTACCGGGGCTTTTGGCCTTGCCCTGGATATAGGGACCACCACGGTGGTGGCGGCTTTGGTGGATTTGCATACGGGAGAGGAACTTGCCCTTCAATCGATGATGAATGGGCAAAAGGAATATGGCCTGGATGTGCTCACCCGCATCACCTATACGGCAGAGCATGAAAACGGTTTAGAGATTTTGCACAAAACCATTATCCGGAATATCAACGCATTGATAGAAAGGCTTTGCTATGATAGCGGCATACAGCCCCATGAGATCTATGATATTGCCGTGTCGGCCAATAATGTTATGCTGCATCTGCTGCTGAATATCAGTCCGGCCTCTCTGGGCTTAGCTCCCTTTACTCCTGTGTTTTGCAAAGGGAAGTCCCTCCCGGCAAGGGATATTGGCTTACTGGCTTCCGCAAAAGCGATGGTATACTGTTTGCCTTCCATTCATTCCTACGTGGGAGCTGATGTTGTTGCCGGTATTTATGTCTGTCAATTAAAAAAGGAAACAGGCAAAGCCCTGTTGATGGATATCGGCACCAATGGGGAAATGGCCCTTTTCAGCCATGGCCGTATACTCACTTGTTCCTGTGCGGCGGGACCCGCTCTGGAAGGGATGAACATCAGTTGCGGGATGAGAGGCTCGGAGGGAGCCCTGGAGAGCCTTTCTATTACGCCTGAAGGTGTGCGGCTAAATGTCATTGGCGGCGGTGAGCCTCGGGGATTATGCGGCAGCGGCGTTTTAAGCGCGGTCAGCGAATTGCTGCGGGTAAAGCTTATTCTCCAGGACGGCAGAATAGCCAAGCCGGAAGAGGTAGAATGCAGTCAATATCGATGGATGCTGGAGGAGGTTAACGGCAAAAAGGCCGTTAAGCTGGCAACAGGCATCTATATCACGCAATCGGATATACGCCAGGTACAACTGGCAAAAGGGGCCCTTCTTGCCGGCTTTTCCGCTTTACTTGAACAAGGCAAAATAGCCGTGGAGGATTTGGATAAGGTGTTTATTGCCGGCCAGTTTGGAGCTCATTTGCCGGTAGAAAGCCTGGTGGGTTGCGGCATCCTGCCGGCGGCCCTTGCCGATAAGATCCATTATGCAGGCAACTCCTCCAAAAACGGCGCCTATGCCGCTCTTCTTTCCGTAAAAGCCAGGCAGGAGATGGAGGATATTGCGGCAGAAAAAGGGTATTTTGATCTGAACATGATACCGGGATTTCAGACTCTATTTATTAAGTGCCTGCCTTTTCCATGATTGCCACATAGTTTTAATGCCTTGGCTGTTTTGGCAGCCGGGCATTTTTTTATTTCATACTAATTAACTATGATTGACAGCAGGTGAGAATGCAGGTATAATGACGGTTAGTTATAACTAACTATTGTGAAAGCAGAGGCAATGATGGACAAGTTTCTTTGGATTAATCCTGTTGCTGCAGAAATGTATGATTCGCCGGGGCTGCGGCAGCAGCTTGAGCAAAGGGGCTTTGAGGTTGTGGCCTGTGATCAGGACCATATAGCTGCAGTACGGGGGAAATACCGCTGGGCCCTTGAAAAGGCTGAGGGTTGCCTGGCCGATATGCGCTGCCCTTTGGCTGTGGACTATATTAAGGTGGAGTATAACCCGCCCTTTCTGGAATACCCGGCTATTGAGCCGATTTTACTGCATTGTGCCAGAGAACTGCAGCAAAGGCTGGAGGGAAAAGGGCGGTTATATGTTACCACACCTTGCGAGGCCTTGCGTGACCTGGGCAGAAGCCTTAGGCTGCCGGGAGTTGCTTTCCTTACCTGGGCGGAGTTCGTCCGGCAAGAAGGGCTGCTGTTACAGAAAGCTGCATTGCAGGCAAGCCCCATCCCGCCAGGTTTTTTTGCGGAATATGGGGCCCGGGGAGTTATGCTGGACAGTAAAGAAAAGATTGACGAATATTTTTCAGCCGGTCCCCGGCAGCCTGCCGAAAGCATACTGGAGCTGCTGTATTGCCCTCAAGGCTGCCACAAGGGAAATGGGGTGTAAAAAGAAGCATGAAAAACTTTTGGAAAGGGTTTCTGCCCATTGCCCTGATTTTGCTGCTGTGGCTGGCGGCGTCGGCTACGGGGCTGTGGAGCGCTTATGTGCTGCCCGGCCCGGCCAGGGTTTTCCATTCTTTTTGGAGTATGGTGCAAAGCGGTGTATTATTCCGGCATGTTTTGGTCAGCCTTTGGCGGGTGCTTACCGGTTTTACCATTGCCTTTTCTCTGGCCTTCCTTCTGGGTGTATTGGCCGGGCTATACCCTGCCGGCGGCGCTTATTATAAGCATATCGTGGAGTTTCTGCGCAATGTGCCGCCCCTGAGCCTGATTGCCCTGCTTATTTTATGGTTCGGTATCGGTGAAACCTCTAAAATCATCATCATAGTGCTGGCCTCTTTTTTTCCGATGTTTCTCAATATTAAAAAAGGCCTGGCCTCTTGCGATATTAAGCTGCTGGAAGTAGGCCATTCTATGGGTTTCACCAAAAGCCAGAGGTTTTTCCGCATCATGCTGCCTTACGCTCTGCCGGATATCTTGGTTGGTATGCGCATCGGTCTGGGCTATAGCTGGCGGGCTATTATTGGTGCGGAAATGATTGCGGCTGCCAGCGGTTTGGGCTATCTGATTCTGGATGCCCAGCAAATGTCCCGGTCGGACAAGGTTGTGGTGGGTATTTTCGTTATCGGCATCGTGGGCTATTTATGTGACTTGTTGTTTTCTTTTGCCATTCGGAAATCCCTTCATGGAGGTGTTGACGATAGCTGGAGTTAAGCTGGAAAATCTCTATAAAAGCTACCGGGTGGCGGAAAAGCATCTGACCGTACTGGATGGTTTGACGGCAGAGTTTCCGGAAGAGAGCATCACCGTTATCCTGGGCCGCAGCGGTTGCGGCAAAACCACCCTTTTACGGATACTGGGAGGCTTCGAGGCATACGAGAAGGGCACTTTAAGTGCCCCTCCCCGCCACAAAACCGGCATGGTGTTCCAGGAACCCCGGCTGATGCCCTGGCTGACGGTATGGAAGAATATTACCTTTGGCGTACCCAAAAGCCGGCTTTCCCCGCCGGCAATTCAGGAATTGATCGCCACCGTAGGCCTTGCCGGCTTTGAAAAAGCCTATCCCGCCCAGCTTTCCGGCGGTATGCAGCAAAGGGCAGCTTTAGCCCGGGCCCTGGCTTATGATCCTGACTTGATTTTAATGGATGAGCCCTTTGCGGCCTTGGACCATTTTACCCGGGAGGCTATGCAGGCGGAGCTGTTGCGCATCTTTGCCCTGCATAAAAAAACCATTGTATTTGTCACCCATAGCATTGACGAAGCCTTGCTTTTGGGGCAAAAAATCCTGGTGCTGGACCAGGGCAAAATTCAGCGGCAATTCTCCCTGGAGAATTTCGCCTATCCTCGAGATATTCTGTCTCCCGAGCTCATCGGGATGAAGAAGGATATTATTACAACAATAAAGTAAAGGAGTGTCATATGAAACGTATTCTCTCTCTTTTTCTCACCCTGGTAATGGTAAGCGGTATATTAGCCGGCTGCGGCAATGCAGCCCAAGCCGGAGAGCCGGCGGCAACCACCCCTCCTGCCTCAACGGAACCTGAGGCGGCGCCGGAATTCACCGTAAATAAAATCGGTGTAACCTATGTAAAATCCCCTCTCAATGTTCCCTCGATCATTGAAAAGGAAAAAGGGATTTTTGCCGGGGCTTTTGAAGAATACGGCTTGCCTGTGGAATATTCCAATCTGACTGCGGGACCTGAGCAGACTCAGGCTCTGGCTTCCGGCGACATTCAGTTCCTTTATGCGGTAGGAGCCACCTCCGTTATCCTGTCGGCTTCCAATGGCGCGGATATCAGGATTATCAGCACCTACAGCCGTTCCCCCGAAGCCTTTCGCCTCTTTGCCGGCAAGGATAGCTCTATTGAAAAGGCCGCTGATTTGGCCGGCAAAAAGATTGCCGGACCTAAAGGGACGATTCTCCATGAGCTGTTGATTGCTTATTTGGGTACGGCGGGCCTGACGGAAAATGACGTGGAGTTTGTTTCCATGGGTATCCCCGAGGCCCAGGCTGCTTTGGCCGGCGGC
The DNA here is from genome assembly GCA_038562165.1 of Clostridiales bacterium. GTDB lineage: Bacteria > Bacillota > Peptococcia > DRI-13 > UBA5745 > WRMS01. The sequence goes on along the minus strand of JBCFAO010000001.1, from coordinate 30,460 downwards.
GCTGTAGACTGCGCTTTGCTGGCGGGGCCCGTAGCCTACAATATGGCCAAAGACGGCTATTCGGTGGTGACAACAGGCAAAGACTTGGTGGATGCCACCATCGTAGTAGCCACCAGTCAGGCTTTTTATGAAAAAAATCCTCTGTTGGTCAAAGCCTTCCTGAAAGCCCAGGACGAAATCCGGCAATATATGCAGGATAATCCGGAAGAAATTCTGGAAATTACAGCTGAGGAAACGGAATTGAGCATTGAGGCAGTTGAAGAAATGTTCCCCATGTATGATTTTGATACGGAAATAACCGCCGCCGATATTGCGTCAATGAAAAAGACGGAGCAATTTATGCAGGACAATGATATGATCGAAAATCCAGTGGATATTGAAGGATTGATCTTGAAAGTGGAATAAGGACGCCGGGACAAAGATCTCAGACAGCCCGGGAGAGCTTTTCATGCTTTCCCGGGTTTTTGCTGCCTCAGGTTGACAGTCAGGGGGAAACATGGTAGAAAAAAGAGGTATAAATAATAGGATGAGATCCCGTGAGGATTGAGGAGGAACTATGCGTATTGTAGAATCACAGGTAGGAGAAATCCGCCGGAAAGTATTTACGGAAGTGGCCCGGATGGCTTTTGAAGGCGGCGATTATTCCCGTATCGAAGAGCTGCCTTACCGGATTGTGCCGGGAGAGGTGGCAAAGTACCGGGAATCGATTTTCCTGGAGCGGGCCATTGTGGGTGAGCGGCTGCGTTTAGCCATTGGACTGCCCTTGCGTCCTGTTGATGAGCATGCTCCTCTTTCCATGAACATTGACGCCAGCGCCATTGCGGAGAAATATTACGATCCTCCTCTGGTGAATATTATTAAGTTTGCCTGCAATGCCTGCCCGGAGAAATATTTCGTCTCCAACGGCTGCCAGGGCTGTTTGGCCCATCCCTGCATAGAGGCCTGCCCCGTAGACGCCATCGCTATCGGCGAAAACCGCAAATCCCTCATCGATCAGGACCGCTGCATCAAATGCGGCCGCTGCCGCTCCGTCTGTCCTTACAGCGCCATACTGAAGCTGGAACGGCCCTGCGCCGAGGCCTGCGGTGTGGACGCCATCGGCAGCGACGAAAACGGCAAGGCTGCCATCGACTACAGCAAATGCGTATCCTGCGGTATGTGTATCGTCAACTGCCCCTTTGGCGCCATTTCCGATAAGGGCCAGATTTTTCAGCTTATCCACGCCATAAAAGGCAGCGCCCCGGTAATTGCCATATTGGCCCCGGCTTTTGTGGGCCAGTTTGGGCCGAAGGTGACCTACGGCAAGCTGGTGACGGCACTAAAGGAATTAGGCATCAAAGACGTTTTCGAGGTGGCGGTGGGAGCTGATCTTTGCTCCATTGAAGAAGCCAAGGACTTCTTGGAGGAAGTGCCGGACAAACAGGCTTTTATGGGCACCTCCTGCTGCCCGGCCTGGTCGGTGATGGCCAAGACAGAATACCCTGAGATGGCTCACTGCATCAGCATGGCCCTTACTCCAATGGTGCTGACGGCCCGTTTGCAAAAGCGGAAATGCCCCGAATGCAAAATTGTTTTTATCGGCCCCTGTTCTGCCAAGAAATTGGAGGCCAGCCGGCGCAGCGTCCGCAGCAACGTGGACTTTGTTCTTACTTTCGAGGAGATTATGGGATTGTTTGAAGCCAAGGGCATCAACCCGGAGCAGATGGCGGAGGAACCTGCTGTCAGCGAAGCTACCGCCGCCGGTAAAGGCTTTGCCGTCAGCGGCGGCGTGGCCAAGGCCGTGGCCGAGGTTATTGAGCGCCTGGCCCCTGAAAGAGAGATTAGGATCGCTTCCGCCGAAGGTTTAAGGGAATGCAAAAAGATGCTGAATCTGGCTAAGGCCGGCAAATATGACGGTTATCTTTTGGAAGGCATGGCCTGCCCCGGCGGTTGTGCCGCCGGCGCCGGCACCTTGCAGCCCCCAAGAAAGACGGCTACCCTGGTAGCCCGGGAGCAAACTCAAAGCAAAATGGCCAACGCTTTGGATACCCCTCACAAAAGCTCTTTGCATATGATTAAAGAGTAAAGACCCGCCCCAACAGTATAAAATAAGCTTTTGAAATCAGATTTTACCGTGAAAACGGAGCCGTGCATTACAGCCAATGCACGGTTTTTTTGCCTTTTTTCGGTATAGTTCCCAATGATTTGGCCATGCTAATCAGAAATAATCCATGGAAGGAATTGTCTATCTTGTTGTTAAGATTTATGTTCCGCAAGCTGTCTTTTTTAGGCAATCAGTACGCTCTGTACCGGAGGACCACCGGCCCTTACGATAACCCGGACAGGGGGCCGGCCATGGGAAAAGGGTTAATTAAGAATCTGGCTTACCTGAAAGACAACCTCAGCGATAGCTGTGACTTAAAGGTTCATCCTCTGGAATTTGGACCGAAAGATCAATGGTCGGGAGCCATGGTGTTCATTGAAGGTATGGTGGACAATGGCAAAATCACCGACGGTATTTTACGTCCTCTGAAAGATTGGCGGCCTGAAGGCAAAATGCCCGCCCCCGGCGATGGCCTGATCAATGAGCTTGCTAAAAAAGTCATCTGTGCAGGCAGCGTTAAGCCTGTTGCCTCCCTTGGCGATGTTATGCTGGAGTGCCTTTCGGGCAACACGGCGGTTTTGGTGGATGGCTGTGCCACCGGCCTGATTATCGGCACTAAGGGCTGGGAAAAACGCAGCGTCAGCGAGCCCCAATCGGAAACGGTAATACGGGGCCCCCGGGAGGGTTTTACGGAGAACATCTGCAACAATACGGCCTTGGTTCGCCGCAAAATCAGGAGCGGCCGGCTCCATGTAGAAAATCTGATCGTAGGCAGAAGAAGCCAAACCGATGTGCGCCTGATGTATTTGGAGGACGTGGCCAGTCACAAAGTGGTAGCTGAGGTAAAAAAACGCCTTGACCGCCTGGATGTGGACGCTATACTGGAGTCCGGCTACATTGAAGAGTACATTGAGGATGCTCCTTTTTCACCTTTTAGTACCGTTGGTTATAGTGAAAAGCCCGATGTGATTGCAGCCCAAATCCTGGAGGGCCGGGTAGCCATTTTGGTAGACGGAACTCCCTTTGTACTGACAGCTCCCATGCTTTTTATCGAAAGCTTTCAAACCACGGAAGATTATTATACCCGCCCCCTGTATGCCAGTTTGGTGCGGATGTTGCGATTCGTCGGCTATCTGATTACCATCTTTGCCCCGGCCCTCTACATTGCCCTGACTTCCTTTCACCAGGAATTCATTCCCACTACCTTGCTGTTTTCCATTGCCAATGCCCGGGAAGGCACGCCTTTTCCGGTGTTGCTGGAAACCCTGGGCATGGTCTTTGCCTTTGAGATACTGAGGGAAGCCGGTATTCGCCTGCCCCGGCCGGTAGGCCAGGCCATCAGCATTGTGGGGGCTTTGGTTATGGGCGATGCGGCGGTATCGGCAGGGCTGGTAGGAGCCCCGGTGGTAATTACCGTAGCCATTACGGCGGTGGCCAGCTTTCTGGTACCGGCCCAAAACGACGCCGCCTCGGTTTTACGGGTGGTCATGATGATTTTGGCGTCTTTTACCGGCTGGTACGGCATTTCCATGGGCGCTTTGGCGGTGCTGATGCATCTGGGCTCCCTGAACTCCTTTGGCGTGCCTTACTTTAACGGCCTGGCCTGGACAAGGGACCAGGAGGATACCATAGTGCGGATGCCCCTATGGTTCATGATCCGGCGGCCCCAGGGGATTCCCGAAAACAATGAAGTACGGAGCCGTTTTTTTATTCCTGATTTTCGCCCCCATGAAGCCCGGGATGAAGATGATGAAGATGAGCAGTGGGAGGGGCATAAAGAGAAGGGGGCGGGAGCATGAAAAGGCAATGGTTGAGCCGGTGGGGCTTTCTTATATTATTGCTGCTGTTTTCTTTGCTTCTGGCCGGCTGTTGGGATTACCACGAGCTGGAGACCCTCTTTATCGTCATGGGAGTGGGTCTGGACCAGGTGGCGGACTCAGATAAAGAAGAAGGCCCGGATAAAGAGGCAGGTTCGGAGAAAGGGGCCGGCGGGGAGAAAATGGACGTTACCCTGCAAATCGGCAAAACCCAGTCCCCGGCTACCGGCAGCAGCGATACCGGCACTCAAAAAAGCTCCGCCATTTTGCTGAAAACCGCCAAAGACACAACGATGGAAAGCATAATGCAGCTGGATCAGGATAGCAGCCGCACTATGCTGCTCCATCATAATCAAGTGATGCTTCTGGGCAGAGATTTGGCCAAGTCCGGGATAGAGAACCGCATCGATGCTTTTTTGAGAAATCAGCAGATGCGCATGGAAGTATTGGTGATGGTGGCTGACCGGCGGGCGGAGGATATTCTGGCCGCCGAATTGGAGGAAGAAGAAATCTCCAGCATGTATTTATATGGAATGATGCAGGATTTGTACAATGTATCTCCCCATTACAAAATTCGCATGCTGGACTTTGTCTCCCGCCTGCGGGACGGTACGTCGTCGGCGGTGGCTCCTATCGTTGAATTGGTGGAGCAGGAGGATAAGGAACGGCTGAAGCTTAAAGGAATGGCCATATTCAAAAAAGATAAAATGGTGGGCAGCCTCAGCAACCAGGAGATGCAGGGATACATTTGGACCATGGGCAGTGTAAAGCAAGGCGCTCTGGCAGCACAAACCGATCTGGGCCGCGCTGTATTTCGCATTGTTAAATTAGAGGCCAAAAGAGATATCAGCCTGAACCCTAACGGCAGTATCCGGGGTACAATATCCGTATATGCCACACTGGCCCTGACAGAACTCCGGGGCTTTAGCGGGATGACGCCCCTGGAGCTGATGCCTTATCTCGTTACCTTGTCGGAAAATGAGATAAAAAGGCAGATCAGAGACGCCTTTAAGGTGGCCCAGGGATTGGACGCCGATATCTATAGATTTGGCCTGGATTTTCACCGCCGCCACCCCAAGGTATGGAAGACTATTGAAGAGCAATGGGACCGGCTCTTTCGGGAGATGGAGCTGGATCTGCAGGTTAAAGTCAAGCTGCCCGCCACAGGCCAGATCGCCAAATCCTTGGAAATGGAGGAGCCCAAGCCATGAGAATAGACAAAAGCAGAATCAGCGGCCTGCAGTTTATGTTTGCCATGACTTGCTTTATTCAGGCCTCCACGCTGCTAAGCACCTTCGTTGCATCCGTTACCTTTCAGGATTCCTGGCTGGCGGCCTTGTCCGGCAGCCTGGTTTGCCTGCCTCTGATCTGGCTGTACCGCAGCCTGATGGTCATGTTTCCCCATCAAAATCTGCTGGAGATTTTTGACGAGGTGTATGGCCCGGTGCTGGGAAAAGTCGTCAGTGCCGGCTATTGCTGGTTTTTTATTACCTTGGGCTCCATCAATCTGACAGATTTGGGGGATTTTGTGAAGCTGACGATCATGGAGGAAACGCCTAATGTGGTGCTATTGATCATGTGTATCCTGGTTGCCGCCATGGCCCTCCGCGGGGGGATCAGCCTGGTGGTCAGATACAGCGACTTCTTTGTCACCGTGGCTTTCAGCGTATTGGTTATTTCCATCATACTGCTGCTGAACCAGATCAAACTGGAAAATTTTCTGCCGGTTTTTGACCAGCCCATCGAGAAATATATTCAAGGCACCCATATTATTGCGGCTATACCCTATGGGGAGCTGGTGATTTTTTTGATGATCCATCCTAATGCAAAGATGTCCCGCCGGGACAGCGGCCGTTATCTGCTTTGGGCATTTTTCCTGGGGGGCCTTACCATGCTGTTCATTGTGCTGCGGGATGTTTCGGTATTGGGTAATACCTTGGACATGTTTACCATGCCTTCCCTGGTCACCCTGCGGCTGGTTAATCTGGGCATGGCCTTAAGCCGGGTGGAGATTCTGTTTGTCATCGTTTTGATTATCCTGTTGTTTTTTAAAATTATGGTTCTATATTACGTGTCGGTTATGACGGTGGCCCATCTGTTAAAAATCAAGAAGTACCGCCATCTCATTTTGGCCGTGGGCGCTTTTATGATCACTTATGGGCTGACGCTGTACCCTTGCCCTATAAGACATGCGGCTTCGGCCCAAGAGACCACACCATTTATCTGGAGCCCTTTTGAGATATTAATACCTGTTTTGACCTTCATCGTTGCCAAGATAAGAAAACTGCCGGCCGGAAAGGAGATGTAACTTTATGGCTATGATATTGATTGGATTTGCGCTGATTCTGCTGCTGGATTTGCTGCCGATTGTCCGGCGGCGCTCCTGGCGCGGCGCCATTGGCTTTTTTTTGTTTTTTATTCCTGCTCTGACCTTGGCGATACTGCGGCAAAAGAATGTGGAAGTGCCCAGCCTGATGCTGGCTTTGGGGGATTGGCTGAAATCCTGGGGTATCAGCTATTGAAATAGGGGATACTCCTATCCCCCTATTTCCTAGGTGTTTGCTAATTTATAATTGGTAATAGTTATTGATAATACTATTTGCATTTTGATGGAAATGTGCTAGAATGTTCAGGCAAGCCAAATATTTCTACGAAAAATGGAAATATTTAGTATATTTCTGCTTCTGATTGAAAGGATGATCACTGTGACAATTCGTAAAAAAATTATTGGAGGTTTTGTTGTTATCCTGGTTATTGGTTTACTTCTTGGCGTTATGGGTTTGATATCCACCCGTCTGCTTACCGGTATGTCCGATGAGCTATATACGATGAAAAAAACGGCTACCAGTATTTCCGCAGTGTTGAATGCCCATTACACCTGGCGGCAGGGACTGACGGAGGCGGTATTGAGCGGCGGCGAATTTAAGGGTTCTCTCGATCCGAATTCCTGTGCCCTGGGTCAATGGAAAAACAGCCCGGAAGCCCAGACCATAACCGATCCGGCCTTTATTTCTTTATTGCAGCAAATTGAAGAACCCCATGCTTTCATTCATAACGAAGCGAAAATTATTACGGATATGATCAAAACCGGCAGGACGGAGGTGGCAAAGCAGGAGCTTCTGGATAAGGTGCTGCCCCGGACGGCAGAGGTTATCAGCATTTTAACGGAGATGGAGCATAATTACACCGTAGCAACGGAAGTCAAAAGCGCGGAAATTGTCCGCTACGGTAATGTGACTACGGCGATTTATGCCGGTCTGATTGTTTTGGCCATTATCATTAGTATTATTTTGGTTTCCAGAATTATCAAAAGTATTATGAAGCCTCTCAGGGATATTACTTTGGCGGCAGAAACCATTGCCACCGGCGATTTGGACGTGGCTGTGGAATATGCCGTGGATGATGAAATCGGCACCCTGGCCAAGTCTTTTCAAAATCTGGTTGAAACCACGAAAAACCAGGTGGTTGCTGCCGAAGCTTTGGCGGCGGGAAATCTGGCGGTGGATATTGAACCCAGAAGCCAAAAAGATATGATGAATTTCGCTTTGAAAAAGATGATCGGCAATTTAAATGATATGTTTACCGAGATCCGCAGCGCCGCCCAGCAGGTATCCATCGGTTCCAAGCAGATTGCCGACGGGGCCCAGGCCTTGGCCCAAGGCTCAACAGAGCAGGCCTCGGTAATCCAAGAGCTTTCCGCCTCCATTAGTGAGATTGCCAACAAAACGAAGCAGAACGCCGAGATTGCCAGAGAAGGGGCCCGTCTCTCTGTCACCATTAAGGATAAAGCCGAAAAAGGCAGCGCTCAGATGGAACATATGATGGGAGCCGTCAAAGACATAAATCAAGCCAGCGTGCAGATAGAAAAAGTGATGAAGGTTATTGACGACATTGCTTTTCAGACGAATATATTGGCCCTGAACGCCGCCGTAGAGGCAGCCAGGGCGGGAACTGCCGGCAAAGGCTTTGCGGTGGTGGCCGACGAGGTCCGCAATCTGGCCGCTAAAAGTGCGGCGGCGGCCAAGGATACCGGCAGCCTGATTGCCAACTCTGTAGCCAAGGCCAATCTGGGCTTGAACATTGCAACAGAAACCTCCGCTTCCCTCAACGAGATCGTCAGCGGCATCAACCGCAGCGCCGAGATCGTAGAGCAAATTGCTTACTTGTCCGACCAGCAGGCGGAAGCCACGCTGCAGGTTAATACGGGCATCGACCAGGTTGCCCAGGTTATCCAGCAAAATAGCGCCACCGCCGAAGAAAGCGCTGCCGCCAGTGAAGAGATGAGCGGCCAGTCCAGTATGCTGGAAGGCTTGATTTCCCGTTTCCGGCTGAAAGAGTCTGCAAGAGGGACGGCTTTTGCGACCCATTCTTTTGCGGATCAATCATTTGCTGACCAGTCTTTTGCCGACCAGTCTTTTGCCCAAAAATGGGATGAACCGGCGGCCCGGGAGTCCGTTGCCGCTATGGCCAGCAGCAGCGGCTACGATAAATATTGATTTTGCCTTTAACCGGCAGAAGTGTGTGCTATAATTAGCAGGAGTATCCGGAAGGGAAGAGGTGACGTTGATGCAAGACTATTTATTGTTTGTGGATGGCCGCTGGCAGGAGACGAAAAGCGGCAGAGTCGTTGAAAATATTAATCCTGCCGATGGCCGGGCCTGGGCTAGGGTGCACATGGCCGGGCCTCAGGAGGCAGAGGCGGCTTTGGCTTCAGCTTGGGCTTGCCGGGAGAAATGGGCGGCTGTACTGCCGGACCGTAAAGAGGAAATCCTGCTGCAAGCCGCGGAGCTTCTGGCAGCAAACGCTGAGGAACTGACGGAGATTCTGATTACGGAAAGCGGCTCTGCCCGCTCCAAGGCCAGCGGTGAGGTTAAAGCCTCCGCCGGTGTTTTCCGGGTGGCGGCAGGGGAGTGCCGGCGTCTGAACACGGAAGTTATGCCGGCTCTTTATCCCGGCCAGGTTTCCATGACCCTGCGCAGCCCCCTGGGTGTGGTGCTGGGGATTGCCCCTTTCAACTATCCTCTGATTTTAGCCGTCAAAAAACTGGCCTTTGCCCTGGCTGCCGGCAATACCTTTATTCTTAAGCCTTCTCCTCATACGCCGGTTATCGGCCTTAAAATTGCCGAGATACTGGAAAAAGCCGGGCTGCCTGCCGGTGTGCTGCAAGTGGTACCCGCGGAGACGGCGGAGCTTAGCAATTTTTTGGTGCGGGACCCCCGGGTGGCTATGGTATCCTTTACCGGCAGCACGAAGGTAGGACGTCAGATTGCCGCCGATTGCGGCAGTCTGCTTAAACGCTGCAGTATGGAGCTGGGAGGCAAAAACCCCTTGGTGCTGCTGGAGGACTTTGACCCGGAGCAAGCTGCTGAAATCGCCGGTTACGGCGCATTTTGCCATCAGGGCCAGCTTTGTATGGCCACTTCCCGGATCATCGCCGCAGGCAAAGCTTATGAAGCTATCTTGCCGCTTTTGAAGTCCAAGGCTGAAAGCTTAAAAGTAGGGGACCCCCGGGATCCCCAGGTGGTAATCGGTCCTCTGATTACACCGGAGCATTGCGCCTTTATCGACGGCCAGATTCAGGATGCCCTGGCCAAAGGGGCCCGGCTGCTCACCGGCGGCAAAAGCCGAGGCCCTTATTATGAGCCGACGGTATTGGCGGATGTGACGCCGGCCATGGATATCTTTTATCACGAGACCTTCGGGCCGGTAACCAGCGTCATCCCTTGCGCCGACGCCGAAGAAGCCCTGGCTCTATGTAATGACAACCTTTACGGCCTGTCCGCCTCCGTCCTTACCAATGACTTGAGCCTGGCCTGGGAGCTGGGCCAAAAGATCAGGGCGGGTATGGTCCATATCAATGACACCACGTATCTCAGCGCCACCACCGCCCCCTCCGGGGGCTTAGGCTGGAGCGGCCTGGGCCGTTCCGGGGGCCATTACAGCATGGAGGAATACACGGAGTTGAAATGGCTGACCATGCAAACCCAGCCCAGGAAGATGCCGTTCTAAGCCAGCAATGCAATACGGTGATAGCGCCGGGCGCTGATGCTGAGTGTTGGTTCTGAGCGCTGGTGCTGGGCAATGTCCCCCTGACGGCGACAAAGGTAGCGGCGATTGCCGGCCAGGCGTGGGGATGGGGGCCAGTCAGTGGTCAGAAAAAATAGCGGTAAATGGTCAAAAAGGGGCAGTACAATTTGTTTATGTACTGTCCCTTTTTTTGAGCAGCGATGCAGTGGCGGCGCTGGTGCTGAGTATTGTCCCCCTGCTTAGGTGAGCAAAATTTTCGGTTGTGCGGGGATTTCTGCCCTCGCTTGTGCAAAATTTGAGGTTTTGCGTGATTTTCACTGGCCCTCTTTTGGACCGACCGTAATATTTTTGGTTTCATGCCAAAGCAGGGCTAGCTTCCCCAAAAAATTCGGTATTAACCGAATGCACCTGCATACAACCGCAAATTTTGCACACCCGCCTTAAGCGCTTATGCACAACCGCAAATTCTGCACATTTACAGGCTATACCGCCGGCTTTATTACATCTGCTCCAGCAAAGCACGGATCTGACCTTTGATATCTGCAAATGCATGGGAGTCCACATCAAGGCTTTCTTCCGGCGTAAAGGGCACTGTGACTTCCCTAATGATTCGGGCCGGCCGCTGGGAAAGAACCACCACCCGCTCCGCCAGAATCACAGCCTCCTCCACATCATGGGTGATGAATATGGTGGTAACGGGAATATCCTTGCGCAGCCCAAGCAGCAGCTTATGCATGTTGCGGCGGGTCATGGCGTCCAAAGCGCCGAAGGGCTCATCCAGCAGCAAAACCTCCGGTTCCAAAACCAGTATCCGGGCCAAAGCCGCCCGCTGCTGCATGCCGCCGGAAAGCTGGGCAGGATAAGCCTTTTCAAAGCCCGCCAGGCCCACCCGCCGGATAAAATCGCTGCAGCGGGCCTGGCGCCCGGCCTTGGCCAGTCCGGCCCGCTTGAGGCCGAAGGCCACATTATCCTCCACAGTCAGCCAATCAAAGAGGGTGGGAGATTGAAAAAGCACCCCGGTTTTGGAATTAGGCTCCCCCAGGGGATTTCCCTTATAGTAAAGCTGCCCGCCGTCAGGCTGCAGAAAGCCGGCCATCAAATGCAGCAAGGTTGTTTTGCCGCAGCCGCTGGGTCCCAACAGGGCCACGGAATCATTTTGACCAATGGCCAAAGAGATGTCCTGCAGTACCGGCAGCAGATTGCCGTCGGCGGCTGTATAAGATTTGCCTATATGCTCTGCCCGCATTAACGGTACCGGCCTTGGCGTCCCCGGCGACGGAGTATTTTGCTTTAAATCTCTCCTCATGAATTTCCTCCCGCTTTTTCCTGCCCTATGGGCGCCACAAGCCGGCAGGCTAAGAGCAGCAGGCTGTCGGTGATTTTGGCGGCAATGGCGATTACCACAATGCAAACGATAACCATAGCGGTATTGCCCAGCATCCGGGCATCGGTCATTACTGCCCCCAGGCCATAGTTAACGCCGGTCATTTCACCAAGAACCAAGTAAGCCCAGGCGATTCCCAAGCCCAGGCGCAGTCCCACGGCTACCCCCGCAAAGGAGGCGGGAAGGATCACTGAGGTAAACAAGGCTGCTTTTTTTGCTCCCAGCATTTGGCCGGCAAGAATTATCTGTTGGCTGACGGAAGCGGCGCTATGAACCGTATTGGTGAAGATGGGAAAAAAAGAAGCCAGGGATACGCTGGAGCTTGTCCTCAACCGCGGGGATGGCGGGTGCGAAGAATTGACCTATCAATTGGATGAAGCGGAAAAGGGCATCCTGCTGGAAAAGATGAACGCTTACTGCCAAAAATGTGAGGGGCTTTCTCTGGATGCCTATTGCGACGGACTCCAAGCCGAGGAAGGTTTGAGCCTCGGGCAAGGCGGTCAGCAGCTATAAAAGCAGCCATGAAAGCGACGCTGGAGCTATGGCGCCGGGTTCTCGTTCATGGGCTTCATCTTGACATTGTATCGGAGTTCCGATACAATGTAGTTGAGGTGACCAGAATGAGATTTGAACAACTTTTGCAGGAGAAAGACATCTCCCGATATGCTTTATCGAAAACCAGCGGCGTTCCCTGGGCAACGCTTGCGGATATCTATAACGGCAAAACCCGTCTGGAGCGGTGCAATGCCGCCACGCTTCTCAAGCTCTCCAAGGCACTGGATATGCCTCCGGAGGAACTGGTGCTGGTGGATAACCGGCCGCAGCCGGGTACCGTAAACGGCAAACCGGCTGACAAAACCTACTTGGAAACCGGTCTGCCTGCAAGCATCCAAAAGGCCATTGACGACTATCTACAGGGAGAAAAAGACCGGGTGCTTCATCTGGACTGCCTCAGTGATGAGCTGTACGGAGCCATCAACTCCAACCTTTGGGGCGGCTCCATTACGGAGGAACAGGCGGACTATCTGCGGAAAAAATATTTGTATGGAACCGAGGTGAACACGGATGATTGATTTCACACCCTGTGTGGTGAACAAATTTAAGGCTTACGGCGGGGCAAACGGCAACAAGATCAATGTCCGCTACGGCGATAAAAGCTATATGCTGAAGTTCCCTCCCCGGCCCAGCCGCAACAGGGAGATGAGCTATACCAATGGCTGCATCAGCGAATATCTGGCCTGCCACATCTTTGAAGCCCTGGGCTTTCGGACACAGGAAACCCTCCTTGGTACCTATACCGATAGCCGGGGCAAGGAAAAAACAGTGGTAGCCTGCGGTGACTTTACCGAGGACGGCAAGAAGCTGATAGAATTTGCCCATCTGAAAAACACCTGCATCGACAGCGAGCAGAGCGGATACGGTAAAGAGCTGACCTCTATTTTACAGGCGATTGAAGAACAAACCCTGCTGCCACCGGATCAGCTTCGGGACTTCTTTTGGGAGATGTTTATCGCAGACGCGCTCCTTGGAAACTTCGACCGGCACAACGGTAATTGGGGCATCCTTGTGGATGAGCGGCTCCAAACCGCTGAAATTGCGCCGGTGTATGACTGCGGCTCCTGCCTTTACCCGCAGCTTGCGGCAGAAAATATGCGGGCTGTGCTTGACAGCGAGGATGAAATCAACAAGCGCATCTTCACATTTCCGGCGTCGGCCATTGAGGAAAACGGCCAAAAAATCCCGTACTTTGACTTCATTTCCTCTCTGAAGAACGAAGATTGCAACGCAGCCCTAAAGCGCGTTTACAGCCGGATCGACATGGAACAGCTCGATCAAATTGTGGAGGAAACGCCGGCACTGCTGCCGGTGCAGAAAGAATTTTTCCGGGTCATGCTTCATGAGCGCAAAGCAAAAATCCTTGATTACAGCATGGAGCAACTCCTCGCTATGGAACAGAACACCCAGGAGCAGACCGGACAGAACCTCACCATGTGAGCCACCACAGAAAGAAAGCGCCATCCCTTTTGAGAGAAGGGCATGGCGTTTTTTTTCTGTGGTGGCTCGGATTGGAGCGAGCATCGGCATGATAGCTTTTTCAGGCATAGGAGCGCCTTGTTTCCTATCACCGGACGGCACGGAAACCCGAAAAACACACAACCAATACCTCGGCACAAACACCGGAAAGCAAGGCGCTTTATTGCTAATGCTGCCATCACAACCTGAATTTTATTGATTTTTCAGCTTGCTATTGCCAGCCCAACTGGGTATTGTGTGCTTGCGGCCTAAGCCGACACTAAAATTTTACAGGAGGATACCAAATGGAACGTGCAACATTTTCTCTTACGGGCAACGACCTGCTCAACTCCCTGACGATCAATGCCCTTGACCTATTCTACGTGATAGGCGATCCGGATGACTCAGAGGTCAGCATGCTGGAATCCGCTATCAGCTTGGTTGCCGAAGCGTGGGACCTGTCTCAAGAGATACTCGCCAAGAGCAAAACGCTGATTGCCGCCGAGCGAGAGGCCACTCGCTGCGAGGCGCAGGGGGAGCCGGCACCGCAACCTACAGAAGAAAAAATCCCTGAACATCATGCAGACTGCACCCCGATATCCGTGCTGTGGGGACTTTTTGAAACAGCAACCCGCCTGGATACGAAGGACAAGCAAGTCGAAATTTTCAACTGCGCCAGATTTTTGGCTGAATACATGGGCTTGGAAGAATGGCTCACCGACCCCCGCTGCACGGCTGCATAAAAGAATGGACATCCTGCTCCCGAATATGGTCAGCCCGGAGAAATCCGGGCTGACGCTTTCGTCAGGGGGAGATTCCCCACCCTTGCCACCTGTCCGCCCCCGTGTGGGCTTTTGCGGGGCTGGTGGCAGGGTTTACCCATAGAATAGGCTAAAACCGATTGTGGGGGCTTTGTGCGGAGCTGTCAGGAACCCGCTTCCCAGCCAAAGCATACAGAACCCCCATGCGGCCTCTACGGTCGAAAAGAGAGCAGGAGAAAGGCGGGTGGTCGCAAGCGACCGCCCGCCGCCCACTTCGCCCAGCAGTGCTGGGCGTTTTTCGCACTTCCCCATGAGGTGGTCGGATTGCGGGTTTGTCACAGCCGGGGTGGTCGAAATCAGAGAAACTACAGGAAAACAAAGGCTTTCTGACCGTCACCTCCGGGGTAGACGGCAGGCGTTAGGAGGATTTGCCGATGAAAAACAACAAGGAAAGAACCGCCGTCTGGATGTACCCCGAAACGATGGACCGGATGGACGGCTGGCTGGAAAAGGACAACTGCAAAAGCCGCAGCGAGTTTATTGAGAAAGCACTTGGCTTTTACATGGGCTACCTTGGGTCGGAGGACATCACCTCCTACCTTTCCAAAGCCCTGCTCTCGTCCGTTGAGGGAACTTTGCAGAAAACCGAGAACCGGGTGGCGGCCAACCTCTTCCGGCTGTCGGTGGAGATCAGTATGATGATGCACCTGCTGGCAACCACCCTCAATATCACAGACGATGAATTGCACCGGCTTCGCGGCCGCTGCGTTGCCGAGGTGAAAAAGACCAGGGGCAAAATCCGTCTGGATGATGCGGTGGACTTTCAGAGCAGAGCGGATGATGAAGAATAATGGCTCGCATCGTTATAAAAAACGGTTACCTCAAAGGCGGAAGCGAAAAAACAGCCGCCCATCTGAATAACCTGGTCAAGTATATTGCCACCCGTGACGGTGTGGATAAAATAAAGAACGGCCGTGAGCTTTGGCACGCCACGAAAAAACAGCAGGCTCTCGTCACAGAAATCCTCCGGGAGTTTCCCGACACCAGAGAGCTGTTCGAGTACGAGGACTATCTGGCATATCCGAACCGGGAAAACGCCTCGGAGTTTATCACCATAGCGCTGGAACAGCATCTGGATAAAATCGGTGACCGGGAAAAATATCTGGACTACATTGCCAACCGTCCCCGCGTCGAAAAGTTTGACAGCCACGGTCTGTTCACGGGCGGCGATGATCCACTGGTCTTAAATCAAGTTGCGGATGAGCTGTCCGTATATACCGGAAATGTGTGGATGCCGATTATTTCTCTCCGGCGTGAGGATGCCTCCCGGCTGGGGTATGACAATGCGCTTGCATGGAAGGCCCTGCTTTCCTCCAAGGCTTTGGAGATTGCGGAGAATCTGAAAATCCATCCGGACCATCTGAAATGGTACGCTGCCTTTCATAATGAAAGCCACCATCCCCATGTCCATATGCTCTGCTATAGCACCGACCCCAAAGAGGGATACCTCACCAGGCAGGGCATTAAAAAAATGAAGTCCTCGCTGGCGAATGATATCTTCCGTCAGGAGCTCATTCCGCTCTACGGTGAAAAATCCCAGCGGCGGGATGACCTGAAAGAACAGGCGGCCGAGTCCCTGCGGGGGTTAATCCGTCAGATGAAAGGGGGTATTTTGCAGAGCGACCGCATGGAGCAGCTCATCACACACCTTGCCGAGCGTCTGCAAACGGTTGGCGGCAAAAAACAGTATGGATACCTCAAGGCAGAGCTGAAAAATATCGTGGACGAAATCGTGGATGAGCTGGCGCAGGACAGTCGTGTCGCGGAAGCCTACCGCCTGTGGTGGGAAACCAGGGGCAGGATCGAATCCATCTATACCGAAACCCCAGCCGAGCCGCCGCCTCTTTCCCGCTGTGATGATTTTAAGCCCATCCGCAACATGGTCATTCAGGAAACCTTGCGCCTTGGGACCATGACCTTCGAAGAACCGGCATCCGTGGAAACCGCTCTTCCGGAGCCGGAGAATGATCTGGAGATACCCTCCGCCGACACGGAGGATGAAGAAGATCAGGAGTCGGCAGATGATGAGGGTCGGTCCACAAGGGAAAAAAACTCTGACGGCAAGGAATCCTCTGACTCCTGGTGGACGGAGGACTACAAGCTGGCAAAGAAATACCTGCACGGCGATGAGGATGCCGAAATCCCGCAGGACTTTGAAAAAGCCCGTGAAATCTTCCTTGCGGAAGCAGGTGAAGATAATCCGCTTGCGCTGTATGACCTTGGCCGAATGACCGCCGATGGTCTTGGCTGCGAAGCGGACGCCGGGGAAGCATACTGCTGGTATGAAAGAGCCCTTGCCGTTTTCCATGCCGCCGAGGAAGAAAAGCCGTGGAAATACACCGAATATCGAATCGGCAAAATGGTTGCCGCAGGGCTTGGCACCGAGCAGGACTATCTGCAGGCGGCCGATTGGCTCACCGTCTCCGCGAATGCAAAGTATAAGTATGCTCAGTATTCCCTTGGCGGGTTGTATTACCACGGTAAGGGCGTGGAACAGAATCATGAAACTGCCTTTGCCCTCTATACCCGCTCGGCGGATCAGAGCTTTCCCTATGCCAGCTTTGAGTTGGGTAAAATGCTGCGGGATGGAATAGGCTGTAAAAAAAATCAGCAGGACGCTGACCGCCGATTTCAAGAAGCCTTTCTCGGCTTTGTTTCTCTGGAGGAAAAGGGCCATGATGATAAGCTCCAATACCGTCTTGGCTGGATGCTTCTGAATGGTGTTGGTACTGACAAGAATGAAGCCAGGGCAAAAGAATACTTTGAAAAGGCGGCATCCGTGGGAAACACATTTGCCTGCTACCAGCTTGCCAAGCTCATCCTCTCGGATGAAAAAGCATCGCCGCAGGATGTTGAGAAAGCCCTTGGCTATCTCAGCAAAGCGGTGGAGGATGAGAATCCCTATGCTGCATATTTTCTCGGCAAGCTCTATGAAAAGGGACAGCATGTTCCGCAGAATATTTCCGAGGCGGTACGGCTCTATACCCTGTCGGCAAAACAGGACAATGACTTTGCCGCATACCGGCTCGGCAAGCTCTACCTTGGCGGCGAGGGTATTCTCAAAGATGTGGAGTCCGCCGTCCGCTGGCTGACCTTTGCCGCGGACAGAAAAAATCAGTTTGCGGAATACGCCCTCGGCGTCCTCTACTTCAAAGGAGAGGATGTTCCGAAGGATATCCCCAAAGCTGTGGAATACCTGAAACGGTCTGCCGGTCAGGGAAATCAGTTTGCACAATACCGGCTCGGCAAGATTTACCTCATGGGCGAGGATGTGCCAAAGGATGTACAGGCAGCCCTTGGGTTTCTGACTGCCGCCGCAGAACAAGGCAATCAATATGCGCAGTATACCCTCGGCAAGCTGTACCTTATGGGAAAGGATGTCCCGAAAGACAAAGAAGCCGCTGTCCGCTGGTTTACCCTTTCTGCCGCCCAGGGCAATATTTACGCTCAGTTTTTCCTCGACCATATGGATAGCTTTAAAGACCCCTCCGTCCTGCTGGCGGGGACACGGCTCCTGAATCACATGAGCCGTATTTTTTCTGACAACACGCCGCCCTTAAAGCCGCCCGGCCCTCGCATTGACCGAAAACGGCGCCTCAAGCTGAATGAGAAAAAGCGTGCGGCCGGTCATGCCCAGGGGGACCACGAACAGACTATGTCGCTATAACGATTGGAGGATCACCGTGAAGAAACAGAAAAATAAAATCAAGCAGCAGCCCATCAATGGGAAATTGCTCCAGAACCATTGCCGTCCTGTAAAAAGGGCGGCTTTTTTTCATAGAATCGGCAATCGCCACAGGTAGGAGGTGCATCTATGGGTGTCTATGTGTATTTTACGGATGAGCAGAAGTACCGTGCCAACAATGTGGATCTTGTAGACTTTCTCCAGCGGCGCGGTGAGAAGCTGATTCCCAGCGGCCGGGATAAGCGACTGGCGTCCGACCGCAGCATCACCGTCCGGGGAAATGAGTGGTATGATCATTCTGCGGAGAGCGGAGGGTATGCCATTGACTTCGTGCGGCAGTTCTATGGACTGTCTTTCCCGGAGGCGATGACCATGCTGCTGGGCGGTGAGCAGGGTGAGGTTTATCGTCCCGCCTCCCAAAAGCAGCCGGAACTGAAACAGCCCTTCGCCCTTCCGAATCCTCACAGCGATATGCGCCGTGTCTATGCCTACCTTACAAAAACAAGGCTCATCGACCGCGAGGTGGTTAGTTACTTTGCCAAAGCGAAGCTCCTGTACGAGAGCTGTGAGAAATCCAGGGACGGCACGAAGGAGTACCACAATGCGGTCTTTGTGGGATACGATGAAAACGGTGTGCCCCGCCATGCTCACAAGCGGGGGCTCTATACCGATGGACCCGGCTTCAAAGGCAACGTGGATAGCTGCAATCCAAGCTACAGCTTTCACCACATCGGCACAGGCGACCGGCTCTATGTGTTTGAGGCGCCCATCGACCTGCTGTCCTACATCACTCTGCATCCCCAGGACTGGCAGAGCCACAGCTATGTGGCGCTCTGCGGTACGTCGGGCTACGCCCTGCTGAAGATGCTGGAGTTGCATCCGAACCTCAACCGTGTGGTGCTGTGCCTGGACCATGACGAGGCGGGAATCGAAGCATCAGAGAAGTACCAAGACCTGCTGTCTGCGAAAGGGATTGCCTGTGAAAGCGAGTTGTCCATACACAAGGACTGGAACGAGGATATCAAGGCAAGCCACGGCTTGCCGGCCATCTCCGCGGAGGAACATCCCCAGCATGTACTCAGGGATGAAATCTGCCGGCAGCTTGTGGCATCGGGAGTGCCTGAAAAAACAAACTGCTCTGCGGATACCCTGTCTGCCATGCTCGTGAAAGTGCGCTCCCATCTGCATTGGGGACAGTTTTCCGAGGCGGATGATTGCCTGCGGGAGATGTGTCGCCAAGCGATGGCTAGCGCGGAGAGAGAGTACCGGCAGATGGATCGCGGACGGAATCTCTCCGATGTACAGGCAAGGCTCCGGGATGGGTTCAGAACCTATGAAAACCGTGGGCATCTGAAAACCCGGCTGGATTTACTGGAATCCGACATCATGGCTCTGCGGGGCTATGAGCGTATGGTGTCCGCCGCCGAAAAGGAAAAGCTGGCGGAGTGCTATGAACACATTGCCGCCCACGGTCTCAAGGGCGCAATCCTGCTGGAGAAACATCGGCAAAAGATGGAGCAGAATCAGGAAATGAAGATGTCCATGTAATGCCCGACAATAGCACCACCTCCGCTTCTGACATTTCAAGTCGTCAGAAGAATAAGGAGGATCTCTATGCAATCTCAGGTTTACATCTTGATTGGCGCCGCAGCCATTATGTTCGCCGTCATCGGCGGCTTGTCTCTGCTGGCGCATTATTATACTTTAAACGGCATCAAATCCCGCACGGTGGGTGACGGTCAGCATGGTACGGCACGGTTCGCATCAAAACAGGAGATCAAAAACACCTATAAGCACGTTCCGTTTCAGCCGGAGCTGTGGAGGCGGGGCGAAAGCCTCCCTACCGAGCAGGGAGTCATACTCGGAAGCAAGGGCGAGAAAAATGCGGTCACCGCATTGGTGGATACCGACGATGTTCACATTTTGATGATCGGCGCATCCGGCGTAGGAAAAACAGCGTTCTTTTTATACCCAAATATGGAATACGCCTGTGCCAGTGGGATGAGTTTTCTGGCATTGGACACCAAGGGTGACCTCGCCCGAAACTATGGAAGCATTGCTCAAAATTACTATGGTTACAATGTGTCAGTCATAGACCTGCGGAACCCCAGCCGCTCAGATGGTAACAATCTGCTCACCCTTATCAACCGCTACATGGATATCTGCCGCAAGGAGCCGAATAATCTGGCCGCCAGAGCCAAGGCGGAAAAGTATGCTAAGATTTTGGCTAAGACCATTGTCAATCCGGAGGGGGACGCTTCCACCTATGGTCAGAATGCGTTCTTTTACGATGCTGCCGAGGGGCTGTTGACAGCGGTCATTCTTCTGTTGGCCGAGTATCTGCCGCCCACCGAGGAAAACCCGCAGGAGCAGCGGCACATCATTTCCGTTTTTAAGCTGGTGCAGGATTTGCTGGAGCCATCTAAGGTGAAGGGCAAGAGCCAGTTTCAGCTTTTGATGAATAAACTGCCCGGAGATCACAAAGCCCGCTGGTTTGCCGGCGCCGCCTTGAACAGTGCGGAGCAGGCGATGGCGTCGGTTATGTCCACGGTGCTGTCGCGTCTGAACGCTTTTTTAGATTCCGAGCTGGAGCAGGTGCTATGCTTTGACAGCGCCATTGATGCCGAAACCTTTGCGAACGAGAAATCGGCCATCTTCTTAATTCTTCCGGAGGAAGATCAGACAAAAAACTTCATGGCCGGACTTATGATCCAGAACCTGTCCCGTGAGCTATTTTCTGTAGCGGACGAGAACGGCGGCAAGCTGAAAAACCGCGTGGTTCTCTTCTGTGACGAGCTGGGCACCATGCCACCCTTTGACATCCTGCCCCTGTTTTCGGCAGGACGCTCTCGCCGCCTGACTCTGGTGCCAATCATCCAGAGCCTTGCACAGCTCGAAAAGAACTACGGCAGAGAAGGCAGTGAAATCGTGCAGGACAACTGCCAGGACACCATCTTCGGCGGTTTCGCTCCCAACAGCCAGACTGCCGAGGTACTCTCCAAAGCAATGGGCAGCCGCACTGTGATGAGCGGCAGCATCAGCCGCGGAAAGAATGACCCCAGCCAGTCCTTGCAGATGATGGAGCGCCCGCTCATGACGCCCGATGAACTCAAATCCATTCCAAAGGGCAGCTTTGTCGTGATGAAAACCGGTACCCATCCCATGCGGACAAAGCTGCGGCTGTTCCTTGATTGGGGTATTCGTTTCGGGGAGCCTTATACCGTGGAGGAAAAGGCAAACCGGAAAGTGGCCTATGCCGATAAGCAGGCGCTGGAGGAAAATATCGTCCGCAAGCACACGGCCTGCATGCTGGTGGATGAAGAAACTGGGGAAATACTGGAGCCGCCAGCCGGAACAGGAATCCTTCATACCCCGGCAGCAGAACCGTCTGAAAACACCATGCGCCGCCGATCCATACTCAAAACGTAAAGGAGAGTCCCATGAGCTACTTCGACCACATTTACACCGCCTCGCCCGATGAGCTGCCCCATCGGGCGAGAGCTGTTTATATATACCTTCGTGACCGCACAGGCCAGGGGCAGGACTGCTGGCCTGCTGTAAGAACCATTGCTTCCGACTTGCAGCTTTCCCGCAGCACCGTCAAGCGCGCCCTGCATGATCTGGTCAAAGCGGGGCTTATTGAAAAGGAATCACGCTATCGGGAGAACGGGAGCAACACCAGTAATAGACTCATTTTACGGAAATAGCTGCAGTATTCAAAAAGGACAGTCTTCCCGCCAAGGGGAATGACTGTCCTTTTGCTGAACCGAGGTGTGGTTCACTGTGAACCCACCAGAACCTCTCACTCTAAGAATCTTTATTACAGAAAAAGAACAAAGTGTATCTTCGTATATTTCCAAACATTTTTTGCTGGTCAAATTGATCAAACCATCTTTTCATGAATTTGTTGATCCAGAAAGATCTTGCGTTCAGACAGCACTATAGGTAATGGATCTATATTGTTGTTACCTCCTATGCTGGGAGGCAAAACTGTTCCATTAAGACCTTGGGTTTGCACTCTGTATCCCAGTAATACCCCGATTCCCAACGAAGAAATACAGGATAATGCAAATAGCAACGTTTTTTACTTTTCTTTTTTTAAGCCATCATTACTTCTCCTTTTGAATGATTAATGGGCTTGAATCCCTTCTATTAGCAGACGGATATGTGCTATCGTATGCTCTCTTAAATCAAAATCCGGAGATCGGACGCACCATTCATAACTAACGCCCCTGATTGCCATCACAAAATGTCGGGAAAGAGCCTCGGGCGGCAATGAAGATGTGATCTCACCGCACCGGATGCCCTTGTCCAATATGCTGTAAAACAGCAGATAAAGCTCTCTGCCATAGCCCTTGACCGCTTCGGTGTCCACGGTTCCCGTCAGCAGCATCTGATAGATTTTTTTCATATTCTCGCAGCCGATGGTATCCACAAGTTCATCCGCTATCTTTTGGGTCAGCGCAAGGATCACCTCTGAGGCTGGCATCTCATTGGGCAGTGCTTCCACAAAGGTTTTGTAATCCATATCGGCGCTGGCTACGTAGTCTGCAATTAAACTGGCAATCAGCGCATCCTTAGACTCGAAGTGAACATAAAAGGCCCCCTTGGTGATACCGGCTTCATCCGTGATGTCCTCCACATTTACGTCAGAGAAGTTGCGCTCTGAAAACAGCTTTTTCGCAATCTCGTACAACTTCTTTTTCGTTTCTGCTCCTTGCACTTTTCTTTTATCAGGCTTTTTCTCTCTCATGTTTCCTCTCCTCTATTGAATTTTCTTAAAAAGTAAAGTATAATAAATCATATTAGTAACCACGTTCACTAAGTTGGGTCATTATAATTTTAGTATAGCACCTGACAGTCTTAAATTCAAGCAGTCTGGCTAAAACGATCCCAGTTCTTCGAGTTTTGCTTGGCGAAGTGTGCGGGAGCAGTTGTAGATTCAATAGGAGTTTTTATAGTACGAAATGGAGGAAATAGTATGAGCAGAAAAAAAGCGTTTCACAAAATCACAGCCATGCTGCTGTCTGCAATCATGGTTGTGGGAATGACGCCTGCTTCGGCGTTGGCGCAGGACTTTGAAACGAATGAAGAGCAGACAGCGGTTTTGATGGCTGAGGACGACCTATTGGGCAATCCCGCCGCCTCATTCGTGCTCAAAGGCCTTGCGGCGGGCGCGCTGGGTTCGATTGGCGGTTATGGCATGGATAAAGCGCTGGAGGCCATATTCGGCAAGGAGGCGGACCCCGTTGCGCAGGCCTTTTCCGAATTAAAGGGGGAAATCGGAAAAATCCAATCCCAAATTGCAGAACTGAGCGGCAAGCTTGACGCGGGTGAACTGAGAAACAATCTAAATAACTACGGCACCTTTATTAACAGCTACTCCGTGGTATATGATAAATTCTGCATCAGCCAGAAGGACTATGCCAATGACAGCGAGCAGACCGAAATTCTGCTGTCAAAGCTCTATTCCGGTACAGACTTGAACTACATGGTGGAGGGCAAAAGCGTCATCCACGCTACGATTGCTTTAGGCAACCGGCTGACTACGCCGTTTGCGGGAAGTAATTATAACGTTTTCGGGGCCTTCGACAACCTGGACAAATTTACAAACCGCTGGGAGCATCAGGGCTACGAGCAGCGAAAGGCATTCCGGGATAGCGCCGTCTATACATATGCCATGTTTTCGGCTATGAGCCAGCTTGCCTGTCAAAAAGCGATTGAAAGCAATCCGGGTGACGATGCCATGTCCAAAAATATACGCATTGAAGCAAGCGGATGGCTGAAGCTTTTGCAGGCAAACGCCGCAAAGGTCGATGAAATGAATACGCGCTGCGCCGTCAAGGAGCACCCCCTTTTGCGCATTTACCGTGATATCAAACAGGGAAAGGATCTGTATTATTTCCATATACAGGTTGCGGACGGCTATGTGTACAGCGATGCCGAACTAGTGAAGAGATACACCAACTGGGAAAAACTGGGCAGCTATAATTTTCTGTGGCCCATCACCCACGTCTCATCATTCCGTTGCGAAGACGAGTGGGGATATTACACGCGGTATTCTAATCAGCCCTCTGTTGCTATGTATCAAAAAATCTATCAGGATTACAATGATGGCAAGGGCAAAGCGGTAGGACTGTACGACATTTTTTTCAGCAAGGACAACGGCGCTTTCTACCCTCCCTCCGCCGAGAAGGACCGGACAAAATTTGCGACACATGCCTATGACTATATATTTGGGCGCACTGCAGGCCATTGGCAGACGAAGTTAATGGAGGATAACGGCCAGCCCAAAGATACCCTGCTCGCACACATGGGTTGGTTTTCCTCCAGTGAGATATACATCTATTTCAGGTTCAGCGAAAAGTTCTACAGCCCCATGTATTATTACGGCTCGGTGGAACAGGGCAAGCTGGCGTCGCCGCCCGAGGAGGAGCCTTCGCCTGAGCCTGCCGACAAAATTACGGGTATGGAGGAGTATTACGCGTTGCCCCATGACGACGCGGTTGTCCTCACAGTAGAAGAAAAGGAAGACTACACCTGCCAGTGGCATGTAGATACCGGCGATGGCAGCGGCTATCAGGAAATTCCCGGGGCAACAGGCACAAGCTATACGCTTCCCACACTTTCGCTCGAAATGAACGGTTATCAATATGTCTGCGTCTTTACCTCGGAGGATTTCGAAGAATGGGTTCCCGACCCCGATGGCGGAGAGGAGCAAACGCCTCCGGAGGATTGGTGGGAGAAGCGTACCGCCACCGCCCATGTGACCCTTCATTTGGTTGGTGAAGGCGTTGCGGTTCCCGAAACAGAGCATACCGTGAGCAATGCGGAGGAACTGGAGACCGCGCTGGCGCGGGTGGACGAGGGCGAATGGGACGGACACACCCTGCGGCTGACGGACAACATCGAATATTCCCGTCCCATTACGCTGATCGACCGCACGCTGACCATCGACACCAATGGCTATACGCTGACGGTGAATCCCTCGGCAGACTCCGCCCCCAATGTCGATCCCATGAGCGGCGCGCCCGAAATTGCCGCAGTCTATGCCGGTAATGACAGTATGCTGACACTGACAGGCGGCGGGCTGAATGTTCAGGCAGGACCGGGTGTGGCGTATGGCGTGTATGCCGCTTCGGGAAGCAGCGCGCAGGCCGGCTCGGTTACATCCACAGGCGGTAAAGCCGCTGTCTATGCTTTAGGCAGCGGATCGTCTGTATCGGTATCGGGTACGGTCAGCGCCGAGGGCGAAGACGCCGTTGGGGTAAAGTGCGCGGACGGCGGCATGATTGACGTCGAGGGCAATGTAACGGTTGCGGGGACGCATTCCTGTGGTGCGCATATCGCCTCCTCCAACGGGATTTCCTCAGAGATAGAAATTGGCGGCGATATCGCGGTTTCCGGCGCGGGCAGCCGGGGCGCTTATCTGGATTCGGAGGATGCGAAACTCACCGTAAGCGGCAGCGTAACGGTAACGGGAGGCAAATCCGGCATTTCCGCAGGGCGGGGAGAGGCGGACATACAGGGAAGCGTCTCCGCGCCGGAAACCGCAATCAACGCATGGGACGGGGCTGCTGTCAGTGTGTTGGGGAACGCGGCTTCGTCAGGCAAGGATGCTGTGGCAATATCCTCCACAGGGGCTAAGATTGATATAAAAGGCAGCGTAACCGTTTCGGGGAGCGGCGGTACTGGAATTGTAGCGACAGCTTGGGATTTGACCGACCCGACGATGGGGGCGCAAGTGACAGTTGATGGTATCATCAGCGCGGCTATCCCCCTGCGTATCGAAAACCTCCCGATAGAGGAAAGCGATTATGCAGAGCCATCCTCCAAGCTGGACTATCGCACTTATACGGATGGAACAAGCACTGTCTGGGCTAAATCCGATTCGTTTGAGATTCCTGTTTTCTATACACTCACCGTCAACGCCAACGGCGGGACTGCAAATGGTAGCGGACAGTATACATCGGGTGCAGAGGTTTCAATCGACGCGGGCTCCAGAAGTGGTTACAGCTTTACCGGCTGGCATTCGGATAATGGCGGCTCCTTTGCCGACAGCAGTAGCTCCGTCACGACCTTCACAATGCCTGCAGGAGATGTTACCGTAACAGCGGGGTGGGCTTATATCGGTGGCGACAGCACCGGCAGTGATTCTTCCTCTGGGGGAAGCAGCTCGACAACGACAACACCCGAAAAGAAGCCCGACCAGCCGGTGACGGCGACGGCTCCTGTCACAGCAACAACGGGAACAAATGGCACAGCCAGCGCAACCATCCCGGACAAAGCCATCACCGACGCCATCGCCAAGGCACAGGCTGACGCAAGGGCGCAGGGCAGAACAGCAAACGGTATCTCGGTAGAGCTGGATGTCACCATGCCGCAAGGCGCAACCTCCCTGACGGCTACCCTGACCCAAAACGCTCTGAATAGCCTTGTGAGCGCAGGGGTGTCCCAGCTTGAACTGGATGGGACGCCGGTTTCCCTCGGACTTGATTTGAACGCCCTCAAGGAAATTCAGAAGCAAAGCAGCGGCAATATCAGCATCACCATCGCCCCGGCGACAGGGCTCTCCAAAGAGGCAAAAGCCCTTCTTGGAAACAGGCCGGTATACAGCGTCACCATCAGCTATGTTGATAAAAACGGAAAAGCACAGGCCATCACCAGCCTCGGCAACGGAACAGCTACCCTTTCAATCCCTTATACACCGGGCAAGAATGAGGCTATCGGCTACCTGTTCGGTGTGTATGTGGATGCCAACGGAAAAGCACAGCGCATTGACGGTTCCGCATATGACGCAAACAGCGGGAGCCTGCTGATCCCCACCGGCCACTTCTCCGTATACGGCGTGGGCTACACGGCTCCAAGCGCCAAGTTTACCGACATCGGAACCCATTGGGGAAAAGAAGCCATTGATTATGTAGTCGGCAGAGGGCTTCTCTCCGGTACATCGGAAACTACCTTTGCGCCCAACACCGCCATGACGCGTGGGATGCTGGTAACGGCCCTCGGCAGACTGGCAAGCGTGGATGTGAAGGCATATCCCACAAACAGCTTTACCGATGTGAAAATGGACAGCACCTTCCGCCCCTACATTGAATGGGCATATAAGAACGGTGTTGTGCAGGGCATCGGAAACAAGCAGTTTGCACCGGACAGAGCGATTACCCGTGAGGAAATTGCGGTCATCTTCGCAAACTACGCAAAAGCTACCGGCTACAAGCTGCCCGTGACCCGTGAGGCCACCGCCTATGCGGACGCTTCCAGTATCGGCAGTGTTTACCAAACAGCGGTAACGGCCATGCAGCAGGCTGGCATCATGATGGGCGGAACTGGCAACAAGTTTAATCCTAAGGCCAGCGCCACCCGTGCGGAGGTTTCCTCCATGCTCCACCGCTACATCAAGCTGACCATTGACCCCACCACCGCACAGGGGTGGGCGCTGAACGATGCCGGACAGTATCTCTACTACAAGGACGGCAAAGCCCTTACCGGGACGCAGATCATTGATAGTGTAAAGTATTTCTTTGAAACCACCGGCGTTCTGAAAACCGGCTGGGTCAAGGACGGCGACAACTGGCGCTATTACTCCAGCAACAAGGCCGCTATGGGCTGGCTGGACATCAGCGACAAACGCTACTGTTTTACCAAGGACGGTCTGATGGTGTCAGGCAAGTGGCTGGAGATTGACGGCAAGTGGTATTACTTCTACGCCGATGGAGCCCTCGCCAAGAGCACCAAAGTAGATGGCTACGAGGTAGACGAAAACGGTGTGAGAAAGACGAAATAAGCACAGCAGATCAATAAAGCTGTGGGCAAACTCGGCTAAAGCCGAGGGTCTAAGGTGTCTTAGGACACTATGATAGTCTAGCTACTGAAAGTCAAGCAAAGCCTGCCCTCTAATTTATGGAGGGCAGGCTTTTGTGGCTTTTTACAACTATTAGCGGTGGCATCAGACAGGACTTTCGCTATGAATGATGATGAAAAAAGTTTAATAAGAAGATTTATAATAAAACAATCTCCTATGCAGTAGCCTGAAATATAAACCAGCCATCCTTAACCGCAAACTGAAATACACCGCCATACTTTTCCACGATATGAGCTATGCTTTTTGTGCCAAAGCCATGCCCCTGTTCTGCTGATACTGGAAGCCCTTGTTGAAATATTGGCTCTGTCTGAAAGCTGTTGTGCAGGTCAATGCACAGCTTATTATTTTTGGAATACATACGCAGCCGGATGATGCGTTTGCTGCTGTCAGGTATCTGTTCACAGGCATGGATCGCATTTTCCAAAGCGTTTGATAAAAGCGAGCAAAGCTCAGTATCGCTAAAGGGAAGCAAATCAGGCAGTTTCGCATCTACTGTCAGCATGATTTGTGCTTGCTTCGCTTTCGTAGCGAAAGCCGACAAAATCAGGTTGACGGTTTCATTTCCACAAAAGCGTGTGGGCGTGATGGCATCCATGTCGGACTGGGCAGTTTGTAGGTACTCTTTGATCCCCTCGATGTGTTCCTTGGAGGCCAGTCCCTGTAAAAGAGCAAAATGGTGGCGCATATCATGCCGATAGGATGCGGCGTTCTGCTGTAACTGCCGCAGAGAAGCAAACTCTGTCTGCGCCAGTCTAAACTGTGCATCCAGCATATCCTTTTCTCTTTGAAGGCTTGCCTGTTTTTGTGTCTCAGCGTAGTAAAGGATAACAAACACAAAATAGAAAACAGATATTGTTGAGGGCATGAACTGTACCGCCCATTCGGTTCCGCTGTAAAGCACATCGGTGTAGATGGCAGTCACATAGTCAAACAGATAGTAAAAAAGCGGAACTCCGCCTAAAAATAAGCAAGATTTCGTGGACTTCTCCATCAACTGCCGAACAGATCCGGCTACATATCTTTTCAAGAAATAATAGGCCAAAAACACGAATGCTATGTAAAAAATATGGTCTGCAAGCCTGCTTTCTAAAGCGGCTCCTGCAAGGAAACCAAACCAGCGCGGCGCTTGACAGCAAAGATAACCGGAAAGCACGCTGACGGCGGATATGAGCCACGGGCGCTTATAGTATAGGGTGAATATCACAATCAGCGGCAGGTGGATAATCAGCGGATACAGCTTTGATGTCAAACCCAAGCCCAAAAGCCAATAGCTGGCGGTCTGGACAAAAAGAAAAATGACACAGAGCAGGCCGGTGATGAGCCTGTTTTTCTTTGTGGGTTCTATTCCGGCAAAGAGAACGGACACCGTGAGGCCAAAGACCAAAGAAACACCAAATCGTAAGAGTCCGAGCACGATTACTGCCATTTTAAGCGCCCCCCTCCATTTGATAATTCAGATATTGCTGCTTCATCTCCTTGGCCTTGCCCTGTGCAACAGGAACGGAGGAAAGGGTCTGCAAGGTGATCTGATGGTTTTCGATAGTATCCACATACTGCATATTCACAAGATAGGAGCGGTGGGGCTTCATAAAACACCCATATTTCATCAGATTATCACAGACAGGGGAAAAGGCTTCCGTACATTCGATGACTTTACCGGAGCGCAGATGATAGAGCACGTTTCTGCCGATGACCTCGGCAAAGATCAAATTGGAAATCAATATTTTTTGAATACCCTCATTGCCCTTTATAATAACTGCACCCTCATCCTTTTCCAATTTAATCTGCTCCAGCAGCTCGTCAAAAGTAAAGAACAGTTTCTCCTTTGAGATTGGCTTGAGCACATAGTTGATTGCCTTCACCGAATAGCTTTCCAAAGCAAACTCAGGCGATGAGGTAAAGAATAAAATCGGTGCGGTTTTGTCAAAGGTGCGAATTTCCTTTGCCGCATCAATGCCGGTAAAGCCCGGCATCATAATATCCAGACAGTATATATCAAACCGCTTTCCTTTTTCCAAGGCCGAAATCAATTCAAACCCGTTTGGAAACACGGCGTGCTCGCAGTTTAGATGTCTTGATGTTCGGTACAGGTCGATGAGCTGTACCATATTGGACAGCTCGTCAATATTATCGTCACAGATCGCAATATGCAGCATAAGCAACCCTCCATGTTCTATTAGACTTCTTCGGAAACTCTCGCAGGATCTCTCTCCTGCAAATTGGGTAGTTGCCGATTACCAGGTTCAGATTGTATAACGGCATTTTCATCAGGAACATACTCCATGATGTCGCCGAAGTCGCAGCCCAAAACACTGCAAATCCGAACCAAAATATCGACATATATATTTTCATCTTTTGAGATTTTCAGAAGCGAGCCGCTGCTGATACCCGCCGCCTTGCATAGCTCGCCTTTTCTTATTTTTCTGTCGATCATCAGTTTGAATAATTTGTTATAACTGACACCCATAACACGCCTCACTTCTTTCTGAAAAACGAAAATCCTTCGTTAATCATTCATGCTAACAGCACACAGTATATCATCAAATTATGACAAATACAAGATAAAATTCATGTGAACTCGTCGATTTTCGTGTGATAACGTGTTTGTACACCTCTAAAAGCAAAAAAGGCAGGAGTGTGTTTTCCTCCAAAATCATGTTTCATGTCGAAAAAATCATGTTTCATGCAGCGGACGGTTTTGCAGAGAGATTTCTGATAGATTGAACGTGGAGAAATAAATGTTATTTCGTTCAATCAAAAAG
>JBCFAO010000068.1:2273-11171 GCA_038562165.1 Clostridiales bacterium | reverse complement strand
TTCCTTCAGATTCCGCCTCACGGCGGACACCCTTATCTTTGGCTAACAGTTCCTACTGCCAAGTCTGTAGCGGACTTTCACCGCCGAGTTACACACCCATGCCGGGCGCACATAAAAAGCGGAAAATACCTGCATGGTATTTTCCGCTTTAGCCTGTTTCGATACTCTTACCGTTCCGGCTCCGATTCCAGCTCTAACGGCTGTATATGGTCAGCGGTTTTTTGAAAAGCAAGGAGATCAAGATTAAAATCCTTGTTTACGGGTGTTTGAATAAAGGTTTTATACCCCAAGTCCGCAAAAGTTTCAGCGGAAATCTCTGCCTGCACCTGTCCGTGATTATGGGGTGTACCATCACTCAGTTTGCCGTCCATATCGTTGTCATAGCAGAAAACAATTTCAGTAATCTCAGTATGGTGCTGAAGGTAACGGTACAGCGCCTTATCCGACAGACAGCCTTCCGCTACACGGTGATCCTGCCGCCAGTCAATCCCATGGAGTTTGCACAGGGTAGCATGACTCATAGCGTCAATGGGCGCTTCAAAACTATAAACACGATTAGAATGCCCCTCCATGCAAAAGCCGTAGGTCTTATCCGAGTTCTCCACATCCTGCCGAAAGCTGCTGTCTGCGCTGGGCGCCCGTAAAGCACAATAGCGTGCTTTTCCGGTTTCGTCGTAGCCGACAAAGGCACAGTTATGAAAAGCGTAGGTGCGGCCGTCCTTTTTGGCTTCCGTTCTGGCACCATAAACCTTTCCCGCATTTATCATGGCATAGACGATTTCCTTGTCAATGCCACGGGTTTTGGTCAGATAGGCAATGGTGCGATTGAAATCCTTGTCCTTGGGCGGCAGCACCAAATCGCCCTTGGGCTTCTTTTCACTTTGGGGAATATAATGTTCGGTCATTTCATAGGCACGGCAACCCAAAATCATTTCCACGGCGCCTTTGAAGTCCTGCCCGAAATAATCCTTTACAAAGTCGATGATATTGCCCTTTTTTTCACTGGTGAAGCAATAATATCCCCGCCCATGATTGAAAAGATAAAGACCGCCGCTGTTTTTTACATGAACGGAGTGGCGGTCGCCCTTTTCAATCTGAAAGCCGTGCTGTACGGCAAAATCAATAATGTTCGTATCAAAGACCTGCTTCATCTGCCCCTCGGTAAATGGCATAGGCCTCGACTGTGTTCTCAAATTGATTCATCTCCAATCGAAAACCGCCCTGCAAGCAGAGCGGTCAGCGTTCCATGTCCATATCCGTTTTTTCCTTGCCCAAAAGCTCTGCTGTATGCTCCTGAAAGGTTTGCAGAATCTCCTTGATACCCTCCGGCAGCCTACCCTTGGAAATATGAATGTCGCCGAGAATATCCGCTGTATAGCAATAGTCATAGGGCAAATACCTTGCGGTGATTTCACCGGCAAGGGCCTTCGGCAAATCGTTATGCCCCTGTGAAACCACGCCATATTTACAGAGAAATTCTGTTTGACAATGCTCCCCGGAGGATGAGAGGTCTATGCCCAACAGCGCAAGGGCGATTTCTCCGGTTTTCTTTCCCTGTACCACGCCGGGAACCACTGCATAGTTCTCCTGCATATCGCCATAACCGCAAACAAGCTGGGCATCTCCATACTGCTCCAGCATAGCCGTATGCAGGCGGTTCAAAACCCCTTTTGCATACGCTTTTTCCTCTGTCCGGTACCACAGACGGCTGTTTACCATCTGAGGGCGGCTCTGTGCTTTGTGTTATCGGATTTGCAGTACCAATTCGCTGATCACGATTTCCTCCGCTGTGTCGGTTATCATGCCCATGTGGGCGGCTCTCTCCATCGTGTCCTCGGTGTCCGGCATCGGCTGTGCGGTCAGAAGCTCCTGTATCAGCCGTTCCTTGCGACTCTCGGCTTCCTCGTCCACTTTCAAAATCATCTCGTTGATTTTGCCCTGTGCCACCAACTCCGACAGGCGGTGCGGGTGGTTCTCCAGCATGAAGTTCTTCCACAGGTTCCCGAATCTGCCCACTGGCATCTGGTCGGTTTTCTCGTTCTCCGAAATTTGCAGTTCGGGGTAGAGCAGACCGTCCTCTCCCTTCCGATAATTGAGGTTCATTAACGGTTCGGTTCTCATAAATTTGGCTCCTTTCGATTTTAATTTGTTGGATTTCCTGATGGATTTCTCTCAGTATGGGTCTTGCAAGGGAAACCGTACAGCTTCCCATAGTCATAAACAGCTCCAAGCTGTTAAAGTGGCTGATGTTCTCAAATGTGTGTTCATCAAACATCTCGGTGGAAAGTCCACATTTGCAGAACACGGTATAAGCTACGCTGTCGGTGACAAGTTCCATAAATTCCGCTTTTACTGCTTCAATGGGAGCATCGTAAAGTACGCTGGTTTCATCACGCACCTTAAAGTTTTCCATGTACTGCGGCAAAACCTGACGAACCCGTTGCTGTACCAGCTTATACAGGCATACTTCGATGCTGGAGGTCGGAGTGTTGTACTTTTCGTGAAATCTCGCCAATACACTGGGCTTGTACTGATCCTCCAACTCTCACAGGTAGCCCAAAACTTTTTTGAAACTCTGTTCACTGCCGTTGGTATCCATGAAATCAAACAGATACTTCAAACTTGCTGTGGGGTTTGTCATGTCGATGACAGCAATGCCTTTTGCTCCTGCATTGATATTTCGGTCAATTCGCTTATCATGCCATTCGTCAAAGGTGGCAAGCTGGGTTGCATCAGGCCGATGTGCGTAAACGAGTACCGCATTATCAAAGGAACGCTTGTAATACCTCGCTACACAGGACAGCAGACCTTTCCACTCCACAGGGTTTTTCGTGTATTCCTGTACCGACTTTTTATATAGGTCGGCAAGAATGGTCGCCTTGCTCAAGCTGTCACCTCCGATTCTTGATTTTCAAAGTATAGTGCCAAAGCCTTATCAATGACTTCCTCAATTTCCTTTTGGGTCTGCTGTGGTGTGAAATACTTGGAAATGACCGCAGGCTTGATTTTGACCGGCTGTGGCTTGTTGCTTTTGGGTTTGCGGGTTTTTTCACCTGAAAGAATTTGTACAATGGCGGTGTCAGTCAGCTTGCCAGCCTTATAGTAGCTATGGAACAACTCTGCCTTTTTCGTATCTACCTTATAGTTGTCGGACTCCATGAGGTCGGCAATTCTCTGCTGTTGTGCTTCATCCTCAACAAAAGAGAGGTCATAAGCGGCAAGAAAGGCAATCTCACCACTATCAACACGGGAAATGAGAGGTTCGATAAGGTTTGAAATACGGATGTATTTTGCCACCTTGTCCCGTGAAAGACCGTAATTTTGTCCGAGTTTTTCATCTGATCTCAACTTCGTCTGAACCTCAGACGAAGTTGAATTTTCCTCGGTATCATGCGGGTTCAAGAGCATTTCAATCTCTGCCAAAAGGTCATTTCTCTTGCCTTGTGATTTGAGTGCCGCATAGTGCTGGGCAAGACAGTAAGCACGTTCTGAATAGCTCATATCGCCAAAGGAACGTTGGCGCAAATTGGTTTCTGTTACAATCAGGACAGCATCTTCATAGGTCAGATTTTCCCTGATGATGACAGGGCCTTTTGTAAACCCGGCAAGCTGGGCGGCGTTTTTACGGTTATGTCCGCTGAGAATAATGTACCGTCCGTCCTCAGTGTACCACAGGATAATGGGGAGCAGAATACCAAACTGGCGGATACTGTCCACCATATCGTCAAGCTGCTGTCCTTCATAGAGTTTGAACCTGTGATTTGGAAAGGACTCCATCAAACTGAAATCCATATCCAAGATGCTACCCTGCACAGGAGCAGGGGCGGCATCTTGCTGGGGTTCTATACCCAGCATTTCATCAAAATCAATCAAAGAAACCTTGGGTTTTGGTATCGCCATAGGCTAAACGCTCCTTTCCGCAATTTTGCTGTGTTCACGGGAAAGCAGTTCGTCCACAAATTGCCCATAGGCGATTGCCGCAGGGTTTCCCGGCAGAAATTCGCAAATGGTCTGATGGTGAAGCACAGCTTCCGCAACCTTGATAGACCGAGGAATACGGGTTTTGAAAATAGGAACCTTGTCAGCGAAACCGCGCTGGATCAGTTCGTTCACCTGTGCCGAAAGTATCGTGTTGGGAGAATCCATGGTAATCAAGATTCCCTCGATACGCAGGCGGTGGTTGCTGTTTCTCTGAATAGCATGATGGTGCTTTAGCAGCTCCGCAAGTCCTTGAGCAGATAAAAGCTCCGCCTGTGTCGGGATGATAATGCTGTCGGCACACATCATCACGTTAATCATCGGTGTACCCATCTGCGGCATACAGTCGATGATGATGTACTCATAGCTGTCCTTGATGGTGTCAATATATTGGGTCAAAATCCTCTCTCTGAAATCCACATTGCAGAGATTGCGTTCAAGGGTGAAAAGCTGAGTATTGGATGGGATCAGGTCAACACCGCACCCGGTTTTGATGATATAGCTTTCGGGTTCGGGTAAAGGCTCGTCCTCAACCAGCTTGCGTAACAGGGTGTTTATTGTCACCTCCAGTTTATTGGGGTTCTTCACACCAAAGATGATGCTCGAATGCCCCTGACCATCAAAGTCAAGCAAGGCGGTGCGGCGTCCTCTCTTGGACAAGAGATACGCAAGGGTGGTGGCCGTGGCTGTTTTGCCCACGCCGCCTTTCTCGTTGATAATTGCAATGATTTTCGCCATCGGCGCTCTCCTTTCTTGGGTAAAAGATTTGGGTAATGGGTAAATAGGGTAAAAAAATTGGACTAAGATTAGCGAAAAACCCTTTGATTTAGAGGCTTTCACTTACTTAGTCCAATTATAACAGAGTCACCGGTTGCGCCATCTGCACCATCGGCTCCAGTAGGGCCTGTGGGACCAGTTGCTCCAGTTGCTCCTGTAGAACCGACGGGGCCAGTTACGCCAGTTGCTCCCGCAGGACCGGCGGGACCAGTTGCTCCAGTTGCTCCTGTAGGACCGATGGGGCCAGTTACGCCAGTTGCTCCCGTAGGGCCGGCGGGACCAGTTGCACCAGTTGCTCCTGTAGGACCGACGGGGCCAGTTACGCCAGTTGCTCCCGCAGGACCGGCGGGACCAGTTGCTCCAGTTGCTCCTGTAGGACCGATGGGGCCAGTTACGCCAGTTGCTCCCGTAGGACCGACAGGACCAGTTGGACCAGTGGCGCCGCCGGCGGGGCCAGTAGCACCCGTTGCTCCGGTTGCGCCAGTTGCGCCGGTTGCACCAGTAGGACCAGCAGGACCCGCGGGGCCAGTAGGACCTATGGGGCCTGGCGGACAGCAGGGCGGCCAGGGCCTGCAAGGATCTGGACGACAGCCAGGGCGGCAATTTTTGCTATATTTGTCCATCGAATCTCTCCTTAATCTATTTACGACAATTTATTGTTTTAAATAGAATTAATAATTTGTCATTTTCATTTTATGACACAGCCTATAAAGTGTGTCCTTTATAAGCCTTACTTCTATTAACTTTAATTTCTGCCAACTCTTTAAAAGTACAAATCTCTATTGACAGGTAGTATTTATAATGTATAATGATATTGTAATCATTACAATTTTGATTTTATTACAATATCATGTTTTAACAAAGGTGGTGAACGGAGTGAAGCCATTGGATTATGAACAAGAGCTAAAAAAAAGAAACATCAATCCATCCCACCAAAGGCTAAAGATTATGGAATATCTTGCCCAACATCAATGCCATCCGACAGTAGATCAGATATACACCGATCTTCAAAAGGATATTTCTACATTATCGAAAACAACGGTGTATAACACCTTGCATATTTTATCGCAGGCTGGCTTGGTCAGAGCGATCACCATTGAAGACAAGGAAACCAGATACGATATTCTGATGGAAGATCACGGCCACTTCAAATGCGAGAACTGCGGAACCATCTATGATTTTCCGATCGACATAAATGCTCTGGCTTCCAAAGATTTGAGCCGTTTCAAGATACATGACAAAAATGTATATTTTAAAGGCATTTGTCCAAAATGCCTAGAGAACAATCTGTAGGGTACTGAAAACCTGTCCGCCCTAACAACTCAAAGCTAAAGCCGGTTATCTGCACCAAGTAAAATAAGCAGTATTTTCTCAGTCTCTACTGGACCGCCGGCAAACTGAAATCGCCATAAAGACAATGTGAAAAAGCTAATTATAGCTTTCAATAAATAATAAGGGGGATATAAAGATGAATGAAAACAAAACGATTAACAACTTAATGGAGGCTTTTGCCGGAGAATCTCAGGCAAACAGAAAGTATCTGGCCTATTCCAAGAAAGCTGAAAAGGAAGGCAAGCTTAATGCCGCTAAACTTTTTAAAGCTGCCTCCGACGCGGAGACCTTGCATGCCCTCAAGCATTTTGAAGTTGCAGGAAAAGTGTCTTCTACTGCAGACAACCTAAAGGATGCCGTTGCCGGTGAGACCCACGAGTTCCAGGATATGTACCCTGATTTTGTAAAGCAGGCTGAAGCTGAAGGAAACAAAGCCGCTGTAATGTCGTTTACTTTTGCCATGAAAGCTGAGGAAGTTCATGCCCGGCTTTATCAGGAAGCTCTAGATAACCTGGATGAGACTGAGGAAGTATTCTACTATCTCTGCCCTGTCTGCGGCAATATTGAGAAGTTTGTCCCTGAAAAATGCAGCATCTGCGGTGTTTCCGGCGATAAGTTTATCAAATACTAAGCCTAAAGCAGTCTAGGAGAAGTCCTCTCTATACAAATCAAAAGGCACCCTTAATGAAGTTTACTGCCAGATCAGTTTTTTACCTGGCATGGTTACTTTAAAGGGGTGCCCTTTTTATTATCAAAACACCCAGCAGCGGCATCCTCAAATTGTATATATCAACGAAGCACCCATAACTAAGCAAATAATCATGAGCTACAAACTTTAGGATTTATTGCCGTGAAACCAAAAGTACCATGAGCGCCTGCCTACTGCTGTATAAATTGAATAAACTCAGTGCGGAATGAGTTTCATTTGCACATGCTAAAAGAGTGCCTCAAATGAGGCACCCTCTTCTGATAAAATTAATCGATCTTCTTAATGATCAATGTGGCGTTGGTACCGTCTTCAAGTGTCAGTGTCAGTGCAAGCAGAGCGGAAACCGCCAGATCAAGCGCATCGCCGGCAGCCAGAGTCACGAGTGCGGAGCCGGTGAATTCCGCTCCGGTAGCAAGCGTCAATGTCTGCGTATTCGTGAGGCTGGGGATGTCTGTGCCGTTCAGGCGGACAGCAACTGTTGTGGAAGCGCCGAGAGACGCAGAACCACGGAGCACAAAGCTGACTTCATAGGTTCCCGGTGTAACAACGGTGATGCTGTTTGCCGGTGCGTACGTGACGTCATCTGACGGCATCGTATTTGCGAGAGCAACCTGAGTTGGTCCTAATAGAGTGACTACCAGAGCCTGCGGGGTATCACTGAAGAGGCCACCGAAGGCTTCCAGACCCGCTGGGCCAGTGGGACCAGTTGGTCCGGTGGGACCAGTTGGGCCTGTCGGGCCAGTTGCGCCGTCGGCGCCGTCTGCGCCATCGGCACCCGTCGGGCCGGTGGGACCAGTAGGGCCAGTTGCACCATCTATGCCATCAGCGCCCGTCGGGCCCGTAGGACCAGTGGGGCCAGTTGCGCCATCGGCACCATCTGCACCCGTCGGGCCGGTAGGTCCGGTGGGGCCAGTTGCGCCATCGGCACCATCTGCACCCGTCGGGCCGGTAGGTCCGGTGGGGCCAGTTGCGCCATCAGCGCCATCTGCACCCGTCGGGCCGGTAGGTCCGGTGGGGCCAGTTGCACCATCGGCACCGTCTGCGCCAGTGGGACCGGTAGGACCGGTTGCACCATCGGCGCCATCTGCGCCAGTGGGGCCGGTAGGACCGGTTGCACCATCGGCACCGTCTGCGCCAGTGGGGCCGGTAGGACCGGTTGCACCATCGATGCCGTCTGCGCCAGTGGGGCCGGTGGGGCCAGTTGCTCCGTCAGCACCGTCTGCGCCAGTCGGACCGGTAGGACCGGTTGCACCGTCTGCGCCAGTCGGGCCAGTAGGGCCGGTAGGACCGGTTGCACCATCGGCACCGTCTGCGCCAGTGGGGCCGGTAGGACCGGTTGCACCATCGGCGCCGTCTGCGCCAGTGGGGCCGGTGGGGCCAGTTGCTCCGTCAGCACCGTCTGCGCCAGTCGGACCGGTAGGACCGGTTGCACCGTCTGCACCAGTGGGGCCGGTAGGACCGGTTGCACCATCGGCACCGTCTGCGCCAGTGGGGCCGGTAGGACCGGTTGCACCATCGGCACCGTCTGCGCCAGTGGGGCCGGTAGGACCGGTTGCGCCATCGGCACCGTCTGCGCCAGTGGGGCCGGTAGGACCGGTTGCGCCGTCTGCGCCAGTGGGGCCAGTGGGACCAGTGGGACCAGTGGGGCCTGTCGGCCCACCCGGGTTAGGATCTTCAATCGTTACTATTGCAGAACCTTCTGTAACTGTTATATCAAGTGTAGACGATTCAAAAACAAGATTTTCTCCGAGCCCAATTGTCGCACTACCAGTTTCTCCAATAACATTAAACAGGAATTGGCCAGGCTCAAGTACTCCCGTTGGCCCTGTGGGGCCGGTCGGGCCCGTCGGGCCAGTTGCTCCGGTGGGACCGGTGGGGCCTGTTGCGCCATCCACACCATCGGCTCCTGTCGGGCCAGTTGCTCCAGTGGGGCCGGCGGGGCCTGCTGCACCGGCGGGGCCGGTTGCTCCCGTTGCCCCGGTGGGACCGGCGGGGCCTGCTGCACCGGCAGGGCCGGTTGCTCCCGTTGCCCCGGTGGGGCCGGCGGGGCCTGCTGCTCCGGCAGGGCCGGTTGCTCCCGTTGCCCCGGTGGGGCCGGCGGG
>JBCFAO010000068.1:0-2173 GCA_038562165.1 Clostridiales bacterium | reverse complement strand
TGGGACCGGCGGGGCCTGCTGCACCGGCAGGGCCGGTTGCTCCCGTTGCCCCGGTGGGGCCGGCGGGGCCTGCTGCTCCGGCAGGGCCGGTTGCTCCCGTTGCCCCGGTGGGGCCGGCGGGGCCTGCTGCTCCGGCAGGGCCGGTTGCTCCCGTTGCCCCGGTGGGGCCGGCGGGGCCTGCTGCTCCGGCAGGGCCGGTTGCTCCCGTTGCCCCGGTGGGGCCGGCGGGACCTGCTGCACCGGCAGGGCCAGTAGCTCCCGTTGCTCCAGTAGCTCCCGTTGCTCCGGCAGGACCGGCGGGGCCGGCGGGGCCGGCAGGACCAGTCGGGCCGGTGGGGCCTGGCGTGCAATACGCAGGCCTGCAAGGATCTGGGCGGCAGCCAGGGCGACAACTATAACTATCAAATTCGCTATAGCGATCTTCGTTACGACTATTACAACATCTCATAGTACCTTCTCCTTAATTTATTTACGGCAATTTACCAATTGGAAATTGACAGCTTGCCCATATTAGCTTATGACACCCTTTGCAAAGTGGTGTATTTTTTTGCATTTTTTTATGTAAAATCAATCAATTATTACTTTAATTGATTAAATTTTCGCCGGTTGCTCTCTCCGATTCCCCTTATTTTTGTCTTGCTGGCGCTATCGTCTTTGTACTAATATCACTAGCTGTTTATCAAAATACCCCCTAGTGCAGTAATTTTCTACGCTAGGGGGTTTGTTACGGAGGCCACTTATCGTCCGGCTATATCCTCAAACCGTTCATCCATACGCTGGACTTATCCCAGAAAGCGGAAAGAAACAAGACTGCTAACGGCGGCAAGGATTACAGGGCCGGCAAGGACGGATGGCGTTGGGCCAGCAGGGTCTGCAAGAAGGCCTTTCTGCCTCAGAGTCGGATTGCTGATTTCCGCATCTTCTCTCACAGTTTCTTTCACAATTCCGTAAGCATTGCCAAGGATTACAGGAACACCTGCACTTTCTCCTACAGTTACGTCTACATCTTTCTTCACATTCATATCGGGCGGCACATTCGCTTTTGCATGCTTCACAACGCTTACAACTGCCGCAGCAACGTATTTCGCACTCCCAATAAGAATTACCCTGCCGGCGGCACTTCCTTATACACTGTTCGCAACGATTACATTCACTCCGGCATTCGTTTGCACAGCGTTCATCCAATCCATTTTCGGCACTTAAAACGCTGACTTCGCCATTATCTTCATCATCATCTTCAACGTCTTCTTCGTCGTCTGCAACTCTATTTTGGTAGCAGTCTCCCTCGCTCCGATAAAAGCCGGCTTCCTGCCCAAAGCTATCTTCCCTCTGACTTTCCCAGACATCTTCTTGATTGTATCCTCTACAATCGCTATATTCCTCTTGGTCGTAATAAGACACTTTTCTTCCTCCTTAAATTAATAGCGACATTAAGTCAGTAGTATTTTATGTCCCATCGGACAAAGTGTGCATGCCTGCCCTTTTTTCATAAAGAAAAACCTCCCCATTTCGTTTATGGCTAAAATAGCAAAGCCAACCAAGCAAAATGGGAGGTAAGTTTCATCTTTTTTATCATTGTTTTCCGTGGACCGAAGGATCTTTACACCCAAATAATGAAAAGTTTTTTATCCTGCCGAAGGTTTCGGCGCCTTTATTTCAGCCCCAATCCAGATGACGGCGGGAATCAGCAACTGAAAGGGGATTGCAGCATACTGGTAGACCCATACGAGGTCAAACATTTCAAAGGCATTATTAAAAACCAGAGAACTGACGGCCAGCACCAGAAGACCGGTAGGAATCAAGAGCTTTTTGTAGTCGTCCACCCTAAGCAGCCTGGATATCCCCATGGCTGCCCCGGACAGAAACAGTGTCATCTTTGTAATGTCGGCAAATATAACCAATACTATTCAGGGCACCAAACGGACAATTTACGGTATGAGTACACCATGCAGAGTTTGACACCGCTATAATGGCTTAGATATGTCAGCTTTTTTGTATTGTCTGCAACAGAAAAAAGCCAAGCTGACCAAAGGATATCTGGCATAAGGAGGAGATAAGTTTGAAACACACAACTAAAACGGTGAGAAAAAAGAAGGACACCCCAAATAAACCCTCAGGCGGGTAAAAAAATTTAAGAGAGCCTGTGGGTCAAGAGGTAGTGGCAGGAATAGCT
>JBCFAO010000067.1:0-11227 GCA_038562165.1 Clostridiales bacterium | reverse complement strand
TTCCTTCAGATTCCGCCTCACGGCGGACACCCTTATCTTTGGCTAACAGTTCCTACTGCCAAGTCTGTAGCGGACTTTCACCGCCGAGTTACACACCCATGCCGGGCGCACATAAAAAAGACGGTTCCCGGCTTCTGCCGGTTACCGTCTCTTTTTTCTTTAACAGCTACAAGAAAGCCCTATTTATCTTAATCCACAGGCCCTCAGCGCTTGCGCTTGCCTCCCCAGATTCTGCCGGTTTTGGCAACAGCCACAGCCACTAAAGCGATGGCGATAAGAATCAAGGGAATACCGATTATATCCGGCACCGGCCTGACAAATTTGCTGAATAAGGTATAGGCCACATAAAGCAATACGCCGATAGTGCCGATAATATTGTACTTGTCCTTCATGACTAAACTCTTTTCCTATTCGAAATCAGGAAAACAGAGGTGCAAAAACCAAGGCCACAATGGTCATGAGCTTGATCAAAATATTAATTGAAGGGCCGGAGGTGTCTTTGAAAGGATCGCCTACGGTGTCGCCGTTGACGGCAGCCGCATGAGCTTCGGAGCCCTTGCCGCCATAATTGCCGGCT
Source organism: Clostridiales bacterium (assembly GCA_038562165.1). Classification (GTDB taxonomy): domain Bacteria; phylum Bacillota; class Peptococcia; order DRI-13; family UBA5745; genus WRMS01. The sequence goes on along the minus strand of JBCFAO010000067.1, from coordinate 10,650 downwards.
TCAATGTACTTCTTGGCATTATCCCAGGCGCCGCCGGCATTGGCCATCATGACAGCCAGAATAAAGCCGGAAGCAGTGGCGCCGGCCAGCAGGCCGCCCAAAGCCTCCTTGCCTAAGGCGATACCGACGAATAAGGGCACCAGAACAGCCATAACGCCGGGAATGATCATTTCTTTAATGGCAGCGGCGGTGCTGATGCTGACGCAAGTAGCGTAATCGGGTTTGGCAGTGCCTTCCATAATACCGGGGATGCTGCGGAACTGGCGGCGGACTTCCTCGATCATCTGACCGGCTGCCCGGCTTACTGCGGACATGGTCATAGCGGAGAAAAGATAAGGCAGCATGGCGCCAATAAAGAGACCGGCTACTACCATGGGAATCATCAGTGACATATCCGCCACATCCATGCCTACGGCCTGGGTGTATGCGGAGAACAGGGCTAAAGCCGTCAGGGCGGCAGAGCCGATAGCAAAACCTTTACCTACGGCAGCAGTGGTGTTGCCCACGGCATCCAAGGTATCAGTGATTTTGCGGACGCTGGCATCCAAACCGGCCATCTCGGCAATACCGCCGGCATTATCGGCCACAGGGCCGTAAGCGTCTACCGCCACTACCATGCCGGTAGTAGACAGCATACCTACGGCAGCTAAAGCAATGCCGTAGAGACCGGCAAACTTATAAGATAAAATAATAGCAACTACGACGCAGATTACCGGCAAAGCGGTGGACATCATGCCCTGAGCCAAACCGGAAATGATGTTTGTAGCCGTACCTGTTTGCGAAGATCTGGCAATTTCCTGAACCGGCTTAAAGTCGCCGGAGGTATAATATTCGGTAATTTTACCGATGAGCACACCGGCTACCAGGCCTACCACACAGGCGATAAAGGTGCCGAAAGCGCTGACATTGGCATTGTCTTTTAAGAATATATTGCATAGGAAGTAAATAGCCACGAAGGTGATGACGGCTGCCACCATCTCGCCGGTATTTAATGCCCTGGCAGCTTTACTGCTGTCATTGGTCTTTACAAAGAAGGAGCCGATAATGCAGGCAACAATACCGGCAGCGGCGATCATAAAGGGCAGGATCAGAGCCCCGGCGCCATAATTCATGGAGGCGGCCAAAGCCATGGCAGCGATGATGGATCCGCAATAGGATTCAAACAAGTCGGCACCCATACCGGCTACGTCGCCTACGTTGTCACCTACGTTGTCGGCGATAACGGCAGGGTTTCTGGGATCGTCTTCCGGAATACCGGCTTCGACTTTGCCTACCAGGTCGGCGCCCACGTCGGCAGCTTTGGTATAGATACCGCCGCCTACCCGGGCAAACAAAGCGATGGAGCTGGCGCCCAGAGCAAAACCGTTGATAACGCTGGGATTATCAAAAAGCAGGCAGACAATGCTGAGGCCAATGAGACCCAGACCCACCACGGCCATGCCCATAACAGCGCCGCCGGAAAAAGCCACATTCAGCGCGGAATTGGCATCTTTGCGGGCAGCGGCAGCAGTACGTACGTTAGCTTTGGTAGCAACGTTCATACCGATATAGCCGGCGCCTACAGAACAAACGGCGCCGATAACAAAGGCTACAGCGGTGGAAGGCTGCAAGCTGTCGGCACCGGGGGTCATAAAGCCTACTACGGTAATGGCAACAGCTACGGCGATCACAAAGATCACCAAAGTCTTGTACTCCCGGAATAAAAAGGCCATAGCTCCTTCATGAATGGCGGCGGCGATCTCTTTCATTTTGTCGGTGCCGGCATCCATTTTGGTGATTTTACTGGTCAGATAAAAAGCGAATAATAATGCCAAAACACCAGTACAACCACCGATCACAATTAATTGTGAATCCATGATGTATTTCTCCTCCTTAAATTCTTTAAGACGCCGGTTTTAGCCAACGCCCCATTGATATCCCTCATTTATAACATGCAAATTTTATAGCATGCATAAAATCAACGTCAATACTAAGAATCCTACGGCACAGCCGGTAGAAATTTTCTTCAGCAGCTCGTCCATGCCTTTTTTATTGCCGCCAAACAGCGTCTCGGCGCCGCCGGTTATGCTGCCTAAGCCTGCCGTACTGCCGGACTGCAACAGTACCGTGGCAATCAAGCCGATACAAGAAATGATCTGCAGCACCAGTATAAAAGTTTTCATTGTCCCTTTAAGCCTCCTTACATTGCATGATGAGTAACAGAGTTATTTTATCACATGGCATGAGTCGTTACAAGAGACTTCTTGCGCACTTGTAAAGTCTCTCGAGACTTCCCATGTTTCCTTGAGGATCTATCCGGCTTCAGCCCTCCAGCGCTGCCACAGCCTGCAGCATCTGCCAGAAGGAAGCGGCCTGGAGCCCGGCGCCGCCGATCAAAGCTCCATCTATGTCCGGCATGGCCAGGTAGCCCGCCACATTTTCCGGTTTCACGCTGCCGCCGTATTGGATGCGGACTTTCGCCGCCTCGGCCGGGCCGTAGGTCTCCGCCAGCCACTGCCGCAGCAAAGCGATGGTTTCCTGAGCGTCCTGGGGACTGGCGCTTTCACCGGTACCGATGGCCCAGATGGGCTCATAGGCTACGACCAAAGTATCGCAAACCTCCCGGTCCAAGCCCGATAAAGCGGCTGCCAACTGGCCCTGGCAAAATGCCGCCGTTTCTCCCCGCTGGCGCTGTTCTAAGGTTTCGCCTACACATAAAATAGGCTTTAACCCGTATTCCAGGGCGGCTTTGATTTTTTCGTTCAGTAATTCGTCTGTCTCTCCCAGGATCTGGCGGCGTTCGGAATGGCCGATGATCACATAGGAAGCCCCTTCGGCTTTCAGCATCAGGGGCGAAACCTCACCGGTAAAAGCTCCCTCTTTGCGGGGATAGAGGTTTTGGCCCCCCGTGGCCACTGCCGTACCTTTCGTAGCCGCCGCAAAAGCAGGCAAGGCGGTGAAAGGAGGACAAACCAAGATTTCCACTTGCTCCTGCAGGAGATACTGAGAGGACTGTTCCTGCAAATAGGACAATAACTGATCAGCAAATTCCTTTGCTTCGGCTGCAGTTTTGTACATCTTCCAATTGGCGGCTAAAATCGGTTTGCGCATAACCATCCACCTTCCTTATTATCTTTGTCTATCCTTATTTATCTTTGCCTATCCTTACTTATCTTCATCTGCCCTGTTCTCTCATCTGCTCCTATTTGTCCTGCAAAATTTCAATGCCCGGCAGTTTCTTGCCTTCCAGCAGCTCCAGGGAAGCGCCGCCGCCGGTGGACAAATGGTTCATCTGCTCACCGTAACCAGCCTGCATCACTGCCGCCACTGCATCGCCGCCACCCACTATCGTCATGGCCGGTGAAGCAGCCATGGCCCGGGCCACCCCTGTGGAGCCTTTGGCAAAAGCCGGCATTTCATAGACGCCAAGAGGACCGTTCCAGATGATCGTTGCCGCCTGGTCAAAAACGGCAGACCAGGCCTTTACCGTAGCAGGGCCGATGTCCAAAGCCATCCAGCCTGCCGGCACCTGGCCGCAGGCTACTATTTTTGTGGCGGCGTCCTCACTGAAGCGGTCGGCCACCACTAAATCCTCAGGATAATAAATCTGGCAACGGTTCTGCTTCTGACCGCCTTCACCAATGCTGCTTTCACTTTGGCTATCCTCGCCAAGGCCGCCGACACGTTCCATCATTTCCCGGGCAATATCCAGTTTATCCGACTCTATTTTGGAAGCGCCCATATCCTTGCCTTGAGCAGCCAGCAAGGTATTGGCCATAGCGCCGCCAAAGAGCAGATAGTCGGCTTTACCGGCCAGATTCTCAATCAAGGCGATCTTATCGGAGACTTTGGAACCTCCCATTACCACCGCTAAGGGCCTTTTCGGCTGGTCAACAGCTTCCTGCAAAAAAGTAATTTCTTTTTCCATCAGAAAACCGGCAATAGCCGGCAAAAAATGGCCTACGCCCTCTGTGGAGCAATGAGCTCGATGAGCCGTACCGAAGGCGTCATTGATATAAACGTCTCCCAGGGAAGCCAAAAAGCGGCTAAAGCCGGGATCGTTTTTTTCTTCTTGGGGCCAAAAACGAATATTTTCCAGCAGGGCCACCTGGCCGGGGGCCACCGCCGCTGCAGCGGTTTTGACCTCTCCTTCGCTGCCATAAGGAATATGGGTTACGGAGCGGCCTAACTTGACCGACAGATACTCAGCTACCGGCTTTACGCTCATCTCCGCCACCGGCTGGCCTTTGGGCCGGCCTAAATGGGTCATGATGATCAGTGCAGCCCCTTGATTTAAGATGTATTCGATAGTGGGCAGTTCCGCCCGGATTCTGGTATCGTCGCCCACCTTACCCTCTTTAATCGGAACATTGAGTTCCGACCGCAGCAAAACCCGCTTGCCTTTTAAATCTATGTCCCGCAAGGTTTTTTTAGCCATTATCAACACCTCTTTTGCCAATATATGCTGCCAAATCAACCACCCGCATGCTATAGCCCCACTCATTATCATACCAGGCAATGACCTTGACCATATTATCTTCCAAAACCATGGTGCTTAGACCGTCCACAATAGCCGAATGAGGATTGCCGTTAAAATCAATGGAAACCAGGGGCAAATCCGTGTATTGCAAAATCCCTTTCATGCCGGTGTCCGCCGCTTCCTTCAAAGCGCTGTTGACATCCTCCACCGTCACCGCCGTATCCAGCTCCGCCACTAAATCCACCACGGAAACATTGGGAGTAGGCACCCGCATGGCCATCCCCTTCAGTTTGCCGGCCAATTCCGGCAGCACCAGGGAAACGGCTTTGGCGGCGCCGGTGGTGGTGGGAATGATCGACATGGCTCCGGCCCGGGCCCGCCGTAAATCCTTGTGACGATTATCTAAAACCTTTTGGTCGTTGGTATAAGAATGGACCGTAGTCATCAGGCCCCGGTGAATGCCGAAACGCTGATGCAGCACCTTGGCTACGGGGGCCAGGCAATTGGTGGTGCAGGAGGCGTTGGATATGATGTGATGAGAGGCGGCATCGTATTTTTCTTCATTGATGCCCATGACGATGGTAATATCCTCTCCCTTGGCCGGCGCCGTGATGATCACCTTCCTGGCGCCGCCGGCAAAATGAGCCTTGGCTTTTTCCGCCTCGGTAAAGCGGCCGGTGGATTCGATGATGACATCGGCCCCCCATTGGCTCCAGGGCAAATTGGCCGGGTCTTTGTCGGACAAAACGGCGATTTCCCGGCCTTCGATGATCAGCTTGTCCTCGGTGTAGGAAACCTGCCCGGGGTAGACCCCATGGACGGAGTCAAACTGAAATAGATGAGCCAACACCTTTGGCTCCGCCGTACCGTTGATTGCCGTAACCTCCACATCGGAGCGGCTTGCTGCCGCCCTCAGGGCCAGCCGGCCAATGCGGCCAAACCCATTAATCCCTAACTTTACCGTCAAGATAAACTCCTCCTAATCCTTCCGTTTCTGCTCCCGTCAGCTTTTAACAGGCACTGCAAAGCTGGACTGCCGGCGCCTGTCAATAGCGGCGGCGCAGAGTCGTGCTGCGGATGCCCATTTCTTCTCTATATTTAGCCACCGTCCGCCGGGCTACTTTTACGCCTTTTTGGGCCAGCATATCGGTGATCTGCTGGTCTGTATAAGGGGCCGCCGGGTCCTCGCCCCTGATCATTTCCCGAATACTCTCCCGGATGCTCTCTGTAGATACCGAGCCTTGTCCGGCGCTTTCCAGCCCCGGTGTGAAGAAAAATTTGAACTCATAAACGCCGTGAGGGGTCTGCATATATTTGTTGGCCGCCGTCCGGCTGATGGTGGATTCGTGAACCCCAACGGCGTCGGCAATTTGACGCATAGTCAAAGGCCGCAGGCTGGATATGCCCCGGAGAAAAAAATCTTTCTGATAATGAATAATGGCTTCTGTTACTTTATATATGGTGGAACGCCGCTGCTCCAGACAGCGCATCAGCCAGGCCGCCTGGTTAAGTTTCGTTTCCACATAAGATTTTGCTTCCGTATCTCCATGGGCTTGCGACAGCAATACCTTGGCGTAAGTGTCATTGATGGCGATCTGGGGCTGATAGCTTTCGCTTAATATAATGCGGAAACCATCGCTATCCCGCTCCACCAGGACGTCGGGCACCACATAAACAATATCTTCTCCGCCGGCAAAGCCTACTCCCGGCTTGGGATTCAATTGCTTGATCCGGTCCACCAGCTTCTGAATTTCCGCCGGCGTTTTTTCAAGAGCTTTGGCAATGCGCAGCAAACCGCCCCGGCCAATTTCCTCAAGGTAATTGACAATTAAAATCCGCATCAGACCCTTTGTGGCGCTATCAATAGTGAGGTGCTCAATCTGAATCAGCAGGCATTCCCGGAGGTTTTGAGCACAAACCCCTACCGGATCCAGGGTTTGCACCTGGCGCAAAGCCTCATAGGCCAATTCCTCGCTGCAAGCAAGATCCATAGCTCCTTGCTCCGGTGTAATGGTCAAATAACCGCTGGAATTCAGGTTGCCGATATAATATTCGCCTATACGGCGAATTTCCGGCTTGAGCATCATAAAACGCCATTGAAAAAGCAGATGCTCTTCCAATGTTAGCTGGTGGGTGGGCTGACTTTCCCGGGGAACTTCCTCACGCATCTCCCGGGGCAGGCCTCTGGTCTCACTATAGTCCTGGCGCTGCCGGCTGACGAAGGCTTCCCAATCGATGCGCTTATCAGACGCCGAAATTTTCTCATCCTTCTCCTCAGATTCATGAGTCTCCAAAAGGGGATTTTCCAGCAAAGCCTGGCTGGTAAACTCGATGAGATCTGTAGAGGAAAGCTGTAAAATCTCGATAGCCTGCCTTAGTTCAGGGGTAATGATCAGCTTTTGCGTTTGCTCTAAATGTAACCCGATCTCCATTGGACCACTCCCATTAACCGCTGATACGTTCTAAATGACAATGATCAATAAATACAATCGATGCTATTGTAGCATAAATCATGCCCTTATTCAAACCGGCGATTTGTTCTGCAAAATATCTGCAGTAACCTTTTCCGGCAAGAGTCCGGGCAAGAAAACAGGGCATCCTGGGATGCCCTGAAAAGAACCTGAGAATATTGCAAATAATATACTTATTCCGGTTGGGGAGCCCCTACAGGGCATACGTCGCCGCAAGCGCCGCAGTCGATGCAAGCCTCTGCATTGATGACATATTTGTTGTCACCCTCGGAAATAGCCTCCGTAGGACAGCCAGGTGCGCAGGCACCGCAGTTGATGCAATCATCGTTGATAACATAAGCCATAATTTTCACCTCCCATTTTTACTCCCATACTTTACAACCCTTTATTCAGCTAAATTATAACTTGCCTTATCGCATAACGCAAGCTACATTTTAATGAAATTGTCGAATTCCCCCAGACGCCTTCAAGCCTGCCTTTAAGGCCGCAAACCCTCGGCGATCTCTTCAATCTTGCGAAAACGGTGATTGATGCCGGACTTTCCTATGGGCGGCCTCATCATTTCTCCCAACTCTTTCAAATTGATTTCCGGATTTTCCAGCCGCAGCCGGGCCAACTGGCTAAGGGGCGGGCTGAGAGAGTCCAAGCCGACCCGCTCTTCAATCAGGCGGATATTATCTAGCTGGCGTAAAGCCGCTTCTACGGTTTTTTCCAAATTGGCAGTTTCGCAGTTGACCAACCGGTTTACCTGGTTTTTCATGCCTTTAAGAACCCGGCTGTTTTCAAACTCCAACAGACTGCCATGGGCCCCCACCAAAGTCAAAAAGTCCGCAATCTGGTTACTCTCTTTTAAATAGACCACATAGGATTGCTTACGCCGGCTGATTTTGGCCTGGAAGCCGGGGAAACGATTGATCAGAGCCATCAGGTCCTTGCCTAGCTTTTCGCTGCTGGCGGTGATCTCTAAATGGTAGTCGCTTTCCGGACTGCTGACGGAGCCGCTGCCCAAAAAGGCTCCCCGCAAATAACTGGAACGGCAGCATTTGGTCTTGATCAAATCCTTCTTGACGCCCGGCAGAATTTGTTTTTCCGGAGTCATAATACCCAACTCCCATAATAAAGAGGGCGCCTCTTGACAGGAGGCCACCCGGATATGGTAAAGGGTGCGGCGCTTTAAACGGTTTTGGCGTTTGACTGTCAACTCTCCTTCTATGGAAAATTGATCTTTAAGCAAACGGTAGACCTTCCGGGCCACCGCTGAATATTCTGTTGTGATATATAAACCCATGCCCTGGTTTCTGCCGATGGTCACGGTACCGTCCAGGCGGGCAATAGCCGCCAGCTCCGCCAGGCGGCAGCAGTCTTTGTCAGGATAAATCCTGGCCAGTTCCGCCTTCACCGCAGCAGAAAAGGAGTCTATTTTTGCCATGGCACGTCCCTCCTAGCTTTCCTTTCTGCGCTCAATATCCCGGTGACGGACGCCGGCGTCGTAACCTGCCTCCTTCACCGCAGTGTAGAGCTTTTCTGCCAGAGTCACAGACCGGTGCTGGCCGCCGGTGCAGCCGATAGCCACCACCAGATTGGTTTTTCCTTCCTCTATATACTTGGGAATCAGATAAATCAGCAGTTGGGAAAATTGCTGGAAAAAGACCTGAGATACCTCATGTTCCATGACGTAATCCCGGACAGGGCCATCCAAACCGGTAAAAGGCCGCAGCTCCGGTATGTAATGGGGGTTGGGCAGGAAGCGGACGTCCATCACTAAGTCGGCATCCCAGGGCGCGCCGTACTTAAAGCCGAAGGAAAGAATATGGACTTTGAATTGGTTTTCCCTGCGGCCGGAATAAATCCTGCGCTCCAGCACCTCTTTCAAGTCTTTTGGCCTCAAATTGCTGGTATCGATGATTACATCGGCTTTTCCCCGCATGGCTTCTAAGCGGTACCGCTCTGATTGAATGTCCTCGATAAGCATGCCTTCGGAAGCCATGGGATGACGGCGGCGGGTTTCCTTAAACCGTTTTACCAAAGTGGGCGTATCCGCATCCAAAAAGAGAATATTGGGCTTGCCGTTTATGGCTTCCATGGCTTCTAAGGCCGGCATCAGGCTGTCAAAAAAGCCGCGGCTGCGGACGTCCACGCCTAAAGCCAGGCGTTGGATGTCTCCGGCCTCCTCAATCATGGCCACCGTCTCCGCCAGCAGGGAAGGGGGTAAATTATCTATGCAAAAATAACCCCAATCCTCAAAAATGCGGATGGCGTTAGTTTTGCCGGCCCCCGACAGGCCGGTAATGATCCATACGTCTAAATTCTTCTCCGGGTTTTGGTCTTTTTCCGCCTTCATAATGCCTCCTTTTATTCCAGCACCAGACTCTCAATCGCAATGGCCACGCCCTCTTCATCATTGGCAGCAGTGATCCAGCGGGCTCTTTCCTTGGCGCAGCATTCGCCATTAGCCATAGCTATGCCCCAGCCGGCATATTCCAGCATGTCCAGATCATTGGGACTATCGCCAATGGCCATAACCTGGCTGCTGTCAATGTCCAGTTTTGCCGCCATTTCAGCTAAGGCCACACCTTTGCCCATATCCGGCCGCCCAAATTCCAGAAAGGTGGGCTTGCTGGGTACGGTAAGGACCCGGTCACCAAACCGGGCCTTAGTAGCGTCGATCACTTCTTTTACTTCCTCAGCCGAGGCAATCAGAGAAAACTTAGTAGCCCCCGCAGCCCTTTGCTTCATCATTTCCCGGAGACTGGGCACCTGGTAAAGATAGGTCCTGGTTCTGGCCCCATAACGGGCGGCCTCCGGCGAACTTTCTTCAATAAAAAGCTGGTCCCCTATATAAACATTAACGTGGTAGCCGAAAGGCAGCAGAAAATCCAGCAGCTCCATAGACAATTGATAATCCATGGGATGATGGCTGATGATTCGCCCATCGGTCATGATCACTAAGGCCCCCTGGTAAGTAATCAAGGGTACATCAATATCCAGTTCTTGAGCATACGGCAAAGCGGATACGTACATGCGGCCGGTAGCCAGGGTAACCACTACACCCTGCTGCCGGGCTCTTTGAATAGCCCGTTTCGTCCTGGGGGATATGGTATAGTCGCTTCTCAGCAGCGTGTCATCAAGATCAATGGCTAATAAACGGATATCCGGCTTCTCCTGCGGTATCTCCGGATAAGCAGCAGACCCGCCGGCAATTGATTTTGTCATAGAGATGTTCTACTCCTTGGCAATAGTATAACGAATAAACGATCCAGGCCTAATAAACGATCCAGTAAAGGATGCTGGAGATCAGTGACAGTAAAATAGCGGCTATGATAGCCGTACCCCAGCCGTCAATATAGACTCCGCTTACAAAAGAACTGGCCATCTTCAGCATAGCAGCATTGACCACAAAAGTAAACAAGCCCAGGGTCAAAAGGTTTACCGGCAAAGAAATAAATAAAGCGATAGGACGAACAATCGTATTGACCACCGCCAGCACAATAGCCAGAATCAAAGCGGACCAAAAACTTTTAATATGAACGCCCTGCATTAAATAAGCAATGGCTAACAGCGACAGAGTATTGATTAATAAAGAAACGAGCATATCTCTTCCTCCTAGTATAATAATGTCATAGCCTCTTCGGCTATGCAGGTTAACAAGTTGCTTGATGGCTTCCTGTAGACGCCAGACAGATTGTGAGGTAAACTTTCACGGATAGGATAAACAATGTA
>JBCFAO010000066.1:0-11560 GCA_038562165.1 Clostridiales bacterium | reverse complement strand
TTAACTAGCATTCCTCTTGCCTTGTTATCTGACTGGGCTTGTTTGCCTTGCTCTTTTTTGCTCTCGCCTCTCCTCTTATTTTCTTTTCACCTTCCTATTGACAATTCTTAGCTGGACTTATGGTTTATTTTAAATGACTCGCCGGAGAAAAGGAAGATCAAATTTAATCAAGAGTAAATTAAACTTTATCATTGATTAATATGCTAGTAAGGTTTCCCAAAATCCTTTTTAAAATACAAAAAACCGCAGATGAATCAGGCAAAAGGCCTAAATCATCTGCGGTTTCAGCATTTACAGCATTCTTTCCTTATGGCAGGGCAACTTTACGGTGCAATGATCCTTATTGTTTCTTGATCAAAAATGACGGTGGCTTTTAAAGCTTCCGCTACCTGCCGCAACGGCGCCCAGGTTGTGCCGCCATCCAGCCGCCCTTGCAAGGCCGTCACCAGCTCACCGGCCCCATCATAGATTTCTATTGACAGGGAATCCTTTGCTGCCGGCGCTTCCGGCTCTGCAGGCGCCTGGGGCTCCTGGTAGCCGGGAAAGCCGCTTACCGTAACTTCCTTCCCTTTATTTATCCAGCGGCTTTTTGCCCCTTTTCTCGTATCCAAATGCACAAAATCACTATATAAGCCGATGCCTTTAGCTCCCAGGTATTCGGCATATTGGGCAACGGCAATAGGCGTTACGTCCTTGACTGCGATATCGGCAGCCATACCCAGCACATGCTGGCTGTTTTTAACACCGCCAATTTTAGCATTGTAAGCGGCGGTGCGATAGGCGCTGTTGACCGTCACCGGGACTTGGAAATGATCTCTGACCTGCTGCAATAAATTTACCAGTTCGTCGTCGATCAATATAAGGTCCGTACCGTCTTTGCAGGCAAATTCCCTAACCGTAAAGTTCGGAGAAAGCTGTTCTCCGCCGTTTTTGCTTTTGGAATATTTCTTTATCACCATAGTTTATTTATCCTCCTCATCAGGATTACTGCCGGCCGGCAAATCCTTTACTTCGTTGCCGCCGCCCTGGCCCCGGCCCTGACCCAGGCTGCATTTACCGGCGGTCTCTCCGCCGCCTTCGATGCTTTCCCGGATACATTCTGCCAAAGGCAAAAGGAAGGGGGGAATGGCCACCCCCATATCAATGAGATTTTCCAGAATGCTGATTACTTCGTTACAAATGAGCCAAATCGTAACCAACAGGGCAAAAACCCAGCGGGTAGGAATGGTGAGCCCTGCCGTAGATACGGTTAACAGAATATCGACTACTGCACCGAGGCAGACCAATATGTACATGCTGATTTTTTTCTTGATTCCGGCCATACCCCGATCTGAACTAACCTTCTCTCCCCGGCGGGGAGCCGCCATAATGGCGGTGAAATAATCGGTAATATTCAGTCCCAGCAGCAGAAAGATCGGCAGCGCCAGAATGCCTAATCTGACGGCTATAGCTGCTGCCATTGCGGTAATGACGGCCTGAATCTTTTTCCATTCGCTTAACATGGTAAGTCCTTTCGTAAATTTTTATTTAAAACAGCTATGAGAAAAACTGTTGTTCATTATTCAATTTTAGTTTTCAAATATAAACAGGCCCCTCACTACATAGTATATAGCCGTACCTGACGAAGTGTTCATAAACTTACCAAAACATCCCTTTGGGCTATGCCTTATTTAAATGTCTTCTTCCCGGATCTGCCTGTGGGTGAAAGCGCTGAGCTGGGCATGGGTAAACTGCCGCAGCACCAAATGGGTCCGGTAGATTACCGTATAATCCACCGCTAAATGGGCGGGCTTTAGCTCTTCTACCGCCGCTTGCAGATCCTCCATATTCGGCGGAATACCGATATTGCCTACGAATTTAATCTCAAAGTGATGGCTGCCGGGCTCCTCAATGAGCTCCACCGAGCCATTGCTGAAACTCTCCGCCACATTTTTAATCATGGCCAGGGTAGTGGTGCTGGTGGACCGCATTTTGCTGCGGATCCTGGACCGCCGGTATTCATGATCCTTCGTTACCTCCACTTCCAGGCCGTAAGCTTTTTCCCAATTGGCTAAGCCCCAAGTGGCAGTATCTAAAATAAACTGTTTAAATAAATCCTCCTTTGCCGCCGCCAGGGCCTCGGTTTGGCTGCCAAAAGCTCCTTGCAGGTCAACCACGACGGGACTCTCCTGGTAATAGGGCGGCATAAACTTCATCAGGCTCATAACCTGACCACCACCGTCCCTAAGACAGGCACCTGGTTATCTGCCAGGTTAATGTTGGCTTCGCCGCCGTTGAGGCTGAGAGACTGGTAATCCACTACTCCCGGCACATCCAGCAGCATAAAAGCAATCCTGTTGTACAGTAAGGCATAGCGGTTAAAGGAAATCTCCTGTAAATACTGGGCCAGATTGGCCATAAAGGCAGTGCGGACCTCTTCTGCAGTGGTAGAGCCGTCGATGACCACCTGGGCGTCAATATCGATGGTTAAGCCTTCGGCGCTGACTACCGTTACTTCGGCGCCAATAGGCCGGTTTTCTTCAATGCAGGCCAGGCAGTTTTGCTGAATTTCTTCAGACACCGGCTCTTTGTTGGGACCAACAACGATGACCTTCACCGTACCGGGGCCGTTCCAAAGGGGCACCACCTTGACGCCGCCTACGCCGTTTACCGCCAGGGCCCATTGCTCATAGTGGTAGACATTGCCGCTGGTGGCCGGCATCCGCAAATAAGCATAGAGCCGGTTCACCAGGCCGCCGTCGCTTTCCGGGTCGGCCCCGCCTTGAGCGGCAGGATGGCTGATCTCATTGAGGCCGCTGATCGATACCATTTGATGCCGGATGGTATTGGCAGGTACGTTAAAAGCATCGCCAACTTGCCGGGCAACGGCCGTTGTCTGAGCCTGGCCGCCGCTGATGGCAACGGTCTTTTCCGTCTCAAATTCCAGACCGTCTTCCGTCAGAAATAAAGTCTTAGCCGGGATCCTTACCCCTTCGTCACCCGTAAAAGTCATAACAGTCTTGGCCTTCAGCCCCGGTTTTCTGGCAATACCGTAATCGGCACACTTGCGGTCAATATATTCACCGGAGGTTTCGTCCACAAAAACCATCGGCTCCAAAGCCTTTAAACTGTCGTACATACGCCAAAGCTCGTAGGCCACCGGCCCTACCATATCACTGGTATAACTGCCTTCCCGTTTATCAATGTCACTGACCATTTGGTTCAATATTTCCCCTTTGATAAGCTCAGGGGTTTTCTCTTCAAACATCAAGGCTCACCTCCCCATAAATTGTTTTCAGTTTGCAGGTTATCGTCAATTTCTCGTCCCGGAAATCCACATTGATTTGGTTGACTTCGGAAATATATGGATTGACCATCAAGCATTCCCGGACGTAGCGCACAGCCTCGGAACGCTTCAGTTCCTCCGTAAAAGGCCGGCCAATCAAGGCTTCCAGCTCACAGCCGTAATCCCAGGAGTAGATTTCATGGCGAAAGCGCTGGGTATGCAGAGCTTTCCAGGCCCAGACGAGAACGGCCCTCAATCCGGTAATAATGGAAGGAGAGCCTTTCTTATAAATAGGAATATTCTTTTGAAAATCCCAGTCCACCTCTTTACATAATGGCAAAGCTCTGTTTACCGCCACGCTTTGCTGGGACTGGATTAAAGGGAATAATGTCATGCTGCCACCACCTTGCATAATATAATGAAACGCTGATCGCCATCCATGGCCAGCATCACCACCTGGTCGCCGGCCTTGAGAGCCTCGTCCTTTGCTATCCCTTGGCCTTGCAGGCTGCCGCTGCTGATGGTTCTGGCGCCGCTTGCGCTGTCAGGACAAAGGCAGTTGGCGGTAAAGGAGCCGCTGAGTTCTTTTATCTCTATTTGCCGGCTGTATTCCGGCTTTAGCATGGCGTTGACCAACAAGTCCTCACCGCTCAGCACAATACTGCCGCAGCGTACCCTTAAAGGCGCCGGGCTTACTACCTGGCCCAGACGAAAGCCCGGGCCGTTGACCCGCTTTGCCTCCTGCCGCATGGATCGGACAAAAACGGCATAAGGATTATCCTCCATTCAGGCTCACCTCTTTCCTTCTTTCATTTTACCAAAACGTAAAACCAAGCTGTTTTTGTAGACGCCGTTGGCCCATTTGTGGCGGTCTGAGTCGATAAAAAACAAACCTTCCAGGCCGGTATATGGTTCCTGCAGCATCACGGCCCTGCCGCTGATATGCTGGACATTGCCAAAATTATCGATGGTGATTCTTTGTTCCACACCGTTGTCCTCCAGCATTTTTTGAGCCAGGGCCCGGTTATCCTCACCCTCTTGCTCTTTCAGGTAAGCCTGCATCAAGCCATAGGCTTTAATCAGTTCATCATCGCTTACCGCCGGTTTAAGAAACTCTTCGTTTTTATTGTAGATCTTCACCTGATTGATCATGTTCTCCAGGGATTCCGTCACCGAGGCGCTGATCAAGGGCCCGCCGGGCCGGATCAGCGGAACCTTTTCCGCAATGATTTCTTTTTCCAGCACCTGCAGCTCATCACCAACAAAGGTAATTTGATACTCCTTGCCGGTTTTCTTTCCTGCCATTTGGTAAGCTCTCTCGATGATTTCATACAGAGAGCTGCCGAAAAAGTTCTGGGAAACCGGACTGCCGGTTGCGGCTATGGTTCCCGTTTTGATGTCAAATTCGTGGGCAATGATGCCGACAATAGCCTCCGGCGTCTGCTTGGTGAATTTGTAGGAAGCGCTGTTCTTTTTCAGGTAAATCCCCCGGTCATAGCAGGTAATATCCATCAGGCTGCTGCCGGTTTCCTTTTGCCGGGTAAAGATGAAGCCGTCAAAAATCAGCTGTTCATCTTTTTGGAATAGAACCTGGTCTCCCAAATTGCATTCCGCCCCAGGTATCCGGGGATCATTGCCATTTGACAAAAGGGTGAATTGCAGAGTACGGCAGCATTGCCGGTCGTCGCCGGACCAGTTGATGCTTTGAAGCAACTGGGTGATATCCTGAGTTTTACCCTTTTTATCGGAGCAGGTAATCTTAATCATCTTCAATCACCACCTTATAGCTGACTTTCGTCAGGCAATTCAATTTCCAGCCCGATGCGGATAAGATGGGGGTTCACGATTTTGTTATAAGCCGCCACTTTATGATAAAGGCTGGCCTTGCCGTAACGATCCTTGCAGATGGCGCTTAAGGTATCGCCTTTTTCCACTCGGTAACTGATACTCATCACCGGCTGGCTGTCACCTTCCCGGGGGTTATTACCGGTGGCGGCAGTATATTCCGTTTCCGCCTTGATCTCCCGGTATTCCTGCAATACCAAGGTTGCGTAAATGTCGTTGGTGCCGTCATTCTCCCCGTAGCTGATGCTGGTGATCAGCACCGGCAGATTAATGCCGGTATCGGAAATAATAAAGCGGAGTACCGCTTTTTCATTAATCCAGCTTTTGATTGCCGCTACAGCATTATAAGGATCATAATCCTGGGTGCTGGAAAAAGAATAATTTTGCCTGGGCAGCAAGCAATCGATCTGGATGTTAGCCAGAGTTTTGCCGCCGCAGACGCTTACATCTCCCAGGTTGTGTATATCAATAATCTCTATCTTGTTGCCATAGCTAATAGAAAAGCCCTCCGGCGTCACCGGCAGGGCCCATTCCATGACTTCTTTGTATTTGAAAATAAACTTCCTGATCATACCATCACCTCGCAAGCTCTTGTGATCTCTGAAACTAAGATACGGGCAATATCGTAGGCGTCATTCTTGGTGTTGCCGTAGACATCACCGATATTGACCACCACGCCCTCCCGGCGGGCCTGGCCGTCAGCAGTCCTGGCCTGGCCGGCGGTGAGCACCCGCTCCCCTTGGTGCAGCAAAGCCGGGAAATTGTCATAGGGAACGTAGGCCATGCCGAAGGCAAAGGGATAGCTACTCTTATTAACTGGCATATGTGGAGGTGTTCTTTCTCCATTCTGGTAATAATCTTCATTCCGATAACCATAAACCACATAATGCTCAGTAGACAAGCGCCCCTTGGAAAAGGCTTTTTGCATTTCTACCCCATAGGCAAAATAGGCGTCATGCATCGCTGTATCTTCCCGCAGTCTATTGACTAACTCTAAATCCAAGCTTTGCTGTTTTTGAAATTCGTCGCTAGCTTTGTATTCATTTTCAGCTATCCCTTTAGCTTCCTTCAAAAGATTGCCTTGCTCGGCTTCTATAGCCAATCGTGCTTCTTCGCTTTCCGCCCCAGCCAACTGGCCTTCCAGCTCTTGGTACTTTTTAGCCAATACATCAATACGCTCTTTTGCTTCCTTTGTTTTTAAATTAGAAACGATTTCATTCTCAGTACCCTCGCCGCTCATTACAGAGTCTAAGATTCCTCTATGTAACTCTTCTTGTTTATTTTCTAAAGCGGCTTCCCATTTACCCATTTTTTCATTGGCCAGGGATTGACGTTCTCCGCCTGCGCCTTCCATATATTCAACTTGATTTTTTAATCCTACAGTACGCATTTCCATGTAGCCTTGCCCTGCTGCTCCGGCAATGGTGTTTGTTAAGCTTTCATGTCTTTGCATCAGTCCGGAGTAGCTATTGCTCTTTTCTTCCGCCTGAGTTTGGTAACTATCTCCTATTATCTTTGCAATTTCCGTAGCATCTATGGTTTTACCGGCTATTTCTACTTTTCCTGCCGCAACCATATCCTTTAATTGCTCTTCATTTATATTGCTCTCATATTTCCATTTTAGCCCATTTAAGAGAAGTTTATATCCCTCTATACCCTGTTTCTCTAAAGCAGAAAAGCTTTCCGTTGATATCTCTTTTTGAAGTCTGGCAAAGGCTAAAGCAACATTTCCCATCTCCTGGCTGTCCAATTGTAGAGCAGCTCCTACATAGCCAATACTATCTACTAAATTTTTAAAATTATCCTTTGTACCATCCATTACTGGACCTAAGGCCACAGCAGCATTTGCTAAACTTTCAAAGCTAACGGCAATTTTACCACTGAATCCTTCCAGATATTCTATATCTTCTTCAGAAGTATTGTCCTTCCATCGGTCAAGTTTGCTGAACGCCTGCTCTTTTTTTAAAACATAACTTATGCCTCTTCCTAAAGTGTCTTTTTGTTCCTGTTTCAGTCCATCATAGGTATCCTTTACCGACTTTTTAAACACATCATCTATAGCATTGAAATTTTTTATAAGCCCTTCAATTAATCCTATAGTCGCTCCACTTATTATCCCCGGAATACCGGCAGAAGCACCTTCTAATGCCTTGCCAATCATACTGCCGGCAATGTTACCTGCACTAGTACCAAAAGCGCTAGACGTTATAGATGAAGAGGCAAGAGTTATTGTGCTTTTTGACAAACTTGTAATAGCTTTTTGCATCTCTTGAGCCTTTTTGGCAGACTCTTTTAGTGCCATATCCTCTATTTCTTTTTCTTTTTTACTTGATGCCCTTTGCCGATTAGGTTTTTTCGCCATTCCCATTCCTCCTTCCTTACCTGGTTCTATTCAGCCGATCCTCCATATCCCGTTCAAAAAAAGCTCTTATCACAGCTTTCTCGCCGGGAGACAGCTTGTAATAAGAGCCGGGCATTACGCTTTTTTCTCTGAACAGATAGTACATCAGCTGAACGTCAGCGTCGGTGTCTATTTTTTTTTAATCTCTTCCAGGGTACTGCTGCGGTAGCCGCTAAGCTTTTCCACCTCTCGGGAAATATCCTCAAGCTCTCCGGGCAGCAGTATTTTTTTCAGCATCTCCAGGGGAGTAGCGGCATTATACTTGGTCAGCAGCTCCTTGGCTTTTAAATCGGGAGATACGACTCCCGCCAGAATAATATGGAGGGTCAGATTGTCCCCGTTATGGGCTTCCTTCAATTCTGCCACCTGGCTAAAGGTCAGGGCTTTCAGGGAAAAGACCACCGGGCCGCCGCAAATATCGCTGAGCCGCTTGATTTTTATCTCCTTGCTGGGCAGATCCGGCATTTCCGCCTTTAAGAGCAGTTCCATTACTTCCGTCATTCTTTTCTATCATCCTTTCTTTAGGGGCCAGAGGGGCCGCCAGGAGATAGGGAATCCCGGTATCCTGGCTTCCCAGCCCCTGGCAGCTTTGGCCCGCCTGCACTATTCCCATGGCTTATGCAACTTCCTACTGCTGGATTTCTGTTGCGTCATCTTTTTATAGGCTCCAGGCGAGCTCAGCTCTGGCTAGACTTCCTCTAGTTTTGATCTGGCTTTGGTCTGGATCCAGACTAGCTTTCGGTTAGTTCCGCACTACGTCCAAGAACTCGTAATCGGTGAAAGTGAAGGGGGCCTCCACCTTGCCGGAGACGGCCACTTCCCAATCGGCCAGGGTCAGGTCGTCAAAAGACACATTCCGCAGCACTACCCGCTCGGCGCCATAGGCGTCGGGATCGTTCAGTTTGGAGATAATGGTAAACCGCAGGTCCCGGCCGGCCTGCACCGCTCCGCCGATGGCCACCGCCATGCGGCTGGAAACCTTATGCATTTTCAGAGAACCGGTGTTGGAAATGCTTTTGATCTTCTTATCCACCGCCATGCGGCCGCACATCATCACATCTTCTTTTTCAAAGGAAGACTTGGCCTGCAAGCCGTAGCACTCCCCCACGTATTCATTGTCCAGCCAGACCTCGCCCCAGGTACCGGACATCACTCGTTTTGCACTGTCCATATTCATAATCCTCCGTTTCATTTTCGTTTATTTATCAATTTTGCTGTAAATCGCCGCTGAAGGTGAAATTAAATCACGATATTCAGGGCAATATCTTCGATGGCGTCCAAAATCTTGATCCTGGCTTCCAGGAACACTTTATCCGCCGTATTGGCTTCCTTGATCTGCTGCTCGTTCATCAGGGATACGTCTGTGCCGGTGGACTGCAGATAAGCGGTCTGGCCGGCCATATCGATGCCCACGTGGGAAGAACCGGCCTGCAGAATAACCTCCAGCTCCAACTGGCTGAAATAGCCCTTAATAGCGGAAATCAGCAGGCACTTATTGTCGTAGCTATTGGCATATTTGCCGATGTAGCTGTCCTGGGCCGTTTTGCGAATGTCGGTTTTAATCATATCCAGGGCTTCCACAATCTTGATTTTGCGGAAAGCCTCTCCTTTGTCGGCGGTGGTCGTAACCAGGCTGTTGATGCCCCGGCCAACTTTTACTTTGTCGCCGTCGTGGAAAATAATCAGCTTGCCGGCGTCAATGGCCTGATCCATTTGCTCTTTCGTCAGCCGTTCCACATCCGTCACTTCCGGCAGGGGAGCAAAGGTGCAGCTAATGGTCAGAGGGGTCCCGGCGATAAGGCCGGCCATACGGCTGCAATAAGCCGCCGCCGTTTTCTCCTTGCCGCCTACTTTGATCTTATCGGCAGAGAAATGAATAATAGCTTCACTATCCGCTGCCAATTCGGGCAATACGGCCTTAGGGGTAAGATCATTATTTCGCTGGCCGGCAATCCAGGAAGCAATGCCGGCAGCGCCGGCAGCCGGGCAATCAGCGGGCCCCACCAGATAGTCAAAGGATTGGGTTGCAAAAAAGTCTAAGGCTTCACTGTAATCATCACCGGCGTCGGCGGGCAGCACATAGACCAGAACCTTGCGGGGTTGGTTCAAATAGCCTACAAAGCTGTCGGCAATATATTCTTTATTGGTTACATCCAAAAGCGTAGGAATTTGAGTGGCGCCATTCAGTACGTGAAAGCCTTTCGCTTCGACGGCGGCGTCTTTAATAATAATGGCTAAAACACCTTTTTCGGAACGGCTGACAGCACTGGCAGCCTGTGTTTTAAAAGCAATATTGATATTGGGTAAACCCATGAAAATCACTCCTTTATCATCTTTGTTTGAATCTTTTGCATTACCTGGTATTCTTCCGGCTTGCCCCTGTCGTCAAAATAAGTAAATTGCAAGCCTACAAAAGGCGGCTCTAAGCCCACGGGGATATCCTCTTTTTCCACCAACCCGGCTTCGGTCTTCATCTCAATGCAGCGGTCGGCTACCGCAAGATAGTTCTGGTCAAATAAAGCCAGAAGCTCCTGCTGCAATTCATCGGCAGCCTTCGTCTCCGAACCGGCGCAGATCAACCGCAGGTGCACTTCATGCTTTACCGTCCGGCAAGTAGCTGCCTCTTGGGACCCTTTGCTGTACTGCATCAAAATCCCCGGTCCCGTGAAGCTGTCAGGCCACCGGCCTGTATAAAGGGGAATCGAGGGGTATTCCGTAGTCCAAAGGGACTTAACCTTCTCCATGATCAAATGATATCCTAGCATGCTCCCACCCTTCATTTCATTTTCTTTCTTTTACTAAAGCTTTTCAGATATTGACAGGCGGACTGGCCAAATCCCCTGCCGGTTTATAATGAAACGGCGATCGCCGTAGAGAGCCTGCCTTCCTCCAAATAAAAGGAGCCACCTCCTACGGCGACTCTCCCATCTATTAGAAAGATGCTTACGGGAGAAGGGGCCCCTGGCGGGTTCCCCCTGCCCGTCTCCGGATTCTCAAGTGCAGCATTCTCTACAATACCAATATACCATAGCCCTAAGCGACATTGGTTGACATCTTGTGGAGAACCTGCTGATGGATCCGTATCACCTGCCGGGTGCAATAGCCCAGCTCCTCAGCCACCTCATTCCAGGCCAGCCCCCGGACGTACCGCAAACGGATCAGCCGCCTATCCCCCGGCTCCAACTCTTCAATGGCTCTTTCCACTAAAAGTCTTCTTTGGAGAATGTCTGCCTGTTTTCTTTCCAGCAGGCTCTGCAATTCCACGATCTTCGCTACCAGGTTGCCGATACGGTCCGTGCCAAAGCTGCTGCGTCTGCCCTCAGTCCAAAACCGGGCCTGACTCCTTGTCTCCAAATCCTTGATATCCTCCTCTAATCCCGCGGCTTCCCGGACCAGATTGAGGTATTCTTCCAGCTCATGCTTTCCTATTGATATAGTCGCCGCCGTCATTTTACTGCTCATCCCGATCCTCCTTTATCCTTCGATACAGCCAAATCCGTTCAATCTTTTTGCGAATGGCCGCCCGGTCGTCTTCATCAAAAGAACCTTCTACAATTTTGCAGATTACATAATTGCCATAGATAACCCGGTCCACTTCATTTCTTTTTTTGATCAAAAAGGCATTTGGCTTCATCTGCTTTTTCTCCGCCTGGGCATCAAAAATCAATAATAGTCTAGGTGTTAGGTTCAGCCAGGTTAACGCCTCTTTGATAATGCTTTTACCAAATACGCCTTGCCGCAAACGGGCCAGGGGGTCCTTTCCCGGCAGCTTGATTATTATGGCAGGTTTGCAGTCCGGTGCATAAAGCAAAGCCATCCTCTCTCCTAAACAAAGTTCACTGTTTTTTTCCTCTTTCATTATTATGACCATTCCTTTCGCTATGCTCAAGGCACAAAAAGTGATGAAACGACCTGTGCCTGAGCAAACAATCGAGAAATTTGTTACACTGGTCAGTGAGGATACAGGCACACTACAGAGCACGTGGAGGTGAGTGGGCCCAGTATGTTTACTGACCGTATTGTTATGTGTGCCGGCTGCTCATTCAAGC
>JBCFAO010000065.1:0-11594 GCA_038562165.1 Clostridiales bacterium | reverse complement strand
TTCAAGCCATTAAACCAGAACTCCTTAAAATTGCTCAGGAACAGGTTAAGCTGCTCAAAGCAGCTTAACCTACTGACAAAACTACAGCCGAACGAATTTACACACAAATTTGGACTTGACCGATTTGCCGCCGACTTTTTCAGTGCTCTCGGTTTGTACCTGCTGCTTGCAATGTTTTGTTCAAAAATGCAAGTTTGTTAGCGTTCACAGTAGCTAACTGAGCAAAAATGCAGGTTTAAAGTGTCTAAGCACCGTCTTTGTGTTGTGGTCAGACGATTTTTTACTGTATCTAGTGTCGCGAAAAACGAATATACCCTATTGCAATGGGACAACGCACTTTAAACTTGAAATTTTGCACAAAAATAGCGGGACAGCAGATACAAAGTTGAAATTTTGCTCAGTTAGCTTCAGCAAACGACGACAAACCTGCAATTTTGCTCAGTTAGCTCTAGCAAACAGCAGCAAATCTGCAATCTGACAGTGGAGGAAGGGCTTACTGTTGTGGCAGAGCTGTGCCAATGTGAATGTGCGGTGCAGGGCTCTTCTAATACCTCCCACTGCCGCAAAAAGCAGGCCATTATTTGTGAGCAAGAAAAGTGCCTGCCTCCAGATCCGCAAAAGCCTGCTGCAGCTCCTCCCGGGTATTCATTACTATGGGCCCGCCCCAGGATATGCTTTCGCCCAGGGGCTTAGCGGAATGAAAAAGAAATCTGAGTTTTTGATCCTGAGGGGCGGCTACGTTCAAATAGTCGCCTTCGCCAAAGAGCGCCGCCGTTTTTTCCGGGATCAATTCTCCCGCAACCAGCCCCGCTCCTTCGATCAGGAAGATGAATACCGTTTCCTCTTTTTTTGTATCCAGCCGGATGGAGGCTCCCTCAGCCAGTTCCACATCATAATAAGTAGCCTGGATGTAGGGAGGCGTGACTCCTTTTACACCTTTATATTCGCCGGCAATGACGCGGATGGTTGCTCCTGCCTCCGACGCCAGGCCGATCATATCCTGGGTAATGTCAAAATAATGGGGCGCCGTCATCTTGTCTTTGGCCGGCAGGTTTAGCCAAAGCTGGGTGCCCAGCATCCGCTCTGAAGGCTGGGGCATCTCCTGGTGCAGGATGCCGCTGCCGGCAGTCATCCATTGGCTTTGGCCCGACAGGATAACGCCGGCGTTGCCCAGGCTGTCCCGGTGGTCGATGCGGCCTTCGATCAGATAGGTTATTGTCTCGATGCCCCTGTGGGGATGGGTGGGAAAACCGGCAATATAGTCGGCGGGATTTCTGGAATCAAAGGAATCCAGCATCAGAAAAGGATCAAAAGCTTGTGTGGTATCTTTGCTTAGAACCCGGGTCAAATGGACGCCGGCGCCGTCCGTCGTTTTTTTGCCTTGTACTTTTTGGATAATTGTTCTTTCTCTTTTTCTTTCCATGACTGCACCTCCATTAAATCATTCATAAACTCTCGATTTGCCTAAGGGTGAATTATTTTTCGCGGGCCAATATTTGATTTCGATACTGATTGGGCGTGGCGCCGGTAATGCGTTTAAATACCTGACAAAAATATTTGGCGTCGCTGAAGCCAACTTGCTCCGCTAAGGTATTGGGGTCAATTTTGGGATTGCGCAGCAGCTCTTGGGCCCGCTCAATCCGGACTTGGTTGACATAAGAGACGAAAGATGTACCCAGGGATTTGGAAAACAAGGCGCTGAGATAACTTGGAGTAATGTATACCGCCTCGGCCACAATATCCAAGGTGAGCCTGTCTTTATAATGGATGCGGATATATTTTTCCGCAGCGATTACCGCCGGATTTATGGTTGATTCAGCATGGATAATGGAATAGGTTTCATCCAGAATAGATAAAAGAAATTGGCGCAGGGATTTGGCCAAATCCCTGTCCTGCCAGCGGATGCCCTCCATGGGGTCTATGGAAAGATGCTTGCGGCGTTCCATGAGAAGCCTGGTAATAGCCCCATATAGCATAGAGACGCAGGCTAAAGCATCATTATTGTCATTGCGGGAAAATATTTGCTTGATAAAGTCGTCGAGAGCAAAAGCCAGATCTTCTTTCCTGCCGGTGAAAAGGATGCTCATCATAGCCTTTTCCTTATCCATAGGATAGCTCAAAACATCACTGCCTTTTCGCGGCAGTTTATATTGAGGCATAATAAGATCGGGAATCCGTCTTTCCAATTCTGACACAGCCTTTTCAAAGGCTTGCTTCAAATCCGCCGGACTATAGGGCTTGAGAATATATTCGCTAACGGAAAGCCTTAAAGCGGTTTGAGCATATTTAAAATCCGCATAGCCGCTCATGACGATGAAATAGGGATCAAGGCCGTTTTTGTGAGTTTCCTCAATTACTTCCAACCCGTCCATCCCCGGCATCTTAATATCGATCAGGACAATATCCGGCTTGATTTTTAAAATCGCTTCCAAGCCGGCAACCCCGTCATCTGCGGTTTTAGCTAAATCCAGGCCCATTTGATTCCAATCGAAAAAAGCCCCTATGGTTTCCAAGGTTGATCTATCGTCATCAATTAATACAATCTTATACATTTTTCAGTATTCCCCCTCCATCGGACTCGTCGGTATAAATAACCGGGATAACAATTTTCATCAGGGTCTTTTCATAGGGAATACTTTCAATAGTGAAGGAGTATTGGCCGTTGTAGGTATGCTTCAGCCGGTCGCTGATGTTTTTCACCGCTAATCTGTTGCCTTGAGATTTTTCCCCGGCAGCCGGAGGCGGCAGCTTGTCGGGAAGCAGGGCCAGTATTTCGGGCTTAATGCCGGGGCCGTTATCAAATACTTCAAGATTAATCATTTGGCCATCGGCAGAAAGATAGACATTGACCCGGATTTTAATCTTCTCCTGCCTGCTTACCGCCCCATGGACGCCGTGGGCGATAGAATTTTCCACCAGGGGCTGCAGGCTGAGCCGGGGTATATAGATTTCACCTACCCCATTTTCTATGGAGATTTTGTATTCGAAGTGATTGCCGTAGCATTGCTTTTGCAGCTTGAGGTAATTATAAAGGAGCTCCACTTCCTGGCGTACCGTGGACATTTTTTGCTTGGTGCCCAGGCTGAATTGAAAGATCCTCCCTAAAGAGTAGATGAGATCAGCCACTTCCTGGTCATGGTTTTTCATGGCCAGCCATTGGATGGAGTTAACCACATTATATAAGAAGTGGGGATTGATCTGGGATTGCAAGGTTGCCAGCTCGGCCTCTTTTTCTTTTAGCTTTAAAACATAATTGCTGTTAATGAGAGTTTGATTCTCCTCCACCATAGAGTTGAAGACATTACCCAAACGGCCCACTTCATCATGATGGCGGAAATTTACCCGGGAGGCAAAATCCCCATGGGCAAAGTTTTCCATGGAGATCGTTAACTTATTAAGCGGCTTGACAATAGATTTGGTGATGAAAAGGAAAAGGGGAATTAAAAGGGACAGAAACAAAGCCATAGCTACAATGGTATAAACCGCAAAAGAGCTGATGTCCCAGCCGAATTCCCATAAGGGCAGCAGATAAAAGAGGCGCAGGTCCGTGTTGGCAACCCGGGCGGAAAAGCTCCAATAATGGTTATTGTCTATAGTAACCTGGGTGCCGGTGGCCGAACCCAGGCTGTTTAGGCGGCTTATTGTGTCATCGTCCAAGGATATTTTGGTTTTATTAAAAACCTCTTCATTTTTTTCATTAACAATAATAATTGAGCCGTAGGCCGGCCCCAGGTGAGGACCGATATCCAACAGCTTGCGGACGTCCACCGATATGGCAACAGCCCCAATGGTTTTTTTGTCTTTACTGTTTTGGACCCTTTTCCACAGGCATAGCTTGGGAGAGAAGTCCCGCTCCATAAAAGAACCTTCATTGGCCGGGATATACTGCCAAACAAAGCCTTTTTCCTCAGACATTATGCTGCTTAGTGGATGAAGAGGGTCGCTGAGCGTCTGATCCAAAGGCCCGGAGGAGCCGTCTATGGAGGAATAGTTTAGTACCCGGCCATTTCCATCATAGACAATTATACTAACGGCATATTTCAAACTGCTGACGGCAGCTAAGGTGTTTGACTCTGTGCTTGCCGATTTCCCCAAGTTGCTGTTGGTTATCATCGTTTGAATATCTTGGGCTAAACCCAGATAATCGGCAATGCCGCTGATGTATTGCATTTCTTCCCGGACAATATTGAGGCCGCTCTTCAGAAATTCTTCCCCTTGTCTTTTTTGGTCAGCTATATTGTTTTTCTGAGAAAGGAAAAGCATAAGGGCAGAGAGAAAAATAAAGATAGCAAAAATGCCTGAGCAGATAACCAGCATTAGTTTTGTGGCTAGGCTAAGGTTGGAAAAGCGCTGTAAGGCATTTATTTTTGTCTTATAAATCCCGAAAGGTGAAGAGGGCATATTTATATCATACCCTTCACTATAATGTACATTTGAACTATAGCATAGGCCAGTGATCCATTCAATAAATTCCGCTAAGAATTAAAAAATTGCGGGAAGATTTATAATATTTTAAGTTGTCAGCTAAGGACTAAATAATTAAGATTTAGGTAAAACCCGGTTCCTGCTTATAAGCTTAACCAGTCAGATTGTGAAGGGAGGTAAGGTTTTGGGAAGATATATATTAAAGAGGCTGTTACAGCTAATCCCCGTATTGATTGGCGTAATGCTTTTAGCATTTTTACTTAATGAAATTGCTCCCGGAGATCCTGCCACATTATTAGCCGGCGGCGAAAGCGCCACACCGGAGAAAATTGCTCAAATCCGGGCGGAATTAAAGCTGGATGACCCCTTTATTCTTAGGTTTGGGGACTACGTTAAAAAATTAGTTACGGAAGGAAATATAGGGATTTCCTATAAAACGAAACAGCCGGTGGCGGCAGAAGTGGCTCACCGCTTTCCCCAAACTTTCAAAATGGCGGCCATCAGCGCCGTGCTGGCATCCATAATCGGTATTGCTTTAGGGATCATTTCGGCAATTAAACAATATTCATTTTTAGACAATATCATTGCCATGTTCTCTCTCCTGGGCGTCTGCATGCCGGTATTTTGGTCCTCCCTTTTATTGATCTTGTTTTTTTCCATCAATCTAAAATGGCTGCCTTCCTCAGGCTTTAGCACTTGGAAGCATTGGATTTTGCCTTGTGTGGTCATCGGCACCAGTATGGCTGCCTCAATCGTCAGAATGACCCGCTCCAGCATGCTGGAGGTTATTCGCCAAGACTATATCCGGACGGCCCGGGCCAAGGGCCAGGTGGAAAGGGTTGTTATCTCCAAGCACGCTTTGAAAAATGCTCTGATTCCTGTGGTAACCAATATAGGAATGCACTTTGGCGTATTATTGGGCGGGGCTGTAATTATCGAAACGATTTTTGTTATCCCCGGGATCGGCAAATACATAACCGACGCCATCAGGAACCGGGATTATCCTGTTGTGCAGGGGTCTGTTCTGGTTTTGGCTTTAGCCAACAGCTTTGTTAATCTGGGTGTGGATTTGCTGTATGCCGCTATCGACCCCCGGATTAGAACCCAATATCGCAATATGGGAAAAGCAAAAAAGAAAAAGACGGCTTTGCCGTTGGGAGGGAAGGCTGCGTAATGGCTAAAATGAACACACCGGCTATGATAGCCTTTCAAAAAAAGCAAGAGACGAGAGAGCGTATTTTTAAGAAAAAGAATGAAAGTGCAGAGGCTGTCAGCGTACCTCTTTGGCTGGAATCCTGGCGCCGGTTAATCCGCCGTCCCACAGCTACTTTAGGCATGATTATTTTTATCGTTCTGGTTATTATGGCTTTGTTCCCTTCTTTAATCGCTCCTGAAGGCTACGATAATCAACAATACGGCAGGCTTTTTCAGCCCCCCAATGCCCAAAACATCATGGGCACCGATAACCTGGGCCGTGACGTTTTCAGCCGGATTTTGTACGGCGCCAGATATTCCATGGGCGTAGGTTTTTTTGCGGTGATATTTGCCTTGCTGATTGGCGGCACCATGGGATCCATTGCAGCTTTTTATGGAGGCCGGGCCGATAGCCTGATCATGAGATTCTTGGACATTGTCTTATCCATACCCAGCATATTATTGGCTATTGCCATCACCTCAATTTTAGGCACCAGCATAATCAATCTGACAATAGCCATAAGCATTTCATCTTTTCCCCACTATGCGCGAATTGTGCGGGCAGCCATCCTTAGCATTAAAGAGCAGGAATTTGTGGAAGCGGCCCGGGCTATCGGCGCCAGTGATGTAAGAATAATTTTCCGCCACCTGCTGCCCAACGCCATGGCTCCCATTATTGTTCAAGCTACCGTTGGCCTAGGTGGAGCTATACTTTCCTGTGCCGCCTTAAGCTTTATTGGCCTTGGCATTCAGCCGCCTTTGCCGGAATGGGGCACCATGCTTTCCACCGGCCGGGAGTATATCCGTGAATACTGGTGGCTGGTTATCTTTCCCGGTATGTTCATCATGCTGGCCATTTTCTCAGTAAATCTGTTTGGCGATGGCTTAAGGGATGCTCTGGATCCCAGATTAAAACAATAGAGGTAAAAAAGCATGAAAACAAAGGACACGACTACATTCTTAGAGGTAAAAAACCTGGTTATCCATTATGAGACCGATAATGGTGTGGTGGAAGCTGTCAACAATATATCATTTAAAATGAACCGGGGAGAAACCTTGAGTCTGGTGGGAGAAACCGGCGCCGGTAAAACCACTACAGCCCTGGGCTTGCTTAATTTGGTTCCCAATCCCCCCGGCAGAATTATTGCCGGAGAGATTCTGTTAAACGGTGAGAATCTGCTGAAAATGAGCCCTCATCAGATGCAAAAAATCAGGGGCAGCAAGATTACCATGATCTTTCAAGATCCCATGACCTCCTTAAACCCCATTGAAACGGTGGGAGACCAAATCTCCGAAGTGATTAAGCTGCACAATAAAGTCAGCAGGGCCGAAGCGGCTCAAATGGCCTGCGATATGCTGGAGAAGGTGGGAATTCCTGCAGAGCGCTATGGCGACTATCCCCACCAGTTTTCCGGGGGTATGAAGCAGAGGGTAGTCATTGCCATCGCCTTGGCCTGTGACCCGGAGCTCCTCATCTCCGATGAGCCTACTTCAGCTTTGGATGTTACCATCCAGGCCCAGGTTTTGGATACCATGCGCCATCTCAAGCAAGAGCTGAAAACTTCAATGCTGATGATTACCCATGACTTAGGGGTAGTGGCGGAAACCAGTGATAATGTAGCGGTAATGTATGCAGGGGAAATCGTGGAATATGGCACCTTGCGCCAGGTGTTTAAAGATACCAGGCATCCTTACACCCAGGCATTATTCGATTCTCTGCCGGACATCAACAAAAATGTGGAGCGGTTGATACCGATTAAAGGCTTAACGCCGGATCCCTCCAGTTTGCCGAATTATTGCAGTTTCTATGACCGCTGTACGAAAAGAATGGAAGAGTGCAGGAAAACCGATCCGGCAGTTGTGGATGTAGGGGATGGACACCTGGTAAAATGTCTCCTTTTTGCATCGGAAAGGAGTAGCCATGAGTAAGTTCCTGGAGGTAAAAAATCTAAAAAAATACTATGAGACCAATAGAGGTACGCTCCACGCCGTAGACGGCGTAAGCTTTTCCCTGGAAAAAGGGGAAACCCTGGGCGTAGTGGGTGAATCCGGCTGCGGCAAAAGCACTTTGGGACAGACGGTTTTGCACTTGCGCAGACCAACGGACGGTGAGATATACTTTAATGGCGAGGATATTTCCAATCCCACCAAGAAAAAACGTCATGATTTATGCCAGCATATGCAGATCATCTTTCAAGATCCTTTTTCCTCCCTTAACCCCCGCATGACGGTAAAGCAAATTATCAGCGAACCTTTAAAGATTTTTAATGCGGTGAAAAACAAAGGCGAATTGGAGGAGCGGGTAGCTAAATTAATGGAAACAGTGGGCTTGGCCAAACGCTTTGTCAACACCTATCCCCATGAGCTGGACGGGGGCCGCCGGCAAAGAATTGGTATAGCCAGAGCCCTGGCCCTGGAGCCCAGCTTTATTGTTTGCGATGAGCCGGTATCCGCTCTGGATGTATCGATCCAGGCCCAGGTGCTGAATCTGATGCAGGATTTGCAGGAACAGCTAAACCTGACCTATATTTTTATCACCCATGATTTGTCCGTTGTTAAACACATATCCAACAACATTATGGTAATGTATCTTGGTGTAGTGGTGGAGCATACTTCTTCTCAAAGCTTGTTCGCTGCCCCTTTGCACCCTTATACGCAAGCTCTTTTAAGCGCTATACCCCACAGCGATATTGATATGCCCAGGGAACGCATCTTATTAAGAGGGGAGATATCTTCTCCCATTGAACCGCCTCCCGGCTGCCGGTTTGCCAAACGTTGCAACTATGCTACAGAAAAATGCTTTACGGAAGATCCGGTAATGGAAGAGATTTATCCGGGACATGAAGTCGCCTGCCACAACGTCAAGGAAATTAATGCTATCCCCTAGGAGACCCAAATCCAATACAATTATACGAGGAGGTAGTCAAGTGAAGAAACAAGTAATTAAGGTCCTTTCCCTTTTAGTGGTAGTCATGTTTATTGTAGCCGGGTGTGGTGGGCAGCCTGCCGGCTCCGGCGGTTCTGCAGCTACCACCCCGGCAGGCGGCACCGCACCTTCGGGAGCTGCCCCGGCTAAAGTCACCGTGGAAGACGATACCTTAATTGTGGCGGTGGATGCTGAAGGCGTTACCTTTGATCCCTTTGGTTTTGCAGACTTAGACAGCGGATTTTTAGTAAGGCAAACCCATGAGCCCTTGGCCTATCTGGACGGCACAAATCCTGAGGGCAATACCCCTGTTTTAGCGGAATCCTGGGAATACCCCGACAACCAGACCATTCGCCTTAACTTAAGAAAGGGTGTAAAGTTTCAAAATGGCGAAGAAATGAAAGCCAGCGACGTGGTTTTCTCCATTAAGATGTCTAAGACCAAAGGCTTGGTAAGCCCGGTGAACTGGCAGAACCTGGACATTGACAACGCTAATATTATCGATGATTACACCCTGGAATTAAAAACCTACGAGCCCTCATCCTTTACCTTTGCCTGGCTCCTTAGTGAAATGGTATCCATCGTAAGTGAGAAGGCTTATACCGAGCAAGGCGAAAAATACGGACGCAATCCTAATGGCGGTACCGGTCCTTACATTTTAACAGACTGGGTGGCCGGAGACAGAGTGACCTTTACCAGAAACGAGGACTATTGGGGCGAAAAACCGCAGTATAAAACCATGGTACTTCGCTTTATCGTTGAAGGAACAGCCAGAACCTTTGCCGTGGAATCCGGCGACGTTGATGTGGCTTACTCCTGTCCCACCGCTGATTTGACAACCTTGTCCAACTTAGAAGATTATCAAGTCATTCGTCAAAAAACCTCCGGGGTAAACTATCTGTTCTTTAATACCCAGGACCAGTACTTAAAGGATCTCAGGGTCAGAAAAGCCCTCAGCTACGCTTTAGACCTGGAGACCATGATTCCTATCGCTTACAATAATATGGGCACAGTAGCTTTCAGCGTATTTGGACCTTCGGCCCCGCAGCAAATCAGGCCGGATATAGTCTACACTAAGGATATAGAAAAAGCGAAAGCCTTGATGAAGGAAGCCGGCTATGAAAACGGCTTTAACCTGAAGATTATTATCACCGATAGGGCATCCCGTAAGACTCTTTGCGAAATGATGAAGAATGCCTGGGCAGAGTTAAATGTTAATCTGGAAATTGAGGTCCTGGAGCTCTCCACCATTCTTGACCTGACCATGAAAGGCAAATATCAGCTGACCATTATGGCTGAAGGTGGCTTCCACGGCGAAGCCTGGCGCGCTTTCCTCCACTCCGACGGCGTCAATAACTACTCTCAATACAGAAATGCCAGAGTGGACGAACTTTTTGACCTGGCCGTAAAAACTGCCGACATCCATGAAGGCGCTAAATATTACAACGAATTGCAGAACATTTGTGCCGAAGAACTGCCTATGCTGCCTATGCAGTATGACGAGATCTTGAATGTGGCAAGAAAAGATTTATTCTACTCTGTGGATCCAACCTACAACTTTATGGCGGCCAGATTCTACTACATTCGTCACAACTAATAGATCCGGGGCAGATTGTGGACTGAAATTGTATATCAGGCGGATGACGCAAGTTATCCGCCTGATGCTGTTGCCAGGACAAGAGCATGAGTAAACAACCTGTAAAAAAGGGTGTTTTAGAGAAAAGGCCATGTCAGCCACAGCGAACATTCGCAGCCGGCTAAATCTCCTTTCGAATAGCTTCCTTCAAAATTTAGTCGGCAAGAGTGAGCGTGGCTGATGTGGCCTTTTAATCATTTGACTTTGACCTGTTCCGGTGATAAAATGCCGTAAGATACAATTTATTTTAACTGAAACAAATAATTGTAATGGAGAAGTGCTATGAAGGATCACGGCTACACACTGAAACTAGAGCCATATAAGGGAATCTTGCGTATGCTGGGGGGACAGTTTGGAGATAGCTGCCAATCTATCTTATATAGTCTGGAGCGGGACAGGGATAAGATTGAGGGCACTGTGGTCAGTGTGGCCGGCACTACTACTAATGCCAGTATTGGGGATCCTTTGCCGGCCTTTTTAGAAACTCATATTAGAGAAAAAGGCATGGCCAGCCAGTATGGCTTTATCAATAAGGCCTTTCCCAGCCTGGTGCTGCGGACTTCCTTAGAGTTTCTCGCCGATGAGGCGGGGGAGGTCTTTGGCTGTATATGCATTCACCACAATATCGTTCATATTAAAATGATCACCAGCTTTTTAGATGAATTAACCCGCCCCAATAATTTAGAAGATGAGGATGAGGAATCCGCCGCCGCCGGCGGGGAAGGCCGGCAATATACGGCCAGCAATATTCAGGGCTTTTTAGATAATATTATTTCCGAGTTTTTGGAAGAGCATCTGGAAGCCAACAACTTTGCGGCTTTGGATAAAAACGATAAGCTGGATTTGATTAAAGAGCTGGACCGCCGGGGCGTGTTTTTGGTCAAGGGGGCAGTTAATCTAATTGCAAAAAGGATTAATGTATCGAAATTCAGCATTTACAATTATTTGGACGAAATACGGGAGCAAAGCTAATTTAAGAGTGAGTTAAGCCAGGTGAGCTAAGTGAGGCTAGCTAAGTGAGGTTGGCTAAGCGAAATAAGCTAAGTGAGGTTGGCTAAGCGAAACAAGTCGAATTGAGTTGAACTTGATCTAATTAAGGCGGATTTCTTGCCGGTCAGAAATTGACCGGTTTTTTTATTGCCAAAAACGGTGGTAATTGGGCAGCGGGGGGAAGGGCTGGAGCCGGCTGTTCAAAATTGCAGGTTTGTCGTCGTACGCTTGGGCTAACTGAGCAAAATTACAGGTTTGTTAGCGTTCCCTAAGGCTAACTGAGCAAAATCGCAGGTTTGTCCGAGGGCACTGAAAAAGCACCACTTTTATGAGACAAAAGGTTTACTTCTTCTAAATTCGCCGAAAGAGGAAGAACCATTTGGTGAAAGTTGAAGAAGAAAAAGTGCTCATTGCGCTGCTGCC
>JBCFAO010000064.1:0-12283 GCA_038562165.1 Clostridiales bacterium | reverse complement strand
TTCCTTCAGATTCCGCCTCACGGCGGACACCCTTATCTTTGGCTAACAGTTCCTACTGCCAAGTCTGTAGCGGACTTTCACCGCCGAGTTACACACCCATGCCGGGCGCACATAAAAAAGCTGGTCAAGGCTTATCTTTACCTTGACCAGCTTTTAGCGTACCTTTTTCTACTGATTTAGCTTAGGCTTTTGCTAGCCGTGACCTGACGTTCTAAAACTTCCAGCTCATCTTTCTTTTGTATATTGAAGTTATTAATAAGAACATTTGTATTCGGATAGAAATATTTATCGTTTATCATATTATACCCGCAGCAGAAGACTTATGGGGTTTTATGATATCAGCTATTACTTCATTCCCTGTAGCTTCTCCGGTAAGCACAAGCCTCATGTTATTTTTATCTTGCTCAGTCAAATCCATGCCTTCAAAAGACATAATAGCCGCCACGTTCCGCACAACTTCTTCTATCTTTTCGTAGGGATATGCTTTTGTTGTGATTGCAAATGGAATGCCACCTTGTCGTAGAGTTTGACGCAGAAATATATTAAAAGCCGTACTCATGTTCATGCCCAATTCTTCAAATAAATCTTCCGCACGATTTTTTAAATCATCATCAATTCTAATATTTATTTGCGCCATAGTAATCACCCTTTTTCTATATATTATATAGCAAACGCTATACAATATCAATAGTTGTATAGCGTTTGCTATATGCCTTAATTTCTTATCTTATAGTATATGTTGAATTTTTATCTTTCATTACAGCCCAATTTCTCAAAAAACAGCAGCTGTGTAGTTCACTGAAAAATATTCAAAATTTAAAGTCAAAGAGGACTGCCGCAGCAGTAAGTCTGCCCGGCAGTCCGTTTTGTATTGATCTTCAGTCCTGTTAGTACCGATTGCGGATCGTATAGTGAGTGTGGAGAAGTTCATGAGCCTTCTCGCCGTATTTCTCCCCTAAAAACTCATCGTAAAGCTTCATTACATCTTTGTTTTCATGGGATTTCCGCTTCGGCTTGCCCTGATCCTCCCGATAGATGGCTTCAGCCCGCTTGCGGATCAAGTTGACGTTGCCGTGATGATAAGGCTGGCCGCCGCCGCCCACGCAGCCGCCGGGGCAGGCCATAATCTCGATGGCATCATACGTTTTCTCGCCGGAACGGATGGCTTCCAGCATGCGCCGGGCATTGCCCAGTCCATGGGCCACGCCGATGGTGAAATCCTTGCCGCCAATATTTACCTTAGCTTCCCGGATCTGCCCAAAGCCCCGGAGCTGGGTAAACTCCACTTTTTCCAGAGGCTGGTTGGTCAGCCACTCGTAAGCCGTCCTTAAAGCCGCCTCAATAACGCCGCCGGTAGTACCAAAAATAACGCCGGCGCCGGTGGATTCCCCTAAGGGATGATCGAAATCTTCATCCGGCAGATTAACCAGATTAAGGCCGGCCTCCCGGGCCATCATAGCCAATTCTCTGGTAGTAATGACGTAATCCACGTTTTGCAGACCGTCATTGGACAGTTCTTCTCTGCCGGACTCATACTTTTTGGCCAGGCAGGGCATTACGGAAACCACCACAATCTTTTGGGGATCAATACCGAACTTCTCCGCATAAAACGTTTTGGCAATGGCGCCGAACATTTCATGGGGTGATTTGCAGGTAGAGGGAATATCCAGCAGATCCGGGAATTGGTGCTCGAAAAACTTCACCCAGGCCGGGCAGCAACTGGTCAAAATAGGCAGGGTACCCCCATGCTGAATCCGGTGAATCATCTCCGAGGCTTCTTCAATAATGGTCAGGTCCGCAGCAAAATCCGTATCGAATACTTTATCAAAACCCAGCCGCCTTAAAAGAGCAACCATTTTGCCGGTGACAATAGTACCCGGCTCCATGCCAAATTCTTCGCCCAGGGCCACCCGCACTGCCGGAGCAGTTTGCACCATCACATATTTGTCAGGATCGTTGATAACCTGCCAGACATTTCTTACATTATTAACTTCGGTAAGAGCGCCGGTGGGACAAACGGCCACGCATTGGCCGCAGAAGGTACAGGTGCTTTCTTGTATTGGTTTTTCAAAAGCAGGGGCAATAGTGGTGTTGAAGCCCCGGTTGACCGCCGAGATAACGCCGCAGGTCTGCACCTGGTTGCACATAGTTTCACAACGCCGGCATAAAACGCACTTGTCGGGATTTCTCTTGATGGCCCTGCTGGAGTGATCCTTCTCATGGCTGGATTTTTGGCCGGTAAACCTTAAATCCTCTTGTATGCCCAGGTCTGCCGCCAGTTTTTGCAGGTCGCAGCTGCGGTTCTTCTCGCAAGTCAGACATTCAAAAGGATGGTCGGAAAGCAAAAGCTCTACCGTGGTGCGGCGGGCCAGCACGGCTCTGGGAGTGTTGGTTTTGACCGCCATGCCTTCTGCTACCGGCGTACAGCAGGCAGGCACCAGGCTTCTGGCTCCCGCCACTTCTACGACGCAGACCCGGCAAACCCCTACCTGATTGACGGCTTTCAGCTCATGGAGATCCAAATGGCAGAGAGTAGGCACATTGACGCCGATACTTCTGGCTGCCGCTAAAATAGTCATGTTTTCCGGCACATTAACATTTTGGCCGTTGATCGTTAAATTCACCGTTTTACTCATGTTTACCCCCTTTTATCCTTCATGACCCAGTACGGATAAATCACAGTATACTTCTATCATAGCCTGACCAGGAATCACTGTCAATAAGAGACATTTTATAAATAAGGCAAAATCTGGGCATAGTAGAAACAATACTACAATAAGGAAGGGACTATGCCTATGGACGTTAATACCGAACTCCTCAACCAGGTTTATCAGAATTCTCAAATGGGCCAGCTAGCCGCCAGACAGCTATTCCAAAGCATTGACGATCCGGATATGCGGGAGCATCTGGATACCCAGCTTTTGCGCTATGATTATATCAACAATCAGGCTTTACAAATGCTGAACGCTGCCGGCCAGGCGGTGGGAAACCTGGTTTTGCCTGAGAAGCCGGCTGCCCAGGCGGCAATGGGCTTAAAACCCCTGGCCGGCAACAAAGCCCAGAATGAGGCGGAAGCAATGCTGCAAAACGGCGCTGCCGGCATCGCCGATATCACGCAAAGCATCAGTCAATGCAAGGATGCGGATATACCGGTGCTTAATCTGGCCAAGCAGCTCCTTTACACGGAAGAGGTAAATGTGGAGAAACTGAAAAAGTACTTGCACTAGCAGGACCTGTTCATGAACTCGCCCTGTTTTTCACTAGCTTTGCCCCTGTTATTCTCCGAAGACTTCTGCTATAATGGGGTTACTTTGCGGATTTGGAGGTCTTATC
Source organism: Clostridiales bacterium (assembly GCA_038562165.1). Taxonomy (GTDB): domain Bacteria; phylum Bacillota; class Peptococcia; order DRI-13; family UBA5745; genus WRMS01. Next base: position 8,950 of record JBCFAO010000064.1, on the reverse strand, counting down.
ACTATGGGCAGCTCAGCCAAAAGCGCCGGGACGTCAAAAAGCGGCTATTACAGCTATTTACTGATGTTCGGCCATATCTGTACGGACATCAATCAGGGAGCTTTGCCGGCTATTTTACCTTTTTTGGTAGCCAGCAACAATATAGGCTATGCTTCAGCGGCAGGTCTGGTTTTTGCCGCCAACTTCGTTTCCTCTATCGTTCAGCCTCTTTTCGGCTATTTGGGGGATAAGGCCTCTTATCCCTGGCTGACCAGCCTGGGTATTATCCTGGCCGGCAGCGGTCTGGCTGCTGTAGGTTTTTTGAATAATTATTGGGCTATATTTCTGTCCGTCATGATTTCCGGTCTGGGCATCGCCCTCTTTCATCCGGAAGGCAGCAGAATTGCCAACCTGGCTTCAGGAGAGAAGAAAAGTACCGGCATGAGCAACTTTGCCGCCGGCGGCAGCATCGGTTTTGCCCTGGGTCCCCTTATCGCTTCTATGGCGCTGACCACTTTCGGTATCAAAGGTACGGCTGTACTTCTTATTCCGGCCTGGGCTATGGCCGCCATTCTCCTTATCTCCTTCCGGCGTCTGCCCATAGCGGAAGCGGAAGCGGCTGCTAAAAACCTTAGTGCCGACACAAGCGGCAGCGAAAGCACCTCTGCTGCCAATGGGGCCAAAGATGATTGGCCGGCCTTCGCCAAGCTATCGGCAGCGGTGTTTGCCCGCTCCATCATCCTGTATGGAATGACTACCTTCATCCCCTTATATTGGGTAGGCGTCCTTTTGCAGTCCAGTACCTCCGGCAGTATGAAGCTGACACTTTTTTCCCTTTCAGGGGCTTGTGCTACTTTGATCGGCGGCCGTCTGGCCGACCGCTACGGCTTCAATAAGATTATCCGTATCGGTTTTACGGCCATGGTACCCTTGCTGCTGCTGCTGGCTTATACGAAAAACGTTTATTTTGCTACTTTTTTGCTGATTCCCATCGCCTTGACCCTCAACGGCCCCTACAGCACCATGGTCACCATGGGCCAGTGCTTCCTGCCCAATCACATCGGCCTGGCCGGCGGCATCACCCTGGGCCTGGGCGTCAGTGTGGGCGGCATAGCTGTGCCGGCCATCGGCTGGCTGGGCGACCATTATGGCCTGTCGGTGGCTATGTACACCATAGCGGCAGTGGGTCTTATTTCCACTATCTTTGCTTATTTCATCCCCCAATATCAGACCGTCAAATGCCAGTCAACGGTGGCAGCCGCCAAATGCGCCACCGCCGAATCGGCCTCCGCTGGCAGATAACGATAATACAAAGCCGAACCAAAAAGCCGCCGCAAACTGGTTTTAACCAATTTACGGCGGCTTTCCTGCTGGACTTAAGCTATTTTATCCTTTTGACGGCTTTCCAAAAATGTCCTGGCTACCGCCGGAAACATAGCGTAAAGCAGCAAGTCTTCTTCGCTGTCAATCAACTCCCCAGCTTCTTGACGCAAGGCAGGCAGCATCGGCGCCATCGCATCTACACTGCGGCCTTTGATAGGCTCTTCTCCCCGCAGCACCCGGCTGCTCAGTTCCTGGCTGACCGGGGCAGGGGTCTTGCCGTACATGCCCTTTAAATAGTTTTTAACTTCACTGGAAACCATGACATAACGGCCGGCCAGTATATTAGTCACCGCCTGCTGGCCTACCATCTGGCTGGTAGGCGTCACCAAAGGCGGATAGCCCAAATCCTGCCGGACCCGGGGCACTTCATCCAGTACCTCCTGCAGCCGGTCCAAAGCCTGCAGCTCCTTTAGCTGGTTGATAAAATTAGACAGCATACCGCCGGGGATCTGATATTTTAGCACCTGGGTATCCACCTGTCCGGGCGAAAGGTCTACGTCGCCGTATTTTTTGCGGACTTCCTTGAAGTAGTCATTAATCTCCGCCAGCAAACCGATATCCAGCCCGGTGTCGTAAGGCGTATCCGCCAGGGCCGCCACCATGGCTTCAGTGGCGGGCTGAGAAGTGGAGAGGGCCATAGAAGAACAGGCCGTATCGATGACCGCAGCGCCGGCCTCTATCCCCTTTAAATACATCATGGAACCCAGACCGCTGGTGTAATGGGTATGGAGCTGCACCGGCAGATTTACGGCCTTCCTGATATCGGCCACCAACTGATAGCAAACATAAGGAGCGCACAAGCCGGCCATGTCTTTAATGCAGATAGAGTCAGCTCCCAGACCAGCCAAGGTTTTGCTGAGATTGACAAAATAGTCCAGATCATGAACGGGGCTGATGGTAAAGCTGATGGCAGCCTGGACATGAGCCCCTTCTTTTTTGGCTATTTCCATAGCCTTGGCCACGTTGTCCGGATCATTGAGGGCGTCAAAAATCCGGAAGATATCCACACCATGAGCCACAGCCTTCTTGACGAAAGCTTCCACCACATCATCGGTATAATGGCGATAGCCTACTAAATTTTGGCCCCGCAAAAGCATTTGAACCGGTGTTTTTTTCAGCCGGGATTTGATCTGATCCAGCCTGATCCAAGGATCTTCGTTTAAGAACCGCATACAAGTATCAAAGGTGGCTCCTCCCCACACCTCCAGGGATTGGTAGCCTACCTGATCCATTTTCTCCAGAATCGGCAGCATATCTGCCGTCTTCATTCTAGTGGCCAGCAGAGATTGATGGGCATCCCGCAGCGTCGTATCCGTGATTTTTATCCTTTGTTGCATGTCCAGCCTCCTGACCTAATTATACATAAACCATATTATACAGCAAAAAAATAGACTCTTAAACGCTTTTAAGAGTCCGGAAAATGTATACTTTTTATGGTTTTTCTATCTTAATCCTATTTTTCTTTTTTCCTGTGGCTTGGGGCTTCAATAAGCTGATTCTTTGATCTTTTAAATCCAATAATGATCACAGCGATCAGAAAGATCATGATTAAGGCCAAAACGGCAAAGGCAACCGTAAATAACTTGGAATTGCCGGCATAAGGGACCTGCAGAGTAGGGTTATTAGCGTAAAGGGCGCCGCTCCAAGAATAGAACAATACCATAACCAAAGTCAGCAATTTAATTATCCTTTTCATAGGCTCCTCCTTTATCTTTCGCTTATTATTCCACTCTTTATTTCCCTTCATACTTTTATTCTAGAAGTCAATAGTCACATTTCGGTGTTATTTTTTCTATTTTTCTGTAATCTTTAAAAAAGTTTTTTTGTTTGTATAATTTTTATCTCGCTTGCTTTTTTCAAAAACCTAAGCTATAATAGCTACATTCCTTAAATACGAAATGCAGTGAAAGGGAACGTAGGCTGCAAGCCTTACAGAGAGCCGGCGGTTGGTGGAAGCCGGCAGTCTTGCAACTGATTCCGCCCTGGAGCAGTCGGCGATGAGCCGTACCGGCAGCGTCCGTTAAGCGCTAAATGAGGTGGCTTTTTATGACGGCGATATCGGGTGGGCTTTTTGTTCCCCGGGCAAGGTATTTCTGTTAATAAGGGCAACTTGGGTGGTACCGCGAGCAGACGTCTCGTCCCAGGATAGAATCCGGGATGTGGGGCGTTTTTTTATTGCCCAAAAAATCGCCTGCCATCCCTAACCTAAAATAAAAAAAGGGAGGAAAGCCCCATGAACGACAAGCAATTATTGATGATCCCCGGTCCTACACCCATTCCTCAAAGAGTACTCCATGCCTTAGCCAATCCGGCAGTAGGCCATAGGACACCTGGGTTTTCCGCCATTATTCGAGAAGTCACCGATAAGGTGAAAAAGATTTACCGGACAGAAAATGACCTGCTGACCCTTACCTCCTCCGGCAGCGGAGCAATGGAGGCCGCTGTCAGCAATTTCATTAATCCCGGCGACAAGGTTCTGGTTCTGGAATACGGTAATTTTGCAGAGCGCTGGATCAAAATCGCCAAAACCTATGGCGCCGACGTTCAGGTTATTGCCGGCCAGTGGGGCCAGCAGGCGGATCCCCAGGCTTTGGCCCAGGCTCTGGCTGCCGATACAGCCAAAGAAATCAAGGCGGTTTACGCCACCCATAATGAAACCTCCACCGGCGTCACCCATGACATCAAAGCCCTGCGGGAAGCTTGCGGCGACCATCCCGCCATCTTCGTGGTGGACGCCATCAGCGGCATGGCCGTATCCCCTCTGGAAGTAGACGCCTGGAAACTGGACGTGGTGGTCAGCGGCTCCCAAAAAGCTTTCATGCTGCCGCCGGGCCTGGCCTTTATCAGCGTCAGTCCCAAGGCCTGGGCTCTCCAGGAGGCTTGCCAAGCGCCCTCTTTTTATTTTAATTTGAAAGCGGCAAAAAAGAACCTGGACGAAAAAAATACTACGCCTTATACGCCGGCAGCCAGCCTGATTACGGGCCTGCGGGAAAGCCTGATCATGATGGAGGAGGAGGGGCTGGAAAACATTCAGGCCCGCCACGCCAAATATCGGGAAATGGTCAGGGCTGCCGTCAAGGCTTTGGGCCTGACGCCTCTGGCCGGCGATACAGCCGCCTCCGCCGCCGTCACCGCCGTGATGAAGCCCGGCGACATCGACGTTAAGCAAATCACCAAGATCATGCGGGATAAATATAATGTAGTTATTGCCGCCGGCCAGGGCAAAATGGAAAAAGATATTTTCCGTATCGGCCATTTAGGCTACATTACGGAAGCCGATATTTTAGCCACCATAGCCTGCCTGGAAATGACCCTGAAGGGTCTGGGCTGGGATTGCCCCTTGGGTAAAGGCGTGGCCGCCGTCCAGGAAATCATGTTAAAGGAGTTTTAATCATGAACATATTAATTTGCGACCCGATTTCGGAAAAAGGCATCGCTATATTGGAAAAAGAAGAGGCTTTTCAGGTAGACGTCCGTCTGAAGCTGCCGGAAGAAGAGATCATCGCTATTGCCCCAAATTATCAGGCCATAGTGGTGCGCAGCGAAACGAAGATCACGAAGGCCATTATCGAAGCCGCCACCCAGTTGAAAGTCATTGGCCGGGCCGGTGTGGGCGTAGACAATATTGACGTGGAAGCCGCCACCAAAAAAGGCATTATCGTTATCAACGCTCCCGACGGCAACACCATTTCCGCCTGCGAGCATACCATGGCCTTAATTCTGTCTTTGGCCCGCCACGTACCTCAGGCGGACCAATCCCTGCGCCAGCACCTTTGGGACCGGAAGAAATACACCGGCATTGAGCTCAGAGGCAAAACCATCGGCATCCTGGGCTTTGGCAAGATCGGTTCGGAAATTGCCGTCCGCTGCAAGGCCTTCGGCATGAATGTGCTGGTCTATGACCCCTATATTACTCAGGAAAGAGCTGCCCGCTACAATCTGGAGCTGGTTGACCGGGAAACCATTTATCGGGAGGCGGACTTTATTACGGTGCACATGCCTTTGACCGATGAGACGAGAAACATGATCGGCAAAAAACAATTTGCCATGATGAAGCCCACCACCCGGGTCATCAACGTAGCCAGGGGCGGTATCATTAATGAAGACGATTTATACGAGGCCGTGAAAAACGGTGTTATTGCCGGCGGCGCCATTGACGTTTGGTGCAAAGAGCCGATGACGGAGCATCCCCTCTTTGACTTACCGCAGATGGTAATCACTCCTCATCTGGGGGCCTCCACGGAAGAAGCCCAGATCAATGTGGCTTTGGATGTGGTGGAAGAGGTGCGCCGGGTGCTTTACGGTATGCCTGTTCATAATGCGGTCAACATTCCTTTCATTCAGCCGGAAGTCATGGAAAAGGCCAAGCCTTTCATGGATTTGTCGGAAAAGCTGGGTAAAATGGCCTCCTATTTGGCCGACGGTCCCATCAAGGAAATCAGCATCAAGTTCATCGGCGATTTCAAATCCCTGGATTTGCGGCCCATGACCAGCACCTTCCTCAAGGGCCTTTTGCGTCCCATCATGAACGACGCCGTCAACTACGTTAATGCCCCGGTTATTGCCAAAGAAAGAGGAATTAACGTAACTTCCGCCCAAAGTGACGAAACTGGCGACTATACCAATAAGATGGTGGTTACCCTAAAGGGTAAGCAGTGGAATCACCACCTGGCCGGCAGCGTGTTTCAAAACGGCGAAGCCCATATTGTAGAGATCGATGAATTCCTTCTGGATATTCGCCCCTCCGGCCATCTGGTACTGGTGCCTCACAAAGACCAGCCGAAGGTGGTAGGGCCTGTAGGTATGATCCTGGGTGAAAACGACGTCAATATCGCCGGTATGCAACTGGGCCGCCGGGAATTGGGGGGCGACTCCCTGATGGTGCTGAATGTGGACAATGTGGTCAGCGACCAGGTGCTGGAGAAGCTGAAACAATTGCCGGCAGTCCATAAAGCAGCATATTTAAACTTTAATTGACGGCATAAATAGTATACAATGATGCTATTGTGTGAGAGCATTGATAAATGCATTGCTTATAACGACTTTTAGCGGCATGCCGGGAGCATCTTGGGATACGGTTTGATCTGAAAACCCTGTGCCGCTGAAACATAACTTAAGGAGGCGGCAGCTATGCTGGATGCAAAAGGAATTCGGACAAATCCCGATAAAGTAAAAGAAGGTTTAATACGGCGCAATAGTGATCCCGGCCTGGTGGATCAGTTTTTGGCCGCTGACGAGCGGCGGCGCAAAAACCTGGCCGTCAGCGAGGAGAAGAAGAGCCAGCGCAATAAAGAAAGCGAAAATGTAGCCAAAATGAAAAAGGCCGGCGAAGACGCCAGCCAGGTTATGGTGCGGATGCGGGAGCTGGGCGATGAGATCAAAGCCCTGGATGAAGAACTGCGGGAAATCGACGAAGAGCTGCAGGCAGTGCTGTTGAGTATTCCTAATGTCCCTCACGAATCCGTTCCTGCGGGGAGTGACGAAGAAGCCAATGTTGAAGTCCGGCGCTGGGGTACGCCCCGGGAGTTTGCTTTCCCGGCCAAGGCTCATTGGGAAATCGGTGAAGCCCTAAACATTTTGGACTTTGAGCGGGCCGCTAAAGTCACCGGCGCCAGATTCACGTTTTACCGGGGGCTGGGGGCCAGGCTGGAACGGGCCTTAATCGCCTTCATGCTGGACCAGCACACCGAAAACCACGGCTATGAAGAGCTGATACCGCCCTTCATGGTTAACCGGGACAGCATGGTCGGCACCGGCCAGTTGCCTAAATTTGCCGAGGATATGTTCCGCTTGGAAGGAAACCAGGGCTATTACCTGATTCCCACGGCTGAGGTGCCTGTCACCAACTATTACCGGGATGAGATTTTAGAGGCCCAACAGCTACCGATTTATCACTGTGCTTATACCCCTTGTTTCCGGGCGGAGGCCGGTTCTGCCGGCCGGGACACCCGGGGCCTGATCCGTCAGCACCAGTTCAATAAGGTAGAAATGGTAAAGTTCGCCTTGCCGGAGCAATCCTATGATGAGCTGGAATCTCTTACGGCCAACGCCGAAGCCATTCTTAAACAGTTGGAACTGCCCTACCGGGTTATGGCTTTATCCACAGGGGATCTGGGCTTTTCCTCCGCTAAAACTTACGATCTGGAAGTTTGGCTGCCCAGCGCCGGCATGTACCGGGAAATTTCCTCCTGTTCCAATTTCGAGGACTTCCAAGCACGGCGGGCTAATATTCGCTTCCGCCGGGAGCCTAAGGCCAAGCCGGAATTTGTCCACACCCTAAACGGCTCTGGTCTGGCTATCGGCCGCACCACTTCCGCCATTTTGGAGAATTATCAAAACGCCGACGGCAGCATCACCATTCCTGAAGTTTTGCGGCCTTACATGGGTGGCTTGGAGAAAATCGCCGCCAAAAATAATTAAAAAGCTGATTAAAAAAACATAGCTGGTCACCAAAAATGACCAGTGAGGAGCTACTTCACACAAGTTATGCACATTTTATCCACAAATTGTGCATAACTTTATTTTTTGTTTATGTTTTTGATACGAAATAACCAGGTCACCCCGGGAAAACGCTGTTGATTTCTTGCAAGAAATTGTTATAATATAAATTAGTTAGTTATTGCTAACCTTAAGATTGTGTTTACAAACGATATGAGCACAAATTAGGTAATGGGATAAAGAGGCTCTCTACATCTTGAGTGCAAAGGAGGAAATTATTATGGGCTACGAATTATGGAAAGAGAAGACCCCTGAATTCAAGACAATAGACGTCCGTCATTTACAAGGCAATTTTTTTCCCGGACTGCAAAAGCAGGCCAAAAGCGTAAAGGCGGGAGAAGGGCTGAAAATTATTCAGACCTTTGAGCCTCATCCGCTCTACGGAGCATTGGAAGCCCTGGGCTTCCAACATCATACGGAACGGGCCGGCGACCATGAATACCATGCTTACTTTTACCGTGTAGAAATGAAGGAAGATGTTGAAGCCGCGCCCTTCCGCCCGCTGGCGCTCTTAAATTATCCAATGATCGACGAGGAACTCGGTAAAATTGCCGTGGATTTTTGGGATCTTACCTGGAATGACGAGAAACGAACTCTCCCTTATGAAACGAGGCTATTGTTGTCCCTGACCAATGCAGTTGGCGCCGGCAGAATGCGCCAGGCCTCCCGAGAGCTTATAAAGGCCTATATCTATGGCCTGGATTCCGCTGCCTTGGACGATGTATTCGAGTTGCTGGCCTGGAACCAGGGAATTGGCTATTTCAGCTCGGAGATTGGTCCCTCCGCGCTGTTTCAAGCCTATAAGCTCATCAAGACCCAGGAGAAAAAGGGGACAAGCCGTGAGGAAATTAAGCGAATGCTGCAGGAACAGTTCGGGGAGAAAAATCCAGAGGTAACAGTGCAGTAAGCCATCCGGCCGGGCATCAGGCAATCCGTAAAAGCGGATGCCTTTATTACAAATATAAATATATTAAGTCCAGCTAAGAATTGTCAATAGGAAGGTGAAAAGAAAATAAGAGGAGAGGCGAGAGCAAAAAAGAGCAAGGCAAACAAGCCCAGTCAGATAACAAGGCAAGAGGAATGCTAGTTA
>JBCFAO010000063.1:0-13015 GCA_038562165.1 Clostridiales bacterium | reverse complement strand
GGGCATGTCTCTTCATCCTCCGGTTTCTTGTTGGTGTGCAAACTACATGATAACCGAACGGAGAGACATGTTCTCTCTTTTTTTTGTCTTTTTTAATTTACACCATTATACGGACATAACCTCAAATTGGCTCAGATTACGAAGAACTCCCGATAATCCGTCACACAACTTCGATTTTTGAGCATCTGGAAGCGAAAACAGGTAAAATCCCCTGTTTGCCGTCACACAACCTCGATTTTTGAGCAGTTGGCAACAGTGAATCCGATTTTAGCCACTATACGAACTGCGACTTTTTCAGCGGCCTCGTACAAACCTGCAATTTTGAGCAAAACGCCTGCGCTTCCATGCCGGGCGCATCTAAAAAGGTACTGTTCCTTAACTTGGGACAGTACCTTTTATGATGCAAAAATTTATCCCAGCAATCCGTATCCCCTATCGCCAGTTTCGATTGACAAAAGCTGGCAGTTGGTGGTATAGTAAATAAGATTTGCGAATCAGTCGCAAATTTGGAGGTGAGTTCTTGAAAAAATACGCTACCGCCCAAAGGAAGCTATTGCTCTCTTTTTTCAGCGAGCATCAGGATCAACAGTTTTCTGTTGAGCAAATCGCCGGGCAATTATGCCATTCAGAAAACATCAGCATCAGCTCCATTTACCGCAATATTAGCGACATGGTGGCTGAGGGCTGCTTGCAGCGCTTTCCGGTGGAGGGCAGCCGGCGTTTTCTATATCAGTATATCGGCAATAGCGATTGCAGCCGCCATCTTCATTTAAAATGCGAAAAATGCGGCCAGATTTTCCATATGGATGATCCTTCTGCGGAAAGCTTGCTGGCCTTAGCCATGCGCAATAACGCTTTTCATATTAATAAGAAGAAAACTATACTCTACGGCTCATGCCGGGATTGTACATGAAAGGAGGAGGAAGGTCATGAATAAAAAAGCCATCGCTTTACTGCTTTGCACCTTATTATGCTTTGCCATGGCCTCCTCTTTTGTATTGATTGCCGAGGCAGTGGATCACCATTGCCCCGGTCATGACTGTCACATCTGTTTGGAGCTTAAGGCTTCCCTTTCCCTATTAAATAGTATGTTCTTAGTTGTGATTGCAGCCTTTTCTCTTGCTGCCATTGCCGGTCCTGCCCATCGTCTTCCTAAAAACCGGCTTGGGGGCGGCAGAGGCAATACTCTTGTCTCATTGAAGGTGCAGTTGACTATATAAACCTATAGGCGACAAGGGGGCCTCTTGGTTTTTTGCCTTTACTGGCAGCGCTATTACCAAGCTCCCTTGTCTTTCTGTATCCATTTGCGCCTGTTTGCATTATTGATCAACTTTTTCAATACATTTGCCTATGGAGGTTTACTCATGAAAAAAATAATCGCCGCTTTGGCGGCAATATTAACGCTTACAATGCTGGTCACATCCTGCGGCAGCCAGCCTGTGCAGGTCAGCAGCCAAAAGCCCCATATCGTCACAACTATTTTCCCCCCCTATGACTGGGTAAAGGAGATTGCAGGGGATAAAGCCGCAGACCTCAATTTAACGCTGCTCCTTGACGACGGCATCGATTTACACAGCTATCAGCCCACCACAGAGGATATGGTTAAAATTTCAACCTGCGATATGTTTATTTATGTGGGCGGGGAGTCCGAGGCCTGGGTGGAAGACGCCTTAAAGGTTGCCACTAATAAGGATATGATCGTTATTAAGCTATTGGATGTTTTAGGTGACGAGGTTAAAACCGAAGAGCTCAAGGAGGGTATGGAGCATCATCACGACCATGATGATGAAGACGGCCACGACCATGATGATGAGGACGGCCACGACCATGATGATGAGGACGGCCACGATCATGAAGACGGCGACCATGATCATGAAGGTGAAGATGGCCATGGCCACGAGGATGAAGACGGTCACGACCATGATCACGAGGATGAGGACGGCCACGATCATGAAGACGGCGACCATCACGAAGAAGAGCTGGATGAGCACGTCTGGCTTTCCCTAAAACATGCCCAAACCCTCTGCTCTTATATTGCCGGTCAGTTAGGCCGTCTGGATGAAGAAAACCAGGCCGTCTATCAAGCCGGCGCTGCCGAATACATCAGCAAATTACAGGCCTTAGACAATGCCTACGCAGAAGCCGTCAAAGGGGCAAGCCATCATACCCTGCTCTTTGGCGACCGCTTCCCTTTCCGCTATTTGGTGGATGATTATGGCTTAGATTATTTTGCGGCCTTTTCCGGCTGCTCGGCAGAAACGGAGGCCAGCTTTGAAACTATTGTATTCCTGGCCGGCAAAACCGATGAATTGGCTTTAAAGAACGTTATGGTTGTTGAAACCTCCGATCAATCCATTGCCAAAACCATCATTCAAAACACAAAGAATAAAGGCCAAAAGGTCTTGGTTTTGGATTCCCTGCAGTCCGTAGCCTCTGCCGCTATTTCCTCCGGAACCACTTACCTTTCCGTTATGGAAAACAATCTGACTATACTAAAAGAGGCCTTGTCTTAAAGCTTGTCCTAAAGCTTGCCCTGGCCTTAGCCTTGGTATTGCTTTATTAGATTTTAGCACCTCAATTATTGTTTTAATATAAGGAGGCCGTACATGGCACTGCTGACCTGTCAGGATCTTGCCCTTGGTTATGAAGGGAAAAAGGTCGTCGAAAATCTATCTTTCTCCGTAGACTCCGGCGATTACCTGTGTATTGTAGGAGAAAATGGATCAGGCAAAAGCACGCTGATCAAAACTTTACTGAAGCTGATGCCCCCTATCAAAGGGCAAATCCTGACTGGCGACGGCCTTAAGCAAAATGAAATCGGTTATCTGCCTCAGCAGACGGAGGTGCAAAAAGATTTTCCCGCCTCCGTCAAAGAAGTCGTACTATCCGGTTGCCTGAACCGCTCCGGCCTGGGGCCTTTTTATACCTCCGGGGAAAAAAGGCTGGCCCTGGCCAACATGGAAAAATTGGGCATCACCAATCTGGCTAAACGCTGCTACCGGGAGCTTTCCGGCGGCCAACAGCAACGGGTTTTGCTGGCCAGAGCCTTGTGCGCTACCCGTAAGCTGCTACTCCTTGACGAGCCCGTAGCCGGCCTGGATCCGAAAGCTACCGCCGATATGTATCAATTGATCGAAAAGCTCAACGCTGCCGACGGCATTACCGTTATCATGATCTCTCATGATATTGGAGCTGCTGCCAGGTATGCCAGCCACATTCTGCATATCGGCCACCAGAAGCCCTTGTTTTACGGCAGGAAAACCGATTATACCGCCAGCGAACTAGGCAGGGCTTTCTGCCTGGCAAAGGGGGATGAAGCCTGATGCTGATAATGATTGAAAAGCTAAGCCTATACTTTCAATTTCCCTTTGTCCGCTATGCTTTAATAGTAGGCGTGCTAATTTCCCTTTCTTCCTCGCTGCTGGGTGTTACCCTTGTGCTAAAACGCTTTTCCTTTATCGGCGACGGTTTATCCCATGTGGCTTTCGGCGCTATAGCTGTCGCCACTATTTTGAATCTCTCCAACAACATGGTTTTGGTGGTACCGATAACGGTTTTATGCGGCATTCTGCTTTTGGCCACAGGCCAGCATACAAAGATAAAAGGGGATGCAGCGGTGGCTATGCTCTCCGTAGGCTCGTTAGCCATCGGTTATCTGCTGCTGAATCTGTTTTCCGCTTCCGCTAATTTAGCCGGCGACGTTTGCGCCACTTTGTTTGGCTCCACCGCTATATTAACGCTGACCATGACGGAGGTTTGGCTTTGCATTGGCATGTCCCTACTGGTCATCGCTGTCTTCCTCTTGTTTTATCGCCAGATATTTGCCGTCACCTTCGATGAAACCTTTGCCAAAGCTACGGGTACAAAGGCAAATATTTATAACTTGCTCATTGCCGTAATTATTTCCGTGATTATTGTTTTAGCTATGAATTTAGTAGGCTCTCTGCTAATCTCCGCTTTAGTCATCTGCCCCGCCCTGTCAGCTATGCGGGTATTTAAGAGCTTTAAATCCGTTATCCTTTGTTCCGTAGTGATTTCCGTTGTCTGTACGGCTTTGGGCATTCTGCTGGCCATCCTGATCAGCACGCCTGTAGGCGCCACTATTGTGACCGTGGATATTATTACTTTCGGCCTATTTAGCCTGATCGGCCGGATGACAGGAGGTAAAATATGAAGAAGCTTTCTTGTTTGCTGATCGTTTTATTATTGGTCTTGAGCCTCTTTGCCGGCTGCGGGCAGGAAGAAAAAGCTGCAGCGGGAAATGCAGCCGAAGAAAGCACCTCCGCCACAACCCCAGTCGAAAATCCGCCCTCCGGCGCCTCCGACTCCGCCATTGATTTGGACTTAACCCAATTAAGCAGCATCATGGTTTATTCGGAAGTTTTCAGTATGATGGAGCGTCCTGAGGAATACATGGGCAAAACCATGAAAATGGCAGGGCTCTACTATAGTCTCTACGACGAGACAACAGAGAGCGCCTACCATTTCGTTATCATTGAAGATGCTTTAGAATGCTGTCAGCAGGGAATCGAGTTTGTCTGGAAAGGCGATCACGCCTATCCCCAGGATTACCCTGAGGAAGGAGCAGTGATTGAGGTTACCGGCTCCTTAGAGGTCTATGAAGAATCCGCCATGGAATATTACCGTTTGGCGGTGGATGAACTGACCATAATCTAAAAAACAGTCCGCTCTATGGTTTATAGTTCCGCCGGCGCTGCAATATCTGAACCTACAAGATCAATGACCTTGATAAAACCGCTGCGGTCTTTAAGCTTGCTGCCGCCGGAAGTGGGGATGCAAACGATCTTTTCTCTGCCTACCTCTTCAATAAAAGCCCGGACGGCCGGAGGAAAGGTTCCTGCCCAAATGGGAAAGACCAGGGCAACAGGGGCCTCTCCAACGGGTTTTTTATAAATCCCGGGCAGAGATTGCTTCTTCACCGCTACGAGGCAAGCTTTGATGTAGCCGCCGATACCTTGCCAATCCTTACTGTCTTTGATTTCCTCTGCCTGAACCTGATAGCGGGCCGCCAATTGCCCGGCGATTTTTTTGCTTCTGCCGGAGCGGGTAAAATAATAAATTTGCATAACACCATTCCTTTCTAAGCGATTTCATTCAACCATTGCAGATATCCGCACCTTTGCTATAACGAGGCTTCTGCGGCATTCACTATTCCTTCTCACCTTTTTCAATCATCACATGCCCGAGCCTCGTTGAAACACATATAGGTAAGAAAATTTTCTGTCTCAAAAATTTTCTGCTGAGGTGTTATAATATAACTATATACTTTTATCAGCAAAGGTCAAGAAAGGATTCCTGTTATGGCAAAAACAGAGCTAAAAAAGACCATTTGCCCCTACGATTGCCCTACTTCCTGCGGCCTCCTGGCGGAAACCGACGGCCAAACTATCTTGAGTATTGCCGGCGACCCCGGCCACCCGGCTACCAAGGGCCTGATCTGCCGCAAAATGCGCCATTATGAAAAATCCATTCATGCCGCCGGCCGCATTATGACGCCGCTTAGGCGTACCGGCGCCAAGGGGGAAGGGCTTTTTACGCCCATCTCCTGGCAGGAGGCAGTGGCCGAAATCAGGGACAATTGGCTGCGGATCATAGAAGAACAGGGCCCTCAAGGGATTTTGCCCATGTATTATTCCGGCGTCATGAGCCTTATCCAACGCAATTGCGGCGACGCCTTTTTTAACCGCATGGGAGCTTGCAGTCTCGTAAAAACCCTTTGCTCTTCGGCTAAGCAGGCAGGCTATGCTGCCGTTATGGGCAAAACCGGCTGCCTGGACCCCCGGGAGCTTCGGGACAGCGATTATTATATCATTTGGGGCTGCAATATGAAGGCCACCCAGCTGCAGTCTCTGCCGGAGATTATTGCCGGCCGCCGGGCAGGCAAGAAGACAGTCCTTATCGAAACCTGGGCTGAGGACATGGCTGCCTACTGCGATCAGACCATCCTCATCAAACCCGGCACCGACGGCGCTTTAGCCCTGGCCATGATGAATGTCCTCATTACGGAAGGCTTGGCTGATGAGGCTTTTTTGCTGGAGCAGGCTTTGGGTTTTGCGGAATTCAAGGCTTCACTTTATCAATATACGCCGGCCTGGGCGGAAGGGATTACCGGTATTCCCGCCGCCACTATCGCCGGCTTGGCCAGAGAATATGCAGCCGCTAAGGCTCCCGCCATTATACTGGGCAGCGGCAACTCCAGATACGGCAACGGCGGCATGACCGTCCGGCTCATTACCATCCTCTCAGCCTTTACCGGGGCCTGGCGCCAGCCCGGCGGCGGTCTTTGCGGCTGCAATCCCGGCAACGGCCAATACGTGGATATTCAGCGTATTACCCGGCCCGACTTTCGCACCAATAGGCCCCGCAAGGTCAATATCAATCAGCTGGCCTCCGCTCTAAACGGTACGGAGGATTCGCCTGCCGTCAAGAGTCTTTTCGTTTACGGCGGCAATCCCGTGGGCTCCGTCAGCAATCAGGCCGGCATCATTAAAGGCCTTTTGCGTCCGGATATCTTTACCGTGGTTCATGAGCGCTTTATGACGGATACCGCCAAATATGCGGATATTATACTGCCGGCTGCCTTCTCCGTGGAGCAAAGCGATTGCTATAACGCTTACGGCTATTGTACCTTCGGCGTTGCCCGAAGAATTATTTCGCCTCCCGGCCAGTGCAAAAGCAACTGGGATACCTTTTGCCATCTGGCAAAGGTCATGGGCTATGCAGAGGATTACTTTCAGCAGACAGAAGAGGAAATGCTGGATGATCTCTTATCTCATCCTTTACCGGCCCTGGCCGCAATAAGTGCCGGTGACCGGGAGACCCTCAGACAAGGCGCCGTCATCAACATGCCTTTTGCCGATCACCTGCATTGGCAGACGCAAAGCGGCAAGATGCAGATCGTCAACGAAGATCTGGATCAGCCTTTGCCCCGCTATCTCGAAAGCCATGGCGGCCCCTATCCCCTGCGCCTTGTGTCTGTACCCAGCGGCTATACCTTAAACTCCATCTTCCTGGAGCGGCCGGAACTGCTGCAGCAGCGGGGCCTGATGATTCTCGCTCTGCATCCCGAGGATGCCGCCAGCCGGGACATCTCCGACAACGACAGCATCGTAGCCTTCAATGATCTGGCGGAGGTGGGCTTTATGGCCCGGGTTACGGATAAGGTAGCCAAAGGCACTGCCGCCGCCCCGGGCATCTACACCCGGTCTGCCTCCCGCAACGGCCTTTTGGTCAACGCCCTGCACCATGAAAGGCTGTCGGACATAGCAGAAGCTACCACCATGAACGATAATACCATCGAGGTCAAAAAAGCCTGAAACAAAATGAGCCAGAGATGACAAATCCCTGGCTCATTCTTTTATTTATGCTATGCTGATTTATTCCTCGATGGTGATGACGGAGACGGGGCAGCCCTCTTCCGCCTCTTTGGCCAGATCGTAATTATCTTCCTTTACTTCTCCCCAGACTTCCGCCAGGCCGTCGTCACCTACCCGAAAAACCTCAGGGCAAGTGTCGTAGCACAAACCGCAGCTAATACAGCCATCTCTGTCAATTACAGCTTTCATTACAATATCATCCTCTCTTTGTATTCCGCTTACTCGGCAACCCCTAAAAATTATCACAAAGTATCCGCCGCTATCATTACCGGTTGGCAATATTATTGCCAAAATTTCCGGGAATACTCAAAGGATTTCCACTTTCTTAATCGGCCAGCTTGGTCATGCAGATCTCATCACAATTGGGAAACTTGGGACAATTGATGCAATCCATCCATACTTTTTGCGGCATATTATTTTTGTCCTCTTCACTGAAGCCGCAAGCTCTGAAAAACTCAGGCTGATAGGTAAGAGCAAAAAACTTTTTAACCCCCAAAGCCTTGCCTTCTTCCATCAAGTCGGTAACAATTTTATAACCGATGCCTTTTCTCTTATATCCCTCGGCTACCGCCAAAGTCCGTACCTCAGCCAGGTCGTTCCACATCATGTGCAGGGCCGCTACCCCTACGATCCTGCCATTATCCTCCGCCACTAAAAAGTCCCGGATATTTTCATAAATCTGGTGCCGGGCCCTTGTTAGCATTTGGCCTTTTTCTGCATAATAATTAGCTAACTCGTATATCTGCTCCGCATCGCTCATTAAAGCTTTTCTGTATAACATACCGAACCTTCCCCCTGTTTATTCTTTGGTATATTATACACTATGATGAATTTTGTTGCAACAAAAATCTATTAATATCCTATTAAACCATTCGTTCCATATCCCGGCGTAAACGTTTGATGATGCGTTTTTCCAGGCGGGATATGTAGGATTGGGAAATACCCAGGGAATCGGCCACTTCTTTTTGGGTTTTCTCCTGACCGCCCACCAACCCAAACCGCAGGTTCATAATCTGCCGCTCCCGGCCGGAAAGCTTCGTCAAAGCCTGGCCTAAAAGCCGCAGCTCCAATTCCTCTTCAATCCCCCGATAAATCAGGTCGGCATCGGTACCCATGACGTCGGAAAGCAAAAGCTCATTGCCGTCCATATCCACATTCAGAGGCTCATCAAAGGAAACCTCCGCCTTGGTTTTGCTGGTGCGCCTAAGATGCATTAATATCTCATTTTCTATACAGCGGGAAGCGTAAGTGGCCAATTTGATCTTTTTTTGGGGATCAAAGGTGTTGACGGCCTTAATCAGCCCGATAGTTCCGATAGAAATCAGATCTTCGATTTGTATACCCGTATTTTCAAATTTGCGGGCAATATAGACAACCAGCCGCAAATTTCGTTCAATCAATATACTCCTTACCCGCTCCCCATCCTCTTCCAGATGCTCCAGCAGGCTTCTCTCCTCTTCCGTAGTCAAGGGTTGGGGCAGGGATTCCCCCGTGCCAATATACTGTACCGGCTCAACCAGGTGGAAAAATCGTAATATTTTATCAATAATGGTCCGCATGAATTTCATGTTGATCCGTCTCCTCCTTTTTATGCGGCAAAGAAAAATGCTCTGCCAACTCAAAAGGCGCCAACAACTGATATTTTCCTTCCCGGTCCAAAAGCTCCGGCGTCAGCGCCACCATACATTTTCTTTTTTCCTTACCTTCTGCCTGCAGTACCAAAGGCCCCCAAATCGGCAGGCTTTTGACGCCGCCGGCAACAGTACGTAAAGACAAGCGCTCCAGCTTCTCCCATCCTATGCTGCTAATGGCCTGAGCCCAAGGTCCCGGCAAGCCGGCCAGAGACATCACCAGCACAGGCAAGCCGCTGGCCGGGTCTGTTAAATGATGGCCTGTATCCAGAAAAGCAGTAAACTTCCAGCGCTGCGGCCGGCCGTTCCCTTGACTTTGGATCGCCGCTTCCTGACCTGAGTCTGCCTCTTGGCTTGAGTCTGCCTTTTGGCCTGCTTCTTGGCTTAGGACCTTTTCTTGGTCTTGCAGTAATGCCGGCAGCCAAAGCTCCAGCTCCATCAAAAATGAGCCCATTGCCAGCCGCCGCTTTTGCCGGCGGTCTGCCAGCAAAAGCACTGCCATCACCAGCACGCCTAAAGGCAGGGCAAAGGCTGAGGGTGCTGCAAAACGTCCCAGGCTATCCGGCAGACCGGCAGTGGAGACAAGCAGATACCAGAGGCCAAAGGCTGCTCCCCCTAAAGAAAAGGAAACAAGATAAAAAGCCCCACAATATCGCCAAAACCACAGCCAGCTCTCCGGCCGGTAAGCAAGGGCTACCAAAAGGCAGCCGCTAAACAGCTTCAGCCAGCCGGCAGCCAGGATACTATAGGGCCACAGAGCCGCCCCCAGGGCATAAAAAGCCCCCAGCACTGCTGCTGCCCCCAGCCAAAGCTTTTTACCCGGCCGGCCGGTGAGGCGTCCGGCAATCCATAATACCAGCCAATCCATGACCAGATTGGCGGCAAAAACCAAATCGGCATAGACAATAATGGTTGACATGGTTTGATTATACACCTGGCAAACCCGGAAACTTGTCAATTTAAGTCGGGAGAAAAAATAATCATGGCAGCCAAGGCAGGCCATGATTTGCGGTACAGCCAATACTGCGGTATAAATAAATCTTGACCTAAAGAGTAAAACGCGTGACAATTAAGGAAACTAGGAGAGCATTCTTCTGTAAATCACCACAAAGGGGATCATCTCTATGACGCACAATCATCATCATGGCCACAACCATTCCCACGGCAGCGACGGAAATATCGGCATTGCTTTTTTCCTAAATCTGTCCTTCACTATCCTCGAGCTTGTCGGGGGGATTTTCACCAACAGCATAGCCATTATTTCCGATGCCGTCCATGACTTTGGCGATAGCTTATCTCTCGGACTTGCCTGGTATTTTCAAAAGCTGTCAAAAAAGGGGAGTACAAAGCAATACACATATGGCTATAAGCGCTTCTCCCTTTTGGGCGCAATTGTCAATTCAGTCGTCTTAGTGGTAGGGAGCATCTATATTCTCTCGGAGGCGATTCCCCGTTTCTTCGCTCCCCAGGAAACCAATCCAATAGGAATGCTCGCCCTGGCAATTGTCGGCATCGTTGTAAACGGGATCGCTGTTTTACGCACCCGAAATGCAAGTTCTATCAACGAACGGGTTGTCTCCTTGCATATGCTGGAGGATGTGTTGGGTTGGGTGGCGGTTTTTTTTGGCTCAATTATCATGCACTTCACCGGGCTTACAATCATTGATCCCATCCTTTCCATCGCCATCGCCTGCTTCGTACTGTTTAACGTGTTCAAAAATATTAAGCAAGTTCTTCCTATCCTGCTGCAAGGTACTCCGGCGGAGATTGACCGGGAGCACATTATCGAAAGATTGAATGAAATCGGCCAAGTCCGCAATATACATGACTTGCACATCTGGTCCTTAGACGAGGCGTACAATGTTCTTACCGCCCATGTTGCTTTGACAGAAGCTGTGCCTATGACTGGTTTGGTTGAACTAAAAAGCAAAATCCGTGACATTTTGAAAGAAGAAGGTATCCAGCACGCCACCCTTGAATTTGAAATGCCGGATGAAGCCTGTGCCTTTGAGGACTGTATCTGAGGCGGAGATTTACAGCATGACTGATGTTTCTGTTGTTTAGATGATAATTGGAAAAACCTCTGTAGCAATTGCAACAAAGGCGGTGGATAAGCATCGCCCGGAATCACTGCCGGGCTATTGCTATCTCGCCGCCTTTTCACTATCTGTACCGCCTTATGCTTGCTGTACCGCCTTATTTCGTCTATGCCGCCTTAATTCCGGCTGTGCCTATGTCCTTTCTCACTCCTGGTTTCTTCTGAGGCTTTTGATCTCCTCCCGCACCTCATACAAATACGTATCCGCCTGCCGCTTGACAGCCTGAGAGCCGTCTTTATTCATCTTGGCATAATGGAGGAAAGTCCGGGCATTTTCAAGATTGCCCATCTTATAATACAAATCGCCAATGACAAAACACAGTTGCTGACTCTGCTTTTCCGATAGCCGCAACCCTTCATAGGCATAGGTATAGTCGGCCAGCGCCATCTGATTGGCATACTGCCTCATGTTATCATCGCCGCAGTCTTCGTAAATCCGGGCCAGACGCAGCCAAAGCTTGGCGGTGGTAAGCTGATAGTCGCCGGCCACCACCGGCGCGCAAAGCAAAGCCAAATAATAGCCGGCAAACACGGTAAAGGTATCCCTATCATATCCGGTTTTGATTGCCAACCCCTGACCTTCCTGACAAAAAGCCCCGACTTTAGCGGCAATCTGCTCCGCCTGCCGTTTATTTGCCCCGGCAAAGGAATCCGCGAAGGCGCTATAACAGCAAGCCGGGCAGGTAATAACATCGTAGTGCATAGGCTCGATATCTTTATAGCGGGGCCGCATATCCATGTCATTACGCTCTAAACGCAGCTTTGACATAAAAAGGGATAGGGTGTTAAATTTGTGGCCGCAGACCGGGCAAACAGTCTCCCGCTCAAAAAGCAGGCCATCTTTTTTGTTATCTATCGGCAGCAGATAAGAGCCGTGACCTGGGGGAAACAAGCTGCTGGGGGCAGAAGCCTGCTGCGCCTGCTCAACCTCAGACTCCGCCGCCGACATGAGCTTAGGCTCCGCCACCGGCGCCAGCGCCTTCTCCGCCACCGGCCTGGGCCCCGGCTGCATCTCCGGCAGCGGCACAGACTCCGGCTGCATTTCCGGCAGCGGCTTCGGGTTCGCCATTGTCTGAATTGCCGGATCTGCCAGCGCCTGATTTATCTTGCCGGTCTCCTGGGCCAAGCCGCCGCCGGCGGCAGCCACTTCAGCGGTGTATCGTTCATAAAGCATTCTGTAGTTTTCATTGGTTTTCGCCAACTGCAGGCATAGGCTCTGAATAAATGTAAAGGTCATCCCAGGCTGATCGGCAAAAAAGGAATAGATATTTTGCCGTCCTATAGCAAGGACGATACAATGAGTCAAAGCTACAACTGTAGCCTTAGGCGGTTCATCAAGGAAAAAGTCCATTTCCCCCAAAAAGCTGCCGGCTTCATAGACGTTCAACTGAACCTGGCCGGCATTTCCGTAATCCTTATATGCTCCGATGCTGCCTTGCAACAGGATAAACATATCCCTTGCGGCTTCACCCTCCCGTAGAAGAACTGCTCCTGCCGGATATTGCTTAGAATATTGTAACAACGAATCGGTATCGTTCAAAGGGTCTCCTCCTCAGTAGGAAAATGCATATTTGATATTGCCTATCATTTTTGAGGCTGCTCCTTATTATACAACAGCCCTATCGCCGCGTCATCTCTTATTATGTAGAATTTCAATTATTTATCATAAACTAAATTAGACTTTGAAATTGTTAGATTCGCTACATACACGGCAACGGGCCGGACCTGCTGCCGGGCAGCTTGCTCAAAATCACAAATTTGCACGAGGGCACTGAAAAAGTTGCCTCAGTCTCAGCCGGGTGTACAAAATTTGCTACTATATAGACAGGTCGAGAGGCACGGCTGATCACCGTGCCTCCCAATTACTTGCGGCCTAGGTTACAATAAGA
>JBCFAO010000086.1:0-2091 GCA_038562165.1 Clostridiales bacterium | reverse complement strand
GCGGCCCAATGGGAAGCCTTTAACCTGAACCTGCAGGAGAAATACGCCAGGATCAAGGCCAATGAAGTCCGCTGGCAGTCTTACCAGGTGGAGGATGCGGATCTTGTGCTGGTGGCCTACGGCAGCATGGCCCGGGTAGCGGAAGGAGCCATGAAAATGGCCCGGGAAGAAGGGCTGAAGGTCGGGCTGATCCGGCCCATATCCCTGTGGCCCTTTCCGGAGAAGGCCTTTGAGGGTCTGGCAGGGAAGAAGTTCCTGGTGACAGAGCTGTCTGCCGGCCAGATGGTGGAGGACGTGAAGCTGTCGGTGGACCGCAAAGAAGACGTTCACTTCTTCGGCCGTTTAGGCGGCGTGGTACCGTCCCCCAAAGATATCTTAGCGGAAATCCGTAAGCTGGAGGTGAAGTAAGATGAAAACCATATACAAAAGGCCGGAAAGCTTTACGGATGCGGTAACCAGCTATTGCGGGGGCTGCGGCCACGGCATCGTCAACAAGCTGATGGCGGAATTGCTGGACGAAATGGGCTTAAGAGAAAAGACCATTCTGGTCTGGCCCATCGGCTGCTCCGTTTATGCGGACAAATACTTCAAAGCAGACGCCATCTGCGCCCTCCATGGCCGGGCGCCGGCTTTGGCCACGGGCATCAAGCGTTCCCTGCCGGACCGTTTTGTCTTGGTCTATCAGGGGGACGGGGATATGGTATCCGAAGGCATGTCGGAGATCATGCATGCAGCGGTGCGGGGCGAAAACTTTTCCGTGGTCTTCATCAACAATGCCATCTACGGCATGACCGGGGGCCAAATGGCGCCCACCACCCTTTGGGGCCAAACCACCTCAACCTCGCCTTATGGCCGGGAGAAATCCAGCAGCGGCTACCCCGTAAACATGGCGGAGATCATGGCCCAGATGCCCGGAGTCTGCTACAGCGAACGGGTGACGGTCAACAGCCCCCAGCGGATAGCGGCCACGAAAAAGGCGCTGAAGAAAGCCTTCTCTTACCAGTTTGAAGAAAAGGGCCTGAGCTTTGTGGAGGTGCTGTCTCCTTGTCCCACAGGCTGGAGCCAGAAGCCGGTAAAGGCCCTGGAATGGCTGGAGCAAAAGATGATCCCCATTTTCCCCTTAGGCGTATTCAAAGACATGAAGGAGGGGGAAGGCAAATGAAACACGAATTACTGTTTTCCGGCATCGGCGGCCAGGGGATCATGCTCTTGGGCGAGATCCTGTGCAACGTGGTCATCGAAAAAGGTTACCAAGTATCCTTTGCTCCTTTTTATGGCCAGGAAAAACGGGGGGGCCGCACCATGTGCAATGTGGTGATCGCCGACGGTATGGAATCGCCCATTATCTCGGAGGCAGAATTGATGCTGGTGATGGATGAGCGATCCTTGAAGGATTACGAGCATCTGGTGGCCCCCGGGGGCACCCTGCTGCTGAACAGTTCCATGATCGAGATTGAGCCGCAGCGTACAGACATCCGGGTGGTGAAGGTGCCTTTCTACGAGATTGCGGCGGACTTAGGCAATGCCAAGGCGTCAAACATGGTGGCTTTGGGCTATGTGCTGCGGTACCTGCCCTTTGTGGACAGAGAGGCTGTGGAAAAGGAAGTGGCCAAGACCTTCAGTGCCAAGGCTGCCTTAGCGGAGCTGAACGTAAAGGCCGTACAAACGGGCTACGCATATAAGGAACAAGTTTAAAGAATGAGGGGCGAAGACAATGGCAGCAAAAATCGTATTGACGGAATGTAGCTGGGGTTCTACCGACGAAGAGATTCGCCATCTGCCGCCGGAGGCTGAGATTGTATGCAGCTTAGCCATGACCGAAGAAGAGTTGATTGAAGCCTGCCGGGACGCCGACGCCATTATTGCGGAATATGCGCCTTTATCCCGCAAGGTATTGAGCAGTTTAGGACGGTGCAAGATTATCTCCAACTCCGCCATCGGCGTGGACAATATCGATATTCAGGCAGCCAGGGAACTGGGCATTGCCGTAGCCAATGTGCCCAATTATTGCGCTTATGAGGTGGCGGATCATGCTATGGCCTTGATGCTGGCCGCCCTCCGCAATGTGGTTCACTATGAGCGGAAAGTCCG